>CAZZCV010000011.1:0-85692 GCA_964653225.1 uncultured Rhodoplanes sp. | reverse complement strand
ATCGCCACGATGTGGGGCGGCTCGATCGAGTTCCGCACGCCGATGCTGCTCGCGGTCGGCCTGATCTTCCTGTTCACGATCGGCGGCGTGACCGGCGTGGTGCTGGCCAACGCCGGCGTGGACCGGGCGATGCACGACACCTACTACGTCGTCGCGCACTTTCATTACGTGCTGTCGCTCGGCGCGGTGTTCGCCGTGTTCGCCGGCTGGTACTACTGGTTCCCCAAGATCAGCGGCTACATGTACTCGGAGTTCTGGGGCAAGCTGCACTTCTGGGTGACCTTCGTCGGCGTCAACATCCTGTTCTTCCCGCAGCACTTCCTCGGCCTCGCCGGCATGCCGCGCCGCATCGCGGATTATCCGGAGGCCTACGCCGGCTGGAACTACGTCTCGTCGGTCGGCTCCTACATCTCCGCCCTCGGCATGCTGATCTTCTTCATCGGCGTCTGGCAGGCGTTCCGGACGAAGGAGAAGGCCGCGGACAATCCGTGGGGGCCGGGCGCGACCACGCTGGAGTGGACGCTGTCCTCGCCGCCTCCGTTCCACCAGTTCAACGTGCTGCCGCGGATCAAGTGATCCGCGGACGCGCGTGAGAGCGTAAAGCAGAGAGCCGATGTCGCTCGTCACCGACAGCGCCGAACTCGCCGGGCCGATCCGCTCCGACGCCGCCCGCGTCGAGCCGAGCATGGCCAGCGTCGGCGACTATCTCGCGCTACTCAAGCCGCGGGTGATGTCGCTGGTGGTCTTCACCGCGCTGGTCGGCATGGCGGTCGCGCCGGGGTACGTGCATCCGGTGATCGGATTCACCGCTCTGCTCTGCATCGCGGTGGGCGCGGGCGCGTCCGGCGCGCTCAACATGTGGTACGACGCTGACATCGACGCGGTGATGTCGCGCACCGCGGACCGTCCGGTGCCGGCGGGCCGGGTGACGCCGGGCGAGGCGCTGGGCTTCGGCATGACGCTCGCGGTCGGCTCGGTCGTGCTGCTCGGGCTGATGGTCAACCTGCTGTCGGCGGCGCTGCTCGCCTTCACCATCTTCTTCTATGCCGTGGTCTACACGATGTGGCTCAAGCGCTCGACGCCGCAGAACATCGTGATCGGCGGCGCGGCGGGCGCGTTCCCGCCCATGATCGGCTGGGCCGCAGCGACCGGCTCCATCGGCCTCGAATCGGTGCTGATGTTCCTCATCATCTTCTTCTGGACGCCGCCGCACTTCTGGGCGCTGTCGCTCTACAAGACCGACGAATACGCCCGGGCCGGCGTGCCGATGCTGCCGGTGGTGGCGGGCGCGGCCGAGACCCGGCGACAGATCCTGATCTATTCGCTGGTGCTGGCGCCGGTCGGCGCGTCGCCCTGGCTGCTTGGCCACGCGGGCCTCTTCTACGGCGCGGTCTCGATCGTGGCCGGGGCCGGCATGATCGCGCTGGCATGGCGGCTGTGGCGCGTGCCGAGCCTGCGCACCGCGCGCCAGCTGTTCGGCTTCTCGATCCTGTACCTGTTCGCCCTGTTTGCGGTTCTTCTGATCGAGCAGGGGCTGGGCCTGTTCGCCCGCGCGGTCGCATGAGTCACGCCATGACCGACGACAGGTCCCACGACAGGCCCGAACCGAAGTCCGACTCCGGCATCGTCCTCACCGCCGAGCAGCTCCGCCGCCGCCGCGCGCGCTCGATCGCGATCGCGCTGACGCTCGGCGCACTGGTGCTGCTCGTCTACCTCGTGACCGTGGTCAAGCTCGGCCCCGGCGTCCTCAACCGGCCACTGTAGAGCGGATCGAAGGCGATGAGCGTCCCGACCGACCGGCGGCAAGAGACCCGCGAGAGGCCGACACACGACGAGCCGGCACGCGCCACCCCGGCGGGCGCTGCGCCGACGATGCGCGCGCGCGATCTCTGGGTCGCGGGAGCGGCCGGCGCGTTCGCCGCCGGCATGGTCGGCATGGCCTATGCGGCGGTGCCGCTGTACGACTGGTTCTGTCGCGCCACCGGTTTCGGCGGCACCACCCAAGTCGCGATCGTCGCGCCCGCGCAGGTGTCCGACCGCACGGTGACGGTGCGCTTCGACGCCAACGTCGCGCCCGGCCTGCCGTGGGCGTTCCAGCCGGCGCGGAATTCGGTGCGGGCGCGGCTCGGCGAGGTCATCACCGTCGACTACACCGTGACCAACCGCTCCGCCCGCGAGACGCTGGGCATGGCCTCCTACAACGTCACGCCGCTGAACATCGGCGCGTATTTTCACAAGATCAACTGCTTCTGCTTCACCGACCAGCGCCTGAAGCCGGGCGAGCGGCGGGAGATGGCGGTCGTCTTCTACGTCGACCCCGCGCTCGCCAAGGCTCCCGACGGCGCGGACGTGGACACCATCACGCTCTCCTACAGCTTCTTCCCGCAGCGCGAGGCGCCGCGGCAGCTGTCGGAGACCAGGCCCGCCGCCACCGGCGGGCGGATTTAGCGCATGATCCCGAAAAGTTGTCAGACTTTTCGGACAAGATCATGCGCAATTGAAGGAATCGGGAGCAAGACCGCTTCGGGCGAAGCGGTCTTGCTCTAGCGAAACGGAGACCGGGAATGGCCGACACTCACGCCAAGCCGCAACACGACTACCACCTCGTCGATCCGAGTCCGTGGCCGCTCATCGGCTCGATGTCGGCCTTCGTGATGGCGGTCGGCGCCATCGCCTGGATGCACAAGATGTTCCCCGGCGCATCGCTCGTGTTCGGCGCGGGCGTGATCGGCGTGCTCTACACCATGCTGAGCTGGTGGCGCGACGTCATCAACGAGGCCGAGCACGGCGGATTCCACACCCGCGTGGTGCAGATCCACCACCGCTACGGCATGATCCTGTTCATCACCTCCGAGGTGATGTTCTTCGTGGCGTGGTTCTGGGCTTATTTCAACGTCGCGCTGTTCCCCGACGACGTGCACCAGGTGGTCCGCAACGAGCTGATCGGCGGGGTCTGGCCGCCGCAGCCGAGCCCGGACGGCACCGCGTTCCGCGGCACCTTCGATCCGTGGCACCTGCCGCTGCTCAACACGCTGATCCTGCTGACCTCGGGCACCACGGTCACCTGGGCGCACCACGCGCTGCTGCACGGCGACCGCAAGGGCCTGATCAACGGCCTGTGGCTGACGGTGATCCTGGGCGGCCTGTTCACCTGCGTGCAGATCTACGAGTACACGCACGCCGCCTTCACCTTCTCCGGCCACGTCTACGGCGCGACCTTCTACATGGCGACCGGCTTCCACGGCGCGCATGTGCTGATCGGCACCATCTTCCTCGTGGTCTGCCTGATCCGGGCCTACGCCGGACATTTCACGCCGACCCACCACCTCGGGTTCGAGTTCGCCGCCTGGTACTGGCACTTCGTCGACGTGGTGTGGTTGTTCCTGTTCGCCGCGATCTACGTCTGGGCCGCGGGAACCCCGCTCGCGGCGCATTGACGCGCCTGTTCGCGCTTTATCGATCGGCACGGGGGCGGCGCAGGCCGCCCCCGTTTGCGTTGAAATGCAGCCGCCTTCACTCGGGGTCCTCATGAGCGAAACCGCCGTTCCTCCTCCGCCATCGCCGGTCGTCGCCGGGCTCCGATGCCGCTGCCCGCGCTGCGGGCAGGGCGCGCTGTTGCAGGGCTTTCTCGACCTGCGGCCGTCGTGCGAGGTCTGCGGGCTGGACTATTCGTTCGCGGATTCGGGCGATGGGCCCGCGGTGTTCGTGGTGCTGCTGGCGGGCGCGCTGGTGGTCGGCTGCGCGCTCGGCGTCGAGATCGCCTACGAGCCGCCGCTGTGGGTGCATGCGGTGCTCTGGCTGCCCCTTATTCTCGCCACAACGCTGTTGCCTCTCCGGCCGATCAAGGGGTTGATGGTGGCCCTGCAATATCACCACAAGGCGCGCGAGGGCTCGCTTGCGCGCCGCGACGGAGACGCGACGTGAACGAACGCGACCGGCGCATCGTGATGCCCGGCCTGTTCGCGGTCCTCGGGCTCGCGGTCCTGATTGGGCTCGGAGCCTGGCAGCTCGACCGCAGAGCATGGAAGGAGGCGCTGATCGCGAACCTCGGGCAGCGCCTGTCCGGCGCGCCCGTCGATCTGCCGCCGCCGGACGGCTGGCGGCTGCTCGACGCCGACAACCATGAATTCCGCCGCGTCGTGTTTCCCGCCGAGTTCCTGCACGATCTGGAATCGCTGGTCTATACCAACGGCTCGCCGCTGCGGCCCGACGTGAAGGGGCAGGGCTACTGGGTGTTCACGCCGGCGCGGCTCGCCGGCGGTAGCGTGGTGATGGTGAACCGCGGCTTCGTGCCGCAAGCGCGGCGGGATGCGGCCTCGCGCGCAGAAGGCCGGACGCCCGGCGTGGTCGATATCGTCGGCGCGATCCGGTGGCCCGAGCCGCGCGGCCTGTTCGCGCCGAAGGACGATCCCAAGGCCAACGTCTGGTACACGCGCGACCCGGTCGCGATGGCGGTCTGGAAGAACATCGCCGGGATCGCGCCGTTCTACATCGACCAGGAGGAGCCGGAATCCGCCGGGGGGCTGCCGAAGCCCGGCAGGCTGCAGGTGCAGTTGCCCAACAACCATCTGCAATATGCTCTGACGTGGTTCGCGCTGGCCGGCGTCCTGTTGGCCGTTTTCGTCATCTGGGCAATTGGCCGCAGGCGCGACGACGCGGCAGCGCGCTGATTGCGTTGTCCCGTATCGCGGGCGGCGTTGCCAGCTTTGCGACGTTCCCCCATAGTGGGCAAAACACACTTCATCTGGAGGGAAGCCCATGTCGTTCATTCGCATCCTGAAGGCCTCCGCGCTCGCGGGCGCGGTCGTATCCTTCGGATGGGCGGGCAGCGCAGCGGCGCAGACCACGGAACTGAAGCTGTCGCACTTCGCTCCGCCCAAGCATGCCTTCCATCTGTGGGCCACCGAATGGGCGCAGCGGCTGGAGAAGGAATCCGGCGGCCGGCTCAAGGTCACGATCTATCCGAACGGGCAGCTCGGCGGCCCGCCCAACCGGCAGTTCGACGCCGCGCGCAACGGCATCAGCGACATCGCCTTCACGCTGCACGGCGTGACCCCCGGCCGCTATCCCATGACCGATCTGGTCAACCTGCCGTTTGCCTGGCCCAAGGCGGGCTCCAGCCCCGCAATCACCGGCAAGCGCATGACCGAGCTTGCGCCGCAATACCTGCATGCCGAGCATCAGGGGCTGCGCGTCCTGTTCATGACCGCCGGCAGCCCGGTGGTGTCGTACTCCCGCAATCCGCTGCGCAAGATCGACGACTACAAGGGCGTCAAGGTCCGCTACTCGGGCATCCAGAGCAAGCATCTGCTCGATGCGCTGGGCGCGGTGCCGATGCTGGTGCCGCCGCCGGAATCGCAGGACGCGCTCTCCAAGGGCATCGTCGATGCCGCCTGGTTCCCGCACGAGGCCGGCCTCGCCTACGACCTCGGTTCGGTCGTGAAATACGCGATCGAGCCGGGCCTTACCACGGCGACCTTCGCGATGGTGATGAACCCGGCGAAGTACAATTCTCTGCCGGCCGACCTGAAGGCCCTGATTGACAAGAACAGCGGCGTGGCCGCGGCGGAGAGCTTCGGCAAGACGTGGACCGCGGCCGAAGAGCATGGCCGGGCGATCATGATCAAGCGGGGCCTGGAGATCGTCACCCTGCCGGATGCGGACATCGAGGCCATGAAGAAGCGGATCGCGCCGTATGTGGAGGCGACCATCTCCGGGCTGGAGAAGAAGGGTCTGCCGGCCCGCAAGTTCTACGAGGCTTACACCAGGTAGGCAGGCCGCGGCCGCCGCATCGGCGGTCGTCTTGTAACGGAGCGGTGGCGCCGCTGCTCCGCGCGGGACAACCGGACATCAGCACTCATGCGCGACCGACTTATTGACGCCGCCGGCTGGCTCCAGCGCGTCCAGCTCTGGAT
This sequence comes from uncultured Rhodoplanes sp., assembly GCA_964653225.1. Lineage (GTDB taxonomy): Bacteria > Pseudomonadota > Alphaproteobacteria > Rhizobiales > Xanthobacteraceae > Z2-YC6860. Next base: position 79,777 of record CAZZCV010000011.1, on the reverse strand, counting down.
CGCCGGCGGCGCGCTCGGCATCATGATGGTGCTGACCGTCTGCGACGTGTTCCTCCGCTATGTCTTCAACAGCCCGATCCGCGGTTCCTACGATTCCGTGGAAAGCCTTCTCCTGGTGTTCGTCTTCAATTCGATGGCCGCTGCGTTCTTCTCCCGCCGCCATATCGTGATCGACCTGTTCGACGCGGCGATGGGCGAGCGCGCCACGGTCGCCCTGATCCGGATGGCGGACGTGCTGTCGGTGCTCTGCATCGGAGTGATGATCTGGGCCATGTGGGTTCCGGCCTCGCAGGCGTATGACTACGGCGACGTCAAGCTGGAGCTTCAGCTGCCGATCTACATGCTCTGGATCGTCGCCCTTCTTGGCCTTCTGGGCTCTCTGTTCTGTGCCATCGTGGTCCTGCTGGCCCGGCCGGCGTTCTCCAGGACCGGACACTGACGATGGCCCCCGCGACCATAGGACTGTTTGGCGTCACCATCCTGATCGCGCTGCTGCTGGCGCGGGTCCCGGTGTGGATCTCGCTGATGCTGGTGGGCTTCTTCGGCAACGCGCTGGTGTTGGGCTGGCCCGGCGCTTTTGCGCTCGCAGGCACCACGCCGTTCGACGTGGCCACCGCCTATACGCTGTCGGTGGTGCCGCTGTTCATCCTGATGGGCGAGGTGGCTTCCGAGTCCCGGCTGTCGGCCGAGCTGTTCAAGGCCGCGCGGGTGATCCTGTCCGGCTTCCGCAGCGGGCTCGCGACCGCGACCATCACCGCCTCGGCGTTCTTCGGTGCGGTGTCGGGCTCCTCGCTCGCCAACGCCGCGACCATGACGCGGATCGCGCTGCCGGAGATGCGCAAGGCCGGCTACGACACGGGGCTGGCCACCGGCTCGATCGCGGCCGGCGGCAGCCTCGGCATCCTGATCCCGCCTTCGATCATCATGGTGATCTATGCGGCGATCGCCGAGCAGTCGGTGCCCCGGCTGTTCGCGGCCGGGCTGGTTCCCGGCATCATCCTGACGTTTCTCTACATCGCGGTGGCGGTCGGCGTCGGCTACTGGCGGCCGCATTACGCGCCCGACGCGCAGCGGTTCTCGCTGCGCGAGCGGATCGCGTCGATGCGCCAGCCGTGGCAGTTCGCGGTCCTGTTCGTCGTCACCATCGGCGGCATCTACGCCGGCGTGTTCTCGCCGACCGAGGCCGCGGCGATCGGCGCCTTCGGCGCGATCCTGCTCGGCTTTCTCGGCCGCCGCATGGGATTCCGCGAGCTGCTGCGGGCGATCGAGAATTCGGTTCTGGTCTCCGGCCTGCTGTTCGTGATCGTGATGGGCGCGAACCTGTTCTCGTTCTTCATGGTTCAGACCCACCTGCCCGAGTTCCTGACCGAGAGCGCGCGCGCCGCCGGTCTGACGCCTCTGATGGTGATGCTGCTCATCATCGTGGCCTATCTCGTTCTCGGATGCTTCCTCGAAGGCATCGGCATGGTGCTGATCACCGTGCCGGTGTTCCTGCCTCTGGTGATGAAGTTCGGCTACGATCCGGTCTGGTTCGGCATCCTGCTGGTGATCATGGTGGAGGTCGGGCTCCTGACCCCGCCGGTCGGGATGAATCTGTTCGTGATCCAGGCCCAGGCCCCCGACATCAGGATCGCGGCTATCTACCGCGGCGTGATTCCGTTCCTGGTCGCCCCGGCCATCCTGGTGGTGCTGCTGTTCTGGTTCCCGGACATCGCGCTGTGGCTGCCGAGACTGCTCTACGGATAGCGGGAATGTTAATATTATTCATATAAATCAGATATTTATCCCATCCTTGTGAAAGCCATGCCCAGCCTCTAGTGTCGGCCCGACACCTTCAAGGACCGACCGTGCAGTACGTTTCCACCCGCGGCGAAGCCCCGCCGCTCGGCTTCATCGACGTCACCCTGGCGGGGCTGGCCCGCGACGGCGGGCTTTACGTGCCCGAGAGCTGGCCGGTGCTCGGACGCGAGACGGTCGCGGGCTTCGCGGGCAGGCCCTATGCCGAGGTCGCGGTCGAGGTGATCCGGCCGTTCGTGGGCGACGGCGTGACGGAGGCGGATCTGGCGCGGATGGCGCGCGAGGCCTACGGCAGCTTCCGCCATCCCGCGGTGGCGCCGGTCTCGCAGATCGGCGCCAACACCTTCCTGCTGGAGCTGTTCCACGGCCCGACGCTCGCGTTCAAGGACGTGGCCATGCAGTTGCTGGCGCGGCTGATGGACCATGCGCTGGCGAAGCGTTCGGAGCGCACGACCGTTGTGGTCGCGACCTCCGGCGACACCGGCGGCGCGGCGGTCGAGGCTTTTGCAGGACGGGAGCGCGCCGACCTGTTCGTGCTCTATCCGCACGGCCGCGTGTCGGACGTGCAGCGCCTGATGATGACCACGGCCGGCGCGGACAACGTGCATGCACTCGCGATCGAGGGCACCTTCGACGACTGCCAGGCGATCGTGAAGGGCCTGTTCAACCACCACGCCTTTCGCGACCGGGTGCGGCTCTCCGGCGTCAACTCGATCAACTGGGCGCGCATCGTGGCGCAGGTTGTCTACTATTTCACCGCGGCGGTTGCGCTCGGCGCGCCGCATCGCAAGGTGGCCTTCACCGTGCCGACCGGCAACTTCGGCGATATCTTCGCGGGCTACGTCGCGCGACGCATGGGACTGGGCGTCGACCGGCTCGTGGTCGCCACCAACGTCAACGACATCCTCGTCCGCACGCTGGCGACTGGCTCCTACGACGTGCGCGAGGTGGTCGCGACCTCCTCGCCCTCGATGGACATCCAGGTCTCGTCCAACTTCGAGCGCCTGCTGTTCGAGGCCTATGCGCGCGACGCAGCGCCCGTGCGCGCGCTGATGGCGTCGCTCGCGCAGTCGGGCCGTTTCTCGATCGCGACGCCCGCGCTCGCGGACATCCGCGCGCTGTTCTCGGCCGGCCGCGCCGGCGAGGACGAGGTGGCCTCCACCATGCGCACGGTGCGGCGCGAGACCGGAAACTTCATCGATCCGCACACCGCAGTCGCAGTTGCGGTCGCCGAGAAGGAGACCCGCGATCCGGCGATGCCGATGGTCGTGCTGTCCACCGCCCATCCGGCCAAGTTCCCGGATGCGGTCGAGGCCGCCTGCGGCGTCCGCCCCCCCTTGCCGGAGTGGCTGGCCGGCTTACCTGAACGTCCCGAGCGCTTCACGCCGATGCCGGCCGATCAGGTCGCGGTGGAGCGCTTCATCCTGGCGGCCAGCCGTGCCGCGCGCGAAGGAGCAGCGGCATGAGCGTCGAAGTCACCCGTCTTCCGTCCGGACTTGCGGTCGTCACCGAGACCATGCCGCATCTGCACAGCACGTCGCTCGGCGTGTGGGTCGGAGCGGGCAGCCGCGACGAGATGCCCAAGGAGCACGGCATTTCGCATCTTCTGGAGCACATGGCATTCAAGGGCACCAAGCGCCGCAGCGCGCGCCAGATCGCCGAGGAGATCGAGGCGGTCGGCGGCGACATCAACGCCGGCACCAGCATCGAGACCACCGCCTATTACACCCGCGTTCTCAAGGCCGACGTGCCGCTGGCGCTCGACGTGCTGTCCGACATTCTGTCGAACCCGTCGTTCGATCCGGCCGAGCTGTCGCGCGAGCAGAACGTCATCCTGCAGGAGATCGGCGCGGCCGAGGACACGCCCGACGACGTGGTGTTCGACCACCTGCAATCCATCGCCTATCCCGACCAGCCGGTCGGCCGCTCGATCCTCGGCACGCCCGACAGCGTGTGCTCGTTCCTCCAGAAGGATCTGCGTGCGTATCTCGCGCGCAACTACCGCGCGCCCGACATGGTGGTGTCCGCGGCCGGCGCGGTCGAGCATCGTGCGGTCGTCGATCAGGTCGAGAAGCTGTTCGCGGGCTTCGAGGGCCCGGCGGGGCCCGCGCCGCAGCCGGCGCGCTTCGGCGGCGGCTCTCGCCTGGAGCCGCGCGACCTCGAGCAGATGCACATTGCGCTGGCGCTGGAGGGCGTGCCGCAGCGCGATCCCAGCCTCTACAGCCTCCAGGTCTTCACCAACCTGCTCGGCGGCGGTATGTCGTCCCGGCTGTTCCAGGAGGTGCGCGAAAAGCGCGGTCTCTGCTACTCGATCTATTCCTACCACGCGTCCTATGCCGATACCGGCACCTTCGTTCTCTACTCCGGCACCGATGCGGCCGATGCGAGCGAGCTGTTGCAGGTGTCGATGGACGAGATCGCCACGGCCGCCGAGACCATCACCCAGGCCGAGGTGAACAAGGCCAAGGCGCAGATGCGCGCGGGCCTGCTGATGGCGCTCGAAAGCTCCAGCGCGCGCGCCCAGCAGCTCGCCAACCAGATGATGATCCACGGCCGTCCGATTCCGCTCGAGGAGCTGGTGGAGCGGATCGAGAAGGTCACGGTGGAAAGCGCGCGCGCGGCCGGCCAGGCTCTGCTCGCGCGTAGCCGCCCGGCGATCGCCGCGATCGGTCCCGGCCGCGGGCTTGAAGGCGCGGCGCAGGTGGTGGACAGTCTGTCCCGCCGGGCTGCCTGACCCGCTTCCGAAGCTCCTCTCGCGGTGCGTTGCATGGCGCTGTTCCGCAGCCTGAGTTCACCGGAGCCGCTGCCGCCGGTCGTCGGCGACGGCGTCGTCCTGCGCATCCCGCACATGGCCGACCATGCCGCGTGGGCCGCGGTGCGCGAGCAGAGCCGGGCGTTCCTGACGCCGTGGGAGCCGACCTGGCCGGCGGACGACCTCACGCGCTCCGCCTACCGGCAGCGCATGAAGCGCTACGCCGAGGACCTGCGGCACGATCACGCCTATCCGTTCTTCGTCTTCCGCAAGGAGGACAACCAACTCGTCGGCGGGCTGGCGCTCGCCAACATCCGGCGCGGCGTGGCGCAGACCGGCAGCCTCGGCTACTGGGTCGGAGAGCCCTATGCCCGCAAGGGCTACATGACGGCCGCGGTGCGGGCGCTGCTGCCGATGGCGTTCGAGGTCCTGAAGCTGCACCGCATGGAGGCGGCCTGCATCCCGACCAATGCCGCCTCGGTGCGGCTCCTGGAGCGCACCGGCTTCCGCCGGGAGGGCTATGCGCGGGCCTATCTGTGCATCGACGGCCAGTGGCAGGACCACCTGCTCTATGCCCAACTCCGGACCGATCCGCGGGTGTGACGGTCCGGCCGGAACGTCCGGGCTCGGGAAGGGCAGGGGCCGCACCCCGCCGCCTTGCCGCCGCCACGGTCGGATTGCACCAAAGCCGGGCATTTACCCGGCCTTAGGCACCCGGTAACTATGCGTGGAGCGTTTCGAGCGAAGTGGGAACCGGTTCGCGTGAAGAAAACGCGACAAAACGGACTTGGGGCTTTGGTGCGGTTGCGTGGAGTGTTCATGACGGTGTTCTGGAGCGGTATTCGCAGGTCCGGCCCGAGTTCCGGCCTTGCCCTCGCGGCATGCGGTCTGGTGCTGGCGGGCTGCTCGTCCAACGCCATTCCGGGCATGTCCAGCCTGTCGGGGATGTTCGGCTCCTCGACCGTCACCACGGCGAACACCGCCGCCCCGGCGGGCGAGACGCCCGCCCAGCAGCCCTCGTTCGAATGCCCGTCGATCGCGATCCGGCAGGGCGCCTCGACGATGCAGATTTCCGCCAATCCGTCCGATCCGTCCGCGCTCAACATGCGTTACCAGATCGGCCTCGGCGAGACCGCCCGCGAGTGCCGCCTCACCGGAACCACGCTCTCCATGCGGATCGGCATCCAGGGGCGCGTGATCCTCGGCCCGGCCGGCGGCGCGGGCCAGATCGACGTGCCGTTGCGACTGGCGGTGGTGCGCGAGGGGCCGGAGCCCCGGCCGATCGCCACCCGGTTCCAGCGCATCAACGTGACGATCCCGCAGGGCGACACCAACGTCTCGTTCACGCACATCGAGGAAGAGCTGAGCTTCCCGATGCCGCCCGGCGGCGACATCGACGCCTATGTCGTCTATGTCGGCTTCGATCCGCTGGCGGCGCGAGAGCCGCGCCGGCCGGAGCGGCGTCCGCCCGCGCGCGGGCATCGCCAGAGCTGAGGCGGCGGGACGGGCGGCTTTTACCAGCCGCGCAGCGAGATGACGGTGCTCTTGAGCGCCCGCATGTCGGCGATCACGGCGCGCGCGCCGGCGTTGACGAGCAGGGTGCCGAGATTGGCGGCCGCGTGCGAGCCGCCGATGAAGCCGATGGGCTTCATGCCCGCGGCCTGCGCCGCCGTGACGCCGGCCGGCGAATCCTCGACCACGATGCAGTCGGCCGGGGCCACGCCCATGCTGGCGGCGACATGCAGGAACAGGTCGGGCGCGGGCTTGCCCTTCGGCACGTCGCTGGCGGAGAATAGATAGGGCTCGAAGAACCGCAGCAGGTCGGTGGTATTCAGGCTGACGCGAACCCGGTCGAGCGGCGAGGACGAGGCGACGCACTTGCGGCCGCGCAGCCAGCTCAGCGCGTATTCCATGTGCGGCGTCGGGCGCACCTCGTCGCGGATCCGGCGCATCACGGTGGCCGCGAGCATGGGGCCGAAGTTCGGCGGAAGCCGCCGGCGGGTGGCGGCCTCGATGTCGGCGAGCATGTCGGCGGGTCGCCGGCCGGCGAAGAAGCGGGCCACGATTTCGGGCGAGACGGCGAAGCCGGCGCTCGTCAGCTCCTGGGCGGCCACGGTGGCGGCGATCGCCTCGCTGTCCACCAGCACGCCGTTGCAGTCGAAAATGACCAAGGGGATTCCCCGATTCCCCGCCCCGAAACCGTGCGAATCGCCTTCTCCCCGGAAGTGATTCGCACGGCGGGATTATGGACGCTGGCGAATCAGGACTGAAACGGGCGCAAGGCCGCAGGCCGGCTTGTTCACAGGATACGCTCGAAACAAAATGGCCGGGACGAGCCCGGCCACCATGCCCTGAAACGCGATTCCGCCCGGTTCAGTTCAGCTTCGCCTTCACGTCGGCGATGCCCTGCGCCAGCAGGCGGTCCGCGACCTCGCCCTTGGTGGTCCGGGTCAGGATCCGCTCGGCCGCGGCCACGGCCGCGTCGGCCGCAGCGGCGCGCACGTCGGCCAGCGCCTGCGCCTCGGCCTGGGCGATCTTGGTCTCGGCCATCTTCGTGCGGCGGGCGACGAACTCCTCCATCCGGGCCTTGGCCTCGGCGGCGACGCGCTCGGCGTCGGCCCTGGCCTCGGTCACGATCGCCTCGGCCTCGCGCTCGGCCTCTTCCTTCTTGCGCTGGTACTGGGCGAACAGCGCGGCGGCCTCGTCGCGCAGTCGCTTCGCCTCGTCCAGCTCGGCCTTGATGCGGGCGGCGCGGTTGTCGAGCGCGGTCAGGATCGTGCGGTGCACCCCGGCATAGCCGAGGATGGCGAGGAACAGCACGAAGGCGACGGCGACCCAGGCGTCCGGTGTCTGGAGAAAGGCGATCATCGGCAGGCCCTAACCCTTGAGCGCGTCGTTGACGGCGGCTTCCACGGCCGGGGCCGCGGGGGCCGCGCCAGTCAGCCGCTCGACGATCGCGGTCGCCGTGTCCACGGCGATGCCGCGCACGTTCGTCATGGCGGAGGTCTTGGTCGCGGCGATGGTCTTTTCCGCGGCCGCGATGTTGGCGTTCAGGTCGGCCTCGAGCGCCTTGCGGCGCTCCTCGGCCTGCGCGTGCAGCCGGTCGCGGGTCTCGCCCGCCAGCGTCTGGGCGCGGCCGCGGGCGTCGGCCAGGGCCTTCTCGTAGGCGGCCATCGCCGCGTCCGACTGCTCCTTCAGCCGGGCGGCTTCCGCGAGGTCGTCGGCGATGCGGCCGGAGCGCGCTTCGAGGGTCCCGCCGATGCGCGGAATCGCGATCCGCGAGATGATCAGATACAGCGCGACGAAGGCGATCACGAACCAGAGAATCTGAGACGCGAACGTATCGGCCGCGAAGGGGGGGAAGGCCCCTCCCGCCTTGCCAGGCACTTGCGTGGAAGCACTGGTCGCCATGTCGATGCCTGCTAAGTCGATGACTGCTAAGTCAATGCCCGTATGGATCGATGCCGTGGGCCGATGCCGTCATGGGGCCGCGGTCGGCGGCCCCCGTCTCCTGAAGATCAGGCGCTGGCCGAAGCCGGCCGGATCAGACGGCGAACAGCAGCAGCAGCGCGATCAGCAGCGAGAAGATGCCGAGCGCCTCGGTCACGGCGAAGCCGAAGATCAGGTTGGCGAACTGGCCCTGGGCGGCCGAAGGATTGCGCAGCGCGGCGGCCAGGTAGTTGCTGAAGATGTTGCCCACGCCGATGCCGGCGCCCGCCATGCCGATGCAGGCGATGCCGGCACCGATGTACTTCGCGGCCACAGGATCCATGTCAAAACTCCTTTGAGGTTTGGAAGGTGAGGTTCGTTGGTTAGGCGGGTTTCCGCTCGCGCATGATCTGGTCCGAAAACCGGTTCCCACTTTTCAGGATCATGCGCTAGTGGCCCGGGTGGATGGCGTCGTTGAGGTAGATGCAGGTCAGGATCGCGAACACATAGGCCTGCAGGAACGCGACCAGGACTTCGAGGGCGGTGATCGCCACCACCAGGCCTAGCGGCAGCACCGCGCCGGCCCAGCCGATCAGTCCGGCGCCGGCCACCATCGGCACGAAGCCGGCGAGAACCTTGAGGGTGATGTGGCCCGCCAGCATGTTGGCGAACAGACGCACGCTGTGCGAGATCGGGCGCGACAGGAACGACAGCACCTCGATGAACACGATCAGCGGCAGGACGTAGATCGGAATGCCCTTGGGCGCGAACAGGCGGAAGAAGCCGAGCCCGTTCTTGTAGAAGCCGTAGACCACCACGGTCAGGAACACGAGGATCGCCATCGTGAAGGTGACGATCAGGTGGCTCGTGACGGTGAACGCGCCGGGGATGATCCCGATCATGTTGGCAATCAGGATGAACATGAACAGCGAGAACACCAGCGGGAAGAACTTCATGCCCGCCTTGCCGGCGGTGCTCTGGATGGTCTCCGCGACGAACTCGTAGGACAGTTCCGCGATCGACTGCATCCGGCCCGGCACCAGAGACCGGGCGCGCCCGCCGCCGACCAGCAGCGCGGCGATGCCGACCACGGTGATCGCCATGAACAGCGCGGAGTTGGTGAAGGCGATCTCCTGTCCGCCGGCCTGGCCGAACGAGACGAGATTCTTGATCTGGAATTGCGAAATGGGATCGGCCATCGCCGGTCTTGTCCTAACGTTCTATCGCCCGGAGCCCGGTTCGCTGGAAACCCCCGCCGCGCGCATCACGTTGAGCACGCCGGCAGCGAAGCCGAGCAAGAGAAACACGATCATCCCCCACGGCGCGATGCCCAGCCACTTGTCGAGCGCCCAGCCGATGAATGCCCCGACCAGGACGCCCGCAACCAGTTCGGTCGAGAGCCGGAAGCCGCGGGCGATTCCCGAGGCGTTGCTGCTCGTGCCCGGACCGGAGTCAGCCTCGACGGGGCGGCGGGCCGTGACTTGGCCGAGCCGTTCGCCGAGACTCTTGAGCCTCGCGGAGAGAGCGGCGTCTTCGGCCGGCCGCGTGCTGTTCTTGCCCTCGTTCCGCGTGTCGTTGGCCATCTGCGTCCGACACCCAAGATTGCCAGCAAAACCAGTGTTTTCGGCCGTCCTTGAAGCCGCGCGGACCATAGTGGCGGCCTGTCCCTAAGTCAATCAATCTCACAACCGCCGGTGGGATATGAAAAGCCTTTCATATTCAATTGCTTGACTTCATTTTTGACCGGCGGTGGCGGACCCCGCGTCCCCGCGTTTTTGCGCCGCACTCAACACCACCGGCCGTGCCCGCCCCGGTTCGCCGGAGGCTGACTTTTGAGCTTCGAAATGGTTTAGGCTCGGGCGTTCTTGGGAGAGGAAGCATGCCCCGCCACATCGACTATTACTTCTCGTTGATCTCGCCCTGGGCCTACATCGGCCAGAAGGCATTCATGGACATGGTCAGGCGCCACGGTGTCGCGCTCGCCCACAAGCCGATGGCGCTGGGCGCCGTTTTCGCCGAGACCGGGGGGCTGCCGCTGGCCAAGCGCGCACCCGCCCGCCAGCGCTACCGGCTGCTGGAGCTGCAGCGCTGGCGCGAGAAGCGCGGGCTGAACTTCCCGCTGAAGCCGAAGTTCTGGCCGTTCGATGCGTCGCTCGCCGACCGCTTCGCCATCGCAGCCGACACGGCCGGCCACGACATCGCGCCGTTTCTGGCACTGGCGTTCGCCGCGATCTGGGAGAAGGAGCAGAACCTGGCCGACGAGGCCACGATTCTTGCGGTGGCGAAGGAGGCGGGTCTTCCGAACCCGGAGGCCCTGCTCGCGACCGCCAAAACCGACGCGGTGCGGGAGGTTTACGAGAACAACAACCGGGAGGCGATCGCCCGCGACGCCTTCGGCTCGCCGGTCTATGTTCTGGACGGCGAGGTCTTCTGGGGGCAGGATCGGATCGATCTCCTTGAGGATGCTATCAAATCTGGCCGCGCCCCGTACCGGGCGGAGGGCTGAGGCGACAGCGTCATTGCGCCGCCGCGATCCGGGTGCTGAATGGGGCTGCGGACGGAGGATCCATGAAACGGCTCGCCATTGCTGCCCTGCTTGGCTGCGTCGTGCAGTTTGCCACTGTGCACGCTCAGGAGTCGTCGGGCTCTCCGTCCGCGCCTTCTCCCGCCGCTCCCGCGTCGCCGGATGATGGCCGCTACACCCACCATCGCGTCGGCGACAGCCTGGTGCGCCTCGACACCCGCACCGGGCAGGTCGCGACCTGCGCGCCGGGCCCGGCGGGTCTGGTCTGCCAGCTTGCGCCCGACGAACGCGCGGCGCTGGAGGCCGAGATCGGCCGCTTGCAGGGCGAGAACGCGGCTTTGAAGAAGGAACTGCTGGCGCGTGGCCTGGCGGTGCCCGGCGGTGCCCGGCCCGATCCGGTTCCCGCGCCGCCGGTTGCCGAGGCGCCGCCGCGTCCGCCGCAGCCGGTGCCCGCGCCGAAATCGCCGATGGATTCGGAGGTCGAGCGCGTGAAGTCCTTCATCGGCGACATCTGGCGGCGGCTGGTCGAGATGGTCGCCGGGCTGCAACGGGACATGCAGCGCAAGGGCTGATCGTGCTCCTATGGCCGTGCGGCTTTCCCCGATCCGAAGCGTCGCGCCCGACCTGATCGCGGACGCGGAACTCGTGGTGGACACGCCCGGCGAGGGCTTCACCGACATCACCCGCGAGGCCGCGCGATTCGTCGAGCAGAGCGGCGCGGGCGACGGCGTGCTGCTGCTTTTCCTGCGCCACACCTCGGCGTCGCTGACGATCCAGGAGAACGCCGACCCCGACGTGCGCACCGACCTCGTCGCCGCGCTGCGCCGATTCGCGCCCGAGGACGGCGGCTGGATCCACGACGCCGAGGGGCCGGACGACATGCCGGCGCACGTCAAGGCGATGCTGTCCGGCATCTCGCTGCACGTTCCGGTGCGGGATGGCAGGCTCGCGCTCGGCACCTGGCAGGGCATCTACCTGATCGAGCACCGCGCCCGGCCGCACCGCCGCGCGGTGGTTCTTCAGTTCGCGGGCTGCCGGCGCTGAGGGCCCACGCGGGATTGCCGCACCGCGGCGTGCATTCCGGTTGCGGGATACGGTACATTCGGCCGTTGCGGCAGCCGCGGGGCGCGACCGCTCGCGACCGGGGACTGCCGTGAACGAGACGTCGAACCGACTGATCATCGCCGACGACCACCCGCTGTTCCGCGGCGCGCTCCGCGAGGCGGTGTCGGGCGTGTTTGCCCGCGACGGCATCGCCGAGGCCGGCATCTTCGACGACGTGGTGCGCCTGCTCGACAAGGAGGGCGACGTGGACCTGGTCCTGCTCGACCTGTCGATGCCGGGCGTGCGCGGCTTCTCCGGCCTGATGTATCTGCGCGCGCAATATCCCGGCGTGCCGGTGGTGGTGGTGTCCGCCAACGACGATCCGTCCGTGATCCGCCGCTGCATGGACTTCGGCGCGTCCGGCTTCATCCCCAAGACGCTCGACACCGAGACCATGCGCCAAGCGATTGTGAGCGTCATGGGCGGCGGAATCTGGACTCCGCCGGACGTGGACCTGAGCGCCGGTGCCGACAGGGAATCCGCCGCGCTGCTGTCGCGACTGGCCACGCTGACGCCGCAGCAGGTGCGGGTGCTGATGATGCTGTCGGAGGGCCTGCTCAACAAGCAGATCGCCTACGAGCTGTCGGTCTCGGAGGCGACCGTCAAGGCGCATGTCTCCGCGATCCTGCAGAAACTCGGGGTCGAGAGCCGCACCCAGGCGGTGATCGCTGCAGCCAAGATCGAAGTCGGACAGTGGCCGCAGGGCGCGGGGGCCGGCACCTGAACGCCGGCGCGCCGTCTCACTCCGCCGCTGCGCGCTGCATCCGCCATTGCGCCATCAGCGCGCGGAGCGCCGCGGGCTTGATCGGCTTGTTGAGCACCAGGATGTCGTGCCGGCGCGCCTCATCGCGCACCAGGGGCGAGCGGTCGGCGGTGATCAGGATCGCCGGCAGTGCCGCGCCGAACCGCGCGCGCAGCGCGACGATCGCGTCGATGCCGTTGCCGCGGTCGAGGTGGTAGTCGACCAGCAGGCCGTGAATCCGGAGCTGAGCCGCGGTCAGCGCGGCCGCGGCTGCGTCGAGGTCGGCCGCCTTGAGCACGCGGCAGCCCCAGCCGCCCAGCAGCGTTTCCATGCCGTCCAGGATGTTCGGCTCGTTGTCGATGCAGAGCACCGTGGTGTCGGCGAGCTGGCGGCGGTCCACGCTCGCGGTCTCGCGCGGCAGCGGGGCCGCCATCGCTTCGCTCGCCAGCGGCACCTCGACCGAAAAGCGCGAGCCCCGTCCGGGCGCCGAATGCAGTTCGATCCGGTGCGACAGCACCTTGCCGATGCGCTCGACGATCGACAGGCCGAGCCCGAGCCCGCGGGCCACCTTCGCACCCTCGTCGAGCCGTTGGAATTCCTGGAAGATCGTGCGCCGCTTCGAGGCGGGGATGCCGAGTCCGGTGTCGTAGACGTCGATCCGCAGGCTGCCGCCCCTGCGGCGGCAGCCGATCAGCACGCGACCCTGTGGCGTGTATTTCACCGCATTCGACACCAGGTTTTGCAAGAGTCGCCGTAGCAGCCTGCGGTCCGAGCGCACGCCGAGCGAGCAGGGCGCGAACGTCAGCGTGAGCCCTTTCTCGCGGGCCAGCGGAGCGAACTCGACGTCGAGCTGGCGCAGCAGCTCGTCGATCCGGAAGCCGACGACCTCCGGCCGCATCGCGCCGGTGTCCAGCCGCGAGATGTCGAGCAGCGCGCCCATGATCTCCTCGACCGCCTCCAGCGAGGCGTCGACGTTGTCGATCAGCGGCCCGTCCTCGTCGCCGCTCCGGCGCTCGCTCAGGGACGTGACGTAGAGCCGCGCGGCGTTGAGAGGCTGCAGGATGTCGTGGCTCGCGGCCGCCAGGAACCGGGTCTTGGAGATGTTGGCCTCGTCGGCGGCGGCCTTGGCGCGGCCCAGCTCGGCGTTCAGCCGCGTCAGCTCGGTGGTGCGCTCGCGCACCCGCATCTCCAGCGTGGCGTTGGCGCGCTCCAGCGCATCGGCGGCCTCGACAGTGCCGGTGATGTCGGTGACGGTGGTGACGATGCCGCCGTCCGGCATCTTGTTGGAGCGCACCTCCACGACCAGCCCGCGCTCGGCGAAGCGTACCACGACCGGATCGCCGCCCTCGGCGTAACGCTCGAGCCGGGCGCGGACCAGCTCGTCGATCTCGCCGGGGCTCAGCGGGCTCTGCTCCGCGTTGAAGCGGACGATCTCGCCCAGGTTGACGCCGACGCGCGTCATCTCCGGCGGCAGGTCGAGGATCTCGCCGAACTGCCGGTTCCAGCAGATCAGGTGCAGCTCCCTGTCGAACACGGCGATGCCCTCCTGCACGTGATCGAGCGCGGTCTGCAGGATCTCCCGGTTGTAGTGAATGGCAGCGTTGGCGTCGTCGAGCAGCTTGAGCGCGGCCTTGGTCGAGACCGTGCGCTTGCGGATCAGCAGCGACAGAACCAGCCGAGACGAGGCCGCGCCGATCGCCGAGGCGAGCGAGTGCTCGGCGTAGCGCAGAAGCTGGAAGTCGGCCTCCGCCTGCGGGTCGAGGTTGATGCGCCGCGCCGCGGCGAAACTCGCGAACGAGGTGCGGGTCCGGTCCTCGCCGAGATAGCGCGCCACCGTCTCGGTCAGCTCGCCGACCGTGACCGAGGAGCGCCACAGCCGGAAGCTCGGCGCCATCGGTGCGAGGTTGGAGGGCGCGAACACGTCGGCCTGCATCCGCTCGATCGCGCTCGGCTGGCGGGCGAACGAGAAGCCGACATAGGCCAGGATGTTGAGCGCCACGCTCCAGACCACGCCATGCACCAGCGGCTGCATGTCGAGCCCGAACAGCGCCTGCGGCCGCAGCCAGGCGATGCCCCCCGGCCCGTCGGTCAGGATCTGCCGGCCGATGATGCCGATGTCGGCGATGCTCGGCAGCAGCAGCGTATAGGCCCACGCCAAGATGCCGATGACCATGCCGGCGATCGCGCCGCTGGCGGTCGCCCGCCGCCAGAACAGACCGCCGAAGAACGCCGGCGCGAGCTGCGCCACCGCGGCGAAGGCGAGCAGGCCGATGGAGGCGAGCTGGGCCTCGCCGGCCGAGCGGTAGTAGGCGTAAGCCAGCAGCAGGATCACCACGATGGCGGTGCGGCGCACCTTGAGCAGCAGCGCGCCGACGTCGCCGCGGCCGGTGAGCAGCGTCTCCCGCCGCTTGAGCACCCAGGGCACCACGATGTCGTTCGACACCATGATCGCGAGCGCGACCGATTCCACGATCACCATCGCGGTCGCCGCCGACAGGCCGCCGATGAAGGCGATCAGCGTGAACACCTCCGAATTGGCCTTGATCGGCAGCGCCAGCACGAACATGTCGCTGTCCACCCCGCCGGCCGGGAAGCTCAGCAGTCCCGCCATCGCGATCGGCACCACGAACAGGTTGATCAGCAGGAGATAGAGCGGGAACAGCCAGGCGGCGCGCTTGATCTCGGACTCGCTGTTGTTCTCGACCACGGTGACGTGGAACTGGCGCGGCAGCAGCAGGATCGCCACGGTCGAGAGCAGCGTCATGGCGATCAGCGTGCCGAATTTCGGCTCGCTGGCGAGCACGGCTGCGGTGTCGGGCCGTTCCATGGCCTGTGAGAACAGCGCGGCCGGCCCGTCGAACATCCAGAACGTCACGAACACGCCGACCGCGACGAAGGCGAACAGCTTCACGAGGGATTCGGCCGCGATCGCCAGCATCAGGCCGTCCTGGTGCTCGGTGGCGTCGATGTGGCGGGTGCCGAACAGCACCGCGAAGGCCGCCATCGACAGCGCCACGAACAGCGCCAGGTCGCCGAATACCGGCTGCGCCCAATGCGCCCCCGCTGTTGGCGCGAGGATGGTGCCGAGCGAGGCCGAGACGGCTTTGAGCTGCAGCGCGATATAGGGGATTGTCCCCATGATCGCGATCACGGCGACGATGGCGGCCACCGCCTGGCTCTTGCCGTAGCGCGCGGCGATGAAATCGGCGATCGAGGTGATGTTCTGCGTCTTGGCGAGCCGCACGATGCGCAGCACCAGGGGCACGCCGAGCGCCATCATCAGGATCGGGCCGACGTAGATGGTGAGGAAGTCGTAGCCGGTGCGGGAGGCCAGACCGACCGAACCGAAGAACGTCCAGGACGTGCAGTAGATAGCCAGCGAAAGCGGATAGATCAGCAGCCGCGAGCGTCCGTCGCGGCCGAGCTGGCGCACGCGGTCGCCGTAGCTCGCCACCACGAACAGCAATCCGATGTAGCCGAGCGCGACGGCGACGACCACCCAGCCCTGCAGCATGCGCTTCCCCGCGCCCGGCGGTCACGGGCGTCGGGGCCGTGGCGTCCGGGCGGCCGGCCTGCGTCCGCAGGCCGCCATCGCGGGAAAGGGGACCATGAAGCCCCGGTCTTGTCCACGGCTTGTTCGCTGCGCCCGCCGCCGGCGGCCGGCCGAAAGATGAGGAAAAGGGGGTTCGGCGCGTGGTTGCGCCTGTGCCTGCGCTAGAATGCGCCTTTGCAACCCGCTCGGAGAGCCAAGCGATGCTCAAGCAATTCCAGGAATTCGCGATGCGCGGCAACGTCATCGACCTCGCGGTCGGTGTCGTCATCGGAGCCGCGTTCGGCGCGATCGTCACCTCGCTGGTCGGCGACATCTTCATGCCGGTGATCGGCGCGATCACGGGCGGCCTCGACTTCTCGAATTACTTCATCGCGCTGTCGGACAAGGTGACGGCGGATTCGCTGGCCGAAGCGAAGAAGCAGGGTGCGGTGCTGGCGTGGGGCAACTTCCTCACCATCCTGATCAATTTTCTCATCGTCGCCGCCGCGCTGTTCGTGCTGATCAATCTGATTCAGAAGGTGCGCAAGAAAGAAGAGGCGAAGCCCGCGGCTCCCTCAACCCAGGAGGTGCTGCTGACCGAAATTCGCGACCTGCTTGCCAGGAAGTGATCCGCTGAAAACGGATGCGAAAGCGACTGCGTTCGGGCGGAACGGAATTTTTGCGTGCTGCCCGAACGCACCGGCGGGTTCCATTCGTCTCTTTCGCTCGCCGCGGGCGAGTCAAGGCTTGATCTTTGATCGCGACCGACGCATTTTCCTGTCCGCACTGCGCGGACGCGGCGGACGAGCGAACGAAGCATGGCACAGCCGGCACTTCACATTCATGGTCAGCCTGACGAGCGGCGCCCGGCCGACGAATGGGCCGCGGGTTCGCGGTGCCTCGAACAGCTCACGCCGCGCGAGCGCGAGGTGCTGGCGCTGATCGCGCGCGGCGCGTCGAGTAAGGAGGCCGCGCGCACGCTGGCCATCAGCCCGCGCACGGTCGAGGTGCATCGCGCGCGCATCATGGACAAGCTCGGGGCCCGCAACGCCGCAGACCTGATGCGCATCGTTTTGGGCGATCGCGGCTCCTGACGCGATTGCCCCCGACGCCCAAATCGGGGCATTGATCGGAGCCGATGGCTCCCACTCCACCGTCCTCCAGGCTGACGCTGCTGCGCACCGCCGAAACGCTGGCGATCGCCGCGGCCGGCGGCGTGGCGTTCACGCTGCTCGGCTTCCCGGCCGGGCTGATTTCCGGATCGTTGCTGGCGGTGGGCGCGGCCGCTCTGTGCGGGCGGCCGATGCAGGTGCCGCGGCTGCTGACCCGCGTCATCATGGTGCTGATCGGCATTTCGCTCGGCGGCGTGGTGACGCCCGAAACGCTGCAGGGTCTCGCCGCCTTTCCGCTCAGCCTTGCGGTCATGGCGGTCTCGACCGCCGTGATGACGCTCGCCACCACCTCCTACCTGCGGCTGGTGCACGGCTGGGACATCCGCTCGGCGCTGCTCGGCGCAAGCCCCGGCGCGCTGGCCCAGGCGATGGCGCTGTCGGCGGAATACGGCGCCGACATGCGCCGGATCGCGATCGTGCAGGTGATGCGCGTTGTCATCCTGACCGTGGGCATCCCGACCGGGCTGGCGCTGTTCGGGCTGACCGCGACCGGCGCGTTCCTGCCGGGCGGCGGTCCGTCGGAACCGTCACTGCTCGAAATGGCGATCCTGGTCGCGGGTTCGACGGCCACAGGCCTGCTGCTGCTGAAGATCGGGTTCCCCGGCGGCCTCCTGTTCGGAGCCATGGTGGGCTCCGCGATCCTGCACGGGACCGGCTGGATTGCCGGCTCGCTGCCCTGGTGGGTCGTGGCCGCGGCCGTGGTCGGCATCGGCTCGGTGACAGGCTCGCGCTTCGCCGGCACCGATCCCCGCACGCTGCTGCGCTTTCTCGGCGCTGGGCTCGGCTCGTTCGCGGTGGCGATCACGATCGCCTCCGGTTTCGTCCTGCTGCTCAGCACCCTGATCGCGGTGCCGATCGCCGACCTGGTGGTGGCGTTCTCGCCGGGGGCTCAGGACACCATGATGGTGCTGGCGCTGGCCTTGCACCTCGACCCGATCTTCATCGGCGTGCACCACCTGGCGCGCTTCGTGCTCGTGTCGCTGTCGGTGCCGATGCTGGTCCGCTGGCTGGGGCCGGACCGGCCGCCCGCGCCGCCAACCGAGACCCGGCCGTCGCAGCGTCCCACCATCGAGGATTGAGCGCCGGCTCTATTCCGCCGCCAGCGCCGGCTGGCCGAGCGGCAGGCCGAGCCGCTCCCAAACGTCCACCAGCGATTCAGCCAGCCGGTCGATCAGAGCGTCGTCGTGATACGGCGAGGGCGTGATGCGCAGCCGCTCGGTGCCCATCGGCACGGTCGGATAGTTGATCGGCTGGATGTAGATACCGTGTTCGGAGAGGAGGAGATCGCTCGCCGCCTTGCACTTCTCGGCGTCGTTGACCGCCAGCGGCACGATATGGGTCTGGGTCGGCATCACCGGCAGGCCGGCGGCCGTCAGTACGGCCTTGACGCGCGCGGCGCGCTCCTGGTGGCGCTCCCGCTCCCAGGCCGACGATTTCAGGTGCCGGATCGCGGCGGCCGCGGCCGCGCACACGGCCGGCGGCAGCGCGGTGGTGAAGATGAAGCCCGGCGCGTAGGAGCGCACCGCGTCGCACAGCGTCTGGCTGGCCGCGATGTAGCCGCCGAGCCCGCCGAAAGCCTTGCCGAGCGTACCCTCGATCACCGTGACGCGCTGCATGGCCTGGTCGCGCTCGGCCACGCCGCCGCCGCGCGGACCGTACATGCCCACCGCATGGACCTCGTCGAGGTAGGTCATGGCGCCGTAGCGGTCGGCGAGATCGCAGATCGCGTGGATCGGCGAAATGTCGCCGTCCATCGAGTAGATGCTCTCGAAGGCGATCAGCTTGGGCCGGTCGCCGGCCGCGATCAGCAGCTCTTCGAGATGCGCCAGATCGTTATGGCGGAAGATGCGCCGCTCGCACTCCGCCCGGCGGATGCCCTCGATCATCGAATTGTGGTTGTAGGCATCCGACAGGATCACGCAGTCCGGGATCAGCTTTGCGATCGTCGAGATGCCGGTCTCGTTGGAGACATAGCCGGAGGTGAACACCAGCGCCGCGTCCTTGCCGTGCAGATCGGCCAGCTCGCGCTCGAGATCCACCAGCGGGTGGTTGGTGCCGGCGATGTTGCGTGTGCCGCCCGCACCGGTTCCCATCCTGGTCGCGGTCTCGACCATCGCGCCGATCACCTTCGGGTGCTGGCCCATGCCGAGATAGTCGTTGGAGCACCAGATCACCACGTCCCGCGTCCCCGCCGGCGAATGCCAGCGCGCATGGGGGAACCGGCCGGCGACGCGCTCGAGGTCGACGAAGACCCGGTAGCGCCGCTCAGCGCGAAGGCGGTCGAGGGCGCTGGCGAAAAAGCTGTCGTAGTTCATGGAGTGGGGGTCTCCCGGCCGCGCGCGACGGCATCATCCGCGGTCTTTTTAGAAGGCTTCCATGCGAATTGTCGAGCCGGTCGAATGCCATGCTGCACTGCAAATTTGATTGATCGGGATCAACCGGGACGATCCGACGCAGGCGGGCTGAAAGCGTCCGCGGAGCCGCAATCGCCGGTTGCCCTAACCCCCTGAAAGGCCGCATAATCTTGGGGACCGCGATGGCGGCCCCTGGCGGGGCCGGCTGCGGCGGCCTTCCCTCCCGGTGCGGAGGCGGCTTTCGTTCCCGCGTTCCGTCCGTTCCGCGTTCCGTGAGTGCCGCAGCCAGGTCATGCCGTCGTGTCCGCCCCGCAGCTTCCACGGTGATCCCGCCCGGCGGGTCCGGATATGGGCGAGCCGGATCGGCCCGGGCCGGACGATGGCGCTGGTCCTTGCCGGCGTCGTCTTGTCCGGCATAGCCGAGGCTCAGGTCATCCCGTCCACCGAGCTGCCGGGCCGCGAGCTGCAACGCTTCCAGGAGCCGCGCCGGCCGCAGGCCCAGCCGGGCGGGCCGCCGATCAGCCTGCCCAGCACGCAGGCGCCGGAGGGCGCGGCGGACATCAGGCTGCGGATTCGCCGCGTGCAGGTGGTCGGCTCGACGGTCTACGGCGCCGACGACCTCGCGCCGCTCTACCGCGACCTGATCGGCCGTCCGGCGACGCTGCAGGAGGTCTACGACCTCGCCATGCGGATCACCGCCAAGTACGGCGCGGACGGCTACGTGCTGTCGCGCGCGATCGTGCCGGTGCAGGAGCTGGAGCCTTCGGGTGCGAGCGTCCGCGTCGAGGTGGTCGAGGGCTACGTCAGCGAGGTGCAGTGGCCGCGCGAGCGGCTGGCGCGATACCGTGACTTCTTCACCGACTATTCCACGAAGATCACCGCCGAGCGGCCGGTCAACATCCGCACGCTGGAGCGTTACCTGCTGCTCGCCAACGACCTGCCGGGCCTCAAGTTCACCACCGCGCTCAAGGCCGCGCCGCGCGGTCAGGGCGCCTCCGTGCTGGTGGTCAACGTCGAGGAGAAGCCGGTCGATGCCGCGTTCCGCGCCGACAACCGCGGCACCGCCGCGCGCGGGCCCTACCAGTTTCTCGCCCAGGCCACGATCAACAACCTGTTCGGCCAGCACGAGGCGCTGACCGTCACCTATGCCGGCGTGCCGAAGCTGCGGGAGCTGCAACTCATCGCGCCGAGCTTCCGCAAGGTCCTCAACGGCGAGGGGCTGACGTTCTTCGCCAACGGCAGCTACGGCTGGGGCCGGCCGGGCACCGTGGTGCTGGAGACGCTGGAATTCGCGACCCGCAGCATGACGGTGGAGACCGGCCTGACCTATCCCGTCATCCGCACCCGCGAGCGCAACCTGAGCGTCTCGGGACTGGTGTTCGCCAGCGAAGCCTACAGCCATGTCGGCTTCACCGGACGCCAGGAGCCGCAGGCGGTGGACCGGCTGCGCGGGTTGCGCGCGAAGCTCGACGCGGACTTCGCGGACGGCTTCAGCGGCATCAACCTCGTCAACGTGACCGTGAGCCAGGGGCTGAACGGCCTCGGCTCGACCGGCAATGGCCATCCCTTTGCCTCGCGCACCGCGGGGCGCGCGGATTTCACCAAGGTCGAGCTGTACGCGAGCCGGCTGCAGCCCTTGCCCGGCCGCTTTTCCGCCCTGATTGCGGCCTACGGCCAGTATGCTTCGACCTCGCTGCTCGCGCCCGAGCAGTGCGGTTTCGGCGGACGACAGTTTGGCCGGGCGTTCGATCCGTCCGAACTGCTCGGCGACCGCTGCCTGCAAGTCAGCGCCGAGTTGCGCCACGACCTGCCGGCGGCCGCAAGCCCGATCCCGAGCGTGCAGGTCTATGCCTTTACGGACAAGGGTTGGGTCGAGACCATCAGGCCCGCCGTGGGGACGGCGGTTCCGACGACAGGCGCTTCGGTCGGTGGCGGAGTCCGGCTGGGGTGGCAGAATGCGTTCAACGCCGACCTGTCGGCTGTGAAGGCGGTCGAGGGACCCCGCGATGACTGGCGCTTCTTCCTCGTCACCACGGCGCGGTACTGACATGCGTCGCCCCCCGCATCGCTGGCTTTCCCTCCGCCGGGTGCTGCTCGCCACCTCGGCGCTGGCGCCGCTCGGGCTTCTGCCGGCCGCACCCGCGCTGGCCAATCCGCAGGGCGGCCAGGTGGTCGGCGGCAACGCGCAGATCCAGGGGCAGGGCACGGCCAGCGTCACGGTCACACAGAGCACCGACCGCGCAATCATCAACTGGCACACCTTCAACGTCGGCACCGGCGAGCGGGTGCAGTTCGTGCAGCCCGGCGCGTCCTCGGTCGCGCTCAACCGCGTGACCGGCGGGCTCGGCCCCTCGACCATCGCCGGCACGATCGCGGCCAACGGCCGCGTGTTCCTGGTCAATCCGGACGGCATCCTGTTCGGCGCGGGCGCCATCGTCGACACGGCGGGATTCCTCGCCACCACGCACGACATCAAGAACGACGACTTCATGGCCGGCCGGTTCGACTTCACGATCCCCGGCCGCGCCGACGCCTCGGTCGTCAACCTCGGGACCATCACCGCACACAGCTCGGGCTTCGCCGCGCTGGTCGCGCCCGGCGTGCGCAACGCCGGCACCATCAGCGCCCGGCTCGGCAAGGTGGCGCTCGCCTCCGCCACCGGCTTCTCGCTCGACTTCTACGGCGACAGCCTGATCACGCTCGCGGTCGACGACCGCATCGCCGCCGAGGTCAAGGACGTGGCCACCGGCCAGAAGCTCGACGCACTGGTGAAGAACGAAGGAAAGCTCAGGGCGAACGGTGGCGTGGTGCAGCTCTCGGCCGTCACCGCGCGCGCGGTGGTGGACAGCGTCATCAACAACAGCGGCGTGATCGAGGCCCGCACGGTCGGCACCCGCAACGGCAAGATCGTGCTCGGCGCGCCGACCGCGGGCACCAAGCTCGCGGGAGCGTCGACGCAGACCGTGAGGCTCTCTGGCAAGCTCGACGTGTCCGGCAGGCGCGCGGGCCAGACCGGCGGCACCGTGCAGGTGACGGGCGAGAACATCGAGGTCGTCAACGCCACCGTTGACGCCACCGGTCGGGCCGGCGGCGGCCGCGTGCTGATCGGCGGCGACACCGGGGGCGGACATTCGCATTGGGCTGTCGGCCAGATCGCGAAGGCCGCGCTGGAGACCGCGCCGGTCGCGACTGCGAGCACGGTGTCGGTGGACGTCTGGAGCACCATCGACGCCTCGGCCAAGGACGCGGGCGACGGCGGCAAGGTAATCGTCTGGGCCGACGGTACCACGACCTACGGCGGCACTATTCTCGCCAAGGGCGGCGCGGGCGGCGGCGACGGCGGCTTCGTCGAGGTCTCCGGTCACCAGTCGCTGTCGTATTACGGGCTGGTGAACACAAGCGCGGTGGCGGGCAGGAACGGCACGCTGCTGCTCGATCCGGTCAACGCCTATATCGACGTGAACGCGGGACCGGGCGTCATCACCGTGGCGGCGGTGCAGGCGGCGCTGGCCAACGGCGACCTGATCGTCACCACCGGTTACGCCGGCGACCAGCCGGGCGACCTCACGGTGGCTGCGCCCATCACATGGTCCACGGGCAACGCGCTCGGCCTGCTCGCGCACCGCAACATTCATGTGAACGCGAACGTCACCAGCACCGGCGGTGGCGAGGTCGCGCTGCTCGCTGACCAGGAGGGCACCGGCACGGGGACGGTGACGTTCGGCACCGGCGTCCAGATCTCGACGTCGGGCGAGGTGAACATCGCCTACAATCCGACGAGCTATACGAGCCCGACCGATTATTCGCCGTTCGTCACCGGCGGCCCGCCGTACAAGCTCACCGCCTACATGCTGGTGAACACGCCGCAGAACCTGCAGGACATCGAGACGAATCTCGCGGGCAATTACGTGCTCGGCCGTGATATCGACATGACCGGCTTCTCGTTCACGCCGCTGGCCACGATCAATCCGTACACCGGCAAGTTCGCGGGCTTGGGGCATTCGATCGAGAATCTGACGATCGCGGCCGGCGCTCTCGACCAGTATGTCGGGCTTTTCGGGCAGATCGGCAGCACGGCCATCGTGGAAGACATCACGTTCCGAAACGCCACCGTAAGCTGGACCACAGGCTACGGCGCCAAGGTCGGCGTTCTCGCCGGCGTCAATCACGGCGAGGTGATGGACGTTGTTGTCGAGGACTCGACGGTCGCCGTCAACGGAATGACGGGTGAGATCGGCGGCTTGATCGGCCGCAACGAGGGCATCGTCTACAGCACGAAGGTGGAGGTCGACGTCCACGGCGGCCACTACAACAAGGTCGGTGGACTCGTCGGCCACAACGCCGGCGGTTCGATCTACAAAAGCCTTGCAACCGGCGATGTGACGGCCGGTAACGGTGACGTCGGCGGTCTGGTCGGACGCAACACGAGCATCATTTTCGATTCGGGGGCGATCGGATCGGTCGATGTGTCCAGCCAGATTTATCCGCAGGTCTACGCGGGCGGGCTGGTTGGATACAACGACACGACCGGGATGCTTTCGCGCGTGTTCGCGAGGGGGGACGTGACCGGCTCAAGCTCGGCCTCGCCCGCCTCGCTCGGCGGTCTGGCCGGCTACAGCGCAGGCACCATCAATCAGGCCTATGCGACCGGCGACGTGAATGGCCATTCCATCGCCTACGCGGGCGGTCTTATTGGCGAAACCGGGAGCGGGGCGACGACCCAGAGCGTTTTCGCGGCCGGCGCGGTCGCCGGCGCAGGAGGCTACACGGGGGGAGTGGTCGGATACAACGCCGCCACTCTGTTCGACGCATACTGGAACACCACGGCGTTCGGCGGAAGTGGCGTCGGAACCAACAGCCCGATCGCCGGCTCCACCGCCGGTGTGACCGCGTCCCAGCTTCAGGCCAATCTGCCCTACGGGTTGCCCGGCTCCACCTGGACCTACACCCCCGGTTACAACAACGGCTTCCCGCACCTCACCTTTGAAACCGAGCCGGTCAATCCGGGCTTCCCGTTCAACTTCCCCACCATCCTGATGTCCACGCCGACCGGCTCGCTGGATATCACCCAGGACGTGCTCACGGCGATCCTGATCGAGATGATCATCAAGCACATCCTGGAGCAGGCCACGCCGCAGGAGCGCCAGGAGATCGTCCAGGCGCTGATCGAGATCGTCCAGCCGCAGGGCGGCCCGCCCGGTCCCGGCGGCCAGTCGGGTGACGGTCCCGGCAGCGGGCCCGGCGCGCGGGGCGCGATCAACCCCGCCACCGGCATGCCGCCGCAGCCGCTGCGACCCATCGCGGGGCCGGACGGCGAGCGCTTCTCGAGCATCCCGCCGATCGGCGAGACCCGCTTCCTCAACAACGAGGTCGTGGTGCAGGTGCCCGCCGGCGTGTCGCCGGAGCAGGTCGCACAGATCGCGCAGAAGCTCGGCCTTTCGGTCATCACCTCGCAGGATCTCGGCGCGCTGGGCCGCCGCGCCTACCGCTTCAACCTGCCGCCCGGCGGCAACGTGCGCGACATGATCCTCGCGCTGGAGGCCAACAGCATCATCGCGGTGGCGCAGCCGAACTACCGCTTCCGGCTGGGCCAGGCGCCCGCGCCGGCCTCCGCGCCGAGCGACGCGCCCGAGCTGACCCAGCGCGGCGACCCCTCGCAGTACATGATGGGCAAGCTGCATCTGGGCGAGGCGCACCGCATCGCCGACGGCCGCAACATCCTGGTCGCGGTCATCGATTCGGAGATCGACCGGAATCACTCCGAGCTGAAGGACGTGATCGTGCAGCGCTTCGCCGCCTCCGGCGGCCAGGAGCCGGCGCATTCGCACGGCACCGCGATGGCGGGCGCGATCGCCTCGCGCGACCGGCTGCTGGGCGTGGCGCCGAGCGCGAAGATCCTCGCCATCCGCGCCTTCAGCGAGGCGAACAACACCGCCGAGAGCACCACCTACAGCATCCTCAAGAGCATCGACTGGGCGGTGGCGCAGGGCGCGAGGGTCATCAACATGAGCTTCGCAGGTCCGGCCGATCCCTCGCTCCACCGCACGCTCAAGGCCGCGGCGGAGAAGGGCGTGGTGCTGATTGCGGCCGCCGGCAACGCGGGGCCGAAGTCGCCGCCGCTCTATCCCGGCGCGGACCCGAACGTGATTGCGGTCACCGCCACCGACGCCAGCGACCGCCTGTTCCGCATGGCCAATCGCGGCCCGCACCTGTCGGTCGCGGCCCCCGGCGTGGACATCCTCGCGCCCGCCCCGGAGGCGGCCTACCAGATGTCCACCGGCACCTCGATCGCGACCGCCCACGTCACCGGCGTGGTCGCGCTCATGCTGGAGAAGGACCCGTCGCTGACGCCCGCAGAGGTGCGCCGCATCCTGGAGACCACGGCGCAGGACCTCGGCCCCAAGGGCAAGGACCCGCAGTTCGGCTGGGGGCTGGTCGATCCGCGCAGGGCGCTGCATGCGGTGTTGCTGCGGGAGGCGGCCAGAAAGCGCCAGCAGACGCAGTAGGCGGCGCTCCTCTATGATGTCATGTGACGCGCGCGCCGGCGAGCGCGCGTTCCATCGGGGGATTCATGCTGCCACTCACCTGTGCGATCAGCGAATACGACCACGTGCGAGATCTCGCATCGGGGCGCGTCAGGCCGGAGGGCATCGCGCTGTCCTGCCTGGTCATGCCGGTCGAGGAGATTTTCTTCAGGATGCTGCGCTTCCGCGAGTTCGACCTCTCGGAAAGCTCGATGGGCCGATATGTCTCCATCCTCTCGCGCGGGGAGTGCCCTTTCGTCGCGATCCCGGTGTTTCCGTCGCGCATGTTTCGTCATTCGTCGATCTACGTCCGCGCCGCGGGCGGCGTGAAGCAACCTTCGGATCTCAGGGGTAGACGCATCGGCATTCCGGAATGGGCGCAGACCGCGGGCATCTACACGCGCGGGATGCTTGGGGCGCAGTTCGGCGTCGGCCTCGCCGATGTCGAATGGGTCCAGGCCGGCATCCACGAACCGGGCCGGGAGGAGGAGGTGGAGATACGGCCGCCAGCCGGCGTGTCGCTTGTGCGGGTCACGGACAGGACGCTCAACGACATGCTGCTGTCCGGCGAGATCGATGCGCTGATGTCGGCCCATCCGCCCGAATGCTTCGAGAAGGGCGACGCCCGCGTGCGCCGGCTGTTCTCCGATTTCGAGAGCTGGGAGCGCCGATCCTGGCAGGAGACCGGTGTTTTCCCGATCATGCATACGATCCTGCTGCGGAAGGACGTTTTCGAGCGCAACCGCTGGATTGCGATGAACCTGCTGAAGGCCTTCGAGGAGGCCAAGCGGCGTAGCGTCGAGCGGCTGGCCGAGGTCACGGCGTCGCGCGTCGCGCTGCCCTGGATGTTCGAACGGATGCGCGAGGTCCGTGAACAGTTTGGCGACGACCCCTGGCCTTACGGCGTGGAGGCGAACCGCACGACGCTGGATGCGTTCCTGCGGTTCGCGTTCGAGCAGGGCGTGGCGACGCGCCTGATGACGCCGGAGGAGCTGTTCCCTCCAGAGGTGCGATTTCAGTTCAAGATCTGAGTTCGGGAGGCGTGACCGGCGAAGCAGGCGCGTCGGTCCTGGCGAACGGAGGGAGGTCGAAGGAGAGAAGTGCCGGAGGGAAATACCCGCCTGCGCTCATCCCCGGCGGGGGGCTGGTGCTGCGAGAGAGGATTGAACTCTCGACCTCTCCATTACCAATGGAGTGCTCTACCACTGAGCTACCGCAGCAGGGGCACGGGTTCGGCGGCGCTGCCGGGGGGCGGCGGGTCCGAACCATGCCAACGGGGCATGCGAATATCCGATCGGGCGGCGTCTGTCGAGCGTCCCGGCGGGGGCTTGCCGAGCAGCCGCCGCGGCCGCTATCCAGTTTCGCCATGACCGGCAGGAACGAAGGTAAACCGCAGGGAAAAACCGAGGCCGAGCGGCGGGCCGAGCGCCTGCGCGCGGCCCTGCGGGAAAACCTCAAGCGCCGCAAGGCCCAGGCCCGCGGCCGCGGGCCCGCGGCGGGCGCGCCGCCCCACGATTCCGCCGGAATTGTCCCGGACAAGCCGGGACGCTAGACCAACAGGATTACGACGCTGCAGGCCCGTCCGGGTCCGGCGGGCGCGCCACCGGACCATCGTCCGGCACGGTTGCGGACAGGCAGGAGCGGGGGCATGGACCGGATCAGGATCGTCGGCGGGCGCAGGCTCGAGGGCACGATTCCGATCTCGGGGGCCAAGAACGCCACCCTGCCGCTGATGATCGCGAGCCTGCTCACCGACCAGACCCTGATCCTCGACAACGTGCCGCGGCTCGCCGACGTGAGCCAGCTCCAGCGCATCCTGTCCAACCACGGCGTGGACATGATGGTGCCTGGCAAGCGCCCCGGCGAATCGCAGGAAAACGGCCACACCCTGCATATCTGCGCCTCGCGTATCGTCGATACCACCGCGCCCTACGACCTGGTGTCGAAGATGCGCGCGAGCTTCTGGGTGATCGCGCCGCTGGTCGCGCGCATGGGCGAGGCGCGGGTTTCGATGCCGGGCGGCTGCGCCATCGGCACCCGTCCGGTGGACCTGCTGATCATGGCGCTGGAATGCCTCGGCGCGGAGATCGAGATCGACGGCGGCTATGTGATCGCGCGCGCGAGGCACGGCCTCCGGGGCGGCGAGATCAAATTCCCCAAGGTCACGGTCTCCGGCACCCATACCGCATTGATGGCGGCGGTGCTGGCGCAGGGCACGACGCTGATCGAGAACGCCGCGCAGGAGCCCGAGATCGGCGACGTCGCCGACTGCCTCAACAAGATGGGTGCACGGATTTCCGGCATCGGCACCTCGCGCCTGATCGTGGAGGGCGTCACCCGTCTCGGCGGCGCGCGGCATTCCGTGCTGCCGGACCGGATCGAGACCGGTACCTATGCGATGGCCGCGGCGATGACCGGCGGCGACGTGATGCTGGCCGGCGCGCGGCCCGAACTTCTGCAATCCGCCCTCGACGTTATCGCGCAGGCCGGCGCGGACGTAACCGTGACCAACGAGGGCATCCGCGTGGCCCGCAACGGCGGACCGATCCGGCCCGTGGAGGTGCGGACCGACCCGTTCCCCGGCTTTCCGACCGACCTTCAGGCCCAGCTTATGGCGCTGATGAGCAGGGCCAAGGGCACTTCGCGCATCACCGAGACGATCTTCGAGAACCGCTTCATGCACGTCCAGGAGCTGGCCCGGCTCGGCGCGCGCATCCACCTCGACGGCGAGACCGCGGTGGTCGAGGGTGTGGACAGACTCAGGGGCGCGCCGGTGATGGCGACCGACCTGCGCGCCTCGGTGTCGCTGGTGATCGCGGCGCTGGCGGCCGAGGGCGAGACCATGGTGAACCGGGTCTATCACCTCGACCGCGGCTTCGAGCGGCTGGAGGAGAAGTTGGGCGCCTGCGGCGCGGCGATCGAGCGCGTAAGCGGTTAGGATCGCGTCCGGAGCCAGGCTCTCTGCCGAGCCCTCCCCTAGGGGAGAGGTGAAGCCCTGCGTGCAGCATCGCAATGACGGCAGGAGGGTGTGTGCCGTCATGCGTCCCGCGGCCTTGCGACTTGCCACGGCCCTGCCTAACTAGCCAAAATCAGACAGGATCAACCGAAGGCCGGGAGCATGGACCTTCTCAAGCTGGTCGCCCTTGATGGCGACGACATGGATGTCGTGTCCGCGCATCTGCAGGACGCGATCCTCTGCGCCTCCGACGTGCACTGGCGGCCGGCCGAGCACCGGGTGGTGATCGGCCTCAACCGTTTCGACTGGGAGGCCGCGCACGGCGGCACGCCCGAATTCCAGCGCCGGCGCTCCGCGCTGCGGTTCGAGCGGGTGATGGCCTGCCAGTGCCGCAACGTCCACGCCGGTACGAAGGACCGCATCTTCAACCTGCTGTCGGTGTCGTTCTCCGAGACCGACGCGCCGAGCGGCACCGTGACGCTGACCTTCTCCGGCGGAGCGGCGCTGCGGCTGACGGTCGAATGCCTGGAGGCCGAGCTGGCCGATCTCGGACCGGCGTGGAGCACGGACTGCTGCCCCGACCACGCCGTCGAAGATGGCGCGGCGGCCGAGGCTGCCTCCAGGCCGAGCGCTGCCTCGCAACAGGGTTGACGCGCCCGCGGCCCCACGCCATTGACCCCTGATCCGGGGCCTTTCGCCCCGGCCGGACCCGCGATGCCCATCCGTCTCGACAGCCGTTCGCCCGACTTCGCCGCGCGCTTTGCGGCCTTCCTCGACACCAAGCGCGAGACCGCGCAGGACGTGGAGCAGGCGGTGCGCGCCATCGTCGCCGACGTGCAGGCGCGGGGCGACGATGCTCTGGTCGAGTTGACGAACACGTTCGACCGGGTCTCTCTCGACGCCGCCGCCCTGCGCGTCGCCGCGGCCGAACTCGACTCGGCCGCGGCCGCCTGCGATCCTCGAGCGCTGGATGCGCTGAAGCTCGCGCGCGACCGGATCGAGGCCTATCACCGCCGGCAGCTTCCGCGCGACGACCGCTTCACCGATGCGCTCGGCGTCGAGCTGGGCCATCGCTGGACCGCCATCGAGGCCGTGGGCCTCTACGTGCCGGGCGGCACCGCCGCCTATCCGTCCTCGGTGCTGATGAACGCGGTGCCGGCCAAGGTCGCAGGCGTGCCGCGCGTGGTCATGGTGGTGCCCGCGCCGGACGGCCGGCTCGCGCCGCTGGTGCTCGCGGCCGCGAAGCTCGCCGGCATCGACGAGGTCTACCGCATCGGTGGCGCGCAGGCGGTGGCCGCGCTCGCCTACGGCACCGGGACGATCCGGCCGGTGGCCAAGATCGTCGGTCCCGGCAACGCCTATGTCGCCGCCGCCAAGCGGCTGGTATTCGGCAAGGTCGGCATCGACATGATCGCGGGTCCGTCCGAGGTGCTGGTCATCGCCGACCGGCACGGCAACCCGGACTGGATCGCCGCAGATCTGCTGGCGCAGGCCGAGCACGACACCGCAGCGCAGTCGATCCTGATCACCGACGATCCTTCGCTGGCCGACGCCGTGGAGCTGGCGGTCGAGGGCCAGCTCAGGACGCTGCCGCGCGCCTCCGTGGCCGGGGCGTCCTGGCGCGACTACGGCGCGATCATCACGGTGCGCGATCTGGACGAGGCCGTGCCGCTGGCTGATGCCATCGCCGCCGAGCATCTGGAGATCGAGACCGAAAACGCCGAGGCGCTGGCCGCGAAGATCCGCAACGCCGGCGCGATCTTCATCGGCGCGCACACGCCGGAGGCCATCGGCGACTACGTCGCCGGTTCCAACCACGTGCTGCCGACCGCGCGCTCGGCGCGGTTCTCGTCGGGGCTCGGCGTGCTCGACTTCATGAAGCGAACCTCGATCCTCAAGCTTGGCCCCGAGCAGCTTTCGGCGCTGGGCGGCGCGGCCGTGGCGCTCGGCGAGGCCGAGGGGCTCGAGGCGCACGCCCGTTCGGTGCAAATCCGGCTGAATCGCTGAACGGCCGCGATCGGCTCGCGGCCCTTCCGTCCCGCGCGGGGATCGCCCACACTGTGCCGCCGGCCGTCGGAGCAGAGCAGTCATCCCGCCATGAGCACCAGCCGCGAGAGCAGGGACCGCAGACAGCGTCTCGTCGCGATCACGCTCGACGAATCCTCGATCGGCCGCTCCAGTCCGGACGTGGAGCATGAGCGCGCCACCGCCATCTACGACCTGATCGGGGAGAACTCGTTCGTGCCCGCGGGCAGCGACGGCGGGCCCTATGCGCTGCATGTCGGCATGGCCGACAACCGGCTGGTGCTCGACATCCGGCTGGAGAGCGGCGAGCGGCTGACGGCGCATCACCTCTCGCTCACGCCCTTCCGGAAGATCGTGAAGGACTACTTCCTGATCTGCGAAAGCTATTACGAGGCAATCCGCAGCGCGACGCCCGCACGCATCGAGGCCATCGACATGGGTCGCCGAGGCCTGCACGACGAAGGCTCGCGCATTCTGCAGGAGCGCATCGGAGGCAAGATCGAGGTCGATTTCGACACCGCGCGGCGGCTGTTCACGCTGATCTGCGCGCTGCACTGGAAGGGCTGAGTCCGCCGATGCCGGGCCCTTTCCGCAGCAGCCGGCCGCAGGCGGTGCTGTTCGCCTGCGGGCTCAATGCGCTGCGCTCGCCGCTGGCCGCCGGCCTTTTCAGGCAATTGGCGGGGCCGGGCACCTATGTCGGCTCCGCCGGGGTGCGCAAGGGCGAGCTCGATCCGTTCGCCGTCGCGGTGGCCGGGGAGGCGGGCGTGGACATCGCCCGGCACCGGCCGATGACCTTCGAGGAACTGGAGGACTGGGAGGGGCTGAACTTCGACCTGATCGTCACGCTGTCGCCGGAGGCGCATCACAAGGCGCTCGATCTGACCCGGACGCTGGCGGCCGAGGTCGAATACTGGCCGACCCCGGATCCGACCGCGGTGGACGGGACCCGCGAGCAGCGGCTCGACGCTTACCGCGAGGTGCGCGACCAGTTGATCGGGCGGATCACGGCCCGGTTCGGCGGCCGGGGCGGCGGCGGGTGACGTCGCTGCGCGGACCGGACCGCGCCAAGTGGCCAGTTGTGGCGGGTCCGCAGTTCCGCTAGGTTTCGCGCCGATTTTCAGGTCGCCGACCTGTCCGGACCTGTGCGATCTCGCCCTGCCTGGATCACGAATGTCGAAGGAAGAGCTGCTGGAGTTTCCCGGTGTCGTGACGGAGCTGCTTCCGAATGCCACCTTTCGCGTCAAGCTCGAGAACGAGCACGAGATCATCGCCCACACCGCCGGTCGCATGCGAAAGAACCGCATCCGCGTGCTCGCCGGCGACAAGGTCCTGGTCGAGATGACGCCCTACGATCTGACCAAGGGCCGGATCACCTATCGCTTCAAGTAGTACGACGGCGGCGCGTCGCCGCAAGCTTCGGAGCGCGCCGGCCGCGTGAAACGGCGCGCAGGGATTCTGACAATGATGATCGGCCGGCCTAAACTCGTGCTCGCCTCCGGCTCGCCCCGGCGGCTGACGCTGGTGAATCAGATCGGCATCGAGCCCGACGCGCTCAAGCCCGCCGACATCGACGAGATGCCGAAGAAGGGCGAGCTGCCGCGCGCCTGCGCCAACCGGCTCGCTCGCGGCAAGGCCGAGACGGCGCTCGCGGCAGTCAAGCTCGACGACGAACTGACCGGCGCCTATGTGCTCGCCGCCGACACCATCGTCGCGGTCGGTCGCCGCATCCTGCCGAAGGCCGATCTGCTCGACGAGGCCGCGCAATGCCTGCGGCTGCTGTCGGGCCGCAACCACCGCGTCTACACGGCCGTCTGCCTGGTGACGCCGAAGGAGGCGTTCCGCCAGCGGCTGGTCGAGACCCGCGTGCGCTTCAAGCGGCTGTCCGAGCAGGACATCGAGGCCTATCTCGCCTCCGGCGAATGGCGCGGCAAGGCCGGCGGCTATGCCGCGCAGGGGCTGGCCGGCTCGTTCATCGTGAAGATCGTCGGCTCCTACACCAACGTCGTCGGCCTGCCGCTGTACGAGACCGCGACGCTGCTGTCCGGCGAGGGCTATCCGATTCATTTCGGATGGCTCAACGCGATCTGACGGCGGCGAGGCGTAGCCTCTCGCAATCCTGCATGGCCAGCTTACGTTGTCGTTCATGAACGAGCCCGCAACACCACCCCGCGCCGCCTGCCCGATGTGCGGCAAGCCGGTCGAGGCCCGGTTCAGGCCGTTTTGCTCCGCGCGATGCGCCGACCTGGACCTGCACCGCTGGCTGTCCGGCCGCTATGCCGTTCCGGTCGGCGAAGACGAGGATGAGGACGGCGCGCCGAAGCT
Source organism: uncultured Rhodoplanes sp. (assembly GCA_964653225.1). Classification (GTDB taxonomy): domain Bacteria; phylum Pseudomonadota; class Alphaproteobacteria; order Rhizobiales; family Xanthobacteraceae; genus Z2-YC6860. The sequence continues at coordinate 46,544 of CAZZCV010000011.1, read as the reverse complement.
CGGCGCACCGCAGGAGGGCGACGCCGGATAGCCCGTGCGCGGAAGGCTATGAACGGGTCAGGTCACCTCGTCCACGATGGGATTGCGCAGGGTTCCGATCTTCGAGATCTCTACTTCTAACACGTCCCCCGGCTTCATCCAGAGTTGCGGGGTGCGCCTGTGGCCGACGCCTGCAGGCGTGCCGGTTGGGATGACATCGCCGGGTTCGAGCGGGGTGATCGTAGACAGGTAGTTGATCAGCCACGGAATGGTGTAGATCAGCTTGTCGGTTCCGGAGCGTTGCATCTCCTCGCCGTTAAGGCGGGTGACGAGTGTCAGGCTGGTCGGATCAGGAATCTCGTCGCTGGTCGTCATCCAGGGGCCGAACGGCCCCGTCGCCGGGAAATTCTTGCCCGCGGTCACGGAGTGCTTCTGGTAGTCGCGCACGCTGCCGTCGACGAAGCAGGCATAGCCGGCGACGTGATCGAGCGCATCCTGTTCCGCGATGTGCCGCCCGCCCTTGCCGATGATAACGGCGAGTTCGCCTTCAAAGTCGAACTGGTGCGACGCCTTGGGGCGAACCATCGGATCCCCATGGCCCAATAGGCTGTTTGTCAGACGCAAGAAACAGGAGACGTTTTTCTCTGCGGTTCGGCCGGTCTCGGCACGATGGTCGGCATAGTTGACTCCGATGCAGAAAATCTTCGCGGGATCGGGAATGACCGGAAGGAATTCGAGGTTCGACAGCGCCAGGTCGGGCTGGCGGTCGCGCACATCCGCGCGCAGAGCATCCTGCGCCTGCGCGGCGAGCACCGAGCGAAGTGTCGGGTGGCGACTCGTGAACGCGTCCGAGGCGGTGACGACTCCAGTGTCAACGACCGCGCCGTAGGTCGCCTTGCCGTTCTTGAGATAGCTCGCGAGTCTCATGCTGCTTCTGCTCCGTTCGTTTTGACGCACTCCGTGCGTCAGATATCGCCGCCGACCGCGACTGGGCAAGAGGGCCTGCCCGCTTTTCCTTCCCTAGCCCCGCCGGGTGTGGTCTGCGGGGGCCCAGGTAATCTGCCGGACTATGCGCTGGCGTAGCACCGGCGAGTGAAACGGTTATGAGCCGCGGACCAAATGGAATTGGCTGTCCGCGGATATCCCATGCAAGGCTTCAAAAGCCGTGAAAGCAATCTTGCGGGCCGATGGGTGACGTATCGGATCGCCGCGCATGAGGCATGGGAGGGATTGTTGTTGGAAGGAGCCGTGGAGGGTAAAGGAAGGTCGTTGCGCGTGTCCGCCGATGTCGGTGGCACCTTCACCGACGTTGCAGTCTTCTCCCAGAAGACAGGTGCGCTCGAGCTCGGCAAGGTCCTGACGACTCCCTCGAAGCTGGTGAACGGTATTCAGGCCGGCCTCAACAGTGCCGGCGGGTCATTCGCCGACACCGACCTGTTTCTTCACGGCTCAACCGTTGCCATCAACACGATTCTCGAGCGAAAGGGCGCACGTTGCGCGCTCCTGACGACGCGGGGATTCCGCGACATCTATGAGATCGGCCGGATCAACCGGCCGGAATCCTACAACCTGTTTTTCAAGAAGCATGAGCCGCTGATCAACCGGGCGCTCCGCTTCGAGATTGTCGAACGGGTCGATTGGCAGGGCCGCGTCCTCATTCCGCTCGACGAGGCTCAGGTTCTCGCCGCTGCGGGGGAGGCGGTCGAGCGCGGCATCGAGGCGGTCGCCATTCTGTTCCTGCATTCCTATCGTCATCCGGATCATGAGCGACGCGCCAAAGAGCTGATCGAGGCCAGCTATCCGCATCTCTTCGTCACCGCCTCCCACGAGTTGTCGCAGGAGTACCGGGAGTTCGAGCGAACCTCCACGACCGCCGCCAACGCCTATGTCGGTCCGCGCGTCCGCGCCTACCTGGACGATCTCCGGCGGCACATCGAGAAGGAGCGTTTCGGCGGCACCGTCCTGATGGTGCAATCGAATGGCGGGCTGTTCGATCTGACCGAAGCCCAGCAGTCCTGCATCCGGATGCTGGAGTCGGGGCCGGCGGCCGGTGTCACGGCGGCCAAGGCGCTTTGCGACGTGATCGGTCTGGACAGCGCCATCGCCTTCGATATGGGCGGCACCACCGCCAAGGCGGGCGTCATTCACCAGGGCCAGGTTCTGATGACGGGAAGCTCGATGGTCGGCGGCTATGCCACCGGCCTGCCGGTGCAGATTCCGATGATCGACATTCAGGAGGTCGGAACCGGCGGCGGCAGCATCGCTCGCGTTGAGGCCGGACGCGCGCTGCGAGTCGGTCCGGAAAGCGCGGGGGCCGATCCGGGTCCGGTCTGCTACGGGCGTGGAGGCCAGGAACCCACCGTCACGGATGCCAATCTGGTGCTGGGTCGGCTCGCCGCCGACCGCTTCCTGGGCGGAGACATGCGGCTTGATCCCGAAAGGGCGAGCAGCGTCCTGACCGAGAAGGTGGCCGCGCCCCTGGAACTGGACGTCACCGCGGCCGCTGACGGCATCCTCAAGATCGCTACCATCACGATGTCGCATGTGGTGCGCAGCGTGACCACGGAAAGGGGGCTCGACGCCGCGGACTTCGCGCTGATCTCCTACGGCGGGGCGGGCCCGCTGCATGCCTCCATGATCGCGCGCGAGCTGCGCATCGCCAGGGTCATCGTGCCTCGAGCGCCCGGTCACTTCTCGGCTTGGGGCATGCTCGGCGCCGATCTGCGGCGGGACTTCGTCGTGACCTGGTTCCAGGCGCTCGCCACCGCATCGTTCGATGATATGGAGACGATCTTTACCCAGATGGAGACGGATGGCCGTGAGCGGATGTCGCAGGGCCGGGTGGAGTTCGACAGCCTGATCGTCTCCCGCTCCGCGGACATGCGCTACGTCGGCCAGGAGCATGCCGTCACCGTAGACATCCCGCTCGACGTGTTCCGCAATCGAGACCGCGACGCCTTCAAACATCATTTCGATGCTCTCCACGAGCAGCGGTATGGCTACGCCTCGCCGAAGGAAAACGCCGAGATCGTCAGCCTGCGGAGCGCGGTTAGCGGCGTGATGCGCAAGCCCGCTCACGAGAAGGCGGAATCAGGCGGCGCGGATCCATCGGCCGCCGCCAACGGCAGTCGGCCCGCCTACTTCGCGGATGCAGGCGGGTTCACGCCAACCCCGACGTACAGACGCGAGCTTCTGAAGGCCGGCAATGTCATCGCCGGACCGGCGCTGATCGAGGAATACGCCTCGACCACGGTCCTGCATCCCGGCGATATCATGACCGTAGACCCCTTCGGCAACCTCGTCATCGACATCAAGCGAGCTTGATCATGAACCAGACCCTCGGAAAAAGCCCTTCGGAGGCTGCCGCTCTTCGCGCCGATCCGGTCGTCACCGAGATCGTCCGTCATTCGTTGATCGCGGCGACGGAGGAGATGAAGACCATCCTGATGCGTACGGCCTACAATATGGTGATCTACGAGGCGCTCGATTTTACCGTGGGCCTGTTCGATGCCGAAGGCAACACGCTGTCGATCGGGATCGGCCTTCCGATGTTCATCCGGGGCATGAGCTTCACCGTCAAGGAGAAGATCAGGCACTTCGGCCTCGACGGCATGAAGCCTGGTGACGTCTATCTCACCAACGACGCCTACATCACCGGCAGCCACCTCAACCACATGACCTTCACGGTTCCGGTGTTTCACGGGGGTAGCGTGGTGGGCTTCTCCTGCTGCATGGCTCACTGGCCGGACGTCGGTGGCACGCTTCATGGCCTGACGACCGACATCTATTCCGAGGGACTTCAGGTTCCGATCGTGAAGATCTATGCGGAGGGCAAACCGGTCGAGGACATTTTCTCCGTCATTCGTATCAACGTCCGGGTGCCGGAGCGCGCCATGGGCGATCTGCGCGCGCAGATTGCCGCCGTGAAGATGGGCGAGCGGCGTTTCGTCGAGATGATCGAGAAGTACGGCCGCGCACCGGTGCTGCTCTCGATCCGTTCGATCATGGATCAGAGCGAGGAGCGGGCCCGCGAGAGAGTCCGCGCGATCCCGGACGGAATTTACGAGGCCGAGTCCTTCATGGATGACGACGGCGTTTCCGTCGGAAAGCGGGTGCCGATCCGCGTCCGCGTAGAGGTGTCCGGCGACCGGATGAAGGTCGATCTCACCGACGTCGCCGAGCAGGTTGCGGGTTTCTATAACTCCGGAGAAACGGCGGGAATTTCCTGTTGCCAGGTGGCGTTCAAATGCCTGACCTCTCCGCTCGACCTCCCGATCAATGACGGCCAGTTCCGCGGTGTCGAGATCGTGCTGCCGCCGGGCCGGGTGGTCAGCGCCGTGCGTCCTTCCGCGATGCGGATGTGGATGATCTATCCGATGACCGTGATCGATACCATCTTCAAGGCGCTGTCGCCCGCGATCCCCGACCGTATCATTGCCGGTCATCATGCCGACCTGGTGATCACGCGCACCTCGGGCAGGCGCAATCAGGATCAGAGCCTGTTCGTGTTCAACGGTCTGATCGGCGGCGGGTGGGGCGCCAAGCATGACAGCGACGGCTGCCCGGCCACAGTCGCCATCAACGACGGCGACACCCACAATGCTCCTTGTGAACAGATCGAGTCGAAATTTCCGATGCTCGTCGAGCGCTATGCGCTGCGTCCGGATTCCGGCGGAGCCGGCAGGTTTCGCGGCGGTCTCGGCGCCGAGATCGTCGTGCAGGTGCGGGACCAGATTCGTTTCAACGCCCAGATCGACCGCGTCAAGTGCCGCCCCTGGGGGCTGTTCGGCGGGCTCTCGGGGTTCGGCAACGGCGTGGCCATCCACCGCTTCAGCCAGGAGGAGCAGCGTTTCGGCAACGGCAAGACGTTCAACCATGTCCTGCAGCCCGGCGACGCCTACATCAAACAATCGGGCGGCGGCGGAGGCTTCGGCTCTCCGCTCGACCGCGATCCTGGAAAGGTCGCTTGGGACGTCAGCGAAGGATATGTCTCGCGCAAGTCGGCTGAAGACCACTACGGCTTGGTCTTCCGGGGGCAGACGCTCGAGATCGACGAGACGGCGACACAGGCCCGGCGCGACGACATGCGCCGGCAGTCGCTTCCCGTCGACCCGCCCGACACTGAAGCAGGCGAGGGTCACGATCCTCGACACCACCACCACCCTGGCGAGGAACCTTCGATGACCGACGAAGAGCGGCTGGTGATGGCTCTTTCCAACCGCTGCTGCGGCTAGGCCGAGAGGAGGCTCCGGTGCAGCCGGATGAGTTCTGAACGATGAAAACGATCCAAGTCCACCGGCACGGACCGCCGGATGTTCTCGTTCTCGTCGAGATGCCGATTCCTGTTCCCGGGCCGGACGAGGTTCTGGTCCGGGCTCACTCGATCGGCGTCGGGATTCCGGATATCGCGATCCGCGCCGGCACCTATCGCTGGATGTCGAAACTGCCGGTCGTTCCAGGGACCGAACTGTCCGGCACGGTCGAAGCGGTTGGCCGGATGGTGACCGGTTTCCGGCCCGGCGACCGGGTGCTGGTTTCGGCCCGCGAACGGACGGAGCGGGGTGGCTGTTACGCGGAGTTCGTCTGCGTATCCGAGGATGCCTTGTTTCTGCTGCCCGCATCGATCGATCTGGCCGCCGCGGCGACGCTTTCGAACTATCAACTCGTCCGCCTTCTGCTGACCGATGCCGCAGGCGCGCGTGCGGGTCAGACGGCGCTTGTCCACGCCGCCGCAGGCGGCGTCGGGAGCGCACTGGTCGAGGTGGCTTCCTCCATGGGGCTGACCGTGATCGGCGTAGCACGAGGCGAGAAGAAGACTGCCTTTGTAAAAGGCAGGGGCGCGGCTCACGTCATCGACCGGGAGAGTGAGAACATCGCCGAAGCTCTTCAGCGTGCAACCGGCGGGGGCGGCGTCGACCTCGTCTTCGATCCCGTCGGCGGCCCGGCCTTTGCCGAGAACATCAAGCTGCTTGGCCACCTGGGCCGGGTGATATCCTTCGGCGCGCTTGCGGGCCCGCCCACGGGCGATCTCCTGGCGGTGATGCGGGAGCATCGGAACATGAACCCGTCGGTCTCGACCTTTAGCATTCACGCCTATGACAGCCGGCGCGAGCACCGCCGTGCCGCGATGACCTGGGCCATCGACCAGCTTGAGGCTCAAAGCATACGGCCGGCGATTCACGCCCGGTTGCCGCTTGCCGAGGCCAAGAGCGCCCATGAAATGCTGGAGGGAGGCGGGGCGTTGGGTAAGATTCTGCTGCAACCTTAAGCACGGCATCAGGCCGCCGCGGACGCCGGATTCACCGCCGCGCTCCGTCCGACGGCGGCTTTCGGCCGAACGGCGCAACTCGCGCGCGCTTTGCTTGCCTAGGGGCGGCGAGATCCGCGGCTCTTCTCCACGATCTGCATCAGTCGCTGGGCGGCGGTAGACAGGCCGCGATCCTCCCGCCATGTGAGGCCGATCTGACGCGTCATGAAATCGGAGTCCAGTTCCACGGTCCGGATCAGCCCGCTGCTCTCGTCCCGCTTGACCGACATCCTGGAAACGAGCGCGATGCAGTCCGTCGCCTGGATCGCGGCTTTCACGAACGGCACCGAATTGCATTCGATGACGGGCTGGGGCATCGGGATGCCTTCCGCCTCGAACGCGAGTTGCAGGCGGTGCCGGTGAAGGTTGTCCTGGTGCGGCAAAATCCAGGGATACTTTGCCGCCTCGCGCACCGACACGCGGCCTGACCGTGCGATCGGGTGTTTGACGCGCGCCGCGATCACCAGACGGTCGTTGAACAGAAAACGCCGCATGCAGCCTGGCGGCGGGACTTCGGTTGCGGTGAAGGTCACGACGAAATCCAGCCGCCCGTCGACTACCTTCTGAATGAGCGCCGGAGAAAGGTCCGTTGAAAGGCGCACGAGCACATTGGGCGACTCCTTCGAAAGAGTCGCGAGCGCTGTCGGAAACACCTCGGGCGCAATGATCGGCGGGGCCCCGACCTCCACAATTCCGCTCAATCCCGATCGCAGCGATTGCAGATTGGTGCGTATGTTCTGAATGCCGATGTTTACCGTCTGAGCGTGCGAGTACAGGCACTCGCCGTACGCGGTCGGCGTCATGCCGCGCGAGGTCCGCTCGAACAGTTTGACCTGAAGTTCGTCTTCAAGGCGGTGAAGGCTCTTTGTCAGCGCGGGTTGGGAAATATGCAGGGCTTCTGCTGCCTTTCCGATGCTTCCCTTCTCGAAGATCGCGAGAACGTTGCGCAGCTGGCGAAGATCCATGGGGTTTCCCCTGTTTATGACTTCACCACGCTAGCATAACCCTCTGGATTCAGGGGCGACAACAGAATCAGAATCCGGAGGTGGCAAGGGATCTGCCCCTGCACCCAACCGGCAGTTATGGCGGTCGGACAAGTTTCTATTATCGAACCTTCCACGGCCTTGCGAAGCTGCGATTCACGAAGAGGAGAGGGGCATGGGATGGACATTTGCCCCCCGTGGAGGGAGGCCGTCATGATCCGGTCGATCATCGCAATCCTGCTCCTGACCGCAGGTCTGGATGCTCCTGCTCGGGCGCAGTCGAACTCTGCCGCTTCCCAGTGGCCCGATCGGCCGATCCGCTTCATCGTTCCATTTCCGGCCGGGGCCGCGACCGACATCGCGGCTCGCATCGTCGGCCAGCGTCTGAGCGAGCATCTGGGGCAACCTTTCGTGATTGAGAACCGTGTCGGCGCCAGCGGCACTCTGGGTGCTGAAGCGGTCGCAAAGGCAGCGCCGGATGGCTACACGATCGGCTATGCGACGGCGACCACGCATCCGATCGCCGCCAGCCTCAATCCGAAACTGGCCTACGACCCGGTCAAGGATTTCACTCCGATTTCCACGCTCGGTACGACGCCCTACTCGCTGGTGGCCTGGAAGGGGTTGCCCGTCAAATCCGTGGCTGAACTCGTTGCCTATGCAAAGGCCAATCCGAACAAGGTGGCTTACTCATCCGTCGGTCCGACGAGTCTGGCCCATCTCGCCGCGCAATTGTTTGCAAGTACGGTCGGAATCGAACTCACCCATGTGCCCTATCGAAGCGCGAGCCAGGCGGTGGTCGATCTGATGGAGGGGCGGATTCAGATTCAGTTCGGACTGGTCGCGGCGAGTCTGTCCTCCGTGCGCGAAGGCAAGCTGACCGCGTTGGCAGTCACAAGTGCAAATCGTATCCCCGAACTGCCGGACACTCCGACCGTCTCCGAGGCCGGTTTGCCGGGCTATGAAGCTTCGTTGTGGACGGCAATCGTCATGCCTGCCGGGGTGTCGCCGGCAATCGCATCTCGGCTTCAAAAGGCCGTGCACGACACCCTGAAGGAACCTGAGATCGTCAAAGCTCTGCAGTCCAAGGGCTTCATCGTCCATTCAAGTACGCCGGAGCAACTGCGCGCCCAAATCCAGCAGGAAATTCAGAAATGGCGCGAACTTGCAGTCAAGGCGAAGATCGGTGGCTAGTCGTGCTCTGCCTTCGAGGCGGTGCCGGCAAATGACCGCCATTGGCGGTTGACGAAGCCAACGGGATCGCGGTTCATAAGCGCGTCGATGATCTGGCGATCAAGGGTCGGAGATTTTCGCACGCGGCACGGCGGAGGAGGTGTGGGACTTCCCTGATGGTGCACGCCGGGGTTTCCTGGCCGTTCAGCTTCTGCATGGGGACGCAGATGCCGCTTGAACCGACCAATTCGAGCGAGGGCTGCTCGCGCAATGTGCTTTGTTTTTCCCCACAGTCATGCGTTCCGGCGTGGCCGCGTCACCGTCAGCGATGACCGCAAGGCAGGCCCCCAATGCCTCGTGGAGTTTGGCGATGGAGTTACGGTGATCGCCGAGTGGCGTCCTGATGGCGACGCCCTTCATCTCTCCATCCCCGCCTATCGGACAGCGAGGGGAACACACGTCGCGTCGCGCTCCTGGCGTCTTGTTCAGGGGAAGGACGGCGGTTGGCGATCGGAGCGCGTCTCGTGAAGCTCGAAGCGATTCGGCTCCGTTATCGAGCGACCATCCCCGGGTGATCGCGCATCAACCGCGATAGCGCAGGGCATCAATCAGCGCGGCGAGAGCCGGCGGATGCTGCCGGCGGCTGGGATAGTAGAGGTGATAACCCTCGAAGGTCTTGCGCCAGTCGGTCAGCACCTCGACCAGTTCACCGCTGGCGATATGCTGCGAGACAAAGGCGAGAGGGAGATAGGCCAGGCCGAAGCCGGCGAGGCAGGCTTGGCGCACCTGCACGACGCTGGTGAAGACGAGCCTGCCTTCCGCGCCGACGCGCAGGTCTTTCCGACCTTTGCTGAAAGTCCAGGCAAAGAGTTCACCGTGGGTGGGGAGACGCAGGTTGATGCAGGCGTGATCGGACAGGTCTTGCGGTCGTCTCGGTGGTTTCCGCTCTGAGAGGCAGGATGGTGCACCCACGACGGCCATCGGAATATCCGGCCCGATGCGCTGCGCGATCATGTCCTTCGATACGAGCTTCCCTCGACGCACGCCCGCATCGAAGCGCTCGCGGACGACATCGGTCCGACCGTAGTCCGTCACCAGTTCGATGTTGATCTCCGGATAGAGAGCCAGAAATCGTTCCAGCGCCGGCCACAGCAGGCTGAGGATCGCATACTCGTCCGCCGAGAGACGGATCGTCCCGGACGGCCGCTCGCGCAGCGAGCCGAGTTGGGCCAAGCCCCGGTCGATCTGCGCCAAGGCGGGCGTCACCTCCGATAACAGCCTTTCGCCCGCCTCTGTCGGCGACACGTTGCGGGTCGTGCGATTGAGAAGGCGGATTCCCACCCGCTCTTCCAGATTGCGAACGGTCTGGCTGAGCGCGGACTGGGAGACGCCGAGCCGAGCGGCGGCGCGCGTGAAGCTGCCTTCTTCCGCGACGATCGCGAAGGCGTTCAGATCGCGAAGATTCTCATTCGACATCCATAAGCTCAGCTAATCATTGCATCCAGATTAAGCAGTCTAATCGAAAGCCGGAGCGAGCGCTATCTTCAGGTCGATCGAATGAGAAAGGAAGTCGAAGACGAAATCCGCAACGTTCGAGAGCGGCTCGATCGAGATGGCCGCGAACCTGCATTTGTTCGCCGGTTTCGATGAGAAGAAGGCCTATCGGGCGTTCGTCGTCGCCCATCCCGCCGGCGGCGTGAAGGAGCAGGCGGCTGGCATCTATGCCGGCAAGGCCGCGGTCTGACCGGCAGGGCGGCGCGGGCACCGCCCCCAACCTCAACAACGATCCGCAAAAGGAGACAAATATGAGATCGGTGACCTTCAAGAATAAGGCCTGGGACGTGGCGGCCAATCTGCACGTGCCCGCCAGCCTCGATGAAGCGAAGACATATCCGGCCATCGTGGTCGCGCATCCGATCAGCTCCTGCAAGGAACAGACGGCGGCGATCTATGCCGCGAAGCTGGCCGAGATCGGCTATGTCTGCCTGGCCTTCGATGCATCAACGCAAGGTGCGAGCGGGGGCTTGGGCCGATATTTGGAAGATCCGGCAACTCGCGTCGAGGATTTCCGCTGCGCAGCCGACTATCTCGTGACCCTGCCCTATGTCGACGAGGGTCGCATCGGCGTGCTCGGTGTCTGCGGTGGCGGTGGCTACGCCGTGAACGCGGCCATGACGGAGCGCCGCTTCAAGGCGGTCGGCACGGTCGTGGGCGCCAATTATGGCCGGCTCTGCCGCGAAGGCGATTTGTCGCCGGACGCCGCGATCAGGGCGCTGGAAGGCATCAGTGCGCAGCGCACGGCCGAGGCGCGCGGGGCGGAGCCGGCGCTCACCACTTATATTCCGCAGTCAAAGACGCAGCTTGAATCCTACGGCATCAAGGACGTCGATGTGGTCGAGGCGGTGGGCTATTACACAACGCAGCGCGGGCAGCAGCCCGGCTCACCCAACAAGCTGAACGTCGTCAGCACCGGCGCTGCCTTCACCTGGGATGCTTTCCATCTCGCCGAAACACTGCTGACTCAGCCGCTACAGATTATCGTGGGGGGCGGCAAGGCGGGCGCTTTCGGCTCCTATCGCGACGGCTTCGAGCTGTTCAACAGAGCTCGGTCCGGAAAGAAAAACATCCTCGTGGTCCCCGGCGCTACGCACTATGACCTGTACGACAAGCCCGATTGCGTTGATCGGGCTGTTGCGAAGCTCAACGAGTTCTACGGCGAGAACCTCTGAGCCGACGCCGCCCCCCTGAAGAGGACCTTGCAGGCGCCAGAGCCAGGTGCTCTCGCACCTGCAAGGGTCGCTATCGGAAGTAAGCTGGAGTTGTGGGCCTATGCTCATCCTGAGCCTTGCGGACGTGCATCGGCGGTGGAATGCTGGCAGCCTATAACAACCCGCCTCGAGAAAAGCATGTTCCGGATTTGCGCAGCAGGAGTCGCGCTTCTGATGGTCTCCTTTTCGATGCCGGCCGACGCACAGCAACGAAAATCGAAAGGTGCTCAGCAGACGAAGCAACAGAATATTGGTGCCATTCGAGCCAAATGCCGCATGTCGTCCAGCGGCTTCGGCGTGAGTCGCGACCTGCAGTTTCAAGCCTGCATGCAACGGGAGCTGAAATCGCAGCGCGGAAAATAGGCTGCTCGGAGGGCATCCTCTGGCGTCGGCGGCATCAATTCGGCACCGGCTCGACGCGCCGCAGCAATATGCGCGGCTCCCAGGTTGTTGGATGGCTGAAGCGTCGGCCGTCCGCGCTCGCGCTGCTTGAAGTCCGATGGAAAATCCTGACAGCTGGCTACTTGCCCGATCCTCCCTTTGATCGGTAGCCTTTCCGTCGCCCACTGTGGGGCTGAGGGAGCACATCATGGAAGCAATTCTGGCTCAACTGATCGGTGGCCTGGCCGGAGGTGCGGCGGGCGGCAAGATCGTCAAGGATTCCGATCTTGGCAATATCGGTAATCTGATCGCTGGCGCTGTCGGCGGTGTGGGCGGCGGAACCCTTCTCGGCCCTCTTCTAGGCCTGGCCGGTGGCGGTGCAGGCGGAGCTGATCTCGCGGCCTTGGCTGGCCAACTCGTCGGCGGAGGTGTTGCCGGTGCGGTTGTCCAGATGGTCGCCGGCCTCGTCATAAACAAGCTGATCCGCAAGGCATAGGCATCTCAGCCATTATAGGGCTTCTGCCTTTCTTGGACTGCCGGCCTGATGCGGGCTTGAGCAGGTGCCAGTGACGCCCGCGGCCGCGCCGCCGCGGGCCGACCAACCGCGGCAGTGCACGGCTTAAGGGTCTCCGCATCGTCACGGGTTGCGAAGCCGTAGACGCGGCGCCACTCGTTGTCTTCGCCGACGGAGTTGGTGCCGGATCGGAGCGTGAGACCAGCGCCGAGGCAACTCGCCGCAAACGCCTTCCAGGGCGTAGCCGTTTCCGATCGGGTGTTCTTGCAGGAGAAACGTGCTTTGCTCGTGGGATCGAGCACGACCGATCTTGTGTCGAACGTGTATTGCTCGGACCTGTTCATTGTCCCGCTTCGCTGGCAACTCGCGACCGAAGGGGCGGGGAGTAGAAACGGGCGCCCAACCATTCCCCCAAACATCAGCTACGAATCTGGAGAGGAGCGGGTGGAATTCTTTCGGATGCGAGTGCCCGCCTTTTGGTCTCTGGCTATACGGAGCGCGCGGAGCCTTCCGATGCGATCGATAGCGGCCGCGGCATCAGCCTTGTATTCCCGCATCGCTTCTGCGCCCTCAATGGCGAGACGCGCTTTCTTCTCAGCGGTCGTTTCAGTCATTTCAGATAGATAGGCATTCGCGCTGAATTTGCCACCCCGGTTCCGCTATCCATCAGCGCGGCGCGGCTGTTGCTATCCTTCACGACCGGGTCGCGCTGACGGCGTGGCTGCCGCCCGCTTCGTCGGGGTGGCCAGCGGGATCCGGCGTGAAGGTTGAAATCCTGCAGGCGCTCGTCCGCGAGGGAGATGCAGACACCATAGGACGTCGATCATGATACGTGACAGGGAGCGTCTTCCGCGGGTGCCTACGGCTTGGTGCCGATCGCGCTTTCTCCTGCCGCGCGCGGCACCACGCTGATCGTCACCCCAACGCCATTCTTGATCGCATTGGAGGCCGCCGCCACTGCGGATTCAAACGCCGCCTCCTTCGTGGCGTATTCGCCTTCCAGTTGGCCATCGTGGTCGATGGTCCAACTCCCGCCCTTTCGGACGATCTCGTAGGTCTCGATCATCGGTACGTCACGCTGTCTCGTTATGCCGGTTCTTGCGCTCTGGCGGCGGAGGCGGGTGCTTCTCCGGGTCCTGCGCGGACTGGCCGGGCCGCTCCCAAGGCTTGATGTCCGGATCCTTGCCTGCCTCGGTGTCGTTGGCTTTTCCCATGGCGTCCTCCATCGGGAGGACAACGTCAGCCGAGACGCCGGGTTCCCGCGCTGGCGTCTCGCCAGTATCACCGATCCGGTGGCCTATCGGATCGACCCCCCACTTGCCCGTGCGCAGCATCGCGACGGGTTCAACCGGGGGGCAGGCATGGGAAATGGATTGTTCTCGCAGCCGGCGTGTTGCTGATGGCCAATGGCTTCTTCACCCGCACCTACAGCTTTGAAAACGAAACGTCGCACCGGCATTGCTTCAACATGGATTACATCGGGATTTACGGTTGTTTCCACAACACGATGGCCCCCACGCTGCTCGCGTGGGGGCCATTCCTGATCGGCATTGGCCTCGTCTGGTCGATCTTCGCTTCCGGCGGAATCCGGCACCGACGGCTTCATTCTCGCCGGCGAAAGACTGGGACCCTTGCCGGCGCCGGAAGCAGGCCGAACTTATCCGCGCCGCCGCGGGCCAGCCGAGCCTTGTAGAGCTTGGTCACGGGTCATCTCAGCCACGCTTGATGTTTGCCGCGCGGGCCACGTTGTCCCATTTCGCAGTCTGCTCGGCGACGAATTTGCCATACCCTTCCGGCGACAGCACCAAGGGCTTCGCGCCCAGTTCGGTCAGGCGGGTTTGAATCTGCCCGTCGGCGAGGCCGGCATTGATCTCCGCGTTCAGCCTCTCAACGATCGCGGCCGGCGTCCCTTTCGGCGCGCATACGCCAAAGGCCACGCTGGCTTCGTAGCCCGGCACAGACTCGCTGACGGCGGGCAGCTCCGGCAGCGTCGCTGCTCGCGTGGCTGTGGTGACCGCCAGCGCCCGCAGCTTGCCGGCCTTGATATGCTGATCGGCCGGCAGGTTGCTGAACAGCAACTGGACCTGTCCGCCCAGGAGATCGGTCAACGCCGGGCCGCCGCCGCGATAGGGGACGTGGACGATATCGAGCCCGGCCATCATCTTGAAAAGCTCGCCCGACATATGAGGCGCGGTGCCGTTGCCCGCCGACGCCATGCTGATCTTCCCGGGATTGGCCTTGGCGTAGGCGATGAACTCGGGAAGCGTCGCAGCAGGGACCGAGGGATGGATCAGCATGACAAGATAGGCCTGATACGCGCCTGCCACCGGCGCACTCTCGCGCGAGAGATCAAAATTCTCGGAGAGCGGTGGCGTCACGAGGGTCGGCATCGTATTCATAAGCAGGGTATAGCCGTCGGCGGGCGAGCGCAGGACCGTATCGGTGGCGATGTTTCCACCGGCTCCGACCCTGTTCTCGACGATCACCGTCTGTTTGAGCCGATCCGACAGCCACTGCGCCATGAGGCGAGCGAGAATGTCGCCGGATCCTCCCGCCGCAAAGCCCACCAGCAGACGTATGGGCCGCGCAGGATAGGCCTGTGCGCCTGCAACTCGCGTCATGAGTGGAAGGGAGGCTGCGCCTGCCGTCAGGCTCAGCAATCGGCGACGTGATACAGTCATGATATACCTCCACCTTGATGTGAGATCGTTGCTCACCCGTAGTGAGCGCTCATTGCCTTCCGGACATTTGCGACGAGCCCTTCAATGTCGTTTCGTAGCTTGGGGCCATGGGTCCGCATCTCGGCGAATTCCTGTTCGGAGATCAGATCGTGCAGCCCGCGCCGGAAGCTCGGCCATTGCTGTGTCCGTTCCCACCATGCGTTGATCTGCGGACGCTGCGCGGTCCATGCCTCCAGCAAACCCAGATAAGAGAGCCGGGCTACGAAGGGCATCATGTTGATGTCGGCAAGCGTCGGACGCTTTCCGCAGAGCCACGGACCGCCGTCCGCCAGCGTCGTCTCCATCAGCTTGAAGGCGCGCTCGTAGGCCGCGATGGCGTGAAGCACGAATGGCGACTGCACCCCATGCTCGTAGGTCGAGGTAAAGCGGTCGCGCCGGCGCGGATCCCCGACGTTCGCCAGGCGCTTCTCGCGCATCTCCGGCGTCATCGACTTCATGCGCTCGCGGAACATGGCGGAGAAGCTGATCTCGGAAATGCCTTCGAACAAACCCTCGTCGACGAGCTTGCCCCAGATGCGCATCCTGGCGCGTTCGGCCGGCGTTCCGGGCGCGAGGGGCGGATCGGGAAACGTCTCGTCGATGTACTCGCAGATCAACGTGGATTCGATGATCGGAACGTCATCGTGCACGAGCGTCGGCACGACGCCCTTCGGATTCATCTTCAGATATTTCGGGTCGTATTGCTCGCTTTTGAACAGGTCGACGCGGACGGAGTCCCACGTCAGTCCCTTTTCGACCAGCGTGATGCGCACCTTCTGGCAGCACACCGAGTTTCCAAAATCGTAGAGCGTCAGCATCGAAAACCTCGAGATGTGGTTCGCCGCTTGGGCGTTTGTCGGTTCATTCAGCAGGCTTTCCGCAATGCCGCGGTAATCGTCGTGCGTGGGCGCGTGCGGACTCGTCCGGTGAAATGGCTGCGGACCATGCTGTCCACCAGCTCGTCGATCGGACCCGGCCGGTAGCCTGCTTCTCCCGGTCCGCGGTCGGGGTCGCCCGCACGCGTTCCTGCTCGGCTGAGGCAGCGGGCGATGCAGCCTCGTGTTCCGGCGTTGCCAGCATTCCCTGCACCTCAGTTGCCCCGCTGACATGAGCCAGGCCGTGGCGCGAGCTACGCCTGTAGCTCGATTTCTCTCGAACGAACGGATTCCGTGGCCGTGCGCCTGAGCATGGCCCGGTTCGCCCCGGTCACCGTGGCGAGAAGATCGCGCGCGTCGTCAGGAAACGCATCGCCGCGCCAGGCGACGTGCTGATCCGGCCTGATCAGCGCGAAGCGCGCCTCATAACGGGCGCGCAGTCGCGTATCGGGCAACTCCAGCAGCTTCAGCGGCACCCCCGCATCCTTGGCGATGGCCGCGAAAGCAAGGGCGTCCGGGCAAGCCCCTTCGGTCGCCAGCAGCGTGAAACCCTCGCCGAAGTGATCGTAGAGCGAGGTGCCGTCGGCGAGCCACAAATGCGGCGCCAGGCAGCCCGGATGTGCCGAAGGCACATACAGCATGAAGTGGTCTTGCGGCGGCGCGCTCCCGTCGCCGACAATGATCGGCGAGCCCTCGTAGCGCATGCCAAGCACGATGCCCAAGGTTTTGAATTCGCGCACCTTGGTGGCGAGGATGATCTCCGCAACCTCGCGCCGCGTGGCTTCACCGACAGGGCCAGGTTCTTCCAGCGCGGGCTGCACCAGTTGGTTCGACGTCGACTCGAAGTTGGCAACCGCTTCCGCGATCGTGCGGACGTGCACCTTGCGCCGCTCGATCTCGTAGGAGGCGAGCAGGTCATCGCCGCCCCACCCCCCCAGCCGGGCGGCCATTTTCCAGCCGAGATCGACCGCGTCGCCGATGCCCATGTTCATGCCGAAGCCGCCGAACGGCGGATGCAGGTGACAGGCATCCCCGGCGAGGAAAACCCGTCCCTTGGAATACCGGTCAGCGACCAGGCGGTGCGCAACCCAGGGATCGGTCCCGACGATCTCGATGGCAAGGTCGCTCAACCCCGTGCCGCGGCGGATCAGCGCCGTGGCATCAATACCGGCGGGGTCGACATCGCCGGCGAGCTTGGTCGCCATGAAGAACCACAGACCGGCTTCATCCATCGGGCCGAGCAGCGAAGGCACGTCGCTGTTGACCATCCAATACATTAATGCCGGCTCGTGCACCTGCCGGGCATCGAGATCGGGCGCGCGAAAAATCACGCTGTAGTTCTGTGAATAGGAGCCCGTGCCGGTCATGGCCGCGCCGATCGCGTCGCGTACATTGCTGCGGGCGCCGTCGGCCCCGATCAGATACCGGCTGGTGGCTTGACGGGTGGCGCCGCTATGCAGGTCACGGATGGTGACCGTAACCCTATCGTCCGCCTCGGCGACGGCAACGAACTCCGCCTTGAACTGGATCGTCACGAAAGGAAGGGACTGAGCGCAGGCACGCAGTACATCCTCGAGGATGTATTGCGGGACCCATTGCGCTTCTTCCGAGTAGAGATTGTTGCGGACGCGGCTGCCGTTCATCACGTTTTCAAAGCGGGCAAGCAGATACCCGTTCATCCGCGTCGCGAAGACAACGGTTGCGGGACGATCGGGAGAAATCGGCGAGGCCGCGCGGAGGGCGTCGGCGATCCCCCAGCGGCGAAGATGCTCGCGGGTGCGAACATTCGTCGTCTTCGCGCGCGGACTGTAGCCGACTCGCTCGTTGCGTTCGATCACGAGACATCGGACGTTGCGGCGGCCGAGCTCGATCGCGGCCGAAAGGCCGACCGGGCCTGCTCCCACGATAATCACGTCGAAATCGGTTTCGTTGATGTTCATGACCCGGCCTTGTCAGCGAGCGCCGAAGATTCGGCCATCGGCAATACGTTCAGACGGGGAGTCCGATGTTCGGGATCGTCGTGGGCACATAGGCGCCGGCACGAATGTCTTTCTGCAACGCCGCGAAATCCGCGCCGCTCTTGAAGGCATCGTATACGCGGGCGGGATCGAAAAACGTGCCGATCGGATTGGCGGCAAAGTCCGGCGACGTGCGCATGAATTCCGACGACTTGCTCCAGTCGGAAAAATTGTCGCTCTGCAGCTCCACGTAATTGCCTTCAGGATCCTTGTAGTACAGCGAGATCGTGAGGCCGTGGTCGAGGCAGAACGCCGGCTCGACGTTCGACTTCCGCATCCGGTCGAACGACGCCATCAAATCCGCAAAGCTCTCATATTCGAAGGCGAAATGGTGGACGCCGTTGTGAGATGCTTTGTCGGGGTCGTCCGAAAGCTTGGGAACGCTCAGGAAGGCCACACGGTGGTTGGCGGCATCATTCGTGGTCCAGGCCGCGCCGGCATCACGAAACTGCAACTCGGCGCCGATGACGAGACCATACCAGGCGATCATCTCATCGAGGCGGCTGGTCTTGATCGTCACATGATGAAGGGCTGGCTTGATCGTCGTCATGCGTCCTCCGGCGAGGCGCCTTGATGTCTTATTTTTGAGCGCCGCGACTTCCATCGCGCATTCGTGGTGGGCTAGGAAGATGCCGGAAATCGGCAAATGATGCCGGTTCGGTATCACTCATTCCGCAGCCGTGTACGCTCTGGAGTATCAGGCGCGCCTGCCGGTGCCGGGGCGGCCGTGGCCCGGTCGCTTCCTTGTCTTGACGCGCGGTGTTTTTGCCGCGGGCGGCAGCTGACGGCGCACGAGATCGGCCAGAAACTCCGCCGCCGGTGTCAGGGGCATGTCCCTGCGCTTGATCAGAACGATGGGCGGCGCAGCCGGCAATTCGCCGATGTCGATCGTGTCGAACGCATCCGTGGTGAGCGGAAACTCCGCCCACTGCTTCGGCACCATCGCCAGGACGTCGCTGTTGGCAAGCGAGATCATCAGAGTGAGTGCCGACTGGCTGCGCAGCGCAAGGCGCGGCATCGGCAGATTCTCACGGCTGAACAGTGCGTGGAGTTCACTTGCCGCGTTGTATGTGACGGAGGTGGTCATCCAGTCCGAGCCTGCCAGCTGTCTTAAGGACCTGGCGCCGGCCAGCGGGTGACCCTTGCGACAGAAAATCCGAAGATCGTTCTCGAATATCAGCTCGGACACCAGCTCCGGCGCCAGCTTTTGCTCTGGCGGGGGGCCGACATAGAGGTCGATGCTGCCGTCCTTGAGGCGGGATTCCACCGTGGGATAGAGCCCCTCGATCAGATGCAATTCGACATTCGGATAGCGCCTGCGAAACGGACGCAGGAGGCGCGGCGCAATTGCCAGATGCCCGGCGATCGACATCGCAGCGACCACGGTTCCGCCGGTTCCGCCATCGAGTTGCTCAAGCTCCTCGCGCGCACGGCGGACCTCGGTCATGACGTTGGAGGCGCGGCGTACGAACGCCATGCCCATCGGCGTCAGGATCATTCCGCGGGAGCGTCGCTCGAACAACTGGACACCCAGCTCGTGTTCGAGCTCGCGGATGCTGCGTGACAGGGCGGGCTGTGCCAGTCCCAGCGCGCGCGCCGCGGCACGCAGGCTGCCGCGCTCGGCGATGGCGATCAGATTGCGTAGCTGATTGAGTTTCATGGCCCGCTATGCCCAAAGGGTATCACCCGGACCATATGGTTATCCAGTGGTTATCAGCGTCTTGAGAGCACCTCTGTCAGACAGCTCTCCCGGCGACCAAAGGGAGACCAGCCTGAACCCAGAGGGGGCATGCTAATCGATATTTATACCCATATCTTTCCCGCGCGGTTCTTCGATCACCTGCTTCATGAGTCAAAAGGGCTCGGAAGCCTGGCCGAGCAGCGGAAGTCGGTGAACGCGGCTTTCGATCTCGATGCGCGCTTCCGCGAGATGGACGGGCTTGGCGACTACTGGCAAATCTTGAGCCTGCCCCATCCCGCATTGGAGGAGATCACCGATGCGCCCGCGGCAGCCCGGCTGACATGCAGTTCCTCGGCAGCCGGACGACGGGCGAGGACCACAGCACGGTGCTGAGTTCGTGCAGCGTGCGCCGACAGAATCATGCTCAATGACGATTGGCTACGCTATCCGGCAGGCACAACGTTCCATCATCATCGGCAGGCGAGCAGCAGGACATCGCTGCCGACCTATCGAGGGAATCAGAGTTGCACCGGAAGCGCAGCATCGCAGCGTCAGGAATTCCTGCGATGTTGCGACCATACGAGAGCTGCCGCTCCCACGCCGCCAACGGCGGCCCAGAGCGTGCTGGTCTCTAGCGTCGCGCCCAGGGCGTATCGCTGGAACACGAAGAAGATGGCGGCCGCTGCCAGGACATGCGTGAGCATGCGAAGAGCGAGATGCTGGTTCATTGCGAATCCCCCAGAAGCGGCAGAGGTCCCGCCGTGACGGCGGAACCTCTGCTTGGCAGGGCTTACCCCGGTTCAGGCTACCGCTTTGCGGTATCCTGTTCGAAGATGTTTCTCTTGTAAGTCTCCGGTACGAAGAACCAGCCGATCACCACGGTCATCAGCGCGATCGCGATCGGGTACCAGAGACCGAACGAAGGATCGCCGGTCTGGGCCACCATCGCGAACGAGGTCGCCGGCATCAGGCCGCCGAACCAGCCGTTGCCGATGTGATAGGGCAGCGACAGGCCGGAATAGCGGATGCGGGTCGGGAACAACTCGACAAGCGCAGCCGCGATCGGCCCGTACACCATCGTGACCAGGATCACCATGATCGTGAGGATCAGGATGATGGTCAGACGCTGGCCGGTGAAGATGTCGAACAGCTTGGTGAAATTCCACAAACCGTCCTTGGGCTCGATCCTGATGTTGACGACGGACGGATTGGCGGCGGCCGGATAGCCGGCAGCCGTCAGCCCGGTGGCCAGCTTCTGCGCGAACTGCGGATCGCTCACCGCGATCGGCTCGGCATTGGCGATCTTCACGGTTGTCGGACTGCCCGCGGGCGCGTCGGTCTGGCTGTACTTGACCGACGCGCGAGCGAGCGCGGCCTTCGCCGTGTCGCACCCGGACGTGAACTTGGCCGTTCCAGTCGGGTTGAACTGGAAGGAGCATTCGTTCCGGTCCGTCGAAACGACCACGGGGATCGTATCGTGTGCGGTCGTGAGCGCCGGGTTGGCGACATGCGACAGCCATCCGAAGATGCCGCCGCCTGGTCCGATCGGCAGATAAAGCAGCGCCGCGAGCAGACAGCCGCCGAGAATGATCGGCTTGCGGCCGATCTTGTCCGACAACGACCCAAAGAAGATGAAGCCACCGGTGCCGATGATGAGCGACCAGGCGACCATCACGTTGGCCGTGAAGTTGTCCACCTTCAGGATCTGCTGCAGGTAGAAGAGAGCGTAGAACTGGCCAGTGTACCAGACGACGGCCTGACCGGCGACGAGACCGAGCAGAGCCAGGATCGCGATGCGGCCGTTCGAGAACCGCGCCATGTTGCTCGCGATCAGAACGATGATCGCCGGAATGCACAGCAGCGCGAGACCGGTGTAGCCGATCATGGCGAGCAGGAAGCCGAGAACGACCAGCCCGCCCAGAGCGATGGTGAGCGGCTGCGGGATGCGACCGAAGGCCTCATCAAGTGGCGCCTTCGACTGTGTTCCCTCTTCCTTCATCTTCAGGAAGGCCGGGCTCTCGTTCATCTTGAGGCGGATGTAGAGCGAGATGGCCAGCAGGACGAACGAAGCCAGGAACGGAATGCGCCAGCCCCAGTCCGCGAATGGCGTGCGCGTGCCGCCGCCCGGCAGGGCAACCGGTGGCCAGTTCGCATTGACGTAGATGGTGGTGAACATGATCACCAGCAGCGACAGCAGCAGGCCCAGCGTTGCCGTGGTTTGAATCCACGACGTGAAGTAGCCGCGCCGGTTCGCCGGGGCGTGCTCCGCCACATAGATCGCGGCGCCACCGTACTCGCCACCGAGCGCGAGGCCCTGCAGCAGGCGCAGCAAAATCAGGATGATGGGCGCTGCCACGCCGATCGAGTTGTAGTTGGGCAGGCAGCCGACGAAGAACGTCGACAGGCCCATGATCAGGATGGTGATGAGGAAGGTGTACTTGCGGCCGATCAGATCGCCGAGCCGACCGAAGAACAGCGCGCCGAACGGGCGGACGAGGAAGCCCGCGGCGAAGGCGAGCAGCGCGAAGATGTTGCGCGTGCCCTCTTCGAACGCAGTGAAGAACTGGGCGCCGATCACCCCGGCGAGGGCGCCGTAGAGGTAGAAATCGTACCACTCGAAGATGGTCCCTGCGGAGGAGGCGACGATGACCTTGCGCTCCTCGGCCGTCATCGGCCTGCTTCGCTCCTTGACGTCAGCCATGCCTACCGTGGCCATCCTGGATGCTCCCCCTGCTTGGTTATTGGCGCCGTGTAAGAACCCTCGTTGGGCTCAACCCTTCCGGTGGCACGGGCCCGTTCGTTTAACGAACCCTGCCGCGGAAGCCGACAGCATACTCTGCCGCCTGCCCGCAAAAAAAATTAGACTTTCGGATAGTCGGCTGAACGATTTTGCGGTGGCGGAAGCGGGAGACGATGGCGGGCGCGATTGCCGGAATCATCGGCGGTTTCGGCATCGCCATCTTCTATCTCGTCGTGACCCGGTCCCTCCCGGCCTACGCCGTGTCGTGCTTTGGCGTGTCCTTGCCGACCAATCCGGCTCCCGGCGTGTCGCCGGTCGATCTGGCCAAGGCGATGGCGGTTCCGAATGCGATGCGGGCATGCGTTGCCGCCAGCCATCCGGTGGCCAACCGGGCTGGCTGGTTCGGCATCGCCAGAACCGCAGCGTCTTGCTTTGGATCTGGTTTTTGGGGAACGGTGATCCTGATTCTGCCCGCGATAGGCAACTTTCTGCAGATCGGTTTGTAGAACGTGGTCAGAATAGGGGGCATGAAGTCCGGCCCGGTGCGCAGTCCATAAAGACTGCGGCAGCAGCGATCAAAGATCGCGGTTCCTGATCGGCTTCCTCAAGGTGCTCCGACAGAATATTGAGACGAGAGGGGCCTCTAGGGCCTCAGCTCGCGCGCCAGGGACCTTGTGGTTGGAAAGATTGTTGAGGACGACCCTATCGACTGGCTTCAATGTCGGCGCGAGCACCTCCCAACATGGGCGCGGGGATGCCGTCATTGATTGACGCCATCGACCGCCAGCGGAATGATCAAGCCGGTGGCGCGTAAGCGGAAAAGTGGGGGTCTCCAATGGCCGTACGGCCGGACACCCCGTAACTGGCGGCGCTGCGAGGAGGTAATTCCATCAGTGGCTGGTGGTTTATTGGGTCACTGCGGCTGGACTGCAATATTCGCTGCGCGAATGACGTCCGCATACATCTTCGACTCCATTTTGATGTGTTGACCGAATTGCGCGGGCGAACCCAATGGGAGAACAGCGCCTTGCGCCGCAAATTGCTTTCGGATTTCCTCGGAAGACAGAAAGATCCGAGCTTGCTCGTTTAGCCATGCAACGATATGCGGCGGCGTTCCGGCGGGCGCGAGCAGGCCGAACCAAGCCGTTTGGTCGAGCGGAATTCCCTGCTCGTGCATCGTGGGGACGTTGGGTAAAATCGCGACGCGTTCCTTGGTCGTCACGCCGAGCGCCCGAACGCGTTTGGATTGCACCGCTCCCATTGCAAGCGCCACGTTGTGAAACATCATCTTCACATGGCCGGCGACAAGATCCTGCTCAGCCGGTGCTGCGCCACGATAGGGCACATGCACCAGATTGGTGCCGGTCGCGAGCTTGAATAATTCTCCGCCAAGATGTCCCGTGCTGCCCATGCCTTGAGAGGCAAATGTAAGCTTGCCAGGATTTGCGCGAGCATAGGCAACCAGCTCTGCGACATTCGACGCGGGAACCGATGGATGAGTAACCAGCAAATTTGGTGCAGAGATAAAATTGATGATCGGGACGAAATCCCTGTCGACGTCATAAGGAAGCTTCTGGAGATGAGGAAGGACCGCGAGCACGGCGTGATAACCGTTGAGAAGCGTATAGCCGTCCGGCGCAGCCTTTGCCGCGGCCTGCGTGCCGGGCACGCCGGCGCCACCCGTCCGGTTTTCGACGATGATGGTGGCCTTGCCACTTTCATTAACTTTATTGGCAAACAGACGGGTGATGATGTCACCGACGCCGCCCGCGGCGACCGGCACTATGATCGTAATAGGTCTAGAGGGGTAGTCCTGCGCTGCAGCGGTGCCGAACACCGAGAGTGATGCGCAGAAGAGGATTGAAGTGAAAGCCCATTGTTTCATGGTTGCCCCATCGCGGTTTGCGTCCCTGGCAAGAGAAGCTGCCAGCCCTGTGCTTTCATCGACCGGAACTGCCAGTTGCTTGCAACAGCTCCAGCGCTTCGTCGAAACGTTGTAGAATGCGATCCTTGGTCGGCGCCTGCGCCTGGAGATACTGCTTATTTTTGGCGTCGCTGATGTAATCCGTAATCGCCTTGGCGAAGCTCTCCCGGGCGCATACGCGTTCTAACCATGCGGTGACATTCGGAAAATGTGCGGTCCAGCTGCTCGCCATGCCAAGCATACGCAGCCGATGGAAATACGAGACGAATCCGATATCGGCCAGTCCGTAGGCATCCCCGGTCAGCCAAGTGCTGTTTTGAAGCCGCGTTTCCATCTCTGAAAATAGTCGCGCGAAGCGGATTAGCGCTTCCAGCACCAAGTCGGATTCGACTCCGTGCTCGATCAATTCTCGCCATTTCCTTCGACGCGCTGGGTCGGGCATGCCATCGACGCGCGCTGCACGTTGCTGCTCGGTTTTCTTGCGTTCCATCTCCCGAAACAAGATGGCCGTCGTCACTGTATTGATTGCGTCGTGGATTGCGTTTTCCTGTTGGGTCCAAAGCCGGGCCCGCGCGCGATCAGCAGCGCGACTTGGCAACAGCGGCGGGTCGGGAAACGTCTCCTCCAGATACTCGTTGATGATCGTGGACTCGATCACGACGGTATCGTCATGCACCAGCGTCGGCACCACGGCATGCGGGTTAAGAAGCAGATATTCGGACTTGAACTGATCCCCGGCGTTTAGATCGAGCAGGCGGCCGTCCCAAGCGAGGCCCTTCTCGATCAGCGTGAGACGGACCTTCGCGGCACAGACCGATGTATCGCCGTGATAAAGCGTCAGCACGCCGGCATCCTCCCGATCGTCGCAGCCGTCCGTGTCGAAAGCGCGGCTCTTGACGAAAAAATATATTATTGCGAAAAGTGTATATCGTTCCTGTTCCGGATTTGCAAGTTGGAAGAGACCATGGCGTTCGCAGTCTGCGCTGATGGTCCTTTGGTCGCCGGTGTCGGGCCGTCGGGCCTCGTTCTGGCTATTGAACTGGGTCGGCGCGGGATTTCTTGCGCCTTGGTCGAGCAGAGCCTGACGACTCAAATCAGCCGAGGGGCCATCTCTCCAGCGCGCGGACGATGGAGCGCTGCCGGAGGCTTGGCTTCGTCGATGAGATCAGGGCGGTCGGGCTACAGCCGGACTATCCGCAAGTCGCTACCTTCCGGGGCGCGCCGCGCGCCCGCGCGCTTCTGAAATCGCATTTGGAGCAGACCACGTCGATTCTTCTGAACGCCGAACTTGCGACGGACGCGGTGAAACAGCCAGGGACATGACGCCGCCGTGCTTTATGCGTCGGTGCGTAACGCGGGGCGGGCACGAAATGCCGGGAACACCACACGAACGACGCGCGGTGATGCCTTGCTTATTGGAATGCTGAAAGACGACTCGTGGATCCAGTCTGGATTGTCCGTCGTCGATTGGCGCAACGGTTCGGTCGATGATCTTACAACAAAGCGAGAGGAATCCCGATGGCGATCGTGTTGTATCACAACGACATGTCCGTCTGCGCTCAGACCGTACGTCTGACATTGGAGGAGAAGGGCCTAGATTACGGACAGAAACACCTTAACTTGCGTCGCGGCGATCAGCGCGAGCCAGCCTATCTGAAGCTGAATCCCAACGGCCTCGTGCCAACATTGGTCCACGATGATGTTGTCGTCGTGGAGTCCGTGGTCATCAACGAATACATCGACGATGCCTTTGAAGGCGTTCGGCTGAAGCCTGCTAGCGCTTCTGGCAGGGCCCGGATGCGTTTTTTGACCAAGCAGATCGACGCCAGCATCTTTCAAGCCACGGCCGTCGTCAGTATCAGCGTTGCGTTTCACCATCAATATACGCCGGATCTCATAGCGAAAATGGCGATAGAGAATCCAGCATGGACGAAACGATACGAATCCGTTCGCAAGGGCGTTGATAACCCGAACTTTCCCGAGGCAATCGCTAGGTTGGATAAAATTCTGGGCGATCTAGACAAATCGTTGATCGGGGGCGACTGGCTCGCCGGCGACACCATTTCCTTGGCCGACTGCGCATATGCGCCTTACGTCACACGTCTAGATCATCTCCATTTCCTTGGTTTGCTTCAAGATCGTCCGCGGCTCGCCGATTGGTATAAGCGAATGCAATCTCGACCCAGTTATCAAAAAGCGATCACGGCTTGGTTGAACGACAAGTATCTCTCTCTCATGGCTGAAAAGGGTGACGAGGCCTGGCCTAAAGTGAAAAGCCTGCTCGCAGCCTGATTGTGTCGGCCGACGGGCGAGCTTGAGCAGGCATCACGAAATCAGATGCTGCCATCCACTGCAGGCGCAACGCGGGTGGCTGCTCCCCTGACGGTGTCGAAACACGGTTGTCGTAACTTCATTGTGGGTCTGCTGGAATTATAGCAGCCGGTTCTCGCATATTGCCTTCGATTTCCTTTGCGCCGGCGCAGACAAGCGTGATCAAGCGGCGAATCACGCGCTCGTCCGCGCTGGATTCGTTTACAGCGAACGTCAGGCTGCCTTGGATATCCCCGTTCAAACCAAAAATGGGGGCGGCGACGGCGACGCGCTCGATATCGACTTCTCCGCGGGCGACACAAAATCCGGATCGCCGGATGACGCTGAGCGTTTTCTTGAAGGCATCGAACGAAGCGCCCAGGCCGAGACGCGCAATCTCATCGTGATCGCGTTCGTAAAGACGCTTCAACAACCGTGCCGGCATGTGCGCCAGCATGATCTTGGAGGTCGCGCCCCGCAGGAGAGGCATCGGCCTGCCCCGTTCGTAGCTGATGGGTGCTTGCGGTGCGCTGCCGACGACCTGATGGACGCACATGGCCCGCTCACCATAAAGGCGAGCCAATAGGATCGTCGCCGCCGGCGGCGCGTGAAGGATCAAATCCATCATCACGGGGCGGGCGGTCTTCAGCATGGGATCGCCACCCTGGATCAGGCGGTCGTACTCGATGATCGCAGGTCCAAGGCTGAACCCGGCGGCGGACACGGGCGTCAGCAGACCCGCCGCTGTAAGCGTGCGGAAATACCGATAGGTCGTGCTCAGTCCCGTGCCGAGCCGGGCCGATGCCTCTTCGGCGGTCCAAGTCATTCTCTCGACGGAGAACAACTTGAGCACGTCCAGCATCCGGTTGCCGCTCTTCATTCAGCGTCTCTCTGATCTTGAATTCATAATTCTCTTAAACGGATTGACAGCATCTTCTTCATATGTAAAATTCTCACATAATGAGAATTTTTGGAGGAAACTGTGAAAACTGGCCTTGACCTGTATCATGGGCTGGCCTCCACCTGTTCCAAGAAGGTCCGTCTCTGCCTCTACGAAAAAGCGCTTCCCTTCAACAGCCGCCTTCTCGATCTGCAGAAGTTCGAGCAGCACGCGCCGGACTACCTGGCTCTCAACCCCAATGGGGTCGTGCCGACGCTGGTGCATGAAGGGCGTCCGATCGTCGAGTCCAGCGTCATCATCGAATATCTGGATGACGCATTTCCGCAAATTCCGCTCAAGCCCGCCAGTGCCTATGACCGTGCGGCGATGCGGCTTTGGACCAAGTTTTCTGACGAGGTCGCCTACAAGGCGGTCTATGCCCCGACCTGGCACACGCTCCGTCATCGCGCGGCGGGGGGCCTTGCGGATAACACGTTGAACGAAACACTCGCGCGCATCCCGTCGGCGGAGCGCCGCGACCGCTGGCAACGCATGGCGCAAGGCGGTTACTCCGAAGAGGAACTCGCCGAAGCTTACGACAAGATGCGTTCGTGCCTGGATCGTGCAGAGGCGGCCTTGTCACAGTCGCCATGGCTTGCCGGCGGCACGTACTCGCTTGCGGATATCGCGATGATTCCGTTCATCGACCGCATCCGCAACCTGCGGCCCGACTTCCTTTCGGAAGCCGAGTATCCAAACCTCATGAACTGGTACGAGCGGTTAAGCAGCCGGCCTGCCTTCAAAAAGGCATTCGACTTCACCGACGATCCGCGAGCAAAAGAGCTGCCTAATCTCTAGCGCGGCGAGACACGGTTTGCGGAAATATCCGCCCCGCGTCCGGACATGGCGACGGAAGGAGCAAAATGCCCAAAAGGTCTCCGAAGGGCAATCATCACGGCGAAGTGGAAGCCGTGGGCAACGTGCAAGTGACGCATCACTTCGTCGATGCGCCCGGCGCGGTGATCCCTGTTCGCTGGCATTACGTTGAAGCGGGCCAGCGCGACAATCCGACCATCGTGTTCATTCACGGCAACCCGGAAAGCTGGCACGCCTGGCACTCGCAGATCGAGCACTTTGCCGCACGGTATCATATCGTTGCGATCGACTTGAAAGGGTACGGGCAGGGCGACAAGCGGCCGGGTGACTGGCGCTGGGAAAACTGCGCGGAGGAGGCGCTCGCGCTGTTCACGCAAATCGGTCTCGATCGCTTCTACATCGTGGCTCACGACCGGGGTGCCGTGCTTTCAGATTATCTCGGCGGCAACCACCCCGAGCGGGTGCTGGGCTACGTCCGGATGCAGCAAATCTGCCACATCTGGCGCGCCGAGAATTCGCCGCAGGCCACCTATTTCGCCGATCCCATTTTCGGTCCCTACATCTATGGCGATCCTGATTTTTATTTCAGCTACCGATTGAACAGGATGCTGAAGAATCCGATCGACGCGGAACGGCTCGAGAAGTTCAAAGAGGAGATGAGCTATCCCGGCCTCGAGCATGCAGTGATCCGATACTTCCAGTCGTCCTCCTTCGAGAAGGAGCGATTGGACCGCACCAGCCGCCTTCTGCGCAACATGACCTTTCCGGTTTTGTTGCTGCAGGGCGACATGGACGACGGGCAGCCGCCCTTCTACTACGACGACCCGACGAATCCGGCCGTGGCGCAGTTCCCGAACGCGCGCCTGGAGTGGGTTTCCGGCGCCGGCCACTACGTCCATCTTGAAAAGCCCGAGGCTGTTACGCGCAGCATCGAACGTTTTCTCGCCTCTGCGGAGAAGCGCAACTAGTCACCTTGCCCAGGAAGGGGGACTCCATGATTTCCAGACTCAGATTGCGATTTTCTCGACATGTGTTCGTCGGAGCGGCACCTCTGTTGATCATGGCATTCGGCATGATTGTCGCGAAGCCGCTGCACGCGCAATTTTCCGCGGCCCCGATCAAGGTCGTCCTTCCATACACCGCTGGGTCGCCGAACGACGTGGCCGCCCGGCTCATTGCTCCGCCTCTGGCCACGCGCCTCGGCCAGACCATTGTTGTTGAGAACCGTCCCGGCGGCGGAAGCACCATCGGCACCAACGCCGTCGCCAAGGCGGAGCCGGACGGGCGGACGCTGCTGTTCGCAAACAGCATCAATCACGTCATCGCGCCGTTTCTATCGACAAATCTGAGCTATGACCCCATCAAGGATTTCGCGCCGATTGCTGCGGTTGCCCAAACCTCTTGGGTCATGGTCATCCCCTCCGAGTTGCCGATCCGGACGCTCGATGAGTTCATCCGCTACGCGAAAAGCAATCCGAACAAGCTGAACTTCGGCTTTGGCCAGGGAACGGCGCCGCAGCTCGTGGGAGACATGTTCAAGCGAGCCACCGGCGCGAGCATGGCAAACATCTCCTATAAAGGGGGCGCCCATGCTGTCACCGACATGTTGGCCGGCATCATCCACGTGAACTTTGGAACGGTGGCGACACTCCTCCCGCTCATCAATGCCGGCAAGCTCCGTCCCCTCGCGGTAACGAGCGCGGTGCGCAGTCCCGATCTTCCATCCGTGCCGACCATGCAGGAGAGCGGCTTTCCCGAACTGGCGGTTGGGTTCTGGTCGGGATTGCTGGCGCCGGTGAAAACGCCGAAAGCGGTGATCGACACGATCGGAGGACACGCGCAGGCAATCCTTAAAGACCCCGCGCTGATTGCCAGCATGGCGAAGCTCGGGCTCGAACCGAAAATCGGCAACGCCGAGGAGTTTCGAGGCTTCTTGGTACAGGAGGCCGTGAAGTGGGGGCCGGTGGCTCAGCAGGCCGGATTGAAGCTCAACTAACTGAGGGGAAGCACGCGCGACTCGTGCTTGCCATGTTCGCCGGTCTGCGGGGCGTTGGCCGCCCTGGCGACTGATCGTTCGACGAAGCTATTCGCCCGATGCTTTGTCCAGAAGGCTGACGTGGGCAGTGATATCGCGGGCGCAGTCTCGTACCAGCGTGGAGAGGGATGCAATGTCGGACGGCCTGGGGGTCACCGAAGGCAAGCTCTGGCTGAAGCTTGCAATGACGTGGCCACGGCTTCGAAAGATCGGGGCGGATATCCGAGTCTGGTCTTTCTCGACGTTGCGGGTGATCGCATATCCGCTTTTCCGGAGCTGCCTGAGTTCGGCGCGGAAGGCACTCCAATCTGCGCCGAGCCCCTGCCTTCGGACATCGTCGGGCGCGGCCAGATAGATATCGCGCAGTCTTCGCAGCGGCAGGTAGGCGAGCATGATCCGCGATGTCGATTCCGAGAACAACGGTACACGGTCCCCACGACCATAGTTGAATTTGAAGGTTGGATCCGCATCGTCCGTGAATACGCAAACGACGTGGTTGTTGTAGAGCCGATGGACGACGATGCCGTATCGGTTTCGCTTTCTCACCCGTTGAACGATGGGGGGCAGTACGCGCAACAACGGATCGCAGCGCTGAATGAGGTTGTCGAGCTCGATGATGGATGGACCGAGTTCGTAGGTCTTGCCGGAGACGACGAACAACAATCCGGACGACACCAAGTCCCGGAAATACCGATACACGGTGCTGCGCGAAAGGCCAGTCTCAGCCACCGCTTGGTCGATGGTCCAACTCGGGTGCTTGGACGAGAACAAGCGAAGCAATGACAATGCGTTGGCAACACTCGTTCGCACGGCAGGACGTCCAGGGCTTCACGCACGCCAAGCCATACCATTTGCGACCGGCCGTCGCCCATAGCTGTTTGACCTTCATTTAAAATTTTGCCAATATGTCAATATAAGACATAAAGCCAAAAGTTGCGGGAGGACCAAATGTTTCGATGGGAAGCAGTGCGCGCTGCCGGCGTCCTCTGTTGCCCGGCCGCTACGCGCACCAGGGCGAATACGATCAACCTGGCTTTCGCGGCGCTGCTGCTCGCCTATCTCGATGGGCCGGGAATCGTCGCCGCACAGGAATTTCCAAGCCGCACGATCACCATCGTCGTGCCAAGCGGGGCAGGCGGCGGCCTGGACATGCTGGGCCGTTTCGTCGCGACGCAACTGACCAAATCGCAGCTCCCGGCCATCGTTGAAAACAGAACGGGCGCGGGAACGCTGGTCGGAACGGAAAGCGTCGCCAAGGCGCCGCCGGACGGTTACACGCTGCTGGTTGGCGGCTCCAGCAACATGTCGCTCAATCCGACGCTGTTCAAAAACATCAAGTACGACGCGATCAACGACTTCGTGCCGATTACCTATCTGGTCGAGTACCCCATGGTCCTCGTCGTCAGAAAGGATCTGCCCATCTCGACATTCGTGGAACTGAAGGCCTACGCAGAGAAAAATCCGGGCAAACTCAAATTCGGCTCGGCGGGTGTCGGCACCGGGCAGCACGTCTGGACGACGATCCTTTTCAAGGGGCTCGGCCTGAATGTGACGCACATTCCGTTCCGGGGCTCAGCGGGCGCATACACCGAGCTGCTGGCGGGGCGCATCGATTTGATGCTCGACAACATTTCGGCCGCGCAATCGCACATTCAGGCCGGATCGCTCAAGGCGATCGCCGTTTCCTCGACGTTCCGCGCTTCGCAGTTGCCGGAGATCCCGACGCTCGCCGAACAGGGTGTGGACTTCGAGGCCATCAGTTGGATGGCGATCTTTGCCCCGCGTGGCACGCCGCCCAACGTGGTGGCGAAGCTGCGGTCCTCGATCGACGCGATCCGGCAGAGCCGGGAGTTTCAGGACTTCGTTCAGCGCAATGGCGGGCGGCGATCCGAGGTCGTCTCGGAAGAGCAAAGACTTCGCTACGTGGCCGACGATCTGAAAAAGTGGAAGGTCTTGATCGAGCGCGACAACCTGGTGATGCAGTAGCGAAT
Source organism: uncultured Rhodoplanes sp. (assembly GCA_964653225.1). Lineage (GTDB taxonomy): Bacteria > Pseudomonadota > Alphaproteobacteria > Rhizobiales > Xanthobacteraceae > Z2-YC6860. The sequence goes on along the minus strand of CAZZCV010000011.1, from coordinate 14,389 downwards.
CGGGGAGGGCGACGAGATGGACGCGTTCCGGAATCCCGCACGGGAGCGCATGGCCGCCGGCGAATTGGCGGTGGGCGTGGCGGTGCGAATCGCGCGCACCGCAGAGATCGTTCCTGCTTTTCAAACCGCCGGAATCGACTGGCTTTTCCTCGATCTCGAGCATGGCCCTTCGTCGATCGACACGGCGTCGCAGATCGCGATCACCGCGCTCCAAGCGGGCTTGACGCCAATTGCCCGCGTTCCGAAGGGCGAATACGGGATGGCGACGCGGCTGCTGGACAACGGTGTTCTGGGGCTTGTCGTGCCGCACGTGAACAATGCCGACGAAGCGAGGATGCTCGTTTCCAAGCTGCGCTTTCCCCCGGAGGGGAGCCGCTCCGTATACGGCGGGATGCCTCAATTCGGGTTCGAGCCGCGCCCGACTCGAGAGACATCGGAGATCTTGAATCGCGAGACCTTAATCGTCGCGATGATCGAAACGACGGAGGCAGTTCGCAATGCTTCCGCAATTGCCGCCGTGCCCGGCATCGACGTGTTGTTCATCGGTACCAACGATCTCTGCGGGGAGATGGGAATTCCCGGCGAGTTCGGCCATCCCGACGTAGCGTCGGCTTACCAGAAGGTCATCAAGGCCTGCCGGGCCAGCAACAAGTGGTCCGGAATGGGCGGTCTCTACGATGAGGTCCTGATGGAGAAATTCATTAAGGCGGGTATTCAATTCGTCCTCGCCGGCAGCGACCTGTCGTTCATGCTCGCCAGCTCGAAGCGGATGGCGTCGAAGCTGAGATCGACGCTCCGTAGGCCGATCGATACATGACAAATCTCAACGATACGAGCTCTCAAGCTCGGGCTTCCAAGGAGACGTGTACATGACACTTCCGAAAATGGCCCTGGCCCATATGGGAATCACGGTCAAGAATCTGGCGGTCATGGAAGCTTTCTACACGGAGGTTCTTGGATTCCGAGCCAGCGACCGTGGTGTCGCGCGCGGTTCGCCGCTGGTGTTCCTGACGAGAGACCCTTCCGATCATCATCAGATCGTATTTCAGGAGCAGCGCAAATCCGACGAAACGACGATCAATCAGATTTCCTTCCAGTTGGACGATCTCGCCGCTCTTCGGAGGATGCGTGACGTCCTGGTCAAGGCTCGGGTCAAGGAGCTAAAGCTCGTCGATCATTGCGTGGCCTGGTCCGTCTATTGCCACGATCCGGAAGGAAACCGGCTGGAGTTCTTCGTTGATGCACCGTTTTATGTGAAACAGCCGATGATTCAGGAGTTGAATCTCGATCAGTCGGACGGGGACGTGATCGAGGCGACGAAGAAGCGGTTCTCCACCGATCCGAGCTTCTGTTCGCTCGGCGAGTGGCGGAAAAGCTTTGCTCGCACGTTCGAGCAGGCACCGCGGGAGGAGACCGGTCGGCCGGTTCTTCTGGTCGGCAGCATTCCTTGCCGCGACAGCGAAGAGGTGTTCCGGCTGCTTTCGACGGAATTGGGCGCGCTTGCTGCGCGCTATCCGGACGGTGAGACCGGAAACCGGATCCACTGGATTCGCTGGCAGCGGCACGTGTTCGACGACAATCCGGACATGCGTCTCGTCGAGGCGAAGAATCATCCGGGCTATCAGGATAATCCGCAGTTGCGACCTTACTATGCGCTGAAGGCCGGAGCGGACCTGGGCGGATTCGCATTCAAGGAATTGGGATACGCAGCCGAAGCGATCAAATCGTATGGCGTATTCTCGAAGCTGAAAAACGACGGGAAGATTCCGTCGAGTGTGAAATTCCAGGTCAGCCTGCCCACCGCCGTGTCGCTCCTGACGTCCTTCGTCATCAACGAGGATCGAGGTAGGGTCGAGCTGGCGCTAGAGGCCGCGATGAAGGCAGAAGTGGAGCGGATGATTGCTGCCATCCCAGCTCACGACCTCGCGATCCAGTGGGACGTTGCCAGCGAAGTCATCGGCCACGACGGTGGTCGCGAGCTCCATTTCTCCGATACGCTGACCGGTTCCGTGGAGCGCATCGTCCGACATGTCGAATTCGTGCCGGACGGCGTGGAGGCGGGTATTCACCTTTGCTACGGCGATCCGGGACACAAGCATGTGGTCGAGCCCACGGACACCGGCACCTGCGTCGCCTTCACGAATGCGATCTGCGCGAAATCGCCGAGGCCGATCGACTGGGTTCACATTCCAATTCCGAGAGGCTGGGATCAGGCTGCCTACTATAAGCCGCTTGCCGATCTGAGGGCGGGTGCGGAGACGGAGGTGTACCTGGGGCTGGTTCACTTTACCGATGGCCTCGACGGCACGAAGCGGCGTCTTGCGCTTGCCGGGGAGCACCTCGCGGGGTTTGGCATTGCTACGGAATGCGGCTTTGGGCGCCGCGATCCCACCACGATCCGCCAGTTGTTGGAGATTCACCGACAGATCGCATCGGCCGGATTGCATGCCAGCCATTGAATGGCTAACAGGGGGTGAAACAATGCGCCGCAAAAGAGCGATGGTTGCAATCGCGGTCGCGTATGCAGCGACGGCGTTCGCGATGTCCACGAAGGCACCCGAAGCCCAGGAATATCCGGCGAAGCCGGTTACCCTGATCACGCCTGCCGCCGCAGGCAATAGCCCGGACGTGATCATCCGCCTCGTTGCGGATGGTTTGACGCAAGCGTGGAAGCAGCAGGTTATCGTTCTCAACCGTCCGGGGGCGGGCGGTCTGATCGCCGCTCAGGCCGCCGCCGGAGCGGAGAAGGACGGATACACCCTCTACATGACTCAGGCATCCACCTTCACCGTCTTGCCGATCCTGCAAGAAGGAAAGATGTCTATCGACCCGAGAAAGGCGTTCGACCCGATCGGCATGATCGGAGAATTGCCCATCGCGGTCGCCGTCAACAAAGAGGTTCCTGCCAACAACGTCGCGGAGCTGATCGCTCTTGCCAACAAGACGCCAAATGGCATGCTGTTCGCGGCGACCAGCCGCGGCGGACAGACCCATTTGACGGGAGAACTCCTTCGGGATCGCGCCAAGGTCAACATCAGTTTTGTCCATTCCGCCTCGGCATCGTCATCGCTCAACGACGTGCTTGCCGGCCGAATCCCGATCATGTTCGAGGGTTTGCCGGGATTGGCGCCGGGACTTCAGAACGGAGGCATGAAGATGCTCGCGGTGGCATCGTCCAGGCGCCTTCCGAACCTGCCGAACCTGCCGACGGTCGCCGAAACGGTGCCTGGGGTTATCTCCAGCGGATGGATCGTGCTGATGGCGCCGGCGGGAACCCCCGCCGCGATTATTCAGAAGGTCAACGCCGACTTACGCAAGGTTGTGGCTTTGCCCGAGGTCGTCGCGCGGTTCGAGGTGCTTGGCACCTATGCCCGTGACCTGACGCCAGCGCAAACGGAAGAGTTCATGCGTAGCGAGGAAAGGCTTTGGTGGCCGGTGGTGCGCCAACTCCAGGCTCAAGATCAGGCGCCCGGAAAGGTCCGCTGACGCGGCGCGGGCGTCGTGGTCGAGCGGTCGGATTTACTCCAGAACTGAGGCAAGGACATGCCGTTGCATTTGTCGATCGCGTGCAGACCGTATGATCGTGTTGTTGCGTTGCTGACCGGCAGCGTCCCGGTGGAGGGGTGTACGACCTCGTTCCTTCCCCTTGCCGCCGAGGAAATATTCGGTCGCGCCTACGGCCGCGCGGAATTCGACGTGACCGAACTGTCCATGAGCAGTCATATCATCACGACGGAGAAGCAGATTTCGCCCTACGTGGGCATTCCTGTTTTCGTCTCCCGGATGTTCCGGCACCAGGCGATCTATATTCGTAGTGATCGCGGGATCGCCAGACCGGAGGATCTGCGCGGTCGAACGCTGGGGGTTCCCGAGTACCAGATGACCGCGGCCCTGTGGGTCAGAGGCATGCTGTCCGACGTGTACGGTGTGAAAAGCGAGGAAATCTCCTGGAGAACCGGAGGGTTGCAGCATCCCGGCCGCCGCGAGAAGTTCGGGATGACATTCGCAGCACCCTTCGATGTAAAAGCCATTCCTGCCGATCAGACGTTGGACGCGATGCTGGTCCGCGGCGAACTGGACGGGATCGTCACCGCGCGGCCCCCGGCCTCCTTTCTCAACGGGACGGCACCTGTCCGGCGGCTGTTTCCGGATTTCGTGGAAGAAGAGCGGGATTACTTCGCCAGCACCGGGCTTTTCCCGATCATGCACCTCATCGGGATTCGAAGAGACGTGTACGAGCAGAACCGGTGGCTCGCCACCTCGCTGTTCAAAGCCTTCAATCAGGCCAAGGCAGCCTGCTTCGCGGCGATCGAAGACGACAATGCGCTCCAGGTGGCGCTACCCTGGTCGCTTCAATCCTATGCCGACACACGAGCGCTCATGGGGACCGACTACTGGCCTTACGGTGTCGAAAAGAATCTTAAGGCATTGAATGCGATGATACGCTATTCGCGGGAGCAGGGACTGACGCACGACATTTCGGATGTCAGCCAGCTTTTTGCCCCGTGCGATGAGAAGCAGGCGGAAGCCTGAGCGTCGGCTTGAGGTGCCGCGGGCATAAACGCAACGCGGTTCTAGCAACGGTGGTTGCCACAGGGAGCAGCGATGACCACAGCAGATTCAGCCACAGCGTTGCTGCGGGTCGATGGCCACGAACTCGGTTCCGTTGTCAGGTCGTATGTGCGCTGAGATGCCATGTGAAACGAAGGGATCGCAAAGGGCTTCGACCACATCAGTGGCTTTAAGCTTCCGCATGGCCGTGCATGAGCTTCGCCTGTCATCGATATGAAGCACCGCATCGTACGGCTTAGCTGGACCGCAGGCGAACACGCTTCGTCACGATCAGATGCGATCTGGTTTTTCACAGTAGAGATCGTATCTCAGCGCAGGATAATCCCAACGCTCTTGAGATGCGGGGTTTAAGTAGTCCCGAGGGGAACTCCGTCCATAGGTGCGTGAACCCGCAAACTGCAAAAGCAGCAGGAAAGCACCTGTTCTCATCTTCGTCGATGAAACAGACCGGCATGTGCCTTGCCCCGTTGCCTATATCCCCATTTGCGATCAGTTATTTCGATAGTTTGGGTCCGTATTTTCGAACGATGTCGGCCCAGCTTTGACAATGGCACATCCTGGCCCTGCGCGCGCTCGACTGCGTAGCGACAGCTATCGCACCATCGCCGAAGTGCTGCTCGGATTTAGCGGCATGAAAGAGGATTGGGAAGTCGGGCACGCCGAGCCTGCGAGGGATCGCTGCCCAGGACGAGGATGCGCTTTGCATCGTCCCGCGCCCGCCGGGCGTTTGGCAGCGAGATGACGGGATAGGGGCCGATGGCAAGGAGCTTCTGTTTGCCGCCGAAGCGGGAGGCCATGCGCCGGAGCTTCGCCCCGTTGGGCTGGAGCCGCAGTTGCAGCCCACCACCGTCCGGGAGCTTGTAGAGAGCCTCCCGCGCCTTGGCGCTTCGGCAAGCGATATCTGTCAGCGCCATTCTTTCGCTCGTTCGCAACGGACCCGATACCAACACCGGCGCGCTTCGATACCAGCAAGGATACCAACAAATGTTCCGGATTCACGCGCACGGCCGCGTACGCCCATGACAAGAAAGGCCCGGAAATCCGAGCCTTTTTGGATCAATGAACGTCTGCGAACGGCTATGAATGGGTTGATGGTGCCCAGGGGCGGAATCGAATAGTCGCCAAAAAACTTTAAAAATATGAGATTTTGAGTTCGATTTAAATAAGCGCCTACAACGGTGCCTACGAGTTAACAACATGCGATCGAACTCCACCTGCTAGCCATTCGCAAAGACGATACACTGAATGAAATGCCGCTAAAGCGATCAAACGCAATTTGACTGGCGACGGCATGCGATCTCATGCCGGTCCGATTGCATATTCGATCCGTGTCATAGCTTGATGAGTGCTCGTCTCCTTATGCTTGTAGAAGTCAGTCGTGATTTTAGCCTGAGGATTTGCCCGGCGCTGGATCGACCACGTTGGCGGCGAGCACGCGTGTGCCGAGAGCTTCTTGCGGAATTCGCTGTCTGGCGGCAAACAAATCGTGCACTGCTATGCGTAGCTCTTTGGGTAACCATGCCAGATCGCTTGGCGAGGCGGGTGCAACTTGCCTGAGCCTAGTCCGGATTCCGTTCGCGAGGAGCCACGCGTAAAGGGAAGCAGCGGGCTGAAGCGGAAGCCCGTCGCTGCGCGCTCGACGTTCTGCGGCGCGGCTCGGGATGCGGAGTCGGACTGGATCGAGGTCGCCAAAGTAAAAAAGCGCCCGCGCCTGGAAACGCTGAAGTAGTTCGTCGATGAACGCCTCGCCGTCGGTGAGATTCTTGCCATACCCCCCGCCGACATAGACTATTGCGGAATAACGTGCGGCATTGCGGTTCCAGGCTGCGAACGAAACCCAGGTATCGTTGTTTTCGACGATAAGAATCGGCTCGCCAATTGCGCGCTCGGGGCCTGCCTCGAAGGGTAAAGGAATTGGACAAACGCGACAGCCTAGCACTGCAAGACTGAGCTGGCCGAACAGCGTAGTGCCGCTTGCCCGGAGTCGGTCCAGGCGCTTTTCATCCCCGAATATCTCAAGCGAGCGCTCCTTGATCGGAACGACGAGGTCCAGATCGGGATCGGCCTTAAGCCACTCGTTGATACGCTGCGCCGATTCCAGGCGGAGCCGATTCCGCTCGCCGCTCGCGAAGGTCAACAACGGATGCCAGGCATAGCCCGAGGGCGGCGCCGGCTGCGCAGGAGCGAGCGTGATAAAGAGTGGCAAAGCAGCCCCGCCCGTCTTGTCCCAGTTATGCCAGCTGCGGGGCAATAGGATTGCGCCGCTCTTCGCAGCCGTGCGTAAGATCGCCCCAAGCCGCGTGCGCCTGTCAGGTTGCTCGGCAAATTCAGGGCAAGCCGCGGCAAAAAGCTGACGAAGCATATCGAGCGGAATGCGCCGTCGGCCGGTCTTCTGAAGGGCGCGGACAAATCGCTGCGCCGGCTCAAGCAGCATTGTTCGTCTCCTGAAGCGAGCGGTCGGCTGTTTTACGCGCATTTGAGTATCGATCAGAGCGAACTCGTCTGCGATTCTGGTGCGTGCGGTCACGCCGACGAAGTACAGCTGAAACCTCTCCACTTTAAGCTCGCTGGTTTCGTCAGCGTAGGTTCTCGCATAGAATTGGCTTTCCTCCTACCAAGCCTTTTTCGGAACCTTCAGTCGGAGCGATCCCACCGCGAAGTTGATACCGAAACAGATAAGCCGCTCCCTCGTATCCGAATTGGTTTAACACAAAAAAGCTATTAGAAATCTGAAGCTCGGCTCAGCACCCGCCATCATAACTGCTGCTATGCCCCCTCGGTAAGGTCAACGCTACGCGGGTCAAAACATCCGATTGCTAGACACGAGCGATCGCGCCAGATCATCCAGATGTTGAACGGCCTGTAGAGCCGCCTGCAATTGCTTTCGCTCATGGCGGGACAGACGCTTGATTTCAACCAGATAAGTCGGCGGCTTTCCGGCGGTCATGTCTTCCAATTGCTGCGATAGGATGAATTGGACAAGGACGGCATGCGCCTCAAGCAAGGCCATCAGATCGTCTTCGCTGCCCATTCTCATGGACAGTATGCCTTCGAGCCGGCGCGGCGTCGCACGTTCCAGCACATGGTGGCGGATCGCCAGAACTCGCGCGGTGGTCACGATGCCGAACAGGCCGGTTTTCTTGAGATCAATGCGGCCCTGGGACGTCTTGATCCCGCCAAAAAAGCTCAGTCCAGGCTGGATGCTGCCTGCTGCTTCCGCCAGGAGCTTGGCAAAGCCCGCCTGCGCATTCGCGGCTTCGAAAGCATCGCGCCATAACGTCTCGGCCTGAGCGTTGGCGCCGTGGACACCGCGCAGGTCGAAGAAGATATCGACCGCCAGCAGGTCCGTGGGGCTGGACCGGGTCACCCAGTGCGCGATCCGGTCGCGCCACGTCTCCAGCGAGCCGCGCCATTGCGGATTCTTCGCCATAACGCCGCCCCGGCAATAAGGAACGCCGACTTCGTGCAGGCCGTCGGCGATATGAGCGGACATCTCTGCGAACCAGCGATCTTCGGGGCCGTCAGGTTCTCCCCGCTCGAAGATCAGCGCATTGTCCTGATCCATGGCCAGAAGGCTTTCGCCGCGGCCGGCCGAGCCAAGCACCGCAACAGAGTAGGCGCAGGGCGGTCCTCCTTTGCCTTCTCTACGCATCGTCTGCTCGGCAAGCACGGCGGCCTGCCGCGTCAATGCGCCAAGCTCGCGCGAAATCACCGCGGCGATATCTACGGACGGAACACCTTCCGAAAGCAACGATGCCGCGACGTGGGGAAGCTTCGCCCAGGCCCGTGCCAGTTTGTGCACGGTGGTCGCCTGGTCGATCTCGTCTCCGAGCGAGATCGCATCGGAGGCGCGCAGACGCAGAAGGTCGCGTGCGGAAAGCGCTCCTATGATCGCGCCGCCATTGTCCACGACGCCAAGATGCCGGACCTGCAGGCGATGCATTCGTCCGACAGCACGATAAACGAAGGCGTCAGCCGGAACGACCGCCAGCGGGCGGCTGGCAAACCGGTCGACCGACTGTGACAGGGCCGCCCCATGCTCAAGTGCAAGTGCTCGCAGCACGTCCCGCTCGGTGATGATGCCAGTCTCTGCGACCGGCAAGTTCTGGCTTCCGGGAGGGCCGCGGGACACAAAAAGCGAGGATGACCTTTCTTCAGCCATTCGCGAGAGCGCAGCACTGAGCGTGGCATCTCCGGATATGACCTTCGGCGGCGCGCTCATCACGTCGCGGACGCGATGACGATAGGGATAGCTGTCGAAGCGGTCGAGAGCCCGCACCGGCTGCTCCTGCGATGCCGTTCCGGTGATATCGGACCAGCCGGAGAGATGCTGGCTTGCCGCCGCCTCGCTCAGCGAACGCGACGCCTGGATCGCCTCTCCTAGAGTGCGGATATGCCTGTCGCGGAGTCTTGGAATGAGTGCGCGGAACACGCGGGTTGTCGTCAGCGCATCCCCCAGCGCGGAATGCCGGTCGGCAAGTTCGACATCCAGCCAACTGGCCACCTGCTCGAGCGAATAGCTTGCGAGGCCGGGCTCGGCCACTTGCGCCAACATTTGCGTGTCGAGCCCGACCGGCTTTTCCCACGCGATGCCGCTGCGCTCGCATTCGTGTTGCAGAACCGCGAGGTCAAACCCGAGCGCATGTCCGATCATCACACTATTATCGACGAACTCCAGGAACGCCGGCCAGATTTCGCGAAAGCTTGGGGCGGCAGCAACCCTTTCATCGTCGATGCCGTGTATCGCCGTCGAACTTGCTGGAATCGGATTGGACGGACGGACAAGACTGCGAAACGCGGACGTCAGGTCTGTCTGCCCTGGAATCACTCGGACCGCGCCCAACTCGACGATGAATGCGGTGCGCGGCTGCAGGCCGGTCGTTTCCGTGTCGACGACGACGGCCTCTAGCGCAATGAGCGGCGTGGCGTTGATCATCGCAGCTCCATTGCCGGCTATACTTGTTTCAGCTGATCTTTCAGCTCATCCGCAACTTTCGCGCCATGTCCGTCGCATCCATGCGGTCCGTAAGCTCACTCACCATCCGGACCAGCGTGAGCTGGTGAAAGCCGCGCGCGGTCGGCGCGTCCGGAGTGAGAAACGCCTTGTCGAACGGCATCATCTCGAAATAGCGCTCGGCAAACGGGATCGGGATGTCGATCACGCGCTTGGGCGGGTGGGTTGAAATCCGCTCGAGGTGCAGTTTCAGATCCGCTCGGCCCTGTGTCCATTCCTCCTCGGTCAGCGCTTTCGGTTGCGGATAGCGGTCGTGGACCGAAAGAACGAGCCCGATCAGCGGGTCGAGGACCGCGCGGCGCTCTTCGCCCGCTGCCGCCGCGAGCGCGCCCTCGACCATTTCGCCGATCATGGCCAGACCGAGAGGATAGGCGCGCCAGCGGGCACGATCGAGCGCGCGCTGAAAGCCTTCGTCGGACAGCATAATTTTGGCATAATGGCCGGAGCGCGCACGCGAATAATCGTAGATTCCCTTCTGCACGAGAAAGGCCGCATTGTCGTCGACGAAATCCGCAAGCTCGTTGAGATCGCGAATTGCCGGCTTGCGGCGGAAGAGACCAAACAAACCCATCATTCCTGTCCGGCTGACATTCGCATTGCAGCATTCATTTCGCAGTTGCGAGCAATAGGTCTAGCCAAAAGTCTTATAAGGGCGGGCTAAACCCTATGCTAGTTTTCTCATGACTCCTCATCCGACCTCAAGATCGGCGTGGAGATGCGGCAGCAAGGGGGGCGTATCGTAGCCGGTCTCCGGCGCCTCTTGCATCGTTACACTTGAATCCGGTTCTCGGGTTTGAAATTGCAAGGGAGGGGCACCGCTCATGGCGCAGGAAACGTCGGCCAATGACCAGGCGCATTGGCAGAAAACAACGAAATTGATGTGGACCCATCTCGGGGTCTGGTTCTTCTTCGGTTACGTGGTGCACATGTTTGCACCCGTTTTGAACAAGATCGTCATCCTCGGCTTCCCCCTCGGCTTCTACATGGCCGCGCAGGGCTCGCTGATCGCGTTCGTGGTTCAGCTTTTCCTGTTCGCCAAGCAGCAGGACAGGATCGACCGCGAATTTGGCGTAGCCGAAGATTGAGGGAGGGCCAATCCATGTCGACACAAGCTTCCAAGGCCGACGATTTCATCAACAACCTCGGCAAGATCTACGGACTCTATGCCGGCGGATTTCTTGCATTCGTGGTTTTCCTCGCGATTCTCGAACAGCTCGGCGTGCCGAACCAGGTTCTCGGCTATCTGTTCGTATTTTTCACCATCGCGGTCTATGCCATCATCGGCGTGCTCTCGCGTACCGCGCAGGTGTCGGAGTATTACGTCGCGGGCCGGCGCGTTCCCGCGCTCTACAACGGCATGGCGACCGGCGCGGACTGGATGTCGGCGGCTTCGTTCGTGGGCATGGCCGGCACGCTGTTCCTGCTTGGCTATGACGGTCTGGCCTGGGTTCTCGGCTGGACCGGCGGGTACGTGCTCGTCTCGGTTCTGGTTGGTCCGTATCTGCGCAAGTTCGGCGCCTATACGGTGCCAGACTTCATGTCGTTCCGCTTCGGCGGCAACGTCGCCCGCATGCTCGCCGTGATCGTGCTGTTCTGCTGCTCCTTCACCTATGTGACGGCGCAGATTTTCGGCACCGGCATCATCGCCTCGCGATTCCTGGGCATGTCGTTCGAGATCGCGGTGTTCGTGGGTCTGGCCGGCATCCTGCTCTGCTCGATGCTCGGCGGCATGCGCGCCGTGACCTGGACGCAAATTGCCCAATACATCGTGCTCATCGTCGCGTATCTCACTCCGATCATCATCCTGTCCACGCAGAAGTATGGGATACCGATCCCGGAGCTGACCTACGGACAGGCGATTGCGGAGATCACCGCCCGCGAAGCGCAGATGCTGAAGGACGGACTGGCGACGGCGGCCAATCTCAAGCCCCACATCCAGCCCTGGCTCAACTATACGTCGCTCAACTTCTTCGCGATCATCTTCTGCATGATGGTGGGCACCGCGTCCCTGCCGCACATCCTGATGCGCTACTTCACCACGCCGTCCGTGCGTGAAGCGCGTCAGTCCGTGGCCTGGTCGCTGTTCTTCATCTTCCTGCTGTACTTCTCGGCGCCCGCTTATGCGGCGTTTTCCAAGCTCGAGGTGTACACCAACATCATCGGCCGTGATGTGGCCGAAATCCGTCCCTGGATGTTCACCTGGGGCGAACTCGGCCTGATCCAGATCTGCGGCAAGGCCGCTGCCAGTCTGGATGCGGTTGTCGCAGCCTGTAAGGAGATTACCGGCCATCCCGGCGTGGTTCGTCTGCAGGACTTCGTGATCAATACGGACGTGATCGTGCTTTCCACGCCGGAAATCGCGGGCCTTCCCTATGTGATCTCGGGCCTGGTCGCCGCCGGCGGTCTCGCTGCCGCGCTCTCGACCGCGGACGGTCTGCTGCTCGCGATCGCCAACGCGCTGTCGCATGACGTCTACTACAAGATGATTGACCCGAACGCGCCGACGGTGCGGCGGCTGATGGTCGCTCGTGTGCTGCTGCTGATCGTCGCCGTCGCAGCGGCGGCAACGGCGGCCACCAGGCCGGCGGATATCCTGGCCATGGTGGGGTGGGCGTTCTCTCTGGCCATGGCGGGCAACTTCCCGGCGCTGGTGATGGGCATCTGGTGGAAGCGTGCGACGACAGCCGGCGCGATCGCCGGGATCATCGGTGGCTTCGGCATCGCCATCTTCTACCTCGTCGTGACCCGATACTTCCCGGGCTACGGCGTGTCGTACTTCGGCATGTCCTCGCTGACCAATCCGGCCACCGGCGCTCCGCTGGTGGATCTGGCCAAGGCGATGGCGGCTCCGAATGCGATGGAGACATGGGTCGCCGCGAGCCATCCAATGGCCAGCCGCGTGGGCTGGTTCGGCATCACCAACATCGCGGCGGGCCTGATCGGCATGCCGGTCGGCTTCCTGCTGATCTATGTCGTGAGTCTGATGGGCAAGGAGCCGTCGAAGGAGATGCAGGCCTTCGTGGACGAAATCCGCAAGCCGCGCGGTCGCACGGTTCTGCAGGAGAAGGACTGATCCTTTCTCTCGACAGCAACATCGGATGGGGCCTTCGGGCCCCATCTCTTTTTCCGGGACCGGCTCAGAGCTTTGAGATAGAATTTCAGGGCATCGGAGTGGAGCAAGAGCGTGGGGAATTTCTGGAGTCTCTGGTATTTCAATCTGCCGAATTTCATTCTGGCAGTGGCGATGTACACCATGTTGGGCCGGGCACTGCTTGGCTTGATTTTGCCTCCCGATTCCAAGAACTACATTTGGCGCGGCTTCTGCGCGATCACCGATCCGTTTCTGAAGGTGTTCGCCGTGGTCACGCCCCGTGCGGCTGCGCCCGTGGTGCTGTGGCTGTTCGGCTTCGTGTGGCTGTTCTGGCTGCGCGTTCTCCTATTCGTCCTGTTCTTTTCGACCGGCATTCTACGGGTGGGCGGGTCATGAACGAACGCAGCCTTTACTATATCGGCATCGCTTTCTTCGGAATGATCAATGGAATTTTCAGTCCACTGTTCTTCTTTGTGTTCCAGATTTCGGTATTCCTGATGGCGGAGCCGCTGTTCGGAAGCACCGCCGCCATCGCCTATTTCGCGTCGCTGATGCTTTCAACGGGCACCGTGATCCTGGCGGGCGTTCCTGCGGCACTCTACGAACGTTACATCGGAGCCCGCGATGATTCGACTATCGCCTCGCTTTGGATCTGGCTCGCGGGAACGGCCCTTCTAACCCTGCCCGCGATCGGCAACTTCCTGCGGAGCGGTTTGTAGAATGCGGCGCATCGCTTATAATAGTGGGGCTGTAGGTCACGATGCGCCGAGCTAACGGTAAGGCTCGGTTGGCAAAGCCGCCTTGACCGACCCTCTCGGTTAGTCACTTCAGGGCATACCCAAATGCGGCGTTCGGGTGGTCAATATAATCTGTAACTTCTGGGTTGACTGCACCTATTTGTGACGCCGTAGCCTCGGGTTTAAAACCTGAGGTGACATATGGCACGAATTGGTTATGCACGAGTCAGCACTATCGATCAAAGCCTCGATCAGCAGTTCGACCGGCTAAAACGTGAAGGCTGCGAGGTCGTCCGCGCTGAAAAGCGGTCGGGCGGAACGCGCCAGGGCCGTGACGAACTCGAAACGATCTTGCAGTTCCTACGCGCCGGTGATGAGCTTGTCGTTACACGGTTGGATCGACTTGGGAGAGATACCCGCGATGTGCTCAACATCGTGCATGAATGCGAACAGCGCGACGCGTTCGTGACGGTGCTCGATCCACATATATCGACCAAAGGCCAGCTTGGACGGGTCGTGATTACTGTCTTGGGCATGGTTGCGGAGATGGAGCGCACCTTCATCAAGGAAAGGCAGCGCGAGGGGATCATTCGGGCGAAAGCCGCAGGTGTTTATAAAGGTGGAAAGCCGCGGTTTGACAGCGGCGAGGCGATGCGGTTGAGAAAGTCAGGGCTTGGTGTTTCTGCTATTGCGCGCTCTCTCGGTTGCTCACGGATGCAAGTTTATCGCTTCCTTAAAAATGCGACATAGATTTTTCTGGACGGTGTCGACCGATTGGTGAGCCGCAAACGCATCTCCCCGCCGGATTTTTGATAGATTTGTAAAATGGCGGCAGTATAGCGGTTTAAGGAACTTGCAATCAGTCTCAAGTTCTCGGTGCAGATACAGTCTTTCATATACTTCCGACGGTCTTGAGCCGTGCCCGTGGATGAATCTCGGCCTGCGACATCACGCTGGTCTGCGCGCGGAAGCGCT
>CAZZCV010000010.1:53589-90794 GCA_964653225.1 uncultured Rhodoplanes sp. | reverse complement strand
ATCCATCAGGACGGCGGTTTCAGTTGCGTCGAGGTGTTCTTCTTCCGCACCGGCCAGAACTGGGGCAACCGCGCCTATTTCCCCAAGGCCGACCGCACGCTGCCGCCGGGCGAGGTGCTCGGCGCGTTCCTCGCGCAGTTCTACGACGACAAGCCGACGCCTTCGGCCATCCTGCTGTCGCACGACATTCCGGAGCGCGACCTGCTCGCGCAGGCGCTGACCGCCCGATCCGGCCGCAGGGCGGAGGTTCTGGTGCCTCTGCGCGGGGAGAAGAAGGAACTGGTGGCGCATGCGCTGGTCAACGCCCGCGAGGCGCTGGGCCGCAGGCTCGCCGATACGGCCTCGCAGCAGAGGCTGATGGCGGGCCTCGCCGAGGCGTTCCGGCTGCCGCGGGTGCCGCGCCGGATCGAGGTCTACGACAACAGCCACATCCAGGGCTCGAACGCTGTGGGCGCGATGATCGTCGCGGGGCCGGAGGGCTTCCGCAAGAACCAGTACCGCAAGTTCAACATCCGCTCGGCGGAGCTGGCGCCGGGCGACGACTTCGGCATGATGCGGGAGATGCTGGAGCGCCGGTTCCGGCGGCTGATCGCGGAGGAGCCCGGCGGTGTGGCGGCGCGGGATGCGGACGGCGAGCAGCCCTGGCCCGACCTTCTCCTGATCGACGGCGGCCAGGGGCAGGTCAACGCGGCGCGCGAGGCGCTCTCGGCCATCGGCGTGACGAACGTGCCGCTGGTCGGCGTGGCCAAGGGTCCGGACCGCGACGCCGGCAACGAGACCTTCTATTTTCCCGACAGGCCCGCTGTGAAGCTGCCGCCGCGCGATCCGGTGCTCTATTTCGTCCAGCGGATGCGCGACGAGGCGCACCGCTTTGCCGTGGGCTCGCACCGGGCTCGTCGCAAGAAGGACATCCGCGAGGCGGGCCTGCAGGAGATCGCGGGCGTGGGGCCTTCGCGCAAGCGCGCCCTGCTGCACCATTTCGGAACCCTGAAGGCGATCGAACGCGCCGGGATTGCCGATCTGGCGAAGGTGCCCGGCATCAGCGCCGAGACCGCGCGCAAGATCTACGACTTTTTCCAGAAGCGGTAAGCCGGGCGCCCGCCGGTTCCCGGCGTCTTTTTCGTTCGAATCCGCGGGCCGCCGCAATGGGCCGGCCGTCTGCGGTGTTTTTTGCACAAATGTCCCGCTGGCAGGGCGCGCCCGCGGGCTTGCGGCTGTTCAGGCCGGGACCGGATGGCTATTCTCGACCGAAGATGAAATCAGCAACACCAACCACCCTGCCGGCGCGGCCCTATTCGTTGCCGAACATCCTGACCTACGCGCGCATCGCGGCGGTGCCTTTCGTGGTCGGGCTGCTGTACTGGCAGAGCATCGCGGGCGGGCCGCTCTGGGTCCGCTGGGTCGCGCTGGCCGTGTTCGTCGCGGCCGGCATCACCGACTTCGTGGACGGCTATCTGGCGCGGGCGTGGGGGCAGCAGTCGTCGCTCGGCCGCATGCTGGACCCGATCGCCGACAAGCTGCTCGTGGCGTCGAGCCTGCTGATGCTGGCGGCGGAGGAGACCATCCGCGGCTGGACGCTGCTCGCCGCCGTCATCATCCTGTGCCGGGAGATCCTGGTCTCGGGCCTGCGCGAGTATCTCGCGGAGCTGCGGGTCTCGATCCCGGTGTCGCGGCTGGCGAAGTGGAAGACCACCTGGCAGCTCGTGGCGGTCGGTTTCCTGATCGCGGGCGAGGCCGGCGACCAGGTGGTTCCGGTCGTGACGCCGGTGGGACTCGCGCTGTTGTGGCTCTCGGCGATCGTGACCCTCTACACCGGCTGGGACTATTTCCGCGCCGGCCTGCGCCACATGATCGACGAGTGAGCCGGGATATGGGCCCGTTGAAGCTCGTATATTTCTCCTGGGTGCGCGAGCGCGTCGGCAAGACCGACGAGGAGATCGCCCCGCCGCCGGAGGTCGCCACCGTCGCCGACCTGATCGCGTGGCTTGCCGGCCGCGGCGAGGAATACGCCCACGCCTTTGAAAATCCGAGGACGATCCGGGTGGCCATCGACCGCGCCCACGTGAAGCCGGACCGCGCCATCGCCGGCGCGCGCGAGATCGCCTTCTTCCCGCCGATGACCGGCGGCTGAGCGCATCCCCTCGCAAGCCCGCGTCGTGCTAGACTTCCGTCCATGACGATCCGGTTGCAACGCGAGGACTTCGATCCGGGCGCGGAGGCGGCGGCGCTGACGCGCGGCCGCACCGACATCGGCGCGACCGTCGCCTTCACCGGCATCTGTCGCGGCTCGGAGTCGGGCGAGCCGATCAGGGCGCTCACGCTTGAGCACTATCCCGGCATGGCCGAGGATGAGATCGCCCGCCACGTCGCGGAGGCGCAGGCGCGCTGGCCGCTGCTTGGCGTGACCGTGATCCACCGCTACGGCCGGATCGAGCCGGGCGAGAACATCGTGCTGGTGGTGACGGCGTCGTCGCACCGGCAGGCCGCGTTCGAGGCGGCCGAGTTCCTGATGGACTATCTGAAGACGCGGGCGCCGTTCTGGAAGCAGGTCGAAGGCGCGGGCGGCAAAAGCTGGATCGAGGCGACGGCAAAGGACGACGCGGCGGCCGACCGCTGGAGCGGGCCGCGAGGCGGCTCGCGCGCGGAATGACGCTGCGGCGTTAACGTTGACCCCGCGCCGCGGGACGGGCCGCGGCGCGGCGTGGTAAAACGCCGGCGATGACGATTGCCCGGACCCGCCGCGCCTTTCTCCGGCTCGCCGCCGCCCTGCCGCTTCTGGCCGCGGCCGGCCGCGGCGCCACGGCTGCCGCGCCGGCATCGATCGCGCGTCTCATGACGCAGGCGCGGGAGCACGACGCCACGCTGTCCCGCCGCATCGATGTCATCTCCCGCGCTTATCGCGGCCGGCGCTACCGCGCCCACACGCTGGTCGGCGGTCCGCGGCGTCCCGAGCAGTTCGTGGTTCGCGACGACGTGTTCGACTGCGTGACGTTCTGCGAGACCGTTCTGGCGGCGGCGCTGGCGCGCGACCCCGCGGGGTTCGAGGATACGCTGCGCCGGATTCGCTACGAGCACGGCCGGGTGGCGTGGGCCGAGCGCAACCATTATTTCGCCGAATGGATCCGCCGCGCGGTGGAGAACGGCATCGGCGTGCCGGTCGAGATGAAGCCGTCGCGGACCGTGGAAAAGACCGTCAACTGGAGCAACCAGGGCCGCCGCCGGGTGACGATCGCCGCGATCCCGCGCGCGACGCTGCTCGCCAACCGCGACAGCCTCGCCACCGGCGACGTCATCGGCTTCGTGTCGCGGCGTGCGAGCCTGGATTTCTACCACACCGGATTCGTGGTCTTCGGCCGCAACGGCGAGTGGCTGCTGCGGCACGCCTCGCAGAGCCGTGGCCGGGTTCTCGACGAGCCGATGGAGGCGTTCCTCGCCGCCAACGGCGTGGCGCATGTCGCGCTGCTGCGGCCGGTCGAGCCCGCGGCGGTCGCGGGCAGGGTCTAGGGTCTGTTTCAACTTCGTTGAATCAGACCCGTCGCTCAATTTGTTGTTTAAGCATGATCTTTTCCGAAAACCGCTTCGCACTTTTCGGGATCATGCTCTAGCTCAGGCCGCCGCGGCCTTGCCCTTGGGCTGCACCTCGGCGGTGTAGTCGTCCATGAGCTGTTTGGTGATGCCGCCGGGGTTGAAGTTGTAGGGCCCGATCTCGGAAACCGCCGTGACCTCCGCCGCGGTGCCGGTGATGAAGCATTCCGAGAAGTTAGCAAGCTCCTCGGGCATGATGCGCCGCTCGACGACCTCGATGCCGCGCTTCCTTGCAAGCTCGATCGCGGTCGCCCGCGTGATGCCCGACAGGAAGCAGTCGGCGATCGGCGTGTGGATCTTGCCGTCGTGGACGAAGAACACGTTGGCGCCGGTGCATTCCGCGACCCGGCCCTGCCAGTCCAGCATCAGGGCGTCGGCGTAGCCTTTGCGCTCGGCCTGGTGCTTGGAGATCGTGCAGATCATGTAGAGGCCCGCGGCCTTGGCCATGCAGGGGGCGGTCTTCGGATCCGGGCGGCGATACTCTGCCATGTCGAGGCGGATGCCCTTGAGCCGCTGCGCCGGATCGAAGTAGCTCGGCCATTCCCAGGTCGCGACCGCGAGGTGAATCCGGTTCTGCTGCGCCGACACCCCGAGCTGCTCGGAGCCGCGCCAGGCGATCGCGCGCACGTAGGCGTTCTTCTGGTTGTTCTTCTCCAGCACGGCGTTCTTGGCCGCGTCGATTTCGGCGACCGAATAGGGAATCTCGAAATCCAGGATGTTGGCGGAGCGTTTCAGGCGCTCGGAGTGCTCGGTGATCTTGAAGATCGTTCCGCCGTAAGCGCGCTCGCCCTCGAACACGCAGCTCGCATAGTGCAGACCGTGTGTCAGCACGCTGATCTTGGATTCGGAGGTGGGCACGAGCTGACCGTCGAACCAGATGAGGTCTGGGCGTTGGTCGAAAGCCACGGACATGACATTCCCTCCTGGGAGCGGGCGCCTGCCGGCCGCCCCGTCGTTGCGGCCGCCGCCGCGTCTGCACTTCGGGCCCGGAGCTTTTGCTTCGCGGTCCAAGTCCCGTTATGTTCGAGCCGGACCATGAGAGCGCGCTTTCCTGGCCCGGTTCAACGTCGCTCCGCAGGACAGAATCCTGCTGGTACGATCCTTTCGCGAAAGCGCATCTTTGGGTAACAATCCAACCGAAATATGTCAATATGGCTGACGTAAATGTTTCCGCCGTTCCGGACCGCCACCCGCCGGCCGAACCCGCGTCGGCGCCCGCGCCGCCCGAGCCGATCTGGGACCTGATCGAGCTTCTGTTCTTCGCCTACCGCGACTTCGTGGGCGACGCCGACGACGTGCTCGCCCGGTTCGGGTTCGGGCGGGCCCACCATCGGGTTCTGCATTTCGTGAACCGGCATCCGGGCATGAAGGTCGCCGACCTGCTCGATGTGCTCAAGATCACCAAGCAGTCGCTGGGCCGGGTGCTCAAGCAGCTCGTGGATCAGGGCTACGTGCTGCAGAAGGAGGGCGCCAACGACCGCCGCCAGCGCCTTCTTTACGTCACGCCCAAGGGCGAGGCTCTGGCGATGAAACTCGCCGGCCTGCAGAGCGAACGGATTTCAGGCGCGCTGGCCGGCCTCGGGCCGGGGGCGCACGAGGCCGCCCGCCGCTTCCTCAACGCCATGATCGACGCCGACAGCCGCGACGGCGTGCAGAAGCTCATGTCGCGCGCCGATCGCGCGCGGCGGTCGCGGGCCTGACCCGGTCGGGGACGCCGATGGCCCCGCTCCCGGCCCGCCCCGCCGACGACGCGCCCCACCTTCTGGTGGTCGACGACGATCGCCGCATCCGCGACCTGCTGTCGCGGTTCCTGGCGGGCGAGGGCTACCGCATCACCACCGCGGAAAGCGCCGCCGATGCGCGCGCCAAGCTCGGCGGCCTCGCCTTCGACCTGATGATCCTCGACGTGATGATGCCGGGCGAGACCGGCTTCGAGCTGGCGGCCGCGATCCGCAAGACCTCGGCGGTGCCGATCCTGATGCTGACCGCGCTGGGCGAGAAGGAGAAGCGGATCGAGGGGCTGGAACTGGGCGCCGACGATTACGTCGCCAAGCCGTTCGAGCCCCGCGAGCTATCGCTGCGGATCGCCAACATCCTCAAGCGCGCGCAGCCGCGCATCGCGCCGCCCTCCGAGGTGACGTTCGGCGGGTTCGCCTTCCACGTCGGCCGCGCCGAGCTGCGTCGCGGCGAGGAGGTGGTGCGCATCACCGACCGCGAGCGCGAGATGCTGGTCGTGCTGGCAAACCGGGCCGGCGAGACCGTGCCGCGCATGGCTCTGGCGGGCAACGGCGGCACCATCAACGAGCGCGCCGTGGACGTGCAGGTCAACCGGCTGCGCCGCAAGATCGAGAGCGATCCGGCCAATCCGCTGCTGCTGCGGACCGTGCGCGGCGTCGGCTACCGGCTGATGGTGGACCCGTGACCAGCCTCGACGTCGGCATCGCGCGCCTTCGCTCCGCGGCGCTCCGCGTGTCGGACGGCTGGCGGCGCTTCGACCGCTGGTTCAAGGGCATCATGCCGAAGGGCCTGTGGGCGCGCTCGCTGCTGATCATCATCGCGCCGATGGTGATCCTGCAGTCGGTCGTGGCCTTCGTGTTCATGGAGCGGCACTGGAGCCACGTCACGCAGAACCTCTCGGCGGCGGTGGTGCAGGACATCGCGGCGCTGATCGAGATCCAGCGCGCCAATCCGAATGACGCCGAGCAGGCGCTGCTGCGCCGGATCGCGTCGCAGAAGCTCGGCCTCACGGTCGATTTCCTGCCGCTCACCGAGATGCCGCCGCCCGGCCCCAAGCCGTTCTTCTCGCTGCTCGACCAGGCGCTGTCGCTGGAACTGCGCAAGCAGATCGGCCGGCCGTTCTGGATCGACACCGTCGGGCGCTCGGCGCTGGTGGAAATCCGCATCCGGCTCGACAATTCGATCATGCGGGTGTTCGCGCGCCGCAGCGCCGCCTACGCCTCGAACTCGGAGATATTCCTGCTCTGGATGGTCGGCACCTCGCTGGTGCTGATCTTCGTGGCGGTGCTGTTCCTGCGCAACCAGATCAGGCCGATCCTGCGTCTCGCGGACGCGGCCGAGGCCTTCGGCAAGGGCCGCGACATGCCGAACTACCGGCCGCGCGGCGCCCGCGAGGTGCGGCGCGCGGCGCAGTCCTTCATGGAAATGAAGGCCCGCATCGAGCGGACCATGGACCAGCGCACGGCGATGCTGGCCGGCGTCTCGCACGACCTGCGCACCATTCTCACCCGCTTCAAGCTCGAACTCGCCCTGCTCGGCGAAAGCCCCGAGATCGAGGCGATGAAGAAGGATGTGGACGAGATGGCGCGGATGCTGGAGGCCTATCTCGCCTTCGCTCGCGGCGACACCGGAGAGAACGCCGCGCCGACCGACATGGCGGCGTTCCTCGACGAGCTGAAGGCCGACGCCGAGCGCCACGGCCATGGCACCACGGTCGTCTTCCACGGCTATCCGGTCGTCACCGTGAAGCCTGCCGCGTTCAAGCGCTGCCTCGGCAATCTGGTCTCGAACGCCGCGCGCTTCGCCTCCGGCATCGCCATCACCGGGCATCGCGACCACCGCTGGCTCACGGTCACGGTGGACGACGACGGGCCCGGCATTCCGCCCGCGATGCGCGAGGAGGTGTTCAAGCCGTTCCTGCGGCTCGACGACGCGCGCAACCAGGACGAGGGCGGCACCGGGCTCGGGCTCGCCATCGCGCGCGACATCGCGCGCTCGCACGGCGGCGAAATCACGCTCGGCGACAGCCCGCTGGGCGGGTTGCGCGCGACCGTGCGGGTGCCCGTCTGATTCCTCTCAAGCCGCGTAGATCTCGTCGTCGGGCCGCGCCGGGCGCGGCCGCTGCCGGGCGCGGGTGACGATGCGGCAGGCGTTCTCCGGGATCGCGCAAAGCCCGTCGAGCAGCCCGGCCATGCGCTGGCCGCGCGCCAGCTCGCGGTCGAGCGCCGCGAGCGTGCGGGCGAGCCCCGGATCGTCGTCGTCGATCCATGCGCGCAGGACGTTGGCGAACATCACGGCGAGGCCCTGGGCGCGAATCACGCCCCTGGGTCCCGACGAGCCGATGCCGGCTGCGGCCAGCATCCACTGCTGCGACTGCACGGCCAGGCCGTTGAGCGCGAGCGCCAGCGGCGGATTGCGGCGCGCGGACCGGAGCAGCGAGCGCACCGCCTCGCGGTGCGGCGCGAGCAGCTCCAGCCGGCGCATCAGCACGTCGAACAGCCGTTCTCGCGCCGATTCCTCCTCCATGTCGCCGTCGCCGCCGGAGAGAACCGCGCGGTCGATCTCCTTGATGTGGGCGGCGAGGATCGCAAACGTCGAGCCGAACTCGGCTCGCATCTCCGCGAGCGTCGCGCCCGCTGTGGCCGCGACCTCGGGCAGCGCGATCTCTTCGAAAGGCTTGTCGGCGAGGATCGCCATGAGCGCATCGACCATGCGTTCGCGCGCCGTCTTTCCGCTGGCGGAGATGTTCTTTGGGGCCGATCCGCTTGCGGGACGCGAGGATTTGCGGGCCATGACGAGCCTCCTGGGTGCCGACGGCTTGCGCCGACCCTAGCCCTGCATGGCGGCGGTTCCAAGGCGCGGTGAATGCGGCCTCAGCCGGCCAGCTCCCGGCCGCGCCGCGCGGCCGCAGCCACCGCCTTCGTCATCAGCGGATCGAGGCCGTCCCGAGCCATCAGCACCTCCAGCGCCGCGGCGGTGGTGCCACCCGGCGAGGTGACGTTCTGCCGCAGCGTGGCGGCGTCGAGGTCGGACCGATAGAGAAGCTCGCCCGATCCCGCCACGGTGGCGCGGGCCAGCGTGTCGGCGAGCCTGGCGGGCAGGCCGGCCGCGACGCCGGCGCGCGCCAGCGTTTCCGCCAGCAGG
Organism: uncultured Rhodoplanes sp.; assembly: GCA_964653225.1. Taxonomy (GTDB): domain Bacteria; phylum Pseudomonadota; class Alphaproteobacteria; order Rhizobiales; family Xanthobacteraceae; genus Z2-YC6860. The sequence goes on along the minus strand of CAZZCV010000010.1, from coordinate 82,328 downwards.
AAGACGTAGGCCGGGCCGGAGCCGGATACGGCCGTCACCGCGTCCATCAGCGATTCGTCCTTGATCCACTCCACCGCACCGGAGGCGGCGAGCAGCTCATGCGCGATTTTCTTCGCCGCGGGCGACACCCGGCGGTTGCCGACCGCCACAGTGATGCCGCGGCCGATCGCGGCCGGCGTGTTCGGCATCGCGCGCACCGCCGGACAGGCCGGCAGCGCGCCTTCGAGGAAGGCGAGCGGCTTGCCGGCCATGATGGAGACCACCAGCGTCTTCGGTCCGACCAGCCTCGCCAGCGCCGGCAGGGCGTCCGGCGCGACCTGCGGCTTGACCGCCGCCACCAGCACCGCGGCCTGGCCGATGTCGCCCTTCGGGTTGATGCGCACGCCCCTCCTGGCCAGCGCCCGGATGGGCTTCGACGGCTGCGGGTCGAGCACCACCACCGCCTTCGGCGGCAGCCCGCGTGCGAGCCATCCCTCCAGCATCGCGCCGCCCATCTTGCCGGCGCCGGCGAGCACCAGCGTGCCGGGAAGGGCCGCGAGCGGCGGTCGGGCTTTTGCGGATGTCTTCGCGACTTTGGCCATCACGGTCCCCCGGGCGGCCACAAATGTCGGACCGCGCTCCTCCGGCGCTTGTAGCAGAAAAGAAACGGCCGGGACGGCCCGGCCGAGGACACCACACGACGGGAGGAAAATCAGGCCTCGCCGGAGGTCTCGAACATCGCGGCGTCCAGCGCCTCGCGCGCGCCCTTGCCGGCCCAGACCACGAACTGGAACGCGGGGAAGTAGCCCTCGCAGCCTTCGAGCGCGGTGTTGAGCAGCGACTGGCACTGCGCGTTCGAGGCGGTGAGGCCGCCCGCCAGCACCAGCGCATGGCGGAACATGACCATGCCGTCCTGCGGCCACAGGTCGAAATGGCCGATCCAGAGCTGCTCGTTGATCATCGCGATCAACTGCTGCACCTCGGACCGCCGCCGCTCGGGCACCTTGAGGTCGAAGGCGCAGGCCAGATGCAGCGCCTCCAGGTCGTTCATCCAGGTGAAGGAGATCTGGTAGTCGCTCCAGCGCCCGGCGACCAGGATCGTGATCTCGTCGTCGCCGGCCCGCTCGAACGACCAGTCGTTGACGGCCGCGATCCGCTCGACGACGTCGAGCGGATTGAGTCGCGAATCGTCGGATAGACCTGTGAGGGCCATGCCGTCTCCAGCATCCAATCGGTAGAGGTTTCAGGTGTGCACGCCACCACACGCGCACGACACACGAGGCACGCCGCTATCGGGACTGGAGCACTGGCACGCGGGCCTGATCGCAGGTCGTCTGCAAACACGAACCGAATCACCCGCGAACTGACTGTATCTGCGCGAATTTGGTCCGCAACGCCTGCTTACAGGGCAAATGTTTGAAGATTCACGATGATTCGAGCAACGCCGGCTCCGATGCCATCCACAGGCAATTGCCGGGGCGCGTTGACTCCCTGCGCGGAAAGAGTCCGCGACTCGGATTTCAGGTCGGAATTTTCAAGGCGTTGGAGGCGAAAGCGCTTCGGCTCCCGTCGCGTGCGGACCGCGCCGATGGCACGCCGTCCGCGGGACGGCCGACGCCCGGCGACGACGCCGGGCTAATCGAACAGGCTGGAAACCGATTCCTCGGCGGCGGTGCGGCCGATGGCGTCGCCGATCAGGGTGGCGATGGACAGCACCCGGATGTTGCGCGCCACGCGCACCGCTTCGGTCGGCTGGATCGAGTCCGTGATCACCAGCTCCTTGAGCTTGGAGGCGGTGATGCGCGCGACCGCCCCGCCGGAGAGCACGCCGTGGCTGATGTAGGCGTAGACGTCCCTGGCGCCCTGCGCCAGCAGGGCGTCGGCGGCGTTCACCAGCGTGCCGCCGGAATCCACGATGTCGTCGATCAGGATGCAGGTGTGGCCCTGCACCTCGCCGATCACGTTCATCACCTCGGATTCGCCGGCGCGCTCGCGCCGCTTGTCGATGATGGCGAGCGGGGCGTTGATGCGCTTGGCGAGGCCTCGCGCGCGCACCACGCCGCCCACGTCGGGCGACACCACCATCAGGTTGGCGAGGTCGAAATTCTCCTTGATGTCGCGGACCATCACCGGCGAAGCGAACAGGTTGTCGGTCGGGATGTCGAAGAAGCCCTGGATCTGGCCTGCGTGCAGGTCGAGCGTCATCACCCGGTCGGCGCCGGCATGGGTGATCAGGTTGGCGACCAGCTTGGCCGAGATCGGCGTGCGCGGGCCGGGTTTGCGGTCCTGCCGGGCGTAACCGAAATAGGGGACCACGGCGGTGATCCGCCGCGCCGACGAGCGCCGCAGCGCGTCGGTGATGATGAGAAGCTCCATCAGGTGGTCGTTGGCCGGATAGGACGTCGACTGGATGATGTAGACGTCCGCGCCGCGGACGTTCTCCTGGATCTCGACGAACACCTCCATGTCCGCGAAGCGGCGGACCACCGCCTGCGTCAGCGGGATCGCCAGATGGGCGGCGATGGCGGTCGCGAGCTTGGGGTTGGAGTTGCCGGCGACGAGCTTGATCGCTCCATTCTTCGCCATGAACACCTCCTGCGGGCCGCGAAAGCTGCGGACGGCGGCTTGATAACAAGCCGCCGTCCGCGCTGGCAATACGGCCGAAATTGTTGTCCCGCAGCTTTTTACATCGATCCTTAAGAGGGCTGGCGCGATTTCCGGGCCGATTCCGGTCCCCGCCGGCCCGGATCGGCCTCCGGTCAGCCCGCCATGGCGATGGCGTTGACGTGGCGGCCGTAATCCGGCTCGGCGCGGTGAGTGGTGCGGCGGTAGGAGTAGAACCGCTCCGGGTCGGCGTAGGTGCAAAGCCCCAGGTTCTCAACCTGGCCGACGCCGGCCCGTTCCAGCCGCGAGATCACGTAGCCGGGCAGGTCGAACATGGCGTGGCCCGGCTTGCCCGGCGCGAAGAAGCGCGCGTTGTCCGGATCGGCGGCCGCGAACCGCTCCCGGAGGTCGTTCCCGACCTCGTAGTTCGGCTGGCTGATCATCGGGCCCGCGGCCGCGACGATGTTTCCGCGTGCCGCCCCGAGCCGCTCCATCGCCGCGACCGTGGCCTCGATCACGCCGCCGAGCGCGCCGCGCCAGCCGGCATGGGCCGCGCCGATCACGCCCGCGCCGGCGTCCGCGAACAGCACCGGGCCGCAATCGGCCGTGGAAACGCCGATGGCGAGGGCGGGCGTGCGGGTGACGATGGCGTCGGCTCTGGGCCGCGCCTCGTGCGTCCAGGGCGCGTCGGCCACCACCACGTCGGGCGAATGGATCTGGTAGGCGCTGAGCAGCCGCTCGGGCGCGACCGAGAGTGCCCTGGCCATCCGGGCGCGGTTCTCTGCGACATGTTCGGGCCGGTCCGATGAGCCGACGCCGCCGTTGAGGCTGGCGTAGAGACCTTCCGAAACGCCGCCCTGCCGGGTGAAGAAAGCATGGCTTATGCCGGGCAGGGCGGACAGCGTGCGGGCCATGATCATGGCCGATCATTGGGCGCGATTCTCCGCCCTTGCAACGGAAAACGGGCCGCTCCGGCCGGCGCATGGGCCGCGTCGGTCTGACTTAGATCGGCCGCAATGATCGCGCGCAATTGCCGCCGGGAGAGGCAATCCGGGTTGAGACAGGAGAAGACCGACATGCGTTTCTTTAAGACCAGTGTGACGGGTGCCGCGCTCGGCGCGGCCATGCTGCTGGGGACCCCCGCTCTGGCGATGCCGCTCGGCCCCTCGGCGGGCGCGGCCCTCGGGGCGGCCCACGAGGCGGCGACGCCCCTCACCGCGGTCCAGTATCGCGGTCGTGGCGGCTACCGGGGCGGCTACCGCCGCGGCGGTGGCGGCGCGGGCGTGGCGGCCGGGCTTGCGGCCGGCGCGATCCTCGGCGGCATCATCGCCTCGCAGGCTGCTCCGGCGCCCTATTATTACGGGCCGCCGCCGGCGCGCGCCTATGGACCGGGCGATCCGGCGATCGACTACTGCATGCGCCGCTTCCGGTCCTACGACCCTTATTCGATGACCTATCTGGGCTACGACGGCCTGCGCCATCCGTGCCCCTGAGGCGTATCGCTGCGATCTGAAAGCTGCGGGCGGGACCGGCCACCGGTCCCGCCCGTTCTCATTCCGGCGTGGCCTCGTCCGGCGCGGCCTCGTCCGGCGCGGCCTCGTCCGGCGTGGCCTCGTCCGGCGTGGCCTCGTCCGGCGGGGCCTCGAAGCCCGGCAGCGGGCCGAGATCGGGATGACCGAAGGCCAGCGCCTTGAACAGCGAGCCCATGCCGGTGCGGCCGCCGCGGATCAGGCGGGCGACGGCGGCGTCGATCTCGTCGCCCTGTTGCGGCGTGGCATGGGCCCGCAACGCCTCCGCACGCCGTGCGATGCCGAGCGAGGCCAGGAACGCGGACTGCGGGACCGGCCCGTGCAGACGCGCGCCCATGCCTTCGACGGCGCGGCCGAGCGCCGTGAAATCGACGTGAGCGGTGATGTCGGCCCGTCCGGGATCGGCCAGCGTCGGCGCGTAGTCGTGGCCGCGCACGGCCTGCAGGGTCTCGCCGATGCCGGGCTCGACGTAGCCGTAGTCGATGACGAGGCCCGCGCCGCGCTCGTGCACGATGCGGCGGCCGATCTCGAGCAGGGGGATGTCGGAGCGCCATTCGTGGATCGTGCCCGGCGGCACGTCGTGCAACTCCGGCGGCAGCAGCCGCTCGAACAGCGCCAGCGGATCGCGGGCCATGCTGAAGGCCAGCTCGCCGGACGGAGCGACCTCCACCGTGCGCTCGTGCCACCCGTCCGCGGCCTTGACCGCCTGGCTGACCGGCAGCGCGTCGAAGAACTCGTTCGCCAGCAGGATCATCGGCCCCGGCGGCACTTCGGAAAAGCCGTCGTGCCAGACCAGCGGCACCCCGACATTGGCCAGCGTCTGCTGCTGCCGTTCGCGCAGCACCGGGCTGGTCTCGACCAGATGCGCCACGATGGCGGCATGGAAGGCCGGCACCACGCGTGCGGCGCGCAGCGCGTCGTGCATCATGGTGCCACGGCCGGGGCCCAGCTCCACCAGCCGCACGTTCTCCGGCTCACCCATCAGGCGCCAGACCTCGGCCGCCCACAGCCCGATCAGCTCGCCGAACATCTGGCTGATTTCGGGCGCGGTGACGAAGTCGCCGGCGCGGCCGAAGGGGTCGCGGCTCGTGTAATAGCCATGCTCGGGGTGCCCCAGGCACAGCGCCATATATTGGTGCACCGGCATGGGTCCGACGCGCGCGATGCGCGTGCGGATTTCCTCTTCGAGCGGGTTGAGGTCCACGGACGATCCCCGGCGGGACGCGCGGCTCCGAGGCCTTCAGGAGGCCGGCGGAGCGGTGCGCGGCGGTTTCGACAGGGCGTGGATCATGAAGCCAACGCCCGCGAGCAGCAACGGCACGGACAGCAGCATCCCCATCGTCAGCCCGCCCCACAGGAAGCCGAGCTGCGGATCGGGCTCGCGGAAGAACTCGCATGCGATGCGCGCCAGCGCGTAGCCCGCGGCGAAGGCGCCGACGATCAGGCCCGGACGCCTGAGCGCGCCGCGGCGGATCAGCACGGCCAGCACGATCAGCAGCACGAGCCCTTCCAGCGCCGCCTCGTAGAGCTGGCTCGGATGGCGCGGCAGCGGACCCGCGCCCGGAAACACCATCGCCCAGGGCACGTCGGTGGTGCGGCCCCACAGCTCGGCGTTGATGAAGTTGGCCATCCGGCCGAGCATGAGGCCGATCGGGCCGACCGCGCAGGTGATGTCGCCGAGCGACAGCATCGGGATGCCGCGCTTGCGCGCGAACAGCACCACCGCCAGCACGCAGCCGGCGAAGCCGCCGTGGAACGACATGCCGCCCTTCCACACCTGGACGATTTCGGCCGGGTTCGCGGCGAAATGCGCGGGATTGTAGAACAGCACGTAGCCGAGCCGGCCTCCGAGGATGATGCCGGCCGTGACCCAGAGCACGAAATCGTCGTAGTCGAGCACCGTGAGCGGAGCGCGGCCGCCCCAGTTGCCCTCGTTGCGGATGATCGCGCGGGCGTAGGCCCAGCCGATCAGGATGCCGAAGATATAGGCCAGCGCGTACCAGCGGATGGCGAACGGCCCGAACGAGACCAGCACCGGGTCGATGACGGGAAAGGGCAGGGCGAGCAGGGGCATCGATTCTCCGCCGGTGGCTTGCCGTGGTGATGCGGGGCGGGCGGCGGCGAAGTCAAGACAGGACGGTGCGGCGGCATCGTGTCCGCGCCCCCGGCCCGGCGGGGCCTTGCGGCGAAAGAAGCGGATCGCCATACATGCAGGATGGAGGCGGTTCCGCACCGGAGACGACCATGACGCAGACCAGCAACCGTTTCTTCGACGAGGTCGGCCGCCTGATGAACGACGCCGCGGGCGTCGCCCAGGGCGTCCGGCGCGAGTTCGACACCCTGTTCCGCACCCAGGCCGAGCGCATCCTGGGCGACCTCGACGTAGTCAAGCGCGAAGAGTTCGAGGCCGCCCGTGACATGGCCCGGCTGGCCCGCGAGGAGAACGAAGCGCTGAAAGCCCGGATCGCGGCGCTGGAGACCCGGCTCGACGCGCTTGCGTCCGCACAGCAGGGGCAGACGGCTCCGAACTACCAGCCTCCGTTCAGCGGCCCATCGGACCCTCAGGTCGGTTAACGCCCGAATCGGCTGATTTTTACGGCTTTCCTTGTGTTTGCAGCCCGGCGGGGCTATAAGCCGCCGCGCGTCCGCGGCCCCAGCACCCCTGGAGGCAGCCGCTGTCGCAGAATCTCTAAATACCAAGCAGACACAGAAGGTTATCAGTCATGGCAAACGTCGTTCAGTTGAAGGCCGTGGCGCGTCCGAAGGCCGGTAAGGGGACCGCCCGGGCAGAGCGTCGCAATGGCCGGGTTCCGGGCGTGATCTACGGCGACAGCAAGGAGCCGCTGCCGATCTCCGTCGACTATGCGGAGCTGCGGCAGAGGATTTACGCCGGCCACTTCCTCACCACGATCTACGAGCTCGACATCGACGGCACCAAGCATCGCGTGATCCCGCGCGACTTCCAGCTCGATCCGGTGCGCGACAATCCCCTGCATGTCGATTTCATGCGGCTCGGCAAGGACGCGACCATCCGCGTGGCGATCCCGATCCATGTCGTCAACGCCGAAAAGTCGCCGGGCGTGAAGCGCGGCGGCACCATCAACCTCGTCACCCACTCGATCGACGTGGTGGTGAGGCCCGAGCAGATTCCCGCCTACATCGAGGTGGACGTGGGCGATCTCGAGATCAGCTACTCGAAGCATCTCGACGACGTGAAGCTGCCCGAGGGTGTCAAGCCGGTGCGCACCGACCTCACGCTGGTGACGATCGTGCCGCCGTCGGGCTACGCCGAAGAAATGCGCCAGGCCGCTGCTGCGGCGGCTGCTCCGGCTGCGGGCGCTGCCCCTGCCGCAGGCGCGGCTGCGGCTGCTCCGGCTGCGGGCGCCGCTCCGGCTGCGGGCGCTGCGGCTCCGGCCAAGAAGTAAGGCGCGCGAGGCCGGCGAACCATGCTGCTGTTCGTCGGCCTCGGAAACCCCGGCGCGAAATACGCCGGGAACCGCCACAACATCGGTTTAATGGCCGTCGAGGCCATCGCCAAGCGCCACGGCCTGTCGCCGTGGCGCAGGCGTTTCCAGGGCGTGGCGGTCGAGGGTCCGATCGGCGGCGAGCGCGTCCAGCTCCTGCTGCCCGGCACGTTCATGAACGAGTCCGGCCGGGCGGTGGCCGAGGCGATGCACTTCTACAAGCTCGGGCTTGCGGACCTGGTGGTGTTCCACGACGAGCTGGACCTGCCGCCCGCCAAGCTGCGGATCAAGACCGGGGGCGGCAACGCCGGCCACAACGGCCTGCGTTCGATCTCGGCGCACGTCGGCAACGACTATCGCCGCGCCCGCATCGGCATCGGCCATCCCGGCGACAAGAAGCTGGTGCATTCCTACGTGCTGAACGATTTCGCCAAGGCCGAGCGGCCGTGGGTGGAGACGCTCTGCGACGCCATCGCCGACAACGCCGAGCTGCTGGCGAAGGGTCAGGATTCCAGCTTCCAGAACCGGATCCATCTGGCGATGGACGCCAAAGGCTTCGGCGAAGCGAAACCTCCGGGAGCGCCGGGCTGAGACGTCCGCCGGGCGGCGAACGCCGCCGGCGGGTTCCGCAACACCATCGAGCAGAGTTGGATCGCAATGGGCTTCAAGTGTGGCATCGTGGGCCTGCCGAACGTCGGCAAGTCGACGCTCTTCAACGCGCTGACGCAGACGGCGGCGGCGCAGGCGGCGAACTATCCGTTCTGCACCATCGAGCCGAACGTGGGCGAGATCGCGGTGCCCGACCCGCGGCTCGACGAGCTGGCGCGGATCGGCAAGTCGCAGCAGATCGTGCCGACGCGGCTGACATTCGTGGACATCGCGGGCCTGGTGCGCGGCGCGTCGAAGGGCGAGGGGCTCGGCAACCAGTTCCTCGCCAACATCCGCGAGACCGACGCCATCGCCCATGTGGTGCGGTGCTTCCAGGATGACGACGTCACCCACGTCGAGGGGCGCATCGATCCGGTGGCCGACATCGAGACCATCGAAACCGAGCTCATGCTGGCCGACCTCGAGAGCCTGGAGAAGCGGGTGGACGCGCTGTCCAAGAAGGCCAAGGGCGGCGACAAGGAATCCCGGGAGACGCTCGACCTCGTCAACCGCGCGCTGGCGCTGCTGCGCGAGGGCCGGCCGGCACGCATTCTCGAGCGCAAGCCCGAGGAGGAGCGCGCGTTCCGCATGCTGGGGCTGCTGTCGTCGAAGCCCGTGCTTTACGTCTGCAACGTCGAGGAGGCGGCGGCATCCGACGGCAACGAATATTCGCGCCGGGTCGAGGAGAAGGCCAGGGCCGAAGGCTCGGTGGCGGTCTCGATCTCGGCCAAGATCGAATCCGAGATCGCGGTGCTCGGTCCTGAAGAACGAAAGGACTATCTCGATGCGATGGGGTTGAGCGAAGCCGGTCTCGACCGCCTGATCCGCGCCGGCTATGCGCTGCTCGACCTCGTGACCTATTTCACCGTGGGGCCGAAGGAGGCCCGCGCCTGGACCGTGACGCGCGGCAGCCGCGCGCCCCAGGCGGCCGGCGTGATCCACACCGACTTCGAGCGCGGCTTCATCCGCGCGGAGACCATCGCCTACGACGACTTCGTCCGCTATGGCGGCGAGGCCGGCGCGCGCGACGCCGGCAAGCTGCGCCTCGAGGGCAAGGAATACGTCGTCGCCGACGGCGACGTGATGCACTACCGGTTCGCGACGTAGCCGTCGTCGCGATCGTCGGGGTGCGGCGGCTGCGGCCATGCTCCCCCGTCGGAGCGATCGCGGATCGCGCCGAGGTGCTCGTTGATGCGGAACACGATCAGCACGAACTCGGCCGCGATCCGCGCGAGCACGATGCCGATCACCGCCCCGACCACGCTGGCGAGCAGGGCGACGAGCCCGAGGAACGGCGCGGCGGAGATCACCGAAAGCGCCGAGAAGGCGTTCGACAGTCCGAGCAGCACGGCGATCATCACCGCCAGCCAGTAGAAGACCTTGATGATGGAGGGTGCGATGAACCGCTCCCACTGGAACAGATCGCTGATGCCTGACATGAATCCCTCCTGATCGCGTGCGGCGAGCCGTCTTCGAATCCGCGTACCGAAAAACCGCCTAAACGTGTCTGAATTGCGCCGCGGTTCGGCATCCGCAAGCCTTCGTGCCCGGCGTTCCCGGCCGGCCGGTTGACCGGCCGCGCTCCGCGGGCTTTAACGACGGTCCGCACATTCCGGGATGGGTTTTGCCGTGCCCAAGCTGCACTGGGAGGATTTCGCGCCGGGCGCCGTGTTCGAGCACGGCCCGCGTCTGGTGACCCGCGAGGAAATCGTGGGCTTCGCGGCGGAGTTCGATCCGCAGCCCATGCACCTCGACGAAGCGGCCGGCGCGGCCGGCATGCTCGGCGGCCTGACCGCCTCGGGCTGGCACGTCTGCGGTCTCCTGATGCGGCTGGCGGTGGACGGCTTTATGCTCGATTCCACCTCGATGGGCGCGCCCGGCGTGGACGAGGTGCGCTGGCTTGCGCCGGTGCGGCCGGGCGACGTGCTGACGCTGCGGGCCACGGTGCTGGAGACCCGCGCCTCGCGCAGCCGGCCGGACAGGGGTTTCGTGCGGATGGAAATGGCGCTGCGCAACGCCGCGGGCGAGGCTGTCATGGCGCTCGAAACCTCGCTGATGATGGGCCGGCGTGAGCCGGCGACCGCGCCATGAGGTTCCTCGAGGACATCGAGATCGGCCGCCGCGTCGCGCTCGGACGGCACACCTTCGGCGCCGAGGAGATCAAGGCGTTTGCCGCGCGCTTCGATCCGCAGCCGTTCCACATGGACGAGGCGGCGGCTGCCGCCACGCATTTCGGCGCGCTCTGTGCCTCCGGCTGGCACACCGGGGCGGTCTGGATGCGGCTGATGGTCGAGCATGAGCGCCGCGAAGACGAGGCGCGGCGCGCCCGCGGCGAGCCGGTCGCCCGGTCGGGACCGTCACCGGGTTTCAAGGAACTGAAATGGCTGAAGCCGGTCTATCCCGGGGACACCATCACTTATTTTTCCGAGATCGTGGAGGCGCGGCCTTCCAAGAGCCGGCCCGGCTGGGGTTTAATCACGGTCCGCAGCACCGGCGAGAACCAGAACGGCGAGCCGGTGATCTCCTTCGTCAGCGTGGCGTTCGTCGAGCGCCGGGAAGGAGCGGGCGGGGGAGGCTGATCGTCATGACGGTTGCCGCGGAGACCTCGACCGGCCGTCCCGCCGATGCCATCGCCACCCGTTCGCAGGAGCGCCGCGCCATCGGCACCGCCTCGGGCGCGCACGCGCTGCACGACGGCTACACCGACCTGATCTATGTCATGCTGCCGATCTGGCAGGCCGAGTTCGGTCTCGGCTACGCCGCGCTGGGCCTGCTGCGTTCGTGCTTCGCCGGCACGATGGCGGCCTTGCAAATTCCCGCGGGACTTCTGTCGGAGCGGCTGGGCGTGCCGCTGGTGCTGGCGGCGGGCACCGCGCTGTCGGGCGTCGCCTATCTGATGGCCGGCGCGAGCGTCGGCTTCCTGACGCTCGTCGCCGCGCTGGTGATCGGCGGGATCGGTTCGAGCGTGCAGCATCCTCTCGCGTCGGCGCTGGTGGCGCGCGCCTTCGCCGGTCCACGCTCGCTCAAGGCGCTCGGCACCTACAACTTCGCCGGCGACATCGGCAAGATGACCGTGCCGGCGCTGGCCTCGATCATGCTCGTGGTGATGCCGTGGCAACCGGTGCTGGCGATCCTGGGCGGCCTCGGCCTGCTGGTGGCGCTCGCGATCTACCTGCTCGCGCCGCGCTTTCCCGACGACGTGGCGGCCGCCGCGTCTGGCGAGACGAAGCGCGCCGAGATCCCGGTCCACGAGCCGAAGAGCTTCGGCTTTCCGCTGCTGCTGTCCATCGGCGTGATCGACAGCGCCACCCGGATGGCCTTCCTCACGTTCCTGCCGTTCGTCCTGCTCGCCAAGGGCGCGAGCCTGCCCACCGTGGGCCTGGCTCTGACGCTGGTGTTCGCGGGAGGCGCGGCCGGCAAGCTGGTCTGCGCCTTCATCGGCGCGCGCATCGGCGTGATCGCCACCGTCTGCCTCACCGAAGGTCTCACCACCGCAGGGGTGCTGCTGCTTCTGCCGCTGCCGCTGGAGGCGGCGATGCTGCTGCTGCCGGTGATCGGCGTTGCGCTCAACGGCACCTCGTCGGTGCTCTACGGCTCGGTCCCGGTGCTGGTGGAGCCGGCGAAGCGCAGCCGCGCCTTCGGGGTGTTCTACACCGGCACCATCGGCGCGGGCGCGGTCGCGCCGGCGATCTACGGCCTGCTCGGCGACGCGGTGAACGTGCCGGTCGCGATGATCGCGGTGGCGGTCATGTGCCTGCTGACCCTGCCGCTGGTGCTCGCGCTGCGGCCGGCGCTGCCGCCGGAGGCGCGATAGAGCGTTTTCGAGCGAAGCGGGAACCGGTTCGGGTGAAGAAAACGCGACAAACAGGAAACCGGGAGTCCTTCACCGCTTCCATGAAACGATGAAAGGCTCTCGCCGCCAAAACCGGCGGAACGATCCCGACGGCTGCGCCGTTCTCCTTGCGAACCCCCATGCCGAGGAGGACACGATGACGTCAGGCTTTCGCCATGCCGCGATCATGGTTTCGCTGCTCGGAGGCATAACGATGGCGGTCGCGCAGCAGCAGGATGTTGCGCCGCCACCACCGCCGATCGCGCCGCAGGTCGCGCCGCCGACCGGCCTGAACACCGGCACCGTGGTCGCGCCGACCATCGATCCGCGCGCCGGGTTGCGGCTCACCGAGCAGCAGCGCAGCATGATCCGCGACAGCGTGGATCGCGAGCGCAACAAGGTGAAGCCCGCCCCGCCGGATCTCAACGCCTCGGTGGGTGCGGACCTGCCGCCCTCGCTGGAGCTTTATCACATGCCCGATCCGGTCGTGGCGGAGATCCCGAATGCCAAGCTCTACAAGTACACCCTGGTCAGGAACGAGGTGGTGGTGGTCGATCCGACCCGGATGCGCGTCGTCGAGGTGATCCGGCGTTAGCCAGCGCGTCATCGAGCGTGGTCCGCGACGCGCTGGCAGGAGAGTATCAGCGCCAGTCGCCGAGCGCCGCCTGCACCAGAGTCAGAGCGGCCACGGCCGCGGTGTCGGCGCGCAGGATGCGGGGGCCGAGCGACAGCCGCACGATGCCCGTTTCTTTCAGCAGCATCGCGCGTTCGTCCGCGGAGAACCCGCCCTCCGGGCCGACCAGCACCGCGAGCCGGAGCGCTTGTGTGCGGAGCGGCGCCAGTGCGGCGGCCGGGTCCTTCACCTCCGCGTCCTCGTCGCAGAACACCAGCAGGCGGTCCGGCTCGCGCGCCGCCAGCACACGCGCCAGCGGCAGCGGTTCGCCGATCGCAGGCAGCGCGAGGATGCCGCATTGCTCGGCCGCCTCCACCGCGTTGGCGCGCATCCGGTCGAGGTTGACGCGCGCCGCCTGCGTGTGCTGCGTCATCGTGGGCTGCAGGCGCGAGACGCCCAACTCCACGGCTTTCTGCACCATGTAGTCGAGCCGCTCGTGTTTCAGGGGCGCGAACAGGTAATGCAGGTCGCAGGGTCGGGTCTGCTCGCGCAGCCGCCGCTCCGGGTGCAGCGCGGCCGCCCGCTTGCCGGCCTCCGCCAGCGTGGCGCGCCATTCGCCGTCCCGGCCGTTGAAGGCCAGCACCGGATCGCCGGGCTTGAGCCGCAGCACGTTGCGGAGGTAATGGGTTTGCGGCGGTTCCAGCGGGACCGGCGTTCCGGCCTTCAGGTCGGCTTCGACGTAGAGCCTCGGGGTGCGGAAGTCGTATCGGGCCATGGCGCGGGGATAACCGCGTTGGCGCGGCGGCGCCAGAGGGCGGTAGCGACGGCCGGCCGCAGCCGGGCTGCGCGCTCTTGCCGCTCTCCTGCCGCCCTGTTGCCGGATTCGGCAGGTTGTTAAGGGATGTATTCTATGGCGGGACTGGAGAAGGGAGCTTGAGGACATGATCCGGCATGACCTGAGCCGTCGCCCGGCCCGCGCCGCGGGGCTGGTGTCCGTGCTGTGGCTTGCGGCCATGGGTCTGGCGTCCGCCCAGTTTCCGCCGCCGCCCGGACAGCCGGGACCCGCCTCGGCGAGCCCGTTTCCTCCGCCGCCTGGACAGGCCCAGCCCAACCCCGCCAGCGCCAGCCCGTTTCCGCCGGTCCCCGGCCAGTCCGGCCCGGCCCGTTCCGCCGCGCCCAGCGGCCCGAGCCCGTTTTCGGCCCCCGGCGCCGGCCCGCAGGGCAAGAACCCCTGCGAGGACTTCCTGCCGATCCGGCAGAACGCGGAGAAGGGCGCGGCCGCGATCCAGGCCGCCGGCCAGCGCAATGCGAGCCGTGAGGAGGTCTGCCCGCTGTTCCGCCGCTTCGCGGCCGCCGAGGCCCAGATGGTCAAGTTCCTGGTCGCGAACCAGAAGAGCTGCGGCGTGCCGCCGGAGGCCGTGAAGCAGGCCCGTGCACAGCACGCCCAGACCCTGAAGATCCGCACCCAGGTCTGCAGCGCGGGCCCGGTCGCGCCGCGCGGACCGAGCCTGAGCGACGCCTTCGGCAGCTCGCCGCTGCCCGAGGAGCCAAAGTCCGGCCGCGGCACCTTCGACACCCTGACCGGCAACGCCCTGTCGCGATGATCCCGCAGCCGGAGACCTCCGGACGGGTCGCCGATTCGATCGGAAACTGGGTCGACACCGGCGCGCCGGGCTGGCTGCGGCCCTACCTGCGCCTGACCCGGCTCGACCGGCCAATCGGCTGGTGGCTGCTGCTGCTGCCGTGCTGGTGGTCGGCGGCGCTGGCCGCCATCCCGGCGGGATGGTGGGGTCCTGATCCCTGGCACCTGGTCCTGTTCCTCGTCGGCGCTATCGTGATGCGCGGCGCGGGCTGCACCTGGAACGACCTCGTGGACCGCGATATCGACGGCCGCGTCGAGCGCACCCGCTCGCGGCCGATCCCTTCCGGCCAGGTCACGGTGCGCGCGGCCGCCGTCTTCCTCGTGATCCAGGCGCTGGTCGGGCTCGCGGTGCTGTTGCAGTTCAACGGCTTCGCCATCGGCGCGGGCGCGGCCTCGCTCGGCGTGGTGGCGATCTACCCGTTCATGAAGCGCTTCACCTACTGGCCGCAGATCTTCCTCGGGCTCGCGTTCTCGTGGGGCGCGCTGATGGGCTGGGCCGCGGCCTTCGGGCGGCTCGACCTGCCGGCCGTGCTGCTCTACGCAGGCTCGATCGCTTGGGTGATCCACTACGACACGATCTACGCGCATCAGGACCGCGAGGACGACGCGCTGGTGGGCCTGAAATCCACCGCGCTGCTGTTCGGCGAGAACACGAAACCGATGCTGGCGCTGTTCTCGGCCGCGGCCGTGGCGCTGATCGCGCTCGCGGGCTGGCTCGCCGGCGGCGGGCTCGTGTTCGCGCTCGGGCTTGCGGGCTTCGCCGGCCATCTGGCGTGGCAGATCCGCGTCATCGACATCGCCGATCCCGCGCTCTGTCTGCGGCTGTTCAAGGCCAACCGCGACGCCGGCCTGATCCTGTTCGCAGGGCTGGTGCTGGACGCCTTCCTGCGCCGGCTGCTCGCGTAGCGGTGCTAGTCCGCGGTCATCTTCGATTGTCAGACAGCCAAGGCTCCGCCGGCCCTGTTGTTTGGCCGGCGCGGGCGCGCCGTCGTTCCCCTCGTACCGGACGCGAAGGTCCGGGGGATGGAGCGCCGGGTGGCGCTGCATCGGAATCACGCCTTGCGGGGCGTGCGACGCGCCTTGCGATCGGCGCGTGCGCCACCCGGCGCTCCACGCAAACCTGCGCATGCGGGTCCGCGCGCATTTGCGACATTTCGCGTGCTCCGGGGTCCGCGGCGGGGGTCTTTCTCCCCCGCAGGCGGGCCGCGAAGACGCCCGCGGCAGAGGGTTACGAGCCCTGGCCGCAGGGAGCCGCATCCCGCTCCGCCACCATGGCGTCCCATGACGACGCCCCCGGATGAACGGGACATGGTTAGGAAAACATACCTTAGGAATAAAGTCAAGAATAGTCCGGCGAGGAGTGTGTCACCGCCTGAATGCTGCCCGCCGCGTTGACGACGCCCCTGTCATGTAACATAATTAGTTACATGAAACAGAACGGCCGCCTGTCAGGCGTCCTCCATGTCCTGCTCCACATGGCCGAGCATGATGGACCCGTGACCTCCGAGGTTCTCGCCCGCGCGATGCAGACCAATCCGGTCGTCATCCGGCGCGTCATGGCCGGGCTGCGCAGGCGTGGTTACGTCCAGTCCGGAAAAGGCCACGGGGGCGGCTGGACGCTCGCCCGCGACCTGGCCGGGATCAGCCTACTCGATGTCTATGAGGCGCTCGGCAGCCCTCCATTGCTGGCGATCGGCAACCGCACCGAAGCGCCGGACTGCCTTGTCGAGCAGGCGGTCAACGCGGCGCTGGCGCCCGGCTTCCGCGAAGCCGAGGCGCTGCTGCAGGCGCGGCTGGGCGCGGTGACGCTGCAGATGCTGAGCGCCGATTTCCATGAGCGTTTCAGGCGCGCGAAAGCCTGCCGGAGAAATCCCGTCCATGACCACTGACGCGAAGCAGGGCAACCGATTCTTCGTCGAGATGTTCGAGAATCCGGAGCATGCCTCCGGCTATGCCGACGGCCCGCCGCGTTATGTGCCGGGGTTCGATGCGCTGCACCGCATGACCTCGGTCCTTCTTGCGGAGGCCGCGCCGGCCGATGCGCGGGTGCTCGTGCTCGGGGCCGGCGGCGGGCTGGAGCTGAAGACGCTGGCGCTGGTGCATCCGCGATGGACCTTCGTCGGCGTCGATCCCGCCGGTGCGATGCTCGACGGCGCCCGGCGGACCCTGGGGCCGCTGATGAATCGCGTGACGCTGGTGAAGGGCTACATCGACGACGCGCCGGAAGGGCCGTTCGACGCCGCGACCTGCCTGCTGACGCTGCATTTCCTGGATGCGGCGGAGCGCGTGCGCACGGCGCGCGCGATTCATGGCCGGCTCAGATCCGGTGCGCCGTTCGTCGCCGCGCACAGCAGCTTTCCGCAGGAGCCGTTACAGCGTTCGGCATGGCTCGAACGCTACGCGGCCTGCGCCGTCGCCTCCGGCGCGGATCCGCAGCAGGCGGCGCATGCGCGCGACGCTGTGGGCGAGCACCTGAGGGTTTACGATCCGGAACGGGACGAGGCGATCCTGCGGGACGCCGGTTTTTCTGGCGTGGAGATGTTCTACGCGGCATTCACCTGGCGGGGCTGGATCGCCCGCGCCTGACGATGCGGCCCGGCGCTGTGGCCGCGCGCCGTTCAGTTCCTCGCGATGATCTCGCGCTCGCTGCGATGCACCTGCGGGGCGGCTTGCGGGCGGCCCGGCTTGCGTCGCATCAGGATCGAGGGCCTGCGCCAGCGGATCGCGGCGCGCCGCTTGCGCCGCGCCTGCGGGGCATTGACGTCGAGCCTGCCGATGCGGCTGAACGGCTCGCGCAGCGCGCCGTCCTCCTCGACCACCAGCAGCGGCAGGCCGAGCACGCGGCCCCACGACTTCCACGCCGCGAGCGCGTCGTCGCCGTCGGCCGACACGAACACCGGAACCGACAGCGCGCCGTCGCGATGCTCCAGCATCACGGCGACCACCGCGGGATCGTCGCCTTCGGGCGGCAGCATGCGCAGGCTGACGCCGCGGAACGTTGCGATCTGCACGCCGACCTTCATCGGAATGCCGCGCACCGCGCGCCGCACCACCACCCGCTCGCGATCCAGCTCGACCTGACGGACCTTTCCGTCCGCAGCCCCGTCCTGCGCCGCATAGCGCACGGGCAGGGCGAAGGGGTCGAGCCGCAACGCGCGACCCGACCCCGCCGGGGTTCCGACAACACCCATGTTTGACGCCTCGAAACTCGACCATCCCAGCCGGGCTTTTGTGCCCGGTCATGTCGCGATCATGCGCCACAAAGGTCGGAAACCGCTTAAGGGGTCTGGTTAACCGGGGCTAACGTCCGGGGCGCCGCGGATCATGCTTGACGGGGCGTTTCCACGGCTCCGGCAAATATCCGAAAGGGGCTCGAATCGAGCCGGAATCGAGCCTATCTGTTGCTTGTCTTCCCGCCCGCAGGCTCATAAACCAGAAACCACATCATGGATTCCCTCTTCGACCAGTCGAATCTCATGTCGCTCGCCGAGCGGCTCCTGTCCGCCGCGCGCAAGGCCGGCGCGGATGCCGCCGACGCGGTGGCGATGCGCTCGGTGTCGCAATCGGTCGAGGTGCGCGACGGCGCGGTGGAAGAGTCCGAGCGCGCCGAGGGCAACGACATGGGCCTGCGCGTGCTGGTCGGCCGGCGGCAGGCGGTGGTCTCCACCAACGATCTCAACGGCAGCGCCGAGGAGCTGGCTGCGCGCGCGGTGGCGATGGCGCGGGTCGCGCCCGAGGACAAATACGCGGGCCTCGCGGACGAAAGCCTGCTGGCGCGCGCCATCCCCGATCTCGACCTCGTGGACCGTGCGCTGCCGGACGTCAATGCGCTGGAGCGCGCCGCGCGCACCGCGGAGGCCGCGGCGCTTTCGGTCAAGGGCGTCAGCAAGTCGGGCGGCGCGTCGGCCTCGGCCGGCATCGGCGGCATGGTGCTGCTCACCAGCCACGGCTTCTCCGGCTCCTATCTCGGCTCGCGCCACGGCGTCTCGATGACCGCGATCGCGGGCGAGGGCACCGGCATGGAGCGCGACTACGACTATTCCTCCGCGCTGCACGCTGCCGATCTCGACGCGCCGGAGAAGATCGGCCGCACCGCGGCCGCGCGCGCGATCGAGCGGCTCAACCCGCGCAAGGTGACGACAAAGAAGGTGCCGGTGGTGTTCGACCGCCGCGTCGCCGCCACGCTGGTCGGGCATCTGGCGGGCGCGATCAACGGCGCGTCGGTGGCGCGCCGGTCGAGCTTCCTGAAGGACAAGATGGGCGAGCGGCTGTTCGCATCGGGCATCCGCATCGTCGACGATCCGCTGCGGCCGCGCGGCCTGCGCTCGCAGCCGTTCGACGCCGAGGGCGTGGCCGGCGCGCGCCGCGCCATGATCGACGATGGCGTGCTGACGTCGTGGTTCCTCGACAGCGCCACCGCGCGCGAGCTGGGCCTTGCGACCACCGGGCACGCGCACCGCGGCGCGTCCTCCACGCCGTCGCCGGGGCCGACCAACCTGCACCTGGAGCCGGGCGACCGGACCCGCGACGAACTGATCGCCGAAATTCCGGAAGGCTTCCTCGTCACCGACCTGATCGGCTCCGGCGTCAACGGCGTGACCGGCGACTACAGCCGCGGCGCGTCGGGCTTCTGGATCGAGAACGGCACGCTCACCTATCCGGTGAGCGAGGTGACGATCGCGGGCCACCTGCTGGAGATGTTCCGCACGCTCGCGCCCGCCTCCGATCTCGAATTCCGCGCCGGCACCAACGCGCCGAGCCTGCGCGTGGAGGGGCTCACCGTTGCCGGGGTCTGATCCCCATTCCGTGACGGACGGCGACCGCGAGCGGCTCGCGGGCGCGTTGCGCGACGGCGGCGCGATCGCGCTGAAGTTCTTTCGCGGCACGCTGCGGAGCTGGACCAAGGAGCGCGACTCGCCGGTGAGCGAGGCGGACATCGCGGTCAACGACCTGCTGCACGAGCGGCTGCCGGCGCCCGGCGACGGCTGGCTGTCGGAGGAGAGCGAGCACGGCACCGCGCGCCTCTCGGCCGGGCGGGTCTGGATCGTCGATCCGATCGACGGCACCCGCTCCTACATCGCCGGCCGCGAGGACTGGTGCATCGCGGCAGCGCTGGTGGAGCGCGGCCGGCCGGTGCTGGCCGGCGTCTATGCGCCGGCGACCGGCGAGCTGTTCATGGCCGCGGCCGGGCAGGGCGCGACCCGCAACGGCGCGGCGATGCTGGCCAGCTCCGGCGCGGACTTCGCGGGCGCCCGCTTCGCCGGGCCCAAGCGCATCCTCGACCGGCTCGCCCTGCGGGAGCCGGGGCTGGTGGCGGTGCCGCGGATTCACTCGCTGGCGCTGCGGCTGGTGCGGGTCGCCACCGGCGAGCTGGACGGCGCCATCGCCGGCGGCAGCGGCTACGACTGGGACCTTGCGGCTGCCGATCTTTTGGTGCACGAAGCCGGCGGATCGATGACCGCGCTCGACGGCCGTCTCCTGACCTACAACCGGCCCGAACTGACTCATTCCGTGCTTGTGGTTGCGGGACGGGAGCGGCATCCGGCGCTGGTCGATCTGGTGCGCGCGCAGGCGGACGGGCCGGGATGACGTCCGCGCGGCCCTCCATGCGAAGGAACAGGCGATGACCGCGACCGCTCAGAAACAACTGCTCCATCTCGTGCTCGGCGGCGAGCTGGCAGAGCTCGATTCGACCGAGTTCAAGGATCTCGGCAAGGTCGACATCGTCGGCGTCTATCCCAATTACGCGGCGGCCTATGCGGCCTGGAAGGGCAAGGCGCAGCAGACCGTCGACAACGCGCACATGCGCTACTTCATCGTCCACCTGCACCGGCTGCTCGATCCCGAGAGCGCACCGCAGCCGGGACGCTGACGGCAGCGGGCCCGCACGCGATGCTGTGGAAGCGCCTCGGCCGCAAGCCCTGGTTCCAGGCGACGGCCGGCACGCTCGCCGCCCATTACCTGCGGCTGGTCGCCCGCACCAATTCCCTGACGTTCGAGCCGACCGACGCCTACGAGCGCTTCGGGCCGCAGATGCCGGTGATCCTGGCGATGTGGCACGGCCAGCACTTCCTGATACCCTTCGTCCGCCGGCCGCAGGACCGGGCCAAGGTGATGGTGTCGTGGCATCGTGACGGGCAACTCAACGCGATCGTGGCCGAGAAGCTCGGCGTCGGCGTCATCCGCGGCTCCGGCGCGGGGGCCGGCGCGGGCGAGTTCATGCGCAAGGGGGGAGCCGCGGCGTTCTCCGGCATGCTCGACGCGCTGGCGGAGGGCTGGAACGTGGCGATGACCGCGGACGTGCCGAAGGTGTCGCGCGTGGCCGGGCCCGGCATCGTCAAGCTGGCGCAGATGTCCGGCCGGCCGATCGTGCCGGTCGCCACCGCGACCAGCCGGCGGATCGAGCTGGACAACTGGGACCGCACCGCCGTCAACCTGCCGTTCGGCCGCCGCTCCGTGGTGGCGATGCCGGCGATCCACGTGCCCGCCGACGCCGGCGAGGCGACGCTGGAGGCGGCGCGGCTCGCGGTCGAGGAATCGCTCAACGCGGCGACCCTGCGGGCCTACGAGATGGTCGACCGTCCGCGCGGAGAGCCCGCTCGTGGCTGAGCGCCTGCCCGCGACGCTGCGTGCCTATCGCCTCGCGACCTGCGCGGCCGCGCCGCTGGCGGGCTGGCTGCTGTCGCACCGGCTGCGGCGCGGCAAGGAGGATCCGATCCGCCTGCGGGAGCGGCGTGGCGCGGCCACGCTGGCGCGGCCACCGGGCCCGCTGGTCTGGATGCACGGCGCCAGTGTCGGCGAGCTGCTGGCGATCCTGCCGCTGATCGAGCGCATCCGCTCGCGCGACTTCACGGTGCTGGTCACGTCCGGCACCGTGACCTCGGCGGGCATCGCCGAGCGGCGGCTGCCGCCCGGCGTGATCCACCAGTTCGTGCCGCTCGACGTGCCGCAGTTCGTGGCGCGCTTTCTCGACGCTTGGAAGCCGAGCCTGGCGCTGTTCGTGGAATCCGACCTGTGGCCGAACCTGATCCTGGGCGTTGCGGAGCGGCGGATTCCGCTGGTGCTGCTCAACGGCCGGCTGTCGGAGCGCTCGTTCCAGCGCTGGAAGCGGGCGCCGCGCACCATCGGCGCGCTGCTCAGCCGCTTCGACCTCTGCCTCGCGCAGTCCGCCGAGGACGCCGCGCGCTACGCCGGACTCGGCGCGCCGCGCATCAGCACCACCGGCAACCTCAAGCTGGACGCGCCCGCGCCGCCGGCCGATCCGGCCGGACTGCGTGCGCTGGGCGATGCGGTCGCCGGCCGTGCGGTGATCGCCGCGGCCTCGACCCATCCGGGCGAGGAGGCGATGGTGATGGATGCGCACCGCCGCCTGCGGCACTCGTTCCCCGGCCTGCTGACGATCATCGCGCCGCGCCATCCGGACCGCGGGCCCGGCATCGCGGAGATCGCGAGGGTCTCGGGGCTCAAGCCCGCGCTGCGCTCGCAGGGGGCGCTGCCCGATCCCACCGTGGACGTCTATATCGCCGACACGCTCGGCGAACTGGGTCTCGTCTATCGGGTTGCGCCGATCGCGTTCATGGGCGGCTCGCTGGTCAGTCACGGCGGGCAGAACCCGATCGAGGCCGTCAAGCTCGGCGCCGCGATCCTGCACGGCCCGCACGTGTCGAACTTCGCCGCGATCTACGCGGCGCTGGATTCCGGCGGCGGCGCCGAGCAGGTGGACGACGCCGGCAAGCTCGCGGTGCGCATCGGTGCGTGGCTCACCGACGCGGCCGCGCGCGACGCGGTGGCCGGAACCGCGCTCCGCGCGCTCGACACGCTGGTCGGCGCGCTCGACCGCACGGCGTCGGCGCTCGATCCCTATCTGATCCAGTTCCGCCTCGAAGGACGGGCGACCGATGCGTGAGCCGGCGTTCTGGCGCGAGGGCGGCGGCGGTCTCTGCGCCGCGCTGCTCGCGCCGCTGGCGGCCGGCTATGGCGCGGTCGCGGCCCGCCGCATGGCGCGGCCGGGCCATGCGCCCGGCGTGCCGGTGATCTGCATCGGCAATCCGACGCTCGGCGGCGCGGGCAAGACGCCGACTGCGCTGTGCGTCGGACGCATCCTCAGGGACGCTGGACGCCGGCCGTTCTTTCTCAGCCGCGGCTACGGCGGCAGCTTCAAGGGTCCGTTGCGGGTCGAGCCGGAGCGTCGCGCGGCCTCCGAGGTCGGCGACGAGCCGCTGCTGCTGGCGCGGCTCGCGCCGACGATCGTGGCGCGCGACCGCGTCGCCGGTGCGGCGATGGCGCGCGATCTCGGCGCGGACGTGATCGTGATGGACGACGGTTTCCAGAATCCGTCGCTCGCAAAGACGCTTTCCATCCTGGTCGTGGACGCCCGGCGCGGGCTGGGCAACGGCCGGGTGTTTCCCGCGGGTCCGCTGCGCGCGCCGCTCGCAGCCCAGCTCGACCGCGCGCAGGCGCTGCTGGCGGTCGGCGACGGGGACGGCGCGCAGGACGCGGTCGGTGCGACACGCGCCCGCGGCCTTGCGGTGCATCGCGGCCGGCTCGTGCCGGATGAGGCGGCGCTGGCGGCGCTGCGCGGCCGGCCGGTGCTGGCCTTCGCCGGGATCGGCGATCCCGGCAAGTTCTTCGCCACGCTTGCGGACGCCGGGATCGACGTGCGGGCGCAGCGGGCCTTCGCGGACCATCATGCCTATCGCGGGTCCGAGGCCGCCGACCTGCTGAGGCAGGCCCGGTGCGAGGGTCTGGTCCCGGTCACGACCGAGAAGGACTGGGTGCGGCTTGCGGGGCAGGACGAGGCGGCGGCGGCGCTGGCGGCCGCGGCGACGCCATTGCCGGTGACGCTTCAAATCGAGGACGAGGCCGCGTTCCGCGCGCTGATCCTCTCGGCCTGCAACTGAAGGCTTCGGTTCAGTCCGGATTCGCGCCGAACAGGCGCTGCTTCACAGCGTCCGGCGTGGCGTAGGCCTCCTGCCGGTCCACGCTCCAGTATTTCAGCTCTTCCAGCGGGATCGGCACGCCCGACGCCGCGCAGCGCACGAACGCGCCCGGCCGCACGATCCGGAAATCGCCGTCGAGATACTTGACCTCGGCCTCGCCCGCCGAATGGGACGGGCGGTCGTAGCGGTTCAGCACGCGCGCCTCCGTGGGGCCGGATGCGGCCCGTTTCCGGGCCGGAACATAATCGCTCGGCCGCGCCGATGAAACCCTCCTGGCGGCGGCGAGCGGAAACGCTCCAGCCCCGGCACGACAGGATCCTGGTTTTGTTTCGACGCGCTTTCTCACGCGAGCCGGTATCCACCTCGCTCGAAAACGCTCTATGGTGCCGCCGTCGATATCGACCGGAAGCCGGAAGGACGCGGAATGGACCACGACGCAATCAGGGAACGCATGATCTGGGCCGGCAAGGTGCTGGTCAACGAAGGGCAGGACGACTTCACCCGCGGGCATATCTCCTTCCGGCTGCCGGACGATCCGTCGCTGTTCTTCATGAAGTGCCACAGCATCGGTCTCGACGAGATCACG
Organism: uncultured Rhodoplanes sp.; assembly: GCA_964653225.1. Classification (GTDB taxonomy): domain Bacteria; phylum Pseudomonadota; class Alphaproteobacteria; order Rhizobiales; family Xanthobacteraceae; genus Z2-YC6860. Next base: position 58,492 of record CAZZCV010000010.1, on the reverse strand, counting down.
AGGGAGAACATCCTGACCATCGGCCTCGACGGCAAGGTGGTGGCCGGCACCTCGCGCCGCCACAGCGAGGTCTTCATCCATTCCGAGATCTTCAAGGCGCGCCCGGACGTGAACTGCGTGCTGCACACGCATCCGCCCTATTCGATCGCGCTGTCCGCAAGCGGCCGACCGATGAAGGCGCTCAGCCAGCCCGGAGCGCTGTTCCACGAGGCGATCGGCATCTACGGCGACACCATCAACCTGATCCGCACGCCGGAGATGGGCGCGGGCGTGGCCAGGGCGCTGGGTCCGCACAGCGCGGTGCTGCTCAAGAACCACGGCGTGGTGATCGCGGGCGCGACCATCGAGGAGACCGTGATCCGCATCATCATGCTGGAGAACGGTGCGCAGATTCAGATGATCGCGGAAGCCGCGGGAGAGACCGCGCCCGAATTCCCGCGCGAGGACATCGAGAAGCTCAAGCACGACATCAGCCGGCCGGACCAGTTCGCGGTCAACTTCGACTATCTGGTGCGCCGGGCGAAGCGCAAGGAAGGGCTGAAGGCCTAGAGTCTTTCACCGTTTCATGGAAACGGTGAAAGACTCTTCGATTCCCGGTTTGTCGCGTTTTCTTCACGCGAACCGGTTCCCACTTCGCTCGAAAACGCTCTAGCCGAACAGGTTGCCCTGTCCGCTGGTGCCGCCGCCCGGCTTGCGCGGCTTTGCCGGGGCGGGAGCGGGCGCGGCCGGCGTCGCGGCAACGCCATCCGCGCTTGCCGCCACGCGGCCGTCGGCGAACTCGATGTCGAGCCGCTGGCCGGGCGCGACCGCGGCGGCCGCGCGCAGCGGCCGGCCGTCCGCGTCACGGACGAGCGCGAAGCCGCGCGACAGCACCCCTCGATAGGAGAACGCCGTGAGCAGTTGCCCCGCGCGCTCGGCGCGGGCGCTGCGGTTCGCGATCAGGTTGCGCACCGCGCGGGCGGAGCGTTCGCCGAACGTCGCCACGCGCTCCTGCTGGCGCGCGATGCGCATCCGGAACGCCTGCGTGTTGGCGGCGAGCCCCGCCTTGAGCCGCAGGTTGAGCGCGTCGTAGCGTTCTCTCCGGCGCTCGACCTGATTGCGCAGGAGCTGCGGCGCGAGCCGGCCGGCGATGCGCGAAAGCTGCGTGTGGTGGATCTGCGCGTTGGCGCGCAGCGCGCGCGGCAGGCGTTCCGACGCGCCGTCGAGCCGCTGGCGCGGGATCGCGAGCAGGCCCTCGGCGGTGGGAAGCGCGCGGGCGGCCGCGCGCAGCTCGGTGCGGCGGTGGTCCTGCGCGCGCTGCCAGCAGGCGAGCGCCCGGCGCGCCTTGCTCATCAGCTCGGCGATCAGGTCGGCGCGCACCGGCACCGCCATCTCGGCGGCCGCGGTCGGCGTCGGCGCGCGGCGGTCGGCGGCATGATCGATCAACGTCACGTCGGTCTCGTGGCCCACGGCCGAGATCAGCGGGATCATGCTGTCCGCCGCGGCGCGCACCACGATCTCCTCGTTGAACGACCACAGGTCCTCCAGCGAGCCGCCGCCGCGCGCCACGATGATCACGTCGGGCCGCGGAATCGGGCCGCTATCGGGCAGCGCGTTGAAGCCGTCGATGGCGGCCGCCACCTCGGCGGCCGAGCCCTCGCCCTGCACCCGCACCGGCCACACCAGCACGCGACGCGGGAAGCGGTCCGCGAGCCGGTGCAGGATGTCGCGGATCACGGCTCCCGTCGGCGAGGTCACCACGCCGATCACACCGGGCAGGAACGGCAGGAGCTGTTTGCGCGCGGGGTCGAACAGGCCCTCGGCCGCGAGCTTCTTCCTGCGCTCCTCCAGCAGCGCCATCAGCGCGCCCAGCCCGGCGGGCTCCAGCGTGTCGATGACGATCTGGTAGGATGAACGGTTCGGGTAGGTCGTCAGCTTGCCGGTGACGACCACCTCCATGCCCTCCTCGGGCTTGATCCGCATGCGGCCGAACACGCCCTTCCAGACCACGCCGTCGATCTTGGCGCCGGCGTCCTTGAGCGCGAAATAGCAATGGCCGGACGAGTGCGGGCCGCGGTAGCCGGAGATCTCGCCGCGCACGCGCACGTAGCCGTAGGCGTCCTCCACCGTCCGCTTGAGCGAAGCGGACAGCTCGGACACCGTGAGTTCCGCGATGTTGGCGCGCGATTCGTTCATGCCGGCCAGGTTACCACGCTCACTCCGGCGGCGGTGCGACCGGCTGCTTGAGGCGCATGGCCACGCCCGAGGCCGCGATGGCGGCGGCGAGGATCAGGAACAGGCCGGTCAGCCCCGCGGCCGCGGCCACCACGCCCGCGCCGAACGGCAGCACGAACTGGCCGATGCGGTTGGCCATGATGCGCAGCGAATTGCCGGTGCCGCGCGCGCCCGCCGCGGTCATGTCCACGACAATGGTGATGCTGAGCGTGGCCGCGATGCCGAAGGTGCCGCCCATCACGATCATCACCAGCACCATCATCGGCATCGACAGCGGGGCGGCGAGTGCGGCGTAGGATAGCGCGCAGGCGAGCGTGCTCGCGATCATCAGCGGCCAGCGCCCGGCGGCGGCGACCATGCGCGCGTAGAAGATCCGCGCCGTCACCGAGGCGGCCGCGCGGATCGTCAGCAGCAGGCCGATGTCGCGCACGTCGATGTCGCGCTCCGCGCCGAGCAGCGGCACGTAGATGAGCACGATGTCGGAGGACGAGACCATGATCACGCCCGCGATCACCACGGTCAGCAGGCCCGGCATCGCCAGCAGCTTGCGGACCGGCACCACCTCGGCGTCGGCCGCGACCTGCGGCGCGGCCTTGGCCGGCCGCACCGCGAGCGCCACCGCAAGCATGATCGCGGCGATGGCGAAGCCGACCGAGAACAGGAGCTGGGTCGGCGGCACGGTCGCGCTTCCGCCGACCCAGCCGACCACGTAGGGACCCACGCCCTGCCCGAGCGCGCCGGCCACCATGTAGTTGCCGAACACGCGCTCCAGCGCGCCGGAGCCCGCGGCGCGCACGCAGAGAAGCTGCTGGCTCGCCATCAGCATCAGGTGGCCGACGCCCATCAGCGCGGTGGCCCCGATCAGTACCGCGACCGGCGACCACAGCGCGATGATGCCGCAGGAGACGGTGGTGAGGACCGAGCCGATCCAGAGCGTGAGCGCGTCGTGACCGCGGTCGATGAACCGGCCGACCGACACGGCGAGGAAGATCGGCAGCAACGAGAAGGCGGCCGCGATCGCGCCCAGCCAGATGATCGAAAGCTCCAGCTCCACGACCCGGTAGGAGGTGGTGATGCGCATCACCGCGACGATGACCTGGACCAGCGCGGTGCTGACGAGCAGCGGCACCAGCAGCCGGTAATCGATGTCGCCGTTGCGAAAATGGTCGGAGAGCTTCTGGAGCATGGAGCGTTTTCGAGCGAAGTGGGAGCCGGTTCGCGTGAAGAAAACGCGACAGAAGGACGTGCGCCGGCGCAACGACGGCTTGGACCGGCGGAAGGGAGCCTGGACCGGCGCAATCTAGCGCAGCTTGATACGATTGCGAGGGCCGCCCCTGCATGGCGGACCGGCCGGCGACGCGAGGCTCGGCCCCGCGTTCAGTCGGTGAGGTTCAGGAGCGGGCCGCCGCGGGTGCGGCAGGCCTGCAGGCAGATGCGGTCGTCGGCGTCGAGCCGGTCCCGGCAGGCCTCGGCGCCGTGCGACGACAGGCAGGCCTCGTAGCGCCAGGCGGCCTGTCCCGCGCAGTCCATGAAGCAGGCGTCCGAGTGCCAGACCGCGGCGGCGCGCCGGCTTACGGGGTAGGGGCTGCGGTGCACCCGTCCGCCGGGGAACACCACGTCCGGCCGGTGCGCCAGCGCATAATCCGGGCCCCCGGCGAGCGCCGGGGTTCCGGCACCGGACAGGGGGAGCATGAGCAGCAGGGCGAGCGCGACCAGAATGAGCATGGCGGCAGCAAATCACGCCGGCCGATTCCCGTCGAGCGCGCCTGTGGACGCGCGGGGCCGGCCGCGTGTTCCCAACGAAGCGGCGTGCTAGGGGTTCCCGGCCATGAACATCCTTCTCCTCGGCTCCGGCGGCCGCGAGCACGCGCTGGCCTGGAAGCTTTCGGCGAGCCCGCTGACCGACCGGCTTTACTGCGCGCCCGGCAATGCGGGCATCGCGTCCGAGGCCGAATGCGTGGCGCTCGACGTCGCCGACCATGCGGCCGTCGCGGCCTTCTGCAAGGCGAAGGCGGTCGATTTCGTCGTGGTCGGCCCCGAGGTTCCGCTGGTCGCCGGCATCGTCGACGACCTCGAGGCTGCCGGCATCCGGGCGTTCGGACCGACGCGGGCTGCGGCGCGGCTGGAGGGGTCGAAAGGCTTCACCAAGGATCTGTGCAAGGCCAACGGCATCCCGACCGCGGCCTACGAGCGCTTCACCGCGCCGGGCCCCGCGAAGGATTACATCCGCAGGACGGGCGCGCCGATCGTGGTGAAGGCCGACGGGCTGGCCGCGGGCAAGGGCGTGGTGGTGGCCGACACGCTGGAGCAGGCGCTGGCCGCCGTGGACATGATGTTCGAGGGCGGGTTGGGCTCCGCCGGCACGGAGGTGGTGGTCGAGGAGTTCCTGGTGGGCGAGGAGGCCTCGTTCTTCGCGCTGTGCGACGGCGAGAACGCCATCGCGCTGGCCTCGGCGCAGGACCACAAGCGCGCCTTCGACGGCGACACCGGGCCCAACACCGGCGGCATGGGCGCCTACTCGCCCGCGCCGGTGATGAGCGCGGAAATGGTGGCACGCACGATGGACGAGATCGTGACGCCCACCGTGCGCGCGATGAAGGCCATGGACGCGCCCTACAGGGGCGTGCTGTTCGCCGGCCTGATGATCACGGCCGAAGGGCCGAAGCTGATCGAATACAACGTGCGCTTC
>CAZZCV010000010.1:36907-53579 GCA_964653225.1 uncultured Rhodoplanes sp. | reverse complement strand
TGCTGCCGGCGCTGCTGGCGGCGCGCGACGGCCAGCTCGGGAGCTTCGACCTGCGCTGGTATCCGGACGCGGCACTGACCGTGGTGATGGCGGCGAAGGGCTATCCCGGCGACTATGCGAAGGGCTCCGCCATCGGCGGGCTCGACGCTGCGGCCGGAGCCGAGGGCGTGGAGATTTTCCACGCCGGCACCCGCGCGGACGGCGGCCGGATCGTCGCCAGCGGCGGCCGCGTGCTCAACGTCTGCGCGCGGGGCCGCAGCGTGACCGAGGCCCGGACGCGGGCCTATGCCGCGGTCGACCGGATCGACTGGCCGGAGGGCTTCTGCCGCCGCGACATTGGCTGGCAGGCGGTGAAGCGGGAGCAGGGCGCGCAATAAGCTGCGACGCGCGGGCGGTTGACTGCGGCCCCCGTCTGCCCGAAGAAATCCCGAGGTCCGGCAAGGCCCCCCTTTCAAAGGCAGGAAACCCCATGCATCCCGTTCTGCGCCTGTTCGAGGACACCATCGCCGGCGGCGTCGCCGCCGTGGCGCTGCCCGCGCTGCCGCGGATGATTTTCGTGGTTCACGGCTCGGTCACGGTCGAGGGCAGGACGATCTCCGACGGCGAGACCTGGGACGGCGCCACGGCTGTGTCTCTCAGCCCCGGCAAGGATGGCGTTACGCTCTGGCGCTATGAGCTGGCGGCGCCGGGCGCGAAGGGCGGGGCGGCATCCGGCGCAGGCGTGCGCTCGCTGGAGAAGCTTTCGCCGGTGCTCGAGACCATTCCGCAGGGCGAGCTGCTGCTGCGCGGCGACAGCGTGGCGTTTCCGCCCGGCGGCTGCGCCTTCCTGCACCGGCACCAGGGCCCGGGCATCCGCTGCCTGATCGAGGGCGGCATCCGAATCGACACCCACGGCGTATCGACCAGCTACGGGCCGGGCTGCGCGTGGTACGAGTCCGGACCCGAGCCGGTGTTCGCGCAGGCTGCGGCCGACCGGCCGAGCCGCTTCATCCGCGTGATGATCCTGCCGCGCGCGCTGCTCGGCGGAAAGACGTCCATCTCGCTGGTGAACGAGGAGGACAAGGGCAGGCCGCGCTCGCAGCAATACAAAATCTTCGCTGATCGGGCGATCGAGGTGCCGAAGGCCTGAGCGGCTTGCCGCCGCTCCCGCGGAGCGTCGGGGAATGCTACCCTCGCCGCATGAGCGGGATCGACCGGCAGGCCGCGTTCGGCGGCACCCGAGAGGCGGCCGGCGCGCTGCGCATGGACGCGGCGCGGCTCGAAGCCCATCTCGCGCGCGTGCTGCCGGGCTTTGCCGGCCCGCTTGCGGTGAAGCAGTTCAGGGGCGGGCAGTCGAACCCGACCTATCTGCTGGAGACGCCCGCGCGGCGCTACGTGCTGCGCCGCAAGCCGCCCGGAAGGCTGCTGCCCTCCGCCCATGCGGTGGACCGCGAGTTCCGCGTCATCGGCGCGCTGCATGCGGCCGGCTTTCCGGTGGCGCAGCCGCTGCATGAGTGCGCGGACGAGAGCGTGGCGGGCACGCCGTTCTACGTCATGGATTTCGTCGAGGGCCGGGTGTTCTGGAGCCCGGACATGCCGGGCTCGAACCGGGAGGAGCGCGCGCGGGTCTACGACGCGCTGAACGACACGCTTTCGCGGCTGCACGCCCTCGATCCGGCGGCGCTCGGCCTTTCGGACTTCGGCCGCGGCGAGAGTTACGTCGCCCGCCAGGTGGACCGCTGGTCGAAGCAGTACCGCGCGTCGCAGACGCAGGACATCGAGCCGATGGAGCGGCTGATCGAATGGCTGCCGGGGCATCTTCCGCCGGCCGCGCCGGTGCGGCTGGTGCATGGCGACTACCGGCTCGACAATGTGATCGTCGCGCCAGACCGGCCCGCCGTCGCGGCGGTGCTCGACTGGGAACTGTCGACGCTGGGCGATCCGCTCGCCGATTTCACCTACCACCTGATGCCGTGGCACATGCCCCCGGACGACAGCGGCGCGGGCACCGGCTCGCTGGCTGGCCACGATCTCGTCGCGCTCGGCATTCCCTCGCCGGACGATTCCGTCGATGCCTATGCGGCGCGCACCGGGTTCGATCCGCGGCCGCACCTCGACGTCTATCTCGCCTACAACTTCTTCCGCCTCGCTGCGATCCTGCAGGGCATCGCCGGCCGGGTGCGTGATGGCACCGCCACCTCCGAGCACGCACCGGCCAAGGCGAAGATGGTGCGGCCGCTGGCCGAGACCGCGTGGCGCTTCGCGCGGGCGGCGGGCGCGCGATGAAAACGGTGGCGGTGGCGCTCTCCGGCGGCGGGGCCCGCGCGCTGGCGCAGGTGCCGGTGCTGGAGGCGCTCGACGAGATGGGCGTGCGGCCGGTGGCGCTGGCGGGCTGCTCGTTCGGCGCGGTGATCGGCGCGGCCTATGCCGCGGGCATGAGCGGCAAGGCGATCCGCCGCGCGTGCATTGCGATGGCGCATGACCGCGCGCTGGTCTACGGCCGTCTCCTCGCCGCGCGAGCATCCGGCCTGTCGGAGTGGTTCGCGAGCCCTTGGGGCAATCCGCTGCTGATCGACGCCGAGAAATTCTGCGCGGGCTTTCTTCCGCCCGACATCCCCGACGACTTCGCGGCGCTCTCCATCCCGCTGACGGTGCTGGCCGCCGACCTCTATGGCCGCGAGGAGGCGGTACTGGCCGAGGGACCGCTGAAGTCGGCGATCGCGGCGTCGCTGGCGATCCCCGGCCTGATGCGGCCGGTGGAGCGCGAGGGCCGGGTGCTGGTGGACGGCGCGGCGGTCAATCCGCTGCCGTTCGACCGTCTGCTCGGCCGGGCCGACATCGTGATCGCGGTGGACGCCTCGGCCGCGCCGGGCGAGCCGCGCGGCGTGCCCGATCCATGGGAGGCTCTGTTCGCCACCATGCAGGTGATCGGCCACGGCATCATGGTCCGCAAGCTGGAGCGCGGCGGGCCGCACCTGATGCTGCGCCCGAACACCGGGCCGTTCCGGCTGTTCGACTTCTTCCGCGCCAGCGCGATCCTGCGCGCGGCGGAGCCCATCAAGGCGGAGGTGAAGGAGAAGCTCAGCGCCGTTCTTTGAAGAAGCCACGCAAAAGCTCCGCGGCCTCGCGCTCCCCCAGGCCGCCGTAGACCTCCGGCCGGTGATGGCAGGCGGGCGAGGCGAAGAACGCCACGCCGCTCTCGACCGCGCCGCCCTTGGGGTCGGCGGCGCCGTAGTAGAGCCTTCGGATGCGTGCGAACGAGATCGCGCCCGCGCACATGGTGCAGGGCTCGAGCGTGACGTAGAGGTCGCAGTCGGTGAGCCGCTCCGAGCCGAGCGCCCGTGCCGCGGCGCGGATCGCCAGCAGTTCGGCATGCGCGGTGGGGTCGCGGTCGCGCAGCGTGCGGTTGCCGGCGGACGCCACCGCCGCGCCGTCGCGCACGATCACGCAGCCAACCGGCACCTCGCCGGCGTCGCGGGCCGCGCGCGCCTCGGAAAGCGCAAGGTCCATGAAGGAGGCCAAGTCCGGTCGATCCTCTGCGACGAACACGCAATAATGGGTCGTGATGTATATAAAGGCGTGGATGCGCGGCATAAAGCCGGGCATGACGGTGCCATGAACGACAAGACATCCGACCATAAGCCCGCCGGCCCGCGGGGCCGGCCTCCCTTCCGGCCGAAGCGCCTGAAGACGGCGCTCGCCAAGCCCCGCGCCAAGCCAGGGACGGAGATCGCGCCGCCCGCCCCCAAGGGCTCCGAGCGGATCGCCAAGGCGATGGCGCGCGCGGGCGTCGCCTCGCGCCGCGAGGCCGAGGCCTGGATCGCGGCCGGCCGCGTGTCGGTGAACGGCGCCGTGATCGCCTCGCCCGCGCTCAATGTGACCGCCGCCGACCGCATCGCCGTCGACGGCAAGCCGATGCCGCGCAAGGAGCGCACCCGGCTGTTCCTGTTCCACAAGCCGCGCGGCCTCGTCACCACCAGCGCCGACACCCACGGCCGCCCCACCATCTTCGGCGCGCTGCCCAAGGACCTGCCGCGGCTGATCAGCGTCGGCCGGCTCGACCTCAACACCGAGGGCCTGCTGCTGCTCACCAACGACGGCGGGCTCGCCCGTGCGCTGGAGCTGCCCGCGACCGGCTGGCTCCGGCGCTACCGGGTGCGCGCCTTCGGCAAGGTCACGCAGCCGCAGCTCGACGGGCTGCGCAAGGGCATCGAGGTGGACGGCGTGCAGTACGGCGCGATCGAGGCCGTGCTGGAGCGGGAGCAGGGCGACAACACCTGGCTCACCTTTGCGATGAGAGAGGGCAAGAACCGCGAGATCCGCAACGTCATGCGTGCGCTCGGCCTGCAGGTGAACCGGCTGATCCGGGTGTCCTACGGCCCGTTCCAGCTCGGCGAGCTGCCGGCCGGCGCGGTGGAGGAGGTCCGGACCAAGGCGCTGCGCGAGCAGCTTGGCGAGCGGCTCGCGCAGCTTGCGGGCGCGGATTTCTCCGGGCCGGTGGTGGAGCGGGAGGCGCCGCCCGAGCGCGAGGCGGGGCGCGGGCCGCCGTCCCGTGCTGCCGGGCCGCGCGGTGGGGAGCGACGCAACGCAAAGCCCGGGCCCTCCGAGCGCGAGCGGGACAAGGATCGCACCCGGCCCGGTCTCAAGGGCGGCGGCCGCAAGCCGGCCGAACGCAAGCAGCTCGAACGCAAGCCGCATGGTCGCGGCGAGCGCCATGCGAGCGCGCCCGATGCCGGCCGCGGTGCCGCCTCGCCGCAGCACCGCCGCCACCGTCCGCACCGCGGCAAGCACGGCGGCCCGCGTCCGTCGCGTCCGAAAGGAAGCTGATGCGCGTGGTCGGCGGCCGGCTGCGCGGACGCAACCTCGCCGCGCCGAAGTCGCAGGCGGTGCGGCCCACGGCCGACCGGCTGCGCGAGGCGCTGTTCAACATCCTGGCGCATGCCTACGGCGATCCGGCGCGCGGCGCGCGCGTGCTCGACCTGTTCGCGGGCACCGGCGCGCTCGGCATCGAGGCGCTCTCGCGCGACGCGGCCTTTGCGCTGTTCGTGGACGACGGCGCGGAGGCGCGCGCGCTTCTGCGCGGCAACGTCGAGGCGCTGGGGCTCGGCGGCTCCACCCGTATCTTCCGGCGCGACGCCACGCGGCTGGGGCCTGCGCATCCGCTGGAGCCGTTCTCGCTCGCGTTCCTCGATCCGCCCTACGGCAAGGGGCTCGCGGAGCGCGCGCTGGCCTCCGTGCGCGAGGGGGGCTGGCTCGCGCCGGATGCGCTGGTCGTGGTCGAGGAGGCGAAGACCGCGGGCTTCGCTGCGCCCGCCGGATTCGAGGAGATCGAGCGGCGCGCCTACGACGACACGGAGTTCACGTTTCTCCGCGCGTCCTGAGGTCGCGGCCGGCCGCGATCGAAGCGGTTCCCTCCGCGCACGCGATCCACCTCTCCCCGCGGGGAGAGGTGGGACCCGTCGTCCGGCAAGGCGGCCTGGCCTCAGTCCATGCTGATGCCGGCGGCCTTGATGACCTTGGCCCAGCGCGCGATGTCCTCCTTCAGGAATTTGGCGAGATGCTCCGGCGTGCGCTGGTCCGCCGGGAGGATTTCAAGGCCGAGGTCCGAGAGCTTCTTCTGCACATCCGGGCGCGCGAGCATGGTCTGCACCGCCTTGTTCATCTTCTCGACGATCGGCTTCGGCGTGCCCTTGGGGAAGAAGAACCCGTTCCAGACCGTGGCCTCGACGCCCTTGAGGCCCTGCTCGCCGCTGGTGGCGAGATCGGGGATCACGGGCGCGCGCCGCGGCGACATCACCGCGATGCCCTTCACGGAGCCCTGCCGGGCCTGGAGCGCCCCGCTCTGGATGGTCGCGCACATGTAGTCGACGCGGCCCGCGATCACGTCCTGCAACGCGGGGCCTTCGCCGCGATAGGGGACCATCGTGATGTTGACGCCGAGCGTATGGTTGAGCAGCGCGCAGGGCAGGTGCGTGCCGGAGCCGACGCCGGCCGAACTGTACTGCATCTTGTCCTGGTTCTTCTTCATCAGCGCGACGAGCTGCTGCAGGCCGTTCACCGGCAGATCCTTGCGCGCCACCAGGATGCGCGGCGAGTCGGTGACGAGCCCGATCGGCTCGAAATCGGCGATGGAGTCGTAAGGCCGCCGCTTGTAGAGCGACTGGCTGTAGACATGCGTGCCGCTGTTGCCGATCAGGAACGTGTAGCCGTCGGGCGCGGACTTGGCGACGCGGCCGCTGCCTGCGGTGCCGGCGGCGGCTCCGATGTTCTCGACCACCACGGTCTGTCCGAGAATCTCGCCCAGGATCGCGGCCTGGAAGCGTGCGCTGGCGTCCACGCCGCCACCCGGCGAAAACGGCACCACCAGCGTGATGGTCCGGCTCGGCCAGTCGGCCTGCGCGTGGGCCGCGCCGGGCATGGCCGCGAAGGCGACGGCGGCCAGCGCGCCGCCGATGACTTTGGATCGGTTCATTGTGTTTCCTCCCGTGAAGTCCCAAGCGATTGAAGTCGTTCCGCCGTGCGGGCGGTGCTGCTTGTTTGACGCTCGGAGATTGTGCCCGTTTATCGACGGCCGAACAATCTCTCCGATTGTGCAACTTACGCTGCCGGGTTGCGTCGCCGCCGTTATCCACGAGGTGCCTGGTCGGCGGCCGCCAAGATTTCATCGTCTCTGAGCGCTCGCGCCGCCCAGCGAATATCGTAATTTTTAAGAGTAGAAACCGCCGCCGTATCTTCTCAATTCAGCTTCGTGATTGAGCCAGATATGTTTTGCTGCTGCGATTAGATTGGCTTTGCAGAGGAAGCATCGATTGCTTCAAGAGCCCATCTTTTAAGGTCATCTTGGAAGACATGATTTCCCCGACTCTTCCGCCGGGAGGTCATCGTCTTCCGAAAAGTCTTTCTATGTCCGTAAGCTTCAGTTCCACGTAGGTGGGCCGGCCGTGGTTGCACTGCCCGGCGTTGGGCGTGACCTCCATGTCGCGCAAGAGCGCGTTCATCTCCTCCGGCCGGAGCCGGCGTCCGGAGCGCACCGAGCCGTGGCAGGCCATCGTGGCGGCGACGTGCATGAGGCGCCGTTCCAGTGGCAGCGCCTCGTCCCACTCCGCCATGTGCTCGGCGAGGTCGCGCACCAGCGCCGCGGCGTCGATCCGGCCGAGCAGCGCCGGCGTTTCCCGCACGGCGACCGCGCCGGGGCCGAACGGCTCCAGCATCAGGCCGTAGCGTGCCAGCTCGTCGGCGCGGGCCGCGAGTCGGTCCACGTCCGCGCCGTCCAGCTCGACGATCTCGGGGATCAGCAGGATCTGGCGCGCCACACCCGCGGCTGCGAGCGCCGCCTTCAGGCGCTCGTACACCAGCCGTTCGTGGGCGGCGTGCTGGTCCACGATCACCAGGCCGTCGCGGGTCTGCGCCACGATGTAATTGTCGTGCACCTGCGCGCGCGCCGCGCCCAGCGGGCGGTCGAGCGCGTCGGGCGCGGCTTCGAGCGGGTCGATGCGCGCCGTGGCGGCAGCCGCACCCACGTCGAACGCAGCCTGCGTCGCCTCGGCGAAGCCCGGCTGGATTTCGGGAAGCGGCCGCGCCGGCGAACTCCGCCAGTCGTAAGATCCGCCGCGCGGCAGGCCGCCGGGCCGGAATGCGGCGACCGTGGCGCTGCCGCCGGTGGTCGAAGCGCGGCCCGCCTCGCGCGCGAGCCCGTCCTTCAGCGCGTGCATCACCAGCGCGCGCACCAGCCCGCTGTCGCGGAAGCGCACCTCGGTCTTGGCCGGATGCACGTTGACGTCCACCTCCCGCGCCGGAAGGGTCACGAACAGTGCCATCACCGGATGGCGGTCGCGCGCAAGATAATCGGCATAGGCCGCGCGCACCACGCCGAGCAGCAGCTTGTCGCGCACCGGCCGGCCGTTGACGAACAGGTACTGGCCGAGCGAGTTGGCGCGCGAGAGCGTCGGCAGCGCGGCGAAGCCCTCGACGGTCACCCCCTCGCGCTCGGCCTGCACCGCGACCGCGTTGGCGCGAAACTCGGCGCCGAGGATGTCCGCGAGCCGCGCCAGCCGGCCGGTGGCGTCCGGCAGGGCCGCGGCCCAGGTGACGGGCGCTCGGTCCTCGCCGGCGAGCGTGAAGGCCACGTCCGGCCGGCTCATGGCGAGCCGGCGCACCACCTCGCGCACCGCCTCGGCCTCGGTGCGGTCGGTCTTGAGAAACTTCAGCCGCGCGGGCGTGGCGTAGAACAGGTCCCGCACCTCGACGCGGGTTCCTTGCGTCAGCGCGGCGGGCTTGATGGCGGACCTGTCGCCGCCGTCCACGGCGAGCGTCCAGGCGTGCGGCTCGGACGCATGGCGGGTCGTGATGGCGAGCTTCGCCACCGAGCCGATCGAGGGCAGGGCCTCGCCGCGGAAACCGAGCGTGCCGATGGCGAGCAAGTCCTCGCCGTCGAGCTTGGAGGTGGCGTGCCGCTCGACCGCAAGCTCGAGGTCGGCGCGGGTCATGCCCGTGCCGTCGTCGGTGATGCGGATCAGGTTGCGGCCGCCGGCTTCGATGACGACTTCGATCCGGCTCGCGCCGGCGTCCAGCGCGTTCTCGACCAGCTCCTTGACCGCGCTCGCCGGGCGCTCGACCACCTCGCCCGCGGCGATGCGGTTGATCGTGGTTTCGGAGAGCTGGCGGACGGGCATCCCACTCCTTTCACCCGTCCCGCCTTGCGGGAGAGGGGAAACGGCGATTCAGATGCCGGAACTTACCGGCGCAATGCGGCGGCGGCGAGAGCCGCGGACGGGCTGCCCCCGCTATTCCCCAGTGATCCGGCCGCGCATCGACTTGACGTCGGAGCGGCGCTTCTTGCCCTCGATCCGCTTCTCTTTCGAAGCCTTCGTCGGCTTGGTGGCCCGGCGCGCCACCGGCCGCACCGACGCCTCGCGGATCAGCGCGACGAGCCGCTCCATCGCCTCGGCGCGGTTGCGCTCCTGGGTGCGCTGGTTCTGCGCCACCAGCACCAGAACGCCGTCCTTGGTGACGCGCCGGCCGGCGAGCTTCATCAGGCGGATCGCCACGTCGTTGGGGAGCGACGGCGAGCGCCGCACGTCGAAGCGGAGTTGCACCGCGGTCGAGAGCTTGTTGACGTTCTGCCCGCCCGGACCGGAGGAGCGCACGAAGCTCTCCTCGATCTCGGATTCGTCCAGGCTGATGTTGTCGGTGATGCGGATCATGGCCGCCGCACTATGACAGGCTGGAGTCGGATTCGTTGAGAGTGAATCGCTCGGGGCCCGATTTCTTGCGTTTTTGGGCGTGATCTTGTCGGAAAGCCGGTTCCCACCTTTCCGGATCACGCCCTTAGGACTGGGCGAGATACCTCTTCGCCAGCACCTTGCCCTCTTCCACCGCCGGCTGGTCGAACGGATCGACGCCGAGCAGGTGCGCCGCGATGATCGTCTCCAGCATGAAGTGCATCAGCAACTCGCCGAGCGCGGCTTCGTCCGCGCGGGCCAGATGCAGCGTGCGCACCGGGCAGCCGTTCCTGGCGAGCGTCTCGGCGGTGGCGCGACCCTGCGCCGCGACGAGGTCGCCGATGCGGCGGTTGCCGAAGTCCGGCTCACCGGCCATCGCCGCCAGCTCCGGGTCGATCTTCGGGCCGCGTCCGGCGGCGTCCACCGTAACCACGGTGAACAGCTTGTCGCGCGGGCCGGCGATGAAGAGCTGCAACTGGCTGTGCTGGTCCACCGGGCCGATCGCCGCGAGCGGCGTGGTGCCCTTGCCGTCCTTGCCGAGGCTTTCCGCCCAGAGCTGGACGTACCAGCGCGTGAACCGTTCCAGCCGGTCGGCGTAGGCCATCATCACCGAGACCGGCTTGTGGTCCGCAAGCGCGACCGCGAGCGCGGCGCCCACGGCGGCGGGCACCTCCGCCGGCGGGCTGCCTGCGAGCACCGGAGCCATCGCCGCACCCGCGCCCGCGCGCACCGCGCCGATGTCGAGGCCGCACACCGCGGCGGGCAGGAGGCCCACGTTGGTGAGCACGGAGAACCGGCCGCCGACGCCGGGGTCGTGATCCAGCATGGGGATGCCGAAACGCGACAGCATCTCGCGCAGGCCGTTGCGCTTGCCGGGCTTCGCGGGTTCGGTGACGCCGAGGACATGATTCTGCGGGTCGAGGCTCGCAGCCCTGACGGCCGCGAGCGCGGCCGCGGTCTGCATCAGAGTCTCGCCGGTGCCGCCGGACTTCGAGATCGCCACGAAGCGCGTGGAGGCGAGCGGCAGCTTCTCCAGCAGCGCGCCGAAGGTCTCGGGATCGAGGTTGTCCATGAAGTGCAGCCGCGGCTGCCGCAGCAGGCCGAGACCGGGGATCATGTGGCCGGCCAGCTGCGCCAGCGTCTGGCCGCCGAGGCTCGACCCGCCGGTGCCCAGGAACACGACGTCGGTCGTGTTCTCGCGCAGCAGCCGCGCGTAGCCCAGGACCGGCGCGATGTCGTCGCGCTTCTCCGGCAGGCGCAGGAGCGGCAGCGAGCCGTCGGCGTGGCGCGTGCGCAGCGCGGCGAGCGCGTCGGCGGTGCGAGCCAGCACGTCCTCGAAGTGGGCGGGGCGGGCGTGCGCGATGGATTGCTGGAGCGTCATTCCGATCCTTCGGTCGGGGCCGGGCTGGGATTGTATGCGGGTTGGGGCGACGGCGGCAAAACGCACGGGCTTGCCGCCGGTTCCCCCTAGTCCTTCGGCGTCACGCCCTTGGGCCGGCCGACCGCGGTGACGAACAGCCCCTCCGGCGCGAGCCGCTTGGCCGCACGCCGCACGTCGGCGGCGGTAACGGCGTCGATCAGGCCGTTGCGCCTGTCGATGTAGTCGATGCCGAGGTCCTGGAGCTGGATCGCGAGCAGTTGCCCCGCGATCTTGGACGAGGTGTCGAAGTTCAGCGCATAGGAGCCCTTGAGATAGTCCTTGGCCTTCTTCAGCTCGTCCTCGGTCGGGCCTTCGGAGGCGATCCGGCGGATCTCCGCCTCGATCAGGCCGAGCGCCTCGCCGGCGCGGTCGTTCTGGGTCTGGGTCGAGACCATGAACAGGGCGGCGTGGTCGAGCGGGTAGAGGTAGGAGTAGACGCCGTAGGCGAGCCCGCGCTTCTCGCGGATTTCCGTGTAGAGCCGCGAGGAGAACGAGCCGCCGCCGAGCACATGGTTGACCACGAAGGCCGGGATGAAGTCCGGGTCCTTGCGCGGCAGGCCGCGCCCGCCGAGCGTCAGGGCCGATTGCGGAACGTCGAGATCGACCACCACCTGTCTGCCGATCGCGGCCATCCGCGCGTCCGGCACCGGGGCGAGGTCGGCCTTGGCCGGCAGCGCGCCGAACACGCGGTCCAGCATGCGGCCGAGGGTGGCGGCGTCGATGTCGCCGACCGCGGCGACCTTGAGCGTGTCGCGCGCCAGCACGCGGCGGTGATAGGCCTTGAGGTCCTCGGCGGTCAGCAGCGGCACCGATTCCAGCGTGCCGTTGGCGGGCCGGCCGTAGGGATGGTCGGGGAACGCGGTCTGCCACCAGATCTTGCCGGCGACGCTGGCGGGATTGGTGGCCTCGCGGCGCAGGCTCGCGAGCATCTGCGCGCGCAGCCGCTCGATCGAGTCCGCATCGAAGCGCGGTGCGGTGATCGCGAGCCGCAGCAGGTCGAGGGCCTCCTCCTGGCGGTCCTTGAGCATGCGGATCGAGCCGCCGAAGCTGTCGCGGCTGGACGTGAACCGCAACTCCACGGCGCTGTCCACCAGCCGCTGCTGGAACGCCTTGGCGTCGAGGTCGCCCGCGCCGTCGTCGAGCAGGGAGGCCACCATCGCGCCGACGCCGGGCTTGACGGCCGGGTCCTGGTTGGCGCCGCCCTTGAAGGCGAAATGCATGGCGACCAGCGGGATCGCCGCCTCGCGCACCAGCCAGGCTTCGATGCCGCCGGGCGAGACCACACGCTCGATCTTGGTGGCATGCGCGGCCGGTGCGAGCGCCAGCAGGGCGGCAAAGGCCGCGGCGGCCAGTCCGGCGAGGGAGGGAAGGCGGAGGTTCACGAGCGCTTCTCCTCGCGGCGGGGTTCGCTCCGGATCAGGTGGCCGGTGACCGAGCGACGCTTGTCGAGCCAGGCGCGCGCGGCCGCGTTGACCTGCTCGACCGTCACCGCGCGGATGCGGTCCGGCCAGGTCCGGACGCGCTCCACCGTGGAGCCGGTGGTCAGCGCCACGCCGTACCAGCGCGCCATCGTGGCCTGGCTGTCCTGGGCATAGATCTCGTCGGCGATCAGCCGGTTCCGGCTACGCTCCAGCTCCTGCGCGGTGACGCCCCTGGCGAGCAGGTCGTCGATCACCGCGTCGATCGCCTCTTCGAGCTGCACCAGGCTGGTGCCGGGCTTGGGCGAGCCGTAGACCAGCAGCCGCGTCTGGTCGAGCGCGGAGCCCGAGTACCAGCCGCCGGCGCTGACCGCGACGCCGCGCTCCACCACCAGCGTGTTGTAGAGCCGGCTCGTGGTGCCGGAGCCGAGGATATGCGCCAGCACCTCCAGCGCCTCCGACTCGCCGGGCTTGGCGGTCGCGGCCGAGGGCACCAGATAGGCGCGCTGCAGGCTCGGCTGCTGCACCCGCGGGTCGGCCAGCGTGACGTGCCGCATGGCGCGTGGCGTGGGCTCCTGCGGGCGGATGCGCGGCCCGATCTCGCGCGTCGGCCTGACCTTGCCGTAGGTCTGCTCCGCGAGCGCCTTGACCTCGTCCGCGGTGACGTCGCCGGCTACCACCAGAACGGCATTGTTGGGCGTGTAGAAGCGCCGGTAGAACTCGATCGCGTCCTCGCGCGTGAGCGCCTCGACCTCGTGCCGCCAACCGATCACCGGGCGGCCGTAGGGGTGGTTGAGATAGAGCGCGGCCTCGATCTGCTCGCCGAGCTGCGCGGCGGGATTGTTGCCGACGCGCTGGTTCCACTCCTCCAGCACCACCTTCAGCTCGGGCTTCACGTCGTCGTCGGTCAGCACCAGGCCGGTCATGCGATCGGCCTCGAATTCCATCAGGGTCTTGAGGTGCTCGCGCGAGGTGCGCTGGAAATAGCCGGTGTAGTCGGAGGAGGTGAAGGCGTTCTCCTGGCCGCCGAGCGCGGCCACGGTCTGCGAGAACCGGCCGGCCGGGTTCTTCTCGGTGCCCTTGAACAGCAGGTGCTCGAGGAAGTGCGCGATGCCCGACTTGCCCGGCGGCTCGTCGGCCGCGCCGACCTTGTACCAGAGCATGTGGGTGACGACCGGCGTGCGCCGGTCCGGCACCACCACGACCTCGAGGCCGTTGGCGAGCCTGAACGTGCTCACGTCCGGGGCTGCGGTGGCGGGCGCAGGCAGCAGGCTTGCGAGGGTCAGGGCGAAGAGGGCAAGGGCTGCGGCGCGGGCTTGCTTCAATGAAGTCGGCACGAAAGGGTCTCGCCTTGTCTGGGGCGGCCGGTCGCCCCGGCCCGGCCGCACGCTTTGTCGAAGCCGCAGGACCACGTCCCGGATGCAGGGCAACCCGATCGTTCGATCGCGAGTCGGTCCTGCGTCCGCTCACCGGCGCAGTTTGCGCAGGAACGGGGCCGGGGAGTCTTCAACTCTTCGGGATGGGGCTTACTCGCCGCGGAGCGCCGGCGTGTCCATCGGATTGACGGCCTGCGCGCTCCACTTTTCCTTGCCGACGCCGTAAGGCTGCGCGGCCGAAGGGGTGCGATAGCCCGCCGGGGGCTGGGTGAGGGACTCGCGGGCCGGCTCGCCGGTGAAGGTGGCATATTCCTCCTTGGGCGAACCCCAGAGGTTGCCCCAGGCGAACATACTCTTGGCGCCCAGCTCCGACGGCGTGCTGGGGTTGGTGGGATCGCGGGTGGCCGCGCCGGTCGGCTGCTGGCCCGGCGGCGTGCGCGGCGCGCGGCCGACGCGGTCGAGCTGGCTCGGCAGCTCGGGCAGGGATTCCTCGTCCACGGTGCGGCCGGGCTTGCGCCGTTCGGCGCGGGCCTCGCGGGCGCGCTTCACGTCGACGTCGAGCGGCCACTGCGGATTTTTGGCGGCCACCGGCGTGGTTTCGGGCGGCGGCAGGCTGCGGCTCGGCGGCACCACCAGCGGCGAGCGTTCGCGGTATTCGATGCCGGCTTCGTTGCCGTTGCGCAGGCCGAGACTGCGCAGGAGGCCGCGGATCATGCGGGTGTCGAACGCCTCGTCGTCGTCGCTGGCGTGGGCGCTGACCTGGGCGCCGCCGATCACCATGGTGACGGCCATCAGCCCGGCCAGCGGCCATGCCGCCCAGCGGCGTGCGGTGTTCCGACGTTTCAAGAGAGAATCCATCATGCCGTCATCCCGTAGCTCGCCGGCCAAACGGCGCGGCGGATCGCGGCTTTGCCGGCCGGGATTTATGCCCCGGATCGGGGCGCTTTTGCGGCGCGATCCCCGACCACGGATTCATACAAAAGTCCGGCCACTCCGGCAACAATGGCTACATCGGCGAGGTTAAAGACGTACCAATGGAAGCTCCAGGCGGGGGTCTGGATGTAAAACAGCACGAAATCGGCCACCGCGCCGTAGAGAATGCGGTCCAGCGCGTTGCCGAGCGCGCCGCCGATGATCAGCCCCAGCGCCAGCGCCGTCAGCCGGGTCTCGGCCCGCGCCAGCCAGACCCACAGCAGGGAGACGGCGACAATCTTGACGCCGAGCAGCAGCCAAGGTCCCTCCTGCTGGAACCAGCCGTAGCTGATGCCCCGGTTCCAGGTCATGGCGAAGTCGAGGAACGGGGCGACCGGGACCCGGCCCTTCGCGGGCAGGCCGTAGACGAAGATGAGCCAGAGCTTGCTGGCCTGGTCGATGACGAGCGCGCCGAGCGCCGCGGCAAGGCCGATCCGGGTGAGCGGCCCCCGCAGGTATGGCGCGGAACCGCTCACTCCGCCGCCTTGCGAAGCGTGTCCCACTCGCGCAGCGCCTGCGCGTCGCGCGGGGTGACCTCCGGATACTGCGGATCGGAGCCCACGGCCGGGGAGATCTTCCACGAACGGGCGCACTTGAGGCCCTCGGCGCGGTGCACGGCGACCGCGACGCCCGCGACCTCCGGCATTCGGAAGGCGTCGGCCGGGCCCTCGCCCTGCACCCAGCTTCCCGCCGAAGTGATGCACACCTCCGGCAGGTCGATGTCCACCACCGCCTCGAACAGCTCGGGGCTGGAGATGTAAACCATCGGCGCGGCCTCCAGCGAGGAGCCGATGCGCTTGCCGGCACGCTCGATCTCGAGCGCGCCGGTCACGACGCGGCGCACCTGCCGCACCTTGCGCCACTTGTCGGCCAGCGCGTCGTTGCGCCAGGAGGCCGGGATTTCGGGGAAGGTCTGAAGATGCACCGAGGCGCTTTCGTCGCCGCCGTGACGCTCGATCCACGCCTCCTCGGCGGTGAAGCAGAGCATCGGCGCGAGCCAGGTCGCGGTGCAGTGGAACAGGTGGTCGATCACGGTGAGCGCGGACTTGCGCGTCACCGACGAGACCGGGTCGCAATACAGCGCGTCCTTGCGGACGTCGAAGTAGAACGCCGACAGGTCGGTGGTCATGAAGTGACTCAGGCTCGCGAAGATGCGCTTGTAGTCGAAGTCGGCGTAGGCCTTGCGCACCAGCTCGTCCAGCTCGGCGAGGCGATGCAGCATCAGCCGCTCCAGCTCCGGCATCGTCTCCGGCGCGATCCGGTCCTCCTCGCGGAAGTGCGCGAGGCTGCCGAGCATCCAGCGGATGGTGTTGCGCAGCTTGCGGTAGGTCTCGACCGTGGTCTTGAGGATTTCCGGGCCGATCCGCAGGTCGTCGGCGTAGTCGGAGGCGCAGACCCACATGCGCAGGATGTCGGCGCCGGACGCCTTCATCACGTCCTGCGGCGCGGTGACGTTGCCGAGCGACTTCGACATCTTGCGGCCCTGCTCGTCGAGCACGAAGCCGTGCGTCAGCACCACGTCGAACGGCGCGCGGCCGCGCGTGCCGCAGCTTTCCAGCAGCGACGAGTGGAACCAGCCGCGGTGCTGGTCCGAGCCTTCGAGGTACATCACACGGTCCGTGCCGCCGTCGGCCTTGCGCCGAATTCCCGCCAGCGAGGGGAAGCGCTCCGGGTCCTCCAGCACGAAGGCGTGGGTGGAGCCGGAATCGAACCAGACGTCGAGGATGTCGTCGACCTTGTTCCAGTCCTCGTTGGCGCGCGTGCCGAGGAAGCGCTCGCGCGCCCCGGCCGCGTACCAGGCGTCCGCGCCCTCCTTTTCGAAGGCATCGGCGATGCGGGCGTTGACCTCTTCGTCCTGCAGGATCGTCGCGGTGCCGTCCGGGTTCTCCCTCACGAACACGGCGATCGGCACGCCCCAGGCGCGCTGGCGCGAGATCACCCAGTCGGGACGGCCGGCGATCATGCCTGTGATGCGGTTCTCGCCGGCGGCCGGCACCCAGCGCGTGGTCCTGATTTCGCGCAGCGCGACCTCGCGCAGCGTATGCCCCGTTCCGGCGATGTCCTTGTCCATCGCGATGAACCATTGCGGCGTGTTGCGGAAGATCACCGGCTTCTTGGAGCGCCACGAATGCGGGTACTGGTGCTTGAGCCGGCCGCGCGCGATGATGTTGCCGGCCTCGGCCAGCGCCTTGATCACGGCCTCGTTGGCGTCGCCCTTCTCGCCCTTGTCGTTGATGACGCGCTTGCCCTCGAAGCCAGGGGCCTGCGCGGTCAGCGCGCCGTTCT
>CAZZCV010000010.1:0-36897 GCA_964653225.1 uncultured Rhodoplanes sp. | reverse complement strand
GCGTCGTCGGTGACGTGGTCGCCGGCGAGCAGCGGCACGGCGAAGTCGTAGCCGCCCTTGGACTTGAGTGGATGGTTGCAGACGAGAGCAGCCAGATCCTCGGCCGGGATGTCGCGCACCAAGTCGTAGGCCATCACGCGCGCCTGCTTGAACACCTCGCCCGCGAGGTTCTTCGACAGGATGAACAGATCGCCGAACTTCGCCCAGTTGTCCGGTGCGGCGTCGGTAACCTTGTAGAGACCGTATTCGATCTTCGGCGAGAAGCTGATCGCGCGGTTGCCCGGCAGCGTCCACGGCGTGGTGGTCCAGATGACGATCGAAGCCCCGGCGAGGTCGTCCTGGCCGCCGGCGACCGGAAACTTCACCCACACTGTGTCCGAGGTGTAATCCTCATACTCGACTTCGGCTTCCGCGAGCGCGGTCTTCTCCACCACGCTCCACATCACCGGTTTGGACCCCCGGTAGAGCGTGCCGTTCGCCGCGAACTTGATGATCTCCCGCGCGATCT
Organism: uncultured Rhodoplanes sp.; assembly: GCA_964653225.1. Lineage (GTDB taxonomy): Bacteria > Pseudomonadota > Alphaproteobacteria > Rhizobiales > Xanthobacteraceae > Z2-YC6860. The sequence goes on along the minus strand of CAZZCV010000010.1, from coordinate 36,389 downwards.
GCGCCTCGGCCGGGAAACTCATCGTCGTGTAGGGATGGTCCCAGTCGCCCTCCACGCCGAGCCGCTTGAACTCCTCGCGCTGCACGTTCAGCCAGTGTCCGGCGTAGGCGCGGCACTCCTTGCGGAACGCGATCATGGCGGCGGGATCGGAGAGGTCCGGCTTCTTCCTGTTCTTGGAGCGGTAGTTCTCCTCCTCGATCTTCCATTCGATCGGCAGGCCGTGGCAGTCCCAGCCGGGGACGTAATTGGAATCGTGGCCGAGCATCTGCTGGCTGCGCGTCACCACGTCCTTGAGGATCTTGTTGAGCGCGTGGCCGATGTGGATGTTGCCGTTGGCGTAGGGCGGGCCGTCGTGCAGCGTGAACTTCGGGCGGTCCTTCGCCGTCTCGCGCAGCCGGCCGTAGAGGCCGATCTTCGCCCAGCGTTCCAGGAGCTGCGGCTCGCGTTGCGGCAGGCCCGCGCGCATCGGGAATTCGGTCTGCGGCAGGAAAAGCGTCTGGCTGTAGTCGCGTTCGCCGGGCTTCTCCCCGGATCGGTGGTCTGGCTTGTCGGTCATGGCGGGCGTTCTAGCAGGGGGTTGGGGCCGCGGAAAGGCGCTCAGGTCGTGGGGTTTCCGAGCGCGGGAAAGGCCTCCGGCCGGCGGGCCAGCACGGCGCGGGCGCGGCGGCAGTCCTCCTCCATGCGCCGGACCAGGTCGTCCACGCTGTCGAAGGTCATCTCCGGCCGGATCCGCTCGATGAAGGCCACGTCCAGCGCCGAGCCGTAGAGGTCGCCCGAGAAGTCGAACAGGAACACCTCCAGCAGCAGCGCGCCGTTGTCGAACATCGGCCGGCGGCCGAAGCTCGCCACCGCGTCGTAGCGCGCCCCGCCCGCGGCGACCCGCACGGCATAGATGCCGGGCTTGAGCCCGCAGTCCGCACCGAGCCGGAGGTTGGCGGTGGGAAATCCGAGCGTGCGGCCGCGCTTGTCGCCGTGCACCACCTGGGCGGTCACGAACCAGGGCTGGCCGAGCAGCCGCGCGGCGTCCGCCACGTCGCCGGCGGCGAGCGCGTCGCGCACCGCGCCCGACGACACCCGCCTGCCGTCCAGCAGGTAGGGCTCCACCACGTCCACGGAATACCCGCGGCGCGCGCCCTCCGCCTCCAGCACCTCGGGCGTGCCCTGCCGGTTCTTGCCGAAGTGGAAGTTGAAGCCGACGACCACGCCGGACACGCCGATCCGCTCGATCAGCACGGCCTCCATGAACTGGGCCGCGGTCAGGCCGGCGAGGCCGGCGTCGAAGGCGAGCACGATCGCCCCGTCGAGGCCGGTGGCGGCCAGCAGCCGCAGCTTGGCGGCCTCCGACGACAGCCGGAAGGAGGGCGCGTCGGGTTCGAAGAACGTGCGCGGGTGCGGCTCGAAGGTCAGCGCCGCGGCCGGCCGGCCTGCGGCGCGAGCCCGCGCGATCGCCACGTCCAGCACCCTGCGATGGCCGAGATGCACGCCGTCGAAGTTGCCGATGGCCACCACCGCGCCGCGCAGGCGTTCGAGGGCCGGGCCGCGGTCGCGGGCGACGAGAAAGGGCTGTGTCGGAGCGTCGGTCATGAGACGATCTGTTTAGTGCCGGGACCGTTAAGAAGCCTTAACCAAAACTTTCCGGCCGAACCTGAACAGCGGTTAACCGGATTTTCAATCGCCGTTTGCTAGCGTCCGCCGTCGGGCAGGCGCGGCCGGGGGGCCGGCCGGTCCCGTGCATGCGCGGCGTATCGCGCCGGTGCGGCGACGCACCGCCAGAGGAAAGACCGATGGCCGTCGACCTGTCCATGCCGATTCTCGTGGTGGACGACTACAACACGATGATCCGGATCATCCGGAACCTGCTGCGGCAGCTCGGCTTCGCCGACATCGACGACGCGGCCGACGGAGCGGCGGCCCTGGCGCGGATGCGCGAGAAGAAATACGGCCTCGTGATCTCCGACTGGAACATGGAGCCGATGACCGGCTACGAGCTGCTCAAGCAGGTGCGCGCCGATCCGGAGCTTTACGCCACGCCCTTCATCATGGTCACGGCCGAGTCCAAGACCGAGAACGTGATGGCCGCCAAGCAGGCCGGCGTGAACAACTACATCGTCAAGCCGTTCAACGCCGACACCCTCAAGACCAAGATCGAGATGGTGTTCGCCGACGCGGCGTAGCCTCACCACGCCAGGCTGCGCATCACCGCCTTCGGCGCGACGTCCGCCTCCGCGAACATCTTCGCCAGCGAGACGAGGTCGGGGGCATCGCGGCCGCCCAGCTCGCCCGCGTGGATCCCCGCGGTCACGAACAGGCAGTCGAGCCCGGCGCGGCTCGCGCCGGTGACGTCGGTGCGCACCGAGTCGCCGATCGCCAGCACCCGCCCGCGCTCCGGTGCCGCACCCCGCAGCGCGGCCACCTTCGACAGCGCCAGATCGTAGATCGGCGCGTGCGGCTTGCCGGCGTAGAGCACCTCGCCGCCCATCGTCGCATAGAGGTCGGCGATCGCGCCCGCGCAATAGAGCAGCCTGTCGCCGCGCTCGACCACGAGGTCGGGATTGCCGCACAGCATGAACAGGCCGCGGCTCCGCATCGACTCAAGCTCGGCGCGGTAGGTCTCGGGGGTTTCGGTGTCGTCGTCGCGCAGCCCGGTGCAGACCACGTAGTCGGCCTCCGCGAGCGGCACGAAGTCGAGCCCCAGCCCGTCGAAGATCGGCAGGTCCCGCGCCGGGCCGACATGGAAGACCCGCCGGCCGGGCCGCGCGGACATGGCCGCGCGCGTCACGTCGCCGGAGGAGACGATGTCGTCGTAGGCCTCGCGCGGCACGCCGATCCTGTCGATGAACTGGGTCACGACCGCGCCCGGCCGCGGCGCATTGGTGATCAGCACCACGCGGCCGCCGTGCCGGCGGAAGCGGATCAGCGCGTCGCAGGCCGCGGGCGTCGCCGCGACGCCGTTGTGGACCACGCCCCAGACGTCGCTCAGCACCGCGTCGTAGCGGGGTGCGAGCGCGGAGAAGCTTTCGATGAGCGGCGGTGCGGGCATGGAGGGCGGGGGCTTCCGTGGATGCTGTCCGAGGTAACAAGCACGCGGGCCCGGCCTTGTCGAGCGAGCCCGCGGCCTGGCGCCGCGCGCGAAAATCGCTTTTCCAGGCCCGCCGCGCCGTGTATTCGACGGACGCCCTTGAGGGCCGTGCATCCATGTCCTCCGGCCGGGGGAGGGTGCAAGCAAAAGGGGTGACTTGCACCGACCTCGAACGGACAGGAGTGAGATAGATTGCACGCAGTTTCCATGCTGGACCAGGCGCTGACGCGGCTCGACGAGGCGGCGAAGCACATCAACCTCGATGCGGATGTTCTGGAGAAGCTCAAATACCCGCGTGAAACCACCAAGGTCCGGCTGATGATCCGCATGGACGACGGATCGCGGAAGTCGTTCATGGCCTGGCGCTGCCGCTACGACGACACCCGCGGCCCCACCAAGGGCGGCATTCGCTTCCATCCGGATTCGACGGTCGAGGAGGTGGAGACGCTGGCGTTCTGGATGACCTTCAAGTGCGCGGTGATGAATCTTCCCTACGGCGGCGGCAAGGGCGCGGTGCGGGTCGATCCGCGCGCGCTGTCGAAGTCGGAGCTGGAGCGGCTGTCGCGGGCCTACATCCAGGGCTTCGCCCGGGTCATCGGGCCCGACCGCGACATCCCCGCGCCCGACGTCTACACCAACGCCATGATCATGGGATGGATGGCGGACGAATACGCCTCCATCCGCGGCGAGGCGGCGCCTGCGGTGATCACCGGCAAGCCGATCGCGCTCGGCGGCTCGCTCGGCCGCGACGACGCCACCGCGCGCGGCGGCTTCTATCTCGTCAAGCACCTGGCCCAGCGGCTCGACCTGAAGCCCGGCGCGCGGGTGGCGATCCAGGGCTTCGGCAACGCCGGCCAGCACGTGGCGCGGCTCCTGGCCGACGACGGCTACCGGATCGTGGCGGTGTCGGATTCGCGGGGTGCGGTGCAGTGCCCGTCCGGCTTCGACGTGAATGCGCTGCTGGCCGCCAAGGATCGCGGCTCGGTCACGGCGCTGGCGGGCTCCAACGGCATCACCGCGCTGAAGCCGGAGGACCTGATCGGCGTGGACTGCGAGCTTCTGGTGCCGGCCGCGCTGGAGGACATGATCCGTGCCGACAACGCCGACGGCATCCGGGCGCGCGTCGTGCTGGAGCTGGCGAACGGCCCGATCACGCCGGAGGCCGACCGCCTGCTCGCCAAGAAGGGCGTGATCGTGCTGCCGGACATCCTGGCGAACGCCGGGGGCGTCACGGTCTCCTACTTCGAGTGGGTGCAGAACCGGCAGGGCTTCTACTGGGTCGCGGACGAGGTGCACCGGCGGCTCAAGGAGAAGATGGAGGAGGAGGGCGAGGCGATCTGGCGGCTGGCGCAGGACCGCTCCATCGCGCTGCGCAGCGCGGCCTACGTCCATGCGCTGTCGCGGCTTGCCTCCGCCATCGAGGCGCACGGCACGCAGCCGTTCTTCACGAGCTGAGGCGCATCGAAGCGCCGTCCGGCCCTTTCGTCCCCGCGAAAGCGGGGACCCGGCGCTCCTTCGGCCATCGCGTCGCGGACTTGCGCTCGACGACGCGATGGCGGCGCTGGCTTCCCGCTTGTGCGGGAATGGACGAAGGGTATGTCAGGGACGCCCGGCCGCACCCGCCATCGCGGCCGGCTGCGGCGCGCCCACGGGCGCTTCGTCGCCCTGCAGCGCTTCGGCGCGCACCGGGCGCGGCGGCGAGAACAGGAAGCCCTGCCCGAACTTGAGATCGTGGTCGAGCAGCTCCACCACGTCGGTCTCGTTCTCGATCCGGTCGGCGACCAGGCCGATGCCGTAGCGGCCGAGCAGGTCGGACAGGTCGGAGGGATGGATGTCGGAGGTCGGCGCGTTCGTCCGGCCGAGCAGCACCGGAGCGGCGATCTTCACGAAGCGGATGCCGTGCTCGCCCAGGTCCTTGGGCTCGATGCGCAGATCGCCGACCTGATCCATGCCGAAGCGGAATCCGAGGTCGCGGAGCGCGGCCAGGCCCTCCAGTTCGAGCGGCCCCATGGCCTTCCATGCGTCCTGCCTGAACTCCAGGAACAGCGAAGGCGCCAGCGCGCGGTTGGCGTTCATGAACTCGGCGATCTGCGGGAACAGCTTCGGGTCGTTCAGCGTCGCCGTGGAGATGTTGCAGAACAGGCCGACGTCGCGGTTCTTGAGCAGCAGGCGGCGCACCACCTGCACGCTGCGGAACAGCAGCATGTGGTCGATCTGCGCCAGAAGACCCGCGCTTTCGGCCGGCCCGAGGAAGTCGGCGGGCAGCAGCGTCTGCCCGTCCTCGGTGCGCAGCCGCGTCACCGCCTCGTAGTAGCGCACCTTGCGCTGCGGCAGCGTCACGATCGGCTGCAGGTAGAGGTCGACCCGGTTGGTTTCGATCGCGGTGCGGATGGCGTCGACCATCGCGTCCTGGCCCACCGCCGCAAGCCGGCCGACGGCGTCGGCGGACCGGCCCTCCGGATCGCCCAGCTCCGCGACCGACGCGGCGTCGGCGGCAGCCGCCGCGGGCCGGCTCATGAGGGTGACGATCCGGGCCTCGTGCACGGCCACCGACTCGGCGAGCTGCTTGACCAGCGTGCCCAGTTCGCCGATCTCGCCTGCAAACGGTTCGACCGCAGCGCGCGCCTTGTCGCCGGCCACGTCGCCCTGGCTTTCCAGCACGGCGAGGCGGCGTCCCAGCTCGGCCACCTGGCGGGCGAGGTCGCCGGTGCCGCGCGACAGGTCGGCGATCTGCGAGCCGAGGTCGGTGCGGTCGCGCAGCCGCGTGGTGACGGTGTTGTAGAGCGCGAGCCCGGCAAGGGTGGCCACGGCCGCGAGGCTCGCCTCGAGCCCGGTCATGCCGAGCCCGAGATAGAGCGCGGCGCCGAGCGAGCCGGCGATCAGGATCATGCAGATCGCGACGAATATGGCACCAAGGCGCAGCATTCACGCTCCGGGCGGCGGCCGGCCCCCATGATTCGCCGGATCGCGCTCAATGTCCACGAGGGCCGCCCGGCGCGCAAGAGAACTCGCGGCCGCGGCGGCGCGGGCTTCCCGGCCCTGCCGCCGCAGCCGGCTTGACGGCCGCGGGGCCGCGGCTCATATCGCCGGCGTCCGATGAACGCACTCCTGACAGCGATCGAACAGCGGCCGGGCGCGGTGTTCGCGCTCTATGCGGCGCTGCATCTCGCGGTCTGGACCGCGCTGCCTGCCGCGCTCTATCCCAACCTGCCGCTCGACCTGATCGAGGCCCATGTCTACGGCCGCGAATGGCAGCTCGGCTACGACAAGCTGCCGCCGCTGCCGTGGTGGCTGGTGGAGATCGTCCACCGCGCCTTCGGCGCCGACATTTTCGTGTATGCGCTGGCGCAGGTGGCGGTGCTGTCGGCCTTCGCGCTGGTCTGGACGATGGCGCGGCAGCTCGTCGGCGCGGCCGGCGCGCTGCTCGCGGTGCTGCTGCTCGACGGGCTGCACTACGTCCATTTCACCGCGGCCAAGTTCAACCATGACGTGATCCAGCTTCCGTTCTGGGCGCTGGCGGGCGTGTCCTTCTGGGCGGCGCTGCGGACCGGCCGGATGCGGCACTGGGCGCTGCTCGGCCTCGCGGTCGGCCTTGCGCTGTGGGCCAAGTATTTCGTCGCGGTGCTGGCGATCTCGCTCGCGCTGTTCCTTCTGGCCGATCGTGACGCCCGCCGGAGTTTCGCCACGCCGGGCCCCTATGTGGCGGCGGGGGTGGCGTTCCTGGTGTCGTTCCCGCACCTGCTCTGGCTGGTGCAGAGCGACTTCCTCCCGTTCCGCTTCTACGTGGACGTCCGCGTCGCCCCGCCGCGGGGGCTGCTCGACCACGTCGTGCGGCCGGCGCAGTTCGCCATGAGCCAGATCGGCTTCATCCTGCCGGTGTTCGCGCTGGCGATCCCGCTGTTCCATCCGCGGGCGGCGAAGGCTGCGCCGGTCGCGACCGCCTTCGACCGCCGGATCGTGACCTGGCTCGCCTTCGGCCCCGCCGCGACGCTGATCGTGCTGGCTGCGATCAGCGGCCGGGCCACGGTGGCGATGTGGGGCTATCCGCTGTGGATGTTCCTCGGGCTGTGGATCGTGATCGTTGCCGGTCCTGCGGTTCTCGACAGGCTCCGGCTGCGGCGGGTGGTGACGCTCTGGGGCATCGTGTTCGCCGGGTTCGCCGCGGCGTTCGCGGTCGGCTACGGCGTCCTGCCGGCCTACGACGGCCGCTATCGCGCGGTGTTCTTCCCCGGCGACCGGCTCGGCGCCGAGATCGCCACGCGCTTTCAGGTCATGACCGGCCGGCCGCTGGCCTATGTGGTCGGCTCGATGTGGACCGGCGGCAACGTCTCGCACTACGCGCCGGGGCGGCCGCGCGTGCTGGTCGACGGACGCCCCGTGCGGGCGCCCTGGATCGACCTCGGCGACCTTCACGCGAAGGGCGCGGGGGTGGTGTGGACCGACAGCGATCCGCGCGTGCTGCCGCCCGCGCTCCGGGCGGTGGCGGGCGACGCGGAGGTGCAGGAGCCGTTCGTGCTGCCTTATCGGCGGGGCAAGGGCGAGGTCACGGTCGGCTGGGCGGTGCTGCGGCCCCGCCCGGTGGTCGCCGGACGCTAGGTCTATTCGGCGGCGTGCGCGCGTTCGTCGTAGGCGATCAGCGCAACCACATGATCGTGCATGTCCGCAGCCACGGCAGGATCGTCGCGCAGGTCGGAGACCGGACGGGCGGCAGGCAGGCTGCGGCCCTCCTTCGCCAAGGATTCGGCATAAAGGGAGAGCGCTTCGCCCGCGTTCAGCATGGCCTCGTCCACCGTGTCGCCGGCGGAGAAGCAGCCGGGAAGGTCCGGAAACCAAAGCCCGATGGCTTTGTCCGGTCCCGCATCCTCGACGATGGCGACGTAATGGGGCATCGGCGTCCTTATCTCGGTATCTCAGTCAGGCTGCCATCCTGCCTGCTTGTATATGGCGCGAACAAGCCCTCGACCCAAGTCCTTTCTGGGATGGGGGAGGACGACGATAGCCTCCCTCGAAGGGTGCTTGAAAACGTGATGCGAGCCAGTCACCCGCTCCAGAATCCAGCCTTCGTTCTCCAGTCGGCGTTTGATGTCGCGGCTATTGGTAAGCATGGCTGTTGGTGATCCGAGAGACGGGGATCACGTTACTCAGCTAGCTCTAGAACGCGCAAGCGGCAGCGGATTCGCGACTTCAGAGATATAATAACAATGACAATAGGTTGAGGGGGATCTCGAAGAGCGCTGTGCCAGCTAGGATTTCTGTGTGCAATTAATCACGCCACCGCCCTGATCACGCGTCCCACTTTCTCGAAGATCTCGCCGATCTGGCTTTCGCTCACGATCAGCGGCGGCGTCACCGCGATCGAGTCGCCGACGATGCGGAACATGATGCCCTCCTCGTGGAAGCCGCGCTCCATCGCTTCGAAGCCGCGCTTGCCGACGGCGTCGGGCCTGGCCGCGAGGTCGATGCCGGCGGTGAGCCCCACGCAGCGGATGTCGAGCACGCGCGGGTCGCCCTTCAGCGTCATCGCGGCGTCGCACCACAGCGGCTCGAGTTTCTTGGCGCGCGCGAAGAGGTCCTCGTCGCGGTAGAGGTCGAGGGCTGCGAGGCCCGCGGCGCAGGCCAGCGGATGCGCCGAGTAGGTGTAGCCGTGGAAGAACTCCACGACGTGCTCGGGCCCGTGCATGAAGGCGTCGTGGATGCCCTTGCGCACGATCACCCCGCCCATCGGCACGGAGCCGGAGGTGACGCCCTTCGCAAAGGTGATCATGTCCGGGACCACGCCGTAGCGCTCGGCGGCGAAGGCGTGGCCGAGCCGGCCGAAGCCGGTGATGACCTCGTCGAAGATCAGCAGGATGCCGTATTTGTCGCAGATCTCGCGCAGGCGCTCGAGATAGCCCCTGGGCGCGGGCAGCACCGCGGTCGATCCCGCCATCGGCTCCACGATTACCGCCGCGATGGTCGTGTCCGAATGCAACGCGACGATCCGCTCCAGTTCGTCCGCCAGATGCGCGCCCCACTCGGGCTCGCCCTTCGAGAACGCCTGCTGCTCGCGGTTGTAGGTCGAGGCGAGGTGGTCCACGCCGGGCAGCATCACGCCGAAGGCCTTGCGGTTGTTGGCGAGCCCGCCGACCGCCATGCCGCCGAAGCCGACGCCGTGGTAGCCGCGCTCGCGGCCGACGAAGCGGGTGCGCTGCGCCTGACCCTTGGCGTTCCAGTACGCGAGCGCGATCTTCATCGCGGTGTCGGCGGCTTCGGAACCGGAGTTGCAGAAGAACACCTGGTCGAGGTCGCCGGGGGCGAGCGCCGCGATCCGGTTCGCCAGCTCGAAGGCGCGCGGATGGCCGAACTGGAACGTGGGCGCGAAGTCCAGCTCCGCAGCCTGCTTCTGGATCGCCTGGACGATGGGATCGCGGTTGTGGCCGGCGTTGGTGCACCAGAGGCCCGCGGCGGCGTCGAGCACCGGCCGGCCTTCTGGCGTGAAGTAGTGCATGTCCTTGGCCTTCGCGATCAGCCGCGGCCGGGCCTTGAAGGCGCGGTTGGCGGTGAACGGCATCCAGAAGCCGGCGAGGTCGTTGGGGACCGCCGGGGACGAAGACTGCTGCGCCTGGGACATGGGAAGCCTCGCTTTCGAAGAGCGTCGTGACCGCGTGGGCGGGCATTCGGTCTTCGACTCTGGATTATCCGCTTTCGCGGATAATGACAAAGGAGGGGGCGGCTGCTACCAACCCGTCATTCAATCAGCATTGACGACATTCATGGCCGACAAACCCAACAAATTGAAGGCGCGCAGGCCGCGCGGTCTCGAGGACCGCGGCCCGGCGGAGATCGCCGCCACCCGCCGGATGACCGACGCGATCCGCGAGGTCTACGAGCTGTACGGGTTCGAGCCGGTGGAGACGCCGGCCATCGAATACACCGACGTGCTCGGCAAGTTCCTGCCCGACCAGGACCGGCCGAACGAGGGCGTGTTCTCGTTCCAGGACGACGACGATCAGTGGATGTCGCTGCGCTACGACCTGACCGCGCCGCTGGCTCGTTATGTGGCGGAGAACTTCGACGCGCTGCCCAAGCCGTATCGTTCGTATCGGTTCGGCTGGGTGTTCAGGAACGAGAAGCCGGGGCCGGGCCGCTTCCGCCAGTTCATGCAGTTCGACGCCGACACGGTCGGCACGCCCGGCGTCGCGGCCGACGCCGAGATGTGCATGATGATGGCCGACGTCATGGAGGCGCTGGGCATCCCGCGCGGCCAGTACGTCGTGAAGGTGAACAACCGCAAGGTGCTCGACGGCGTGCTGGAGGCCATCGGCCTCGGCGGCGACGAGAATGCGGGGCGACGGCTCACGGTGCTGCGCGCCATCGACAAGCTGGACCGGCTCGGGCCGGACGGGGTGAAGCTGCTGCTCGGGCCGGGCCGCAAGGACGAGAGCGGCGATTTCACCAAGGGCGCGGGATTGGACGATGCGGCCATCGACCGGGTGCTGGCGTTCGTCGCATCGAAGGGTGCCGATGCCCCTGCCACTCTGGAGAATCTGGCGCAGGTCGTCGCGGGTTCGCCGCGCGGCGTCGAGGGCGTGGACGAGCTTCGGCAGATTTCCGCGCTCACCACGTCGTCGGGCTATGAGGACGACAGAATTCTTATCGACCCCTCCGTGGTCCGCGGGCTCGAATACTACACCGGCCCGGTCTACGAGGTGGAGCTGCTGCTCGAAACCAGGGACGAGAAGGGCCGCCCCGTGCGCTTCGGTTCAGTCGGCGGCGGCGGCCGCTACGATGGTCTGGTCTCGCGCTTCCGCGGCGAGCCGGTGCCGGCGACCGGATTCTCCATCGGCGTGTCGCGCCTGCAGGCCGCGCTCACCCTGATCGGCAAGCTCGACAGCGCGCCCGCGCCCGGCCCCGTGGTGGTGACGGTGCTCGACCGCGACCGCGTGGCCGACTACCAGCGCATGGTCGCGAGCCTGCGCGCCAGCGCGATCCGCGCCGAACTCTACCTCGGCAACCCGAAGAACTTCGGCAACCAGCTCAAATACGCCGACCGGCGCAACAGCCCCTGCGTGGTGATCCAGGGTTCCGACGAGAAGGCGACCGGCGAGGTGCTGGTGAAGGACCTGATCCTCGGCGCGGAGCTGGCGAAGCTGGAGAAGGGCCGCGACGAATATCTCCAGAAGCAGGCCGACGCGCAGCAGAAGGTGCCAGAGGGCCGGCTGGTCGAGGCGGTGCGCGCGGTGCTGGCGCGGCACCGGCTGAACTGAAAGCCGTCCAGCGGGCGCCGGTGTCGCCGGCCCGACTCTTTTTCGAACCTTTTGCGCTCCTGCGCGTCGTCCCGAAGGCAAAGCCTCGTCCGTGCGGAACGATTTCGTTCCGCACGGCTTTCCCCATCAGCGCGCCACAAATCCTCCCTAGGGTTGCGAATGTCCGTTGGGAGGGAGCACGAACGCGCGAAGGAGGCTGTCGTGAGTTTCCCGTGGGAACCCGCAATTCCGCAAGCCATGCAGCAGCATGGCGGCCGCAACCGCACGGCCGTCCGCCGGTCGGCCGCTGTCGGGGAGGAGGTGGCGGCCACTCCCGTCGTGACGGAGGGCCCGGCTCTGGCGCCGGTCGATCAGGGTGCGATCCGGGCTTCGGCCCCGGCTGCGGGCGAGGGAAGTCGCGACCGGACGGAGGGCTGACCCGTCAGACGGCCACCAGACCCGCCGGAGTGGCGAGTTCCGCATCCGGAGACAGCGAGATCGGCCGGCCGATCATCTGCTCGGCGGCGTCGAAGCTGTCGATCAGGCCGCGATACCAGGCAATCTTCCGATCCCGGAACCGCAGGAACTGCGCCTGCCGGTAGCTGATGGTGCGTCCGGTGCTGAGCTGGACCGCGGTCACGCGGTTGAAGGTGGAGGCCATGTCGCCGTCGATCAGTACGGCGTCGAGGTCCATCCTCGTCACGTGGAGCAGCGCGGGCATTAGCCGCACCATCACCTCCAGCGCCTCGGCCTTGCCGCGCTTCTGTCCGCAGAAGCGCAGCAGTTCGACCGGGCCGGAGATCATCCAGTCCACGTCGTCGTCGAGGAATGGTTCAATCCGCTCCGGGTCGCGCGTCAGGCGCGCCCGGTAGAAATCCTGTACAAGCTGGGTCGTGACGGGCCGTGCCATCGTCGTTCGACGCTGACACGGCCCCGTTGACAAATGTTTAAGTGTTTATGTCGCCCCTGCGGCCGGCTCTTGGTCAGAATTTAACCGTCGCGAAGGCCCGCACGGTGCGGCCGGGAAGCAGCACCTCGTTTTTGCGGAACGAGACGTGGTTGCGGACCTCCTGATCGAGCAGGTTGTCGCCCACCACGCCGAGCGTGACCTCGCGCGGCCCTCCGATCGCGGCTCCGTGCTTGAGTCGAATGGTGTGGCTCAACTCCGCCTTGAGCAGCGTGTAGCCCGCGGTCGGCGTCTCGTTGTCGGCAACGCGGTTCTGCGCCAGCGCATGAAGCGCGCCGACGCGGGCGAACCATTCCGCGTTGCGCCACCACAGGCCGCCGCCGACGCGCTGCGGCGGCAGGCGCGGCACCGCGCTGCCGTCGTCGAAGCGGGCGCGCACGATGTCATACTGCGCGTCGACGCCGAACAGGCCGCTGCCGAGCGCGGCGACGTCGAGCTGTGCCGCGATCTCCGCGCCGGTGAAGCTGGCGTTGCGCTGCGAATAGATCGCCTCGTCGAGGTGGCCGCCCGCGCCGCCGACCGAGGTGCAGTCGTCGAAATGGTGGTCGCAGGTCTCGCCGGTCAGCCGCCGGTAGATGAAGCCGCGATAGCGCGAATGATAGAGCGAGGCATCGAAGCGCAGCGCACCCGTCGCGCGCTTGAGGCCGACCTCGATGGTGCGCGCGGCTTCGATCCCGAGGTTCGGGTTGCCGATGTCGAAGGTCTCGGTGGCGTGGTGGCCGCCGCGCGACAGGAGCTCCGGCGCGCGCGGCGCGCGCTCGACATATTGCGCGGTCAGGCTTGCGACGAGGCCGAGCGGCAGGTCCTGGAGCAGGCCGGCGGACACGCTCTTGGGCGTGAAGCTCAGGTTGCGGCCGATGTTGACGTCCGGATCGACATAGAGGTCGGGCACCGCTCCCGTGATGTTGACGTGCTCGATGCGGCCGGCGAGCTGTGCGCGGGTGCCGCCGCCGAAGTCGAACTCGTTGAACAGGAAGCCAGCCACTGTGCGCGTGCGGTTGGGATCGAACAGGCCGCCGTCTTCGCTTGCCGCGGTCAGCCGCTGGTGGCCGCCCTGCACGCCCAGCGCGGCTCGCCAGGTGGCCCAGCCCAGGCTGACGGGAGAAAGCTGGACCTCGACGCGGCCCTCCCATTCCCGGTTGGTGAAGGTCTGGTGCACGCCGTCCACGCCGGCCTCGGTGGCCAGCTCGTCGTGCTTGTAATCGGTCGCACCGAGCCAGTAACGAATGGCCTCGACCGTCGTGGATTGCGGACGGAATTCGCCCTTGCTGGTGATGCGGGTCTGGCGGAGGTCGATGCGCGCGTTCTCTTCCGACGATTCCAGCCCCGGCACCCGGTAGAAGGCGCGGTGCTGCGAGACCGCGACCCCCATGAATCCGCCGTCGAAGAAATAGGAGCCGCCGACCGACTGGCCGTGGGCGCGCGCGGCCGAGTTCGGCTGGCGGCCGTCCACGGCGGGTGCGGGGGCCGGGGGAGCGAGGTAGGGATAGCCTGGAATGCGATAGTCGCCTGCGCCGCGCACGAAAGCGTCGGCATGGATCGCGAAGCGGTCATGTCCGGCGTCGAGCAGGATGCCGGTCTCGTAGCCGCGATCCGCGGAGGACAGCGCGCCCTTCATCTCGACGTTGACCGGGCGCCGCGGCACATGATCGGGGATGCGGTTGTTGGTGACGTTGACCACGCCGCCGATGGCCTGCGAGCCCCAGCGCAGCGTGGCTGGGCCGCGCACCACCTCGACCTGCCGCGCCGCCAGCGGATCGACCGGCACGCCGTGGTCCTCGCCGATCTCCGAGACGTCGTGGCTGCCCACGCCGTTCTCCTGGATGCGGACGCGATAATTGTCGAGGCCGCGGATCACCGGACGGCTGGCCGCGCCCGGCGCGAAGGAGGAGGCCGCGATACCCGGCCGGGTCGCCAGCAGATCGCCGAGCGTGCGGCCGGGATCGCGTGCGATGTCGCCGGCGGTGACGACCGTCACCGGCGCGAAGGCGCCGGGGACCACGATCAGGCTTCCGGGCGCGAGCGGGGCCGGAGCCGGGCCGCGGATCGGGCTTGGCGCGTGGACCGTGATCTGCGGCAGCTCGAGTGTCTGGCCCCGGACGCTTGAGCCCAGGGCAGTTGAGAGCGCGGCCACCGAAACCCCGACCGCCAGACCCGCCTTCGAACGCCACATGATTGCGATCCCCAAGTCATTTCTGATGAATGTTATGTTATAATATAACATTCATAAGTCAAACACGGCTGCCAAAAAAACAGCCGCATGCGGGATAAGCCTTCCCGTAACCATGCCATCACAGCCGCCCCTCACCCTCGCCGGGGAAGGGCCGCGGCATTAAGGGAATCGGCCGGTTGGCGTCGAAACCTTAAGACGACCGTGCTAAAGCCCCGGCCAATTGCGAAAAATCCCACCGATACGGGGCGCAGGCTTCCGCAGATCGTCAGGACCATGAGCACGGACACGACATCATCCCCGCCCGGCCGGGCGGAATCGCTGGTCGCCGCCTACGAGCGGGCGGGTTACCGCCGCGTGGAGCCGGCGATCCTGCAGCCGGCCGAACCGTTCCTCGACCTGTCGGGCGAGGACATCCGCCGCCGCATGTACCTGACCACGGACGCCGAGGGCCGCGAGCTGTGCCTGCGGCCGGACCTGACTATCCCGGTGTCCTGCGATTATCTCGCCTCGTCCGTGGCCGGTTCGCCGCAGGGCTTCTGCTACCTCGGTCCGGTGTTCCGCAACCGCACCGCCGCGCCGCCGGAGTTCCTGCAGGCCGGCATCGAATCCTTCGGCCGCGAGGACAAGGCCGCCGCCGACGCCGAGATGCTGGCGCTGGGCCTCGAGGCCACCGCGCATTACGGCGTGGCCGCGCCGGACATCCGCATCGGCGACGTGGGCCTGTTCGCGGCGCTGGTGGCGGCGCTCGATCTCGCCCCGGCCTGGAAGCGCCGGCTGGTGAAGGATTTCAACCGCAAGACCTCGCTCGCGCAGGACCTCGACGCACTGGCGCTCGCCGCCGCGCAGGAGAAGCCCGAATACCAGGGTGTGCTGGCCGCGCTCGCGGGCTCCGACCCCAAGGCGGCGCGCGCGCTGGTGACCGATCTTCTGTCGATCGCGGGGATCACCGCGGTCGGCGGCCGCTCGGTCAACGAGATCGCCGAGCGCTTCCTGGAGCAGGCTGCGCTGGGCGGCGCGACCGGGCTGCCCCAGGAGACGCGCGCGCTGATCGAGAAATTCCTGGCGGTGTCCGGCGATCCTGACGCGGCGGCGGCCGAGCTTCGGCAACTGGCGTCGGACGCAGGGCTCGCGCTGGATGCGGCGCTCGACCTGTTCGAAAGCCGCACCGGCTTCCTCGCCGCGCGCGACGTGGACGTGTCGCGCATCCGTTTCTCGACGGCCTTCGGCCGCGGCCTCGACTACTACACAGGCTTCGTGTTCGAGCTGAACGATCCCGCCGACCGTGCGAACGGCCCGCTGGTGGCCGGCGGCCGCTACGACGGCCTGCTGACGCGGCTCGGGGCGAAGCAAACCATCCCGGCGGTCGGCTTCGCGGTCTGGATCGAACGGGTCGCAGCCAATGGAGGCGCCGCATGAGCGCGCCGTTCGTCATCGCCGTGCCGGCCAAGGGCCGGCTGCAGGAAAACGCGCATGCCTTCTTCGCGCGCGCGGGGCTCGCGCTGGTCAAGCCGCGCGGCGCGCGCGACTACCGCGGCGCGGTCGCGGGGCTTGCGGGCATCGAGGTCGCCTATCTCTCGGCGTCAGAGATCACCGGCGCGCTGGCCCAGGGCGCGGTGCATCTGGGCATCACCGGCGAGGATCTGGTGCGCGAGATGATCGCCGATGCCGAGCGGCGCGTGGTGCTGGTCGAGGCGCTCGGCTTCGGTCAGGCCAACGTGGTGGTGGCGGTGCCGCAGGCCTGGATCGACGTGCGCAGCATGGCCGACCTCGACGACGTGGCGACCGCGTTCCGCCTGCGCCACGACCGCAAGATGCGGGTCGCGACCAAATACATCAATCTCACGCGCGGTTTCTTCGCCGAACATGGCATCGTCGATTACCGCATCGTCGAGAGCGCCGGCGCCACCGAGGGCGCGCCGGCCGCGGGTTCGGCCGAACTGATCGTGGACATCACCACCACCGGCGCGACGCTCGTCGCCAACGGGCTGAAGGTGATCGAGGACGGCACCATGCTGCGCTCGCAGGCCAACCTCGTGGCGTCGCGCGCCGCCCCTTGGGGCGAGAGCCAGCGCGAGACCGCGCGTCGCATCCTCGACAGGATCGCGGCGCAGGCGCGGGGCCGCGCCTTCCGCGAGGTGCGCACGCGCTTCCCCGGCTGCAACGACGCGCTGCTCGCCGAGGCGAAGGAGCGGTTCGGCGTGATCGCGCCGTTCGGCGGGCCGACCTCGTCCGGCATGCTGACGCTGCACTGCCCGCCGGCCGAGGTCTACGACCTCGCGAGCTTCCTGCGCGACAAGGGTGCGGACACGGTGTCGGTGGCCGAGCTGGACTATGTGTTCTCGCCCGAGAACCCGCTGTTCGCGAGGCTCCAGGCCGGCCTCGAAGGATAGCCGGCCCGGCTTGCCTCGGCGGCGTTGCGGTGGCCCGCGTCAGAGATGCAGGCTGTGGCTGACCGCGACCCCGAGGTGCAGGATCGCGCTGGTGAGGCAGAACAGCGCCTCGCTTCTGTGACCCTTGTTCACCGCCGACACCGCATGCGCGGTGTAGGAGGCCCCGATCGAACTGTACATGCCCGAGGTCGCGTTGAACGCTTCGAAGAGCGGGTAGATCGCATCCATGGCCGTCGCCTCCTGCGAGTTGCGCCGACCCTCCAGAGATCGCAAATTTTTCGCAGAGTCCCGGGCGCCGATGGTACGCTCGCGGACACGCCCGGCGCCCGTCCGGAAAGCCGTGGGAAAAATTCGGAAGCGAGGGGGCGAGGGATGCGGGAGAATGGCGGGAATCCACCGCCGGAGCGGGCGGAGTGGACCTTTGCCCATTGGCTGGACTGGCACCTCGAGAACGGCATCAGACCGGGGATGCCTGATGGCGGCGCCCCCTGGACCAGCCAGACCTTTGCAGCGGCTTACGCGAAGAGCTACGGGGACTTCGACGAACGTACGGTGCGCAACTGGCGCAACGGCAAAAGCCTGTGCACACCCGACAAACTCGAGCGGATCGCTAAGCTGCTGTACGGCGACAGGCACGCGGACGTTCTCCCCGAGCTGCGAAGGGCCTACCAGCGGTCCAAACAATTGAAACCTGCTTCGGCGACGCCGAAGTCAGGAAAGCCGGACAGCGGCATCGAGGAGCGGTATCAGGCGTATCTCCGGGCGGAGTTCGAGAAAATCCGCCGCCGGGTCGAGGATGCGGGAAATCCGGCCCGCAGTTCGTCTCGCCTGGTCATTCTCGGCTGGCCGCTCGCCGCCGGGCTCTGCCCGCCCGGCGAGGTCCGGCGCGACCCGAAGATCGCCGCCGCCGAACTGAAGAGCAAATGGCGGTCGCTGCTGGGCGAGCCGTTGCAGCTATCCGGCGTGCAGCGAAGGGAGTTTGTGGCGAACCTCGCCACGGCCCGGTTCCTGACCTATTGCTATTGCGTCGCGCTCAACGGCGAATACGACCGGACCCATCTTTTCGAACCGATCGTGAGCGGATTCCGCGCGCCGGTGCCGTCCATCGAAGAGGAGCGCAAGGGGTTGGTCGACCGGACCAGGGACATGTTCCAGAACTCCGATGCCGTGGAGGCCGTCCACCTTGCCGCGCGGGTGCTCTACCGCATCGGTCGTCTGGCTTCCAAGTATGGATTTGTCCTGGACGACCTGGTGCACGAAGAGCTGCGGGAGAATCGCACGGCCGGCCCCAGGGACGAAGGCGAGCCCCCGACCCACGACATCGAGTTCTACTTCGTCGACGAGGCGGGGAACTACACGAAGATTCTCGATGCGCTCAGGAACGAGATCGCCGGCCTCAACTTCCTCCGCACGGTCTCCGAAACCCTGACCCCCGACCGGGTGGCGAAGGCGACCCTGACGGTCCATTTCCGGGGCAGCGAACTCGATGACAAGATCGAGGGATTCGCCAACCGGAACCGTCGCATGCGGGACATCATCCTGCATGCGGCGGCGACGCCGCACGGCCGGTCCGGATCGCGGTAGGACGGACGAAAGCGTCCGGTGCATTCGTCGCGGGGGCTCGCGCTAGGCTCAGTCCGCCGGCTTTCGCCGGAACACGACGAAGTGCGACAGCGAGAAGTTGACCGCGAAGCTCACGACGATTGCGATCAGCTTGGCGGCCCAGACCGGCACGAACTGCACCATGACGATCACGGTGGCGGTGTTGGCGACCACGCCCGCGACGCCGGAGGCCACGAACGCGCCGTAGGACGTCCAGCGCAGCCGGCCGCCGGATTCGCGCGCGAAGGTGGTCAGCGAGTTCATTACGTAGGAGCCGGAGACCGCGACCAGCCACGCGGCCACGTTGGCCGGGATGATCAGCCAGGTCTCGGCGTTCAGGCAGTTGCAGGCGGCGGCGACCGACGTCGCCCATTGCGTCGCGAGCAGCGATGCGCTCAGCCCGGCCAGCGCGACGAAGAACACGGCGTAGTCCACCGCCGCGTTGACGATGCCGACCAGCCCGAAGCTCACCGCCTTCAGCGTGACGGCGCGGTCGTCCCACGCCGTGCGGAGCCGGGCTGCGATGTCGCGGAGGATAGCCATGGCGGCTCCGCCTATCCTGTTTCCCCCGCGGCGTAAACCGGGGCGGCGAAGTCCTTGAAAACGCGCGTCGAACGCGGTCGCGGAACCGCGACAGCGGGGCCCGGTTACGCTATAGAGAGGGCGAAACGAGCGGATCGGAAGGGCCGTGACCACAGGCGATCGCACCAGCGCGACCGGCGCAGCTTCGCGGACCACGCAGTCGGCGCAGGCCGGGCTCTCGATCGTGGTGCCGGTCTACAACGAGGCCGCGGGGCTCGCGCATCTGCACGAGGGGCTGGTGCAGCTCGCGCGGCGGCTGCGGCAGACGCATGGCCTCGCCGTCGAGGTGGTCTATGTCGACGACGGCAGTCGCGACGACAGCTTCGCGGTGGCGAACGCGCTGCCGGCCGAGACGCTGGACGTGCAGGCGATCTCGCTGTCGCGCAACTTCGGCAAGGAGGCGGCGCTGATGGCCGGCCTCGACCACGCACGGCTCGGCGCGATCCTGTTCATGGACGGCGACGGCCAGCATCCGCCCGAGATGGCGGAGACGCTGGTGGGCCACTGGCTCGATGGCGGTTACGACGTGGTCTACACCGCCAAGGCGCACCGCGAGAACGAGCCGCGCGCGCGGCGCTTCGGCGTGCACCTGTTCTATTCGCTGATCAACTGGGGCGCGCGCCAGAGGATTCCGGAGGACGCCGGCGACTTCCGCCTGCTGTCGCCGCGCGCCGCGGCGGCGCTGCGGCGCATGCCGGAGCGCAACCGCTTCTTCAAGGGTTTGGCGAGCTGGATCGGCTTCCGTCAGTTGCGCGTGGACTACGAGCCGGCCGAGCGCACCCACGGCGCCTCGACCTGGAGCAACTTCAGCCTGATCTCGCTGTCGATCGAGGGGCTGACGTCGTTCTCGGTCGCGCCGCTGCGGCTGGCCAGCATCTTCGGCCTGCTGCTGGCGGCCGTTGCCTTCGTGTTCGGCTGCATGATCCTGTTCGAGACCGTGTTCTACGGCAAGTCGGTGGCCGGCTATCCGTCGCTGATCGTCGGCGTGATGGTGATCGGCGGCGTGCAGCTCATCATGATCGGCGTGATGGGCGAGTACATCGGCAAGATCCTGTCCGAGATCAAGGCGCGGCCGGTGTACTTCGTGGCCGAGCAGAGCCTGCGCACCGTCCAGGACCGCGTCGACGCCTCGTCCGCGCGGGCGGCGGAATGAGCGCGCCTTCGGGCGCGACGCGGCGCATCTGGCTGTGCGCCGACGACTACGGCCTCTCGCCGGGCGTCAGCGCCGGCATCCGCGATCTGATCGAGGCCGGCAGGCTCAACGCCACCTCGGTCATGGTGGGGACGCCGGCCTTCGACCGCGCCGAGGCGGAGCGACTCGCCGCGCTGCGCGACCGCGCAGCCATTGGCCTGCACGTCACGCTCACCGCGCCGTTCGCGCCGCTGACGGACAGTTTCGCGCCGCTGCGCGAGGCTGCGTTCCTGCCGGTCGGTTCGATGCTGCTGCATGGCCTCTTGCGCAGGCTCGATCCGGCCGCGCTTGCGCGCGAGGTCATGGCGCAGATCGCGGCCTTCGCGGATGCGTTCGGCCGGCCGCCGGATTTCGTGGACGGGCATCAGCACGTTCACCATGCGCCGCAGGTGCGTGAGGCCGTACTTGCCGCGGTCAAGGCGCACGCGCCCGGAGCCTGGGTGCGCCAGTGCGGCAGCGCCCGGCCGCTCCTGCATCGTCTCGGCGACCGCAAGGCGCTCCTGCTCGACGCGCTCGCGTTCGGCTTCCGCCGACGCGCAGCGGCGCTCGGCGTCGCGACCAATCCGGCGTTCGCCGGTACCTACGACTTCGCGGCCACGCCGCCGCCGGATTTCGGCGCGCTGTTTCCGGGCTTCCTCGACCGGCTGCCGGACGGCGGACTGATCATGTGCCACCCCGGCTTTCCCGACGACGAGCTGCGGCGGCTCGATCCGCTCACCGACCAGCGCCGCCGCGAGTTCGACTATCTCGCCGGCCGCGAGTTCCCCGACATGCTGCAACGGCATGGCGTCGCCTTGTCGACGCCGTCGCATTGCTGACACGAACGCCGTCCTGACTGCGCGCCCGCGCCGCGCCGGAAAAATTTCGGGCCGGCATACCGCTTCGCACGAGCCTTCCTACATTCTCTTGCGACCCCATCGGGCAAGGAGGCCCGCCATGACGCCCCAGGAACGCCAGCTTATCGATCGCCTGTTCGAGCGGCTCGCCACGCTCGAAACCGCACCGCGCGACGCCGAGGCCGTGCGCTCGATCAATGCGGGGCTGGAGCGCGCGCCGAATGCGCTCTACCCGCTGGTGCAGACCGTGCTGGTGCAGGAGGAGGCGATCAAGCGCGCCGACGAGCGCATTCGCGCGCTCGAGGCGGAACTGGGCGGCGATCCGGGGCAGGGCGCGCCGCAGGGCGGCTTCCTCGACAGCATGCGCGACGCGCTGCTCGGCCGCCGCGATGCGCCGGGCTCGGTGCCCCCGGTGCGCAACCGCGAGACGGTCTGGAACAATTCGCCCGCGGACCACCGGCCGATGGGTCTGCCGCCGTCGCTGCCCGGCCAGCCTGCGGGGCAGCCCCAGCCCGCGCCGTCAGCGGGCGGCTCGTTCCTGGGCACGGCGGCCGCGACCGCGGCCGGTGTTCTGGGCGGCGCGATGCTGATGAACAGCCTCAAGGGCCTGTTCGGCGGCGATCAGGCCAAGGCGCAATCGGCGTTCGACCAGCCCGGCGGCTCCACCGGCTCGCCGTGGGACCAGAAGTCCGGCGGCGACCTTTCGCGCGAAGCGGGCCTCGACGACATCGGCCGTGGCGGCGACCGCACGGCGGCCTACGACAACGCGGACGACAGCCGCTTCGGTCTGTTCGACCTTGCACAGAACGATGACGACTACGACTACGAGGACGGCGGCGATTTCGGTGACAGCGACCTCGCCTGAGCCGGTTTCGGAATGAAAGAAGGCCGCTCCTCGGGGGCGGCCTTCTGCGTTCTCGAACGGCGGTTGCCGGTCAGATCACCCGCACCTGGGTGCCGACCCTGACCCGCGTGTAGAGGTCCATGACGTCCTCGTTGCGCATGCGGATGCAGCCCGACGACACCGCCTGGCCGATGGTCCAGGGCTCGTTCGAGCCGTGGATGCGGTAGAGCGAGGAGCCGAGATAGAGCGCGCGTGCGCCGAGCGGATTGTCCGGCCCGCCCGCCATGAAGGTCGGCAGCTCGGGCTGGCGCTTGAGCATCTCCGGCGGAGGCACCCAGTCGGGCCATTCCTTCTTCGCGGTCACGGTCTTCATGCCGGCCCAGGTGAAGCCGGGACGGCCGACGCCGATGCCGTAGCGCCGCGCGGTGCCGTCCTCCTGCACGAGGAAGAGGAAGCGGCCTGGCGTGTCGATGACGATGGTGCCGGGCTTCTCCGTGCCGTGATAGGGCACGACCTGCGGCAGGTACTTCGGGTCGAGGCCGGGCTGCGCGGACCGTACGGCCCGCGCAGGCGCATCGAGCGCGGCGTGGCGCGGCTCGTCGTAGCCGGGCTGCGGGCGCGGCGGCGCGACCGGCCGTCCGCCGCCGAACAGGAATTCGATGAAGCCGCCGCCGAGGTCGACCTGCGAGGACGCGGCGACCGGACGCGGATGGTGCTCGCGATCGAGCGGAGCGGGCGCGACATAGGCCGGCTGGCGGCGCTGCGTGTCGTGCCGCTGGAGCCGGTCGTGCGGGCGCGTCTGCACGCGCGTCATGTCGGGATGCAGCGGCATGGGTTCGGCCGAGGCGGGCACGGCCACGAGGGCGCTCCACAGGAGCGCGGATACCGGAAGACGTTTCATCGACGGACTCACGAACAGATCGTCGGCTGGGCGTCCCCGCAGTCCAGCGCCGAAACGTGTACCGATCGGTAAAGAGCAGCGCCGGGCGTGACGCTTTGCGCGCAGCGGGCCGTGGTTCGTGGCCTTAACCTTTATTTTGCGTCAACGCCGGCCTGTCGTGGTTAACCGCGGGTGTGCGGCTCCGGTCGTGCCGGCCGGCCGATCGCGGCGAAGCAGGCGAGGCTGGCCAGCGCGAAGGCCGCGACGAGCGCGAGCGCCGCCGGATCGGAGGTCCGCTCGATTACGAAGGCCAGCACCAGCGGCGCGGCCGACTGGATCCCCAGCCACGGCCCGGCCATGCGGCCGAGCAGCCGGCCATAGCCCGCGGCCCCGAACAGCGCGAGCGGCACCGCGCCGCGCGCGATAGTGATGAGTCCGTTGGCCACGCCGAACATCAGTGCGAAGGCGGCCGCGGTCGTCGCGTCGAGGCCGAGCGCCGCGAGCAGGGCGAAGGCGATCAGCAGGAGCGCCACCGCAAAGCGCGCGATCCACAGCGGGTGCAGGTTGCGGCCGAAGGTCAGCTCCAGCACGCGGGCCGCGACCTGCGCCGGGCCGAACAGCGCGCCGAGCGCGACCACCGTGGCGGCATCGATGCCGCTGCGTCCGAAGATCGCGAGCAGGTGCGCGGACAGGGCTGACGGCACGAAGGCGTAGGCGGCGAAGGCCGCGGTCACCAGCGCGAGGGCGAGACCGCGGGGCGGCAGCACGACCGGCGGCGGCGTGGTCCCGCCGTCGGCCTGCGTCGCGGCGATATCCGCGCGCGTGCGCGGCAGGCCGAACAGGTGCAGCGGCGCGCATACCAGCGCCAGCGTCGCGGCGAAGGTCAGGTAAGCGCCCTGCCATCCGACCGCGCCGATCAGGAGATGCGTCGCGGGCCAGCCCACCGTGGAAGCGAAGCCGCCGGCCAGCGTGAGCACCGTGATCGGCTTTCGCGCCGCCGCGCCGAAGATCCGCCCGAGCGTGGCGAAGGCCGCGTCGTAGAGCGAAGCCGAAAGCCCCGCCCCCACCACCGTCCACGCACCGAGATAGGCCAGCGGATGCGCGGCATGCACCATTGCGAACAGGCCAAGCGCGCCCACGAGCGAGCCCGCCGTCATCACGACGTGGCCGCCGTGCCGGTCGATGGCGGCGCCGACGAAGGGTGACACCAGCCCCGCCACCAGCAGGCCGAGCGAGAAGCCCGCCATGCCGAACGACAGCGACCAGCCGCGCTCCGTAGCGATCAGCGGCACGACCAGAACCGGCGAATAGTAGATCGTGCCCCACGCCGCGATCTGCGTCACACCGAGCACGCCGACGCCGCGCCACGGACCGTGCAGGAGATCGCGAAGGGGCATCGGCGGCAGGCTTTCCGTCCGGAAGCGCCGGGCGCGCGAGGGAATGCCTCGCATGCCGGCGCGGGACGCCACTATCCTCCAGCCGCGCGCGCAACACGAGCCGCGGCAGGGTATTTTCGATGGACGAGGCTGCTTCGATGGAAGAGCCGAGCGCCGCCGGCGGATCGTCGCCGTCGTGCTACAGCGTCACCTTCGTCGCTTCAAAGGCCGGCGCCGCGGCCGAAAAGCGGTCGAGCCACGCCACCAGCTTCGGGTGGTCGGCGCGCCAGCTTCCCGCGAAACGCAGATCGCGATGGCCGAGCAGGCAGGCGAGCGCGATGGCGCCCACGTTCGGCACGGCATCGATCGCCGGCGGCGCGGCCTCCAGCACGGCGAAGCCGCGCCGGATCTTGTCGTTCTGGTAGTCGAGCCACTTCGCCTCGTGGCGCTCCGCGGGGCGGAAGCGGCCCTCGTAAACCACCAGCAGCGAGGCGTCGGCGATGCCGTCGGCGAGCGCCTGCAGGCGCAGCGCGGCGAAGCGCGCTCCGGGCTCCTGCGGGATGATCTTTCCGCCGCCCGCGCGGTGGTCGAGGTATTCGAGGATCACGCGGGAATCGAACAGCGTGGAGCCGTCCTCGATGACCAGCGTCGGAATCTTTCCGACCGGGTTCTGCTGCCGCAGCGTGTCGTTCGGATTGGTCGCGTCCGCGACCTCGATCCGGATGTCGCCGGACAGGCCGAGCAGGTCCGCCGCGATCACGATCTTGCGGCCGAAGGGCGAGGGTGGCGAGGTGCGGAGAATCATCATGATGCCCAATCTCGCATGAAGCCGGGACCGGATGGAAGGCGTGCGGAAACGGAATCCCGCGCGGGTCCGCATGCGGCCCGCGGCGATACAATCCTCCCCCGTCGAAACAGGCGGTCGCGATATCCGCCCGCGCGACCGGCCGTTGTCGTGTCCGGCCGCCGCTGTGCCGGGCCCTCGTTGCGCCCGGTCCGGTGCGGCATGTCCGGAGGATCGGCGATCCTCCGGCCGCGCGTCAGCCGGTGATCACCAGGTTGACGGCCTTGGGGCCCTTGCCCTTCTTGTCGGGCTCGACCTCGAACTGAATGCGCTGGCCCTCGTTCAGCGATTTCAGGCCTGCGTGCTCCACCGCGGTGATGTGGACGAACACGTCGCGTCCGCCGTCGTCCGGCTTGATGAATCCGTAGCCGCGCTCGCCGTTGAAAAACTTGACCGTACCGCTCATTGCCATCGGGAAAGCTCCTCTCCCCGAAATTGCTTCACCGCCCGCCCCCACGGCGCAGCAGCTCGGCTCGGCATTCGCAAAACGGAAAAGGCTCAAGGCCGATCGGGCCTCGGTCACTCCGCCGTCCCCCCAAGGGGCGGAACGTCCAAGCCAACGGCGATAGCGTATCCACAATGCCGGCCGGCTGGGAAGGGGCGAACGGTCTCAGCCCGGGCTTTCCCGGGCGATCCAGTCGAGCCGCGTTTCGCATGCTGCATCGCGGGCGAGCGCACGCGCGAGCGCCGGAAGCAGGCGGCGCAGCTCGTCGTGCAGCGTCCAGGGCGGATTCACCGCGATCAGACCGGTGCCGCGCAGCCCGGGCGCGCCGGCCGCCGGCGCGACGGTCAATTCCACGCGCAGAATCTTGGAAATGCCGAGCCGGCCGAGCCTTCGACTAAAGGATGACACGGCGGCGGCGTCCTTGACCGGGTACCAGAGCAGGTAAATGCCGGTCGGCCATTTGCGGTGCGCGGCCGCGAACGCCTCGATCATCCGGGAGAACTCGTCCGGCTGCTCGAACGGGGGATCGACCAGCACCACGCCGCGGCGCTCCTTCGGCGGCACGTTGGCGTTGAGCGCGGTCCAGCCGTCGAGCGCGAGCGCCGTGGCGCGCGCGTCGCCGCGCAGCGCCTGCGCGAGGGCGGCTGCGGCCTGCGGTTCCAGCTCGCTGGCGATCAGCCGGTCCTGCGGGCGCATGAGGGCCTGCGCGAGCGCGGGCGATCCGGGATAGAGCGCGAGCGTCCCCGGCGGATTGCGGGCGGCGACCGCATCGAGATAGGGCGCGAGCAGCGCGCGCACGTCCGGGTCGAGCGGCGCGGCGAGGAGCCGTCCGATCCCGTCGCGCCACTCGCCGGTGCGCTGAGCCTCGTCGCCCGTCAGGTTGTAAACGCCCGCGCCGGCATGGGTGTCGATCACGCGGTAGGGCGCCGGCTTGCCGGCGAGATGCGTCAGCACCCGGCACAGGATCGCGTGCTTGACCACGTCGGCGAAATTTCCGGCGTGATAGGCGTGGCGGTAGTTCATGGTCGGTGTCGGATGCGGAGTGGCCGGGCCGGCCGGCGTTAAGGACGTCGCGGACTTGTCGCACGGCAAGGCGCGGAAACGAGTAAAATTGTAGGCGCGGGTTTAGGCAACAAATGATGGTTGGCCGCTATGGTCAACGCGTCGAGGTTGAATGGAGCCCGCTTTTCTTGAGTTTGGGGCGTGACCGGACCGGAAAACCGGTTCCCGCTTTTTCGGATCGCGTCCTGGCATGCCGAACGGCGCGGTCGCCGGCCGGTTCCGGAAGCCGCGCGGAGCGGATCGAAAGGATGACAGAGCCCGATGTGGCGATGTCTGGCAGCAACGGCCATGCTTTACGGCTTCGGGCATCCGGGCCTGGACGGCGTGCGTCCGGGGTTCCTCGACGCGCCGCTGCAGTCGCTGCACCGTGAGATGAACCAGGCTGCGGCCGACGGCCAGCGGGTGCTCACGCTGCTCGATGACGCGCGCTCGATGCGTTACCTCAAGAGCTACAACGACAGCATGAGCGCGACCTTCAAGGGCAATTGATCCGTTCGGTGACCCGGCCGGGCGTGCGTCCGCCGCGCGCCGCTTCGCGCTCTGTCCCGAGCATCGCGCTTGCCGGTCCGCGCAAGGTGCTTGCCGCTGCGGAACGCGGGCGCCGGATCGGCGCTCGCCGGCCGCGACCCGGCACGGCCGCGATCAGCTTCCGCTGCCGCCGCGGACCGGCGGCATCACCAGCTTGTCGCGCCGGCAGGCGCGGCGGTCGACCTCGCCGCAATCGCGGAAGCCGAACTCCTTGCTCAGGCAGATGCGGACCTCGCTCAGGCGGCGCGAGTCGCACGTCACGGCGATCGCGGCGGGGCTGAGGCCGGGGTTGGCTTTCAGGAAAGCCCCCTCGACCTCGGCGGGCGTCACCATCTTGTGCTCGGTGAGGCGGATGTACTCCTCGGGGATCTTCACGACCGCGCGGGCCTTGCGCACGTTCTCGAAATAGGCGCGCGCCGACAGGCCGGAACAGGTGCCGTGCTTGTCCCATTGATTGAACACCAGCCGCGGCGACGGCATCTGGTCGAGCATCCGCGAGACGATGTTGCGGTCGAGCCGCGGCGCGGGCACCTGGCAATATTCCGGGAAGCCGCGCTCGTATTGCGGCCACAACCCGTGCACGACGAAGGAGTAGGGCCGCTCGCCGCACTGCTCGCGCGGCGCCTGGCGGCCGCGTTCCGCAGCGGCCTCGCAGAACGAGGGCGACCAGGACAGGGCGAGGACGTAGAAGTCGAATTGGCCCGGCTGGCTCTGCCGCCGGTCCTGCGCTGCGGCCGGATTCGAAACGGTCAGAATGAAAGCGGAAACCAGCATGCCGGCGGCGCAGGCCAACCGACCGATCGCACGAAGCACCATGATACGCCCCCCTCAGCACAGCGTTGACGCCGGCGCAGGCTAAGTCGCCGAATAGAACATTTCAAGAACAAAAATGGCCCGGCCGAAATGCCGCAGCCTGTCAGGGGCGCGCCATCTTGCATTGCGGGTTGTAGGCCCAATTCCGGTCGAGCCCGACCACGCACCATTGCACGCCCCAGGTCGCGCCGATCTCGCCGCCGTCCTCGATGATCGAGTAGTGCACCGTGCGCTTGCGGCCGTCGGAGACAAAGGCCCTCGCGGTGCAGAAGCGGCGCGGGATGGTGCCCGCGGTCCAGGGCCGGAACGCGGTCTGCCGCACCCGGTCGAAGCCCGCGATCTGCAGGTCCGAATTCCAGAACCGGCCTTCCTTGGTCGCGAAGCGGGTCTGGATCGTGGGCAGCGCGGCCTCGCACGGCGGCAGCGCCGCGTCATAGCGCGGCCCGGTGAGATAGACGGACTTCTCGAACCAGCCCGCGGCTCCGGCGGACACTGACGGCATCGCAACCAAAAGACCAAGGGCTGCGGCCGCAGCGGCGATCCTTGCGGATGGGCGCATCGGCGGCATCGGCCGTCGCAGTCCTGCGGCATTCTTGTTCACGCCTGCCTCCGCACGCCGTCAGCCTGGAATCCGTACTCCGTGAAATCCAGGCGCCATGCTGTTTCGCGGGAAAACGCTAGCACGAAATCCCGCCATTTCGCGCATCGCGGGCGCCGATTGACCACAAATAAAATCGCGGCCGACTCTGGCGAAGCAAAAATCGGCCTCCTAAGCTCGAAAAGTGATTCGCGCGAAAACGTGTGTGCGCACGCGCCGGTGGGATGACGGAGGCGGGCATATGGGTTTTGAGGCGCGGCGGCTCGAAGCCGTCGACGAGGTGTTCGGAATCAAGGCGGCGGGGCGCCTGCTCACCGAACGGATCGCGCCTTGGGTTCAGGAACTCGGCATTCTGGTGGAGGCGATCGAATCCGGCCGGCCGGCCGGCGCCCCCGCCGACTGGCAGCCCGGCGCGGTGTTGCGGCTGCCGTTCTCCGCGAAGGTCTGCCACGAAGGCGGCCTGGTCTGTCCGCAGGCGCTGCTCGCGCTGGCCGACACCGCGATGATGTTCGCCTGCGCCGCGGCCTGGAGCGGCTATCGCCCGATGAGCGCGGTGGACCAGACCATGCACTTCCTCCGTCCGGTGAGTTTCGACGTGCTGGCCGACGCCCGCGTGGTGCGGATCGGCCGCAGCAACAGCTTCGGCCGCGTCACGCTGGTCAGCGCCGCGGACCGGCGTCCGGTCGGAATGGTCTCCTGCGCCACCGCCATTCTCTAGGGTCTGCGGACAACCCCGTTCGAGGGGTTGCCGCGGGCGGCGTCCGCGGGTTTAACCATCCGGCGCGGCTTTTCCCAGCCACCGAAGAATTCGCGATAGGATTTTCCGTCCCGGTTCCTGAGGCCAGGAACCGGGCGGCGAACGGGACGTTGTCGCGGCGACCGGATTGAACCGGTGCGGCAGTCGCAGCGACAAAGGGATACAGGGACACGTCTGACAATGGCTGACCGCACCACCCTCGGATTCATGGGCCTGATCTTCGGCGGCGTGACCGCCGCGGTGATCGTGATGGCCGCGACCGTGGTTCTCACTCACGCCGATGGACGCTTCGCCGCCGACGGCGCGAACGCCGTCGCCATCACATCGCCCCGATAAGCACTTTCGGAGCGAGGGAACAAATCTCCGCGAGCCCCGTTGACGGTCGCGTTGACGAGACTCCCAAGGAGATGCCGATGACCAAGCTTGCCATTGCCCTGGCCGCTGCCGGTTTCATGCTGGCGGCACCGGCCCTGACCGCGCCGGCCGCAGCCGCCACCACCATGACCGATGCGATCGAGCAGCCGATCCAGCTCACGCCCGGCACCCAGCTCGCACAGATCAACGTGCAGATCGGTCCGGATCGCCGCGGGCCGCGCTATCGAAGCCACTACCGGCACAACCGCCCGCATTACCGCCACCGCCAGGTCTGCACCTCGCGCGTGACCTATCGTCAGGGCCGCAGGGTGGTCGTCCGCACCTGCCGCTGACCGCACCGAACGGCCCATGAAAATGGCCCCGCAAGGGGCCATTTTTCTTTCGCGCTTTCGGTGGCTCCGCCGATGCAACGTTCCGCCGATGCAACGCATCGCCGGATCGCGCGTTGTCTCCGCAGTCGGCCACCCGAGCCGGCCGGAGGTCCATCATGCGCAAAGCCCTTTCACTCGGAGTTGCCGCGTTCCTGGTGTGCAGCGTGGGTCATGCCGCAGCCCAGCCGCAGCCCACCAATCAGGAAACGTCCGCCTCCCGGCAGAAGGACGACGTGTCGAAGCAAGGCAGCGAGCAGGTCGCGCCGATGCACACCGTCCCGCCGCCGGGCCCTGCCTCCAACCCGGAGAGTCCGGAGTCCGAATATCTGAAGCCAGGCTCGGTCGGGCCATCGCAGGCCGCCACGCCGGGTGGCGGCGATCAGCCAGACGTGCCGGGGGCGACCCGTCAGACCCTGCCTTCGACCGTGTCGGCGGAGAACGCCGAGCAGGACAAGCGGCCGATCATGTCGTTTGGCTTCCCGCTCTCGGACGAACAGAAACGCACGATCGCAGCGGGCCTAGACGCGGCGCCGAACGCTGGCGCAAAAAGCGACGCCAAGATCAACGCGCATGTCGCCGACGCGGTGCCGCCGGGTACCGAACTGCGCGCCTTTCCCGAGGCGGTGACCAAGGAGATCCCGGAGGCCGTGCGCTACAAATACGTCGACACCGGCGACCGCATCCTGATCGTCAATCCGCCGAACGGCATCGTGGTCGGCGAGATCGCGCACTGACGCGCGCAGCCATTCCGAATGCAAACGCCGCCGCCGGATCGAAACCGGCGGCGGCGATGTTTTATCCTTGCGTGGAGCCCCTGCGAGCGATGCGGCGCAGCCAGCTCAGCGGCTGCCGTTGCTCCGGTTCGGCGCGGTCGGCGGCGAGGCCGTCTGCTGCGCCGGCATGTTCGGCCGCCAGTTGTTCAGGCTGTCCGCGATGATCCGCGTCGAGGTCAGCGCCGCCTGGCTCAGCGCCGCGTAGTTGGTTATGTCCCGTTGCACCCGCTCGCCCTCGCTGCGCAGCGTGTCGCGCAGCACCGTCAGCTCGGTGATGACGCGCTCCACCTCGGCGACGGAAGCGCCGGACACCCGCTGGATCAGCGAGGCGATGTTCTCGGCCGCGGCCTCGCTCTGGATTTCCGGCGTGTGGTGCGGCCGGCGGAAGGTCGAAACGTCGCGGCGGACGAATTCGCGGATCTCGCCTTCGACCGCGTTGACCACGGCCTCCGCGTCCTTGTCGACGTCTCCGAGCCGTTCGGGCTTGTTCATGCACTCACTCCCAGTTTGAGACACTCCGCCCCGCCGTCCGGACCGGATTGCCGCATGGGAGTTGGGCGTCAGAATGACGCTTTTGCGGCGTCTCAATACCCGATCAGGATTTCTCCGATCGTGGCCTTGGCGGCCTTGAGAGCGGCGTCGCTGGAGAGAAGCTCCTTCTGGCCCGCGATTTCGGGGGCGGGCGCGGGAGCCGCGAGCCGCACGCCGACCTTGCAGCCGCCGGGCAGCTTGCTCATCGCACCGCCTTCCCAGCTCACCACCGAGGCCGTGCCGTCCGCGCCGAAGCCGGTGAGCTTGAACGGCTTGCCGTTCGCCTTCTCCAGCGCGGCCAGCGCCATGCCAAGCTTCAGGCCGCGCGGCGCGGTCCACTGCGACTGGCCGTTGATGGCGATGAGCTGGAGGTCGCTGCGGCCGGCGTCGTCGTTCCAGAGCACCTCGAGCCGGCGCTTGGGATCGTTCGGATAAAGCACCGAGGCGTTGATCTTCGAGCCCTCGGGGCCGTCGACCTCGCCCCACGTCAGGTTGCGCGAGTCGAAGCGCTGGGCGAGCTTCAGGTGCGTGGAATCCTTGGCGAACACGCCGCTGCAGGCCACCGTGGTGGCGGGTGCGCGCGGCGCGACCTTCGGTTTCGCCGTGGCCGCAGGCTTTCCGCCGGCGGGGGCCGCGGCCGGCTTCCGGGTCGGCGCCGGGGCGGCCGGCTTGGGCTGCGGCTGCTGGTCTTCGGCCTGCGGCTGGGCCTGCTGGCGCGGCGGCGGCGGGGAGGGCCAGCGGTCCTGCACCTGCGGCGCGGCCGCGGGCGGCGCGCCGGGCGGGGGAGGCGGCGGCGGGAACTGGGCCAGCGCCGCGGCCGGCAGTCCGGCCAGTGCGGTGGTTAGCAACGCAATACGCAACGAACGATGGTTCATTTCGTGTCCCCGTCGGTTTTTGGCGATGCGGCGGGCTCGATCCCCAGGCCCTGCCGCGCGGCCGGGCCTGAAACGGCAGGCCCCGCCCGAAATCGGGCCGAACCATACACGCCTTTGCGGCGGGATAAAGCCGATGCGCCGGGCGGGGTAAACGCCGGGGCCCCGGCTTTCCGCCGGCGCGGGACGGAGACGGCACGGCGGTCCTTGCGGGCTCCGGATTGCTTCGGACATGCGGCGGCGGGCCCGGGTTTTGTGCGGACGCCGGGCGCGCCCTCCCTCCTCCGTCTCTCCATGGGGAGAGACATCCCGCCGGAATTGGCGGGGAGATGGAGTGCCGGCCGGCGCCACATCGTTGGTCACGCCTTGCGGCGTCGCGCGCCCTGCGGGAAGCGCGCGCCGTCCGGCGCTCCATCGCGACGGTTTCGGGCTCCGGGACCGTTCATTCAGGGCGGACGGAAGGGGAGGCGCCGGGGGCCGCCCAGACGCCTCTGGATGGCGCCCCGCCGTGAGGTGAGTAATATAGACATATATTCCTATAAATGATGTCAACCCGCGGTGGACCTGAAAGCAAGAAACGCCTCGGCCTCGGATTTCGTTTCGAAACGACCGATCTCTTCATAGTCGGGTGCGTGCTCGGCGGTTGGGGGCGAGCAGAAAACGATGAATTTTGAAGATTCTTTTTCAATGATGTCGGTGAGATCGTCGCCCTCGAATGGCGACATATGACGAGCGCCACACCTCGGACGATCGTCATCGCACATGCAGGACCAGCAATCCGTCCATGCGTTGCCGCACCGATCGCATAGATAATGGCTGCAAAACCAAGCCATGCGTTTCTCCCATGTGCGTCTCAACGGCTGCGGAACGAAGAGCATATCGCTCCGCCGGCGGCGCAGGTTATTTCTGAGCCTGCAGACGATAGGAGCCGCGGGAGACAAAATCGAGATAACCCTGATCTCTTAGGCGCATTCCGGCTTTCTGATTTCCTCCACGCATTTCTTCACTTCGATCAGCCATCCTGTGGCTTCACTGTTTTCGTCTCGTAGGCATAATCTTCTTTGCATGTTGAGCAAAAGAAATCGGCCACGGGTCGATTTGCGGGATAGGCATTGATGCTATCCGCTCCGCAATTCGGACAGAAAAGCCACTGTCTAATCCATTGCTCGGTCCAAACGCGGGCGCTTTTCGATCCGCTCGAATAAGGCGTTTGGGCCCTCTTCAAATCCTGGTTTCATGGAGGGCCTGATTGGCTTAGCTCTGCCGCTCTCCAATATCCGCAATGGAAATAAAGAAGCTGTAGATCGCTATGCGTTCAGTTTGGGGTGTTCGCTGTATCTCCGTTCTTCTCCGCGATCTGGATGTTAAGGCACGCTCGCCCCCTGCCGCCTGTGTCGCTAAGCCTGGGGCCAATGTCGTCAGGGAGGATCACCGCATGCACCTCTTCCCTCGCCTTGTCCGCCGTGCTTCTCTGCGCACCCCCGATCCCCGCGCAAGCGCAATCCGCACCAAAGGCTCCCTCCATGTCCCAGCCGTCCGCTGCCGTACTCAAGGATCTTGCGCCCACCGGCCGGCTGCGGGCTGCGATCAACCAGGGCAACGGTGTGCTGGTGCAGCGCAATCCCGCCGGCGGCAAGCCTGCGGGCATCACCATCGAGCTGGCCGAGGAGCTGGGCCGCCGCCTCGGCGTGCCGGTGGAGCTGGTGCTGTTCGACGCCGCGGGCGAGGTGTTCAAGGCGCTCAAGGAAGACAAGTGGGACGTGGCGTTCCTCGCCATCGAGCCGGTGCGCGCGGCGGAGATCGAATTCACCCCCGCCTACGTGCTGATCGAGGGCGCCTACATGGTGCGCAAGGATGCGCCGTTCCAGACGCCGGCCGACGTGGACAAGCCCGGAGTACGGATCGCGGTCGGCGTCAACTCGGCCTACGACCTGTTCCTGACCCGCACCATCAAGAACGCCGAGATCGTGCGCGCCACCACCGGCGGCGGACGGGCTTCCATCGACCTGTTCTTCAACGACAGGCTGGAGGTCGCGGCCGGCGTGCGCCAGCCGCTCGCGGCCTACGCCGCAACCGATCCGGACGTGCGCGTGCTGCCGGAGCGCTTCATGGCGATCAACCAGGCGATGGGCACGCCCAAGGGCCGGCTCGCGGGCGTGGCCTACCTCAAGGAGTTCATCGAGGAGCGCAAGGCGTCCGGCTTCGTGGCCGACGCGCTCCAGCGCACCAACCAGCCCGACGCGCTGGTGGCCCCGCCGGCGCCGTAGGGCGGGCGGTTTCTCCGTCACGTCTCTTCGCTTGCGGGGAGAGGGAGCGCCTGCGTTCCGTGCCGTTCACCGGCGAAGGCATCCTGCGCTACCGCATGTTCCCCTGCCGCCACGCGCCGGGCCGCTCGAACGAGCCCGCCCACAGCCCCCGCTTCGCGTCGCGCGCCTCGCGTTCGGCGGCGCTGTAGCGCCCGCGCGAGTGGTTGCGAAGCTCGATCGCGAAGCCGTCGCGCACCATCGCCTCGGACAGATCGCGGCCACCCGCTGTGCACACGGCCACGTCGCGGTCGTGGCTCTCGCCGACCGGCGTGCAGGACACCTCCCGGCCGCCGATCAGGCCGGCGAGCGCGCGGCGCGCATCCTCGCCGCAGCGATAGCTGCGGTCGCGTGCGTCGCGGCAGGTCTGGCGGCCCTCCGGTGCGTCGATGCCGAACAGCCGGATGCGCCGGCCGGCGACCTCCAGCGAATCGCCGTCCACCACGCGCGCGCGACCGGCGATGGCGTCGCCGGTGGCCTGCGGCGCGGGCCGTTGCCCGCTGCTCCGCCACGGCCAGCGGCCGTCCTGCATGGCCTGCGCGATCAGCGCGCCGAGCGCGACGACGACGAGCCAGAACAGGAGCGATTGCGGCGAACGCATGATCCGGTGTAGCGCGCGGCGGCGCCGTCGACAACGACGCGGCCGTGCAGGTGCGGGGTACCGCGCGGCGCGCCGGCCGCGTAGGATCGCGGGCGGGCACCACGGAATGAAAGGACACGCGCCATGGCCACGGACGTCGAGCGGCTGAGCGGATTGCTTCTCGTCTACGGGATGAGCTTCGCGGGCGCGCTCGCGGTGGCGCTGATCGGCTGGTGGGTCGCCAACGCCGTGCAGCGCGCGGCCCGCCGCGCGCTGTCGTTCAACCGGATCGACCCGACGCTCGCGAATTTCCTCTCCAGCCTGGCGCGCTACGCGGTGTTGGTGCTGGTGTTCCTCATCATTCTCCAGCTCATCGGCATCCAGGCCACCAGCCTGATCGCGGTGATCGGCGCGGCCTCGCTCGCCATCGGCCTGGCGCTGCAGGGCACGCTGTCCAACATGGCTTCGGGCGTGATGTTGCTCCTGTTCCGGCCGCTGCGGCTGGAGGACGACGTCGAGGTCGCGGGCAAGCGCGGCATCGTGAAGGACCTGAGCCTGTTCATGACCGAGCTTGCGGGCGAGGACGGCACGCAGATCCTGATCCCCAACGGCCAGATCTGGAACGCGACCATCGTCAACCATACCGCCTACAGGCGCGGCGTGCCGCCCGAGGCGCCGGGGCCGGGTGCCGCGGGTTGAGTCGGGATCGCGGGCACGCCGCTTCGCGCGGCCCGGGGGCGGCGTTCAAGGTGTTGCGGACTACCGCCCGCGCTTCTTGAAGCCGCCGCGCTGGCCGGGTCGGCCGCTGGTGGAGCGCGGCGAGACGTCCGGGCGATGGGGTTTGCTCTCCATGCCCGGCCCCATCTCGTCGAGCGTGGGCTTGCGTGGCCCACGGTCCTTGCCGCGGCGCGGGCCGCTCGGCAGCCTGAGGATCTTCGAGGTGGGATCGTCCACCACCGCCAGCTCGGTGGCGCGCAGGCGCTTGACCTCGTCGCGCAGGCGCGCGGCTTCTTCGAAGTCCAGATCGGCGGCGGCCTCGCGCATCCGGGTCTCGAGGTCGGCCAGCACGGCCTCGAAGTTGTGGCCGATGGTGGCGGCATCCTCGAACGCGCCGCTCTCGCCCGCGCCGGTCGCGACCAGCACGTGGTCGCGCTCGTAGACCGAGGACAGAATGTCGCCGATCGACTTCTTCACGCTCTCGGGCGTGATGCCGTTGGCCTCGTTATAGGCGGTCTGCTTCTCGCGGCGGCGGCTGGTCTCCGCCATCGCGCGCTCCATCGAGCCGGTGACGTGATCGGCATAAAGGATGACGCGGCCATCCACGTTGCGCGCGGCGCGGCCGATGGTCTGGATCAGCGATGTCTCGCTGCGCAGGAAGCCTTCCTTGTCGG
>CAZZCV010000009.1:0-92756 GCA_964653225.1 uncultured Rhodoplanes sp. | reverse complement strand
CGACACTCGCGCCCTCGCGCGCCATCAGCATCGCGATGGCGCGGCCGATGCCGCGGCCCGCCCCGGTGACGATGGCGACCTTGCCTGAAACGATGCCTGGCATGACAACTCCTCCCGAATGTGGATCCGACGAAAGCTCCCGGCGCGGTCGCGACAAACCCCGCAGCCGGACCTGGACGCTCGAGCCTGCTGGTTGAAAGCGGAGCGGCGGCCGTCGCGGCGATTGACGACGATGGTGCGAAACGGTCCTTTCGATGCAGCCGATGGCGTCTCATCCAATCGGTCTGAATCCCTGCGCGCGATTATCTCCGGTCGGCCGCGCCGTGTTTGCGAGCCCTCCGGCCGCGCTGCGAGCGCGATTGTTAGTGCATGGATCGTCGCGGCGCCAGCACCTCCCCCGAAGCAGGGGCTGTCCGTCCGGACGTTGAAGGCGGAAGCGAAAGCCGGATGGCCGGATCTATCCCGCCGGGCGATCCGCGCAGCTTCGCGCCTGTCCCGCGCGGTGTTTGCCAAACGTTATATTGGTCCAAGCAGGCTAAGAAATTTGTTGAGACCGCTTTGCGCCGATGAAAAGCTGAATCCGCCTGAGGGTGGTCTGCGCGGGTGCGAGCGCCCGTTCTGACTGGCGCAAGCCAGGGCGAGAATTCAAGAAGCCTGATCGGACTTCGGATGTCCGGTTCTGGAGGGAGGGATGTTCATGAAGTGGATTGCTGCGGCATTCATGGCCGCCGCCGTGCTCTCTGCGCCAGCCGCAGGTGCGCAGGAGACGTATCCATCGCGGCTTGTCAGACTCGTGGTCGGATTCCCGCCGGGCAGTTCGGCCGATATCCTCGGCCGAATCTATGCCCAGAAGCTGACAGAGCACTTCGGCCAGCAGTTCATCGTTGAGAACAGGCCCGGCGCAGCCGGCAACCTTGCGGCGGAATGGACGACCCGCACCCCGCCGGACGGCTACACCATCGTGATCGGCTCGACGGCCAACACGATCAGCGCCCACGCCCTCAAGCTGCAATACAGCTTTGCGTCGGATCTCTCCCCGATAGCCACGTTTGCGGACGGGCCTGTCATCCTGATGGTGAGTTCAGGACTCGGCG
Organism: uncultured Rhodoplanes sp.; assembly: GCA_964653225.1. Lineage (GTDB taxonomy): Bacteria > Pseudomonadota > Alphaproteobacteria > Rhizobiales > Xanthobacteraceae > Z2-YC6860. The sequence goes on along the minus strand of CAZZCV010000009.1, from coordinate 91,662 downwards.
TTTCCAGCGTCAAGGAATTCGTGGCCTATGCCAAGGCGCGGCCGGGCAAGGTCGCGTTCGGGTCGTCGGGGCTGTGGTCCGCGCCGCACATGGCCGGCGAGCAGTTCAGCCTGGCGACCGGCGCCGATCTTTCGTTCATCCCATATCAGGGGGTTCCCGCCGCGATCGCGGACCTCCTGGGAGGGCAGATTCCATCGGTCTTCGCGACCGCTCCGACGGCCGCCGGATATACAAACGACAGCCGCGTCAAGCTTCTGGCTGTGACTTCGAAGGAGCGTTCCAGCCTGATCCCCAACCTGCCGACGATGCAGGAGGAGGGGCTGGCCGAGGTCGATACCTCGATCTGGTACGGCTTCTTCGCGCCCAAGGGCACGCCCCTTCCGGTCCGCCGGAGGCTCGCCGAGGCGATCGTGAAGATCACCGAGCTTCCGGAGGTGAAGGGCGCCTTGACGAAGAACGGAGTGGAGCCGCTGTCCATCACGCTCGACGCGCTGGAAAAGCACGTTGTCACAGACCTGCAGAAGTGGAAGAGCGTGACCGAGCGCGTCAAGGCGAAGCTAAACCGCTAGAGCGTTTCCGAGCGAAGCGGGAAGCCGGTCCGCGCGAGGAAAATGCGACAATCCAAATCTGGAGCCCTTCACCGCTTCCATGAAACGGTGAAGGGCTCCAGACCAGTCTCGCTGCCGGGCTCGCCGCCAGATCCGCCGCAGCCGGCTTCGTGCGGATGCCGCCCGCGTCTGTGCAAAGCCGGACCGCAAGATACGTCCCGTTATCCGTCAGGGGCCTGCTTCGATGAAGAACAAGATCGCTCTTGAGGAGCACTTTGCAACGGAGGAGACTGTCAAGGCCGGCCGGTATGCCGCGCCGGGCTACTGGGCGGACCTGCCGAAGCGGCTTCTCGACATCCACGACGAACGCCTGGCCACGATGGACCGTGCAGGGATCGAGAGGGCGGTGCTTTCGCTGAACCCGGTTAGCATCCAGGGCATCACCGAGGTGTCTGCGGCTGTCGAGGCGGCGAGACGGGTGAACGACTTTCTGGCGGAGCAGGTGCGGCGTCGGCCGGACCGCTTCTCGGGCTTCGCCGCCCTGCCTATGCAGGATCCCGACAGCGCGGCGCGCGAGTTTCTGCGCTGCATCGACGAGCTCGGATTCAAAGGTGCCATGGTCAACGGCTTCTCGCAGGTCGGCGACGACGGCCGGGCGCTCTACTACGATCTGCCGCAGTATCGGCCCTTCTGGGGCGTGGTCGAAGCCTCGGGTTTCCCCTTCTACCTGCATCCCCGCGACCAGCTTCCGAGCCAGCGCCAGTCCTATGAGGGGCATCCCTGGCTGATCGGCGCGCCGTGGGGGTTCGCGGAGGAAACCTCGATTCATGCGCTGCGCCTGGCCGGCAGCGGATTGTTCGACCGCTATCCGAAGCTTCAGGTCGTTCTGGGGCACCTCGGCGAACGAATTCTCTTCGACCTTTCGCGCCTCGACAGCCGGCTTGAGAAGGTCCCGGATCGTCCGGCCGGAAGAACGATGACCGATTATTTCCTCGACAACTTCCACGTCACGACGAGCGGTCACTTTTCAACCAGGGCCCTGGTCTTCGCCATTCTTACGATCGGTTCCGACAGGATCATGTTCTCGGTCGATTATCCTTTCGAGGACAATGAAGAGGCGGCGCACTGGTTCGACCGCGCCGGTATCGCCGAATCCGACCGGATCAAAATCGGGCGCACAAATGCGGAACGGCTGCTCCGGCTCGCGCCCGGCGGCGATCCCCGATGAGCACGGCGATCCGAGAAGCGGGCCATTGCGGTGACTGATCGGACGGCCGTTTCGGATCCGGCCCGCTTCAAGTCCATCGGACGCCCCTTGCGGCGGAAGGAGGACGAGCGGCTGCTCAAGGGCGCGGGCCGGTTCAGCGACGATTTCAGCATGGAGCGACAGGTCCACGCGGCTCTCGTCCGCTCGCCGCATCCCAGCGCCCGGATCGTCGGGATCGACACCGCGGAGGCCATGACGGCCCCCGGCGTCCTTGCGGTGCTGACCGGCGAGGACCTGCTCGCGGACGGGCTGAAGCCGATCCCGCATGCGCCCGCCGCTCAGTCGCGCTACGACCTTCGACTCACGGCGCCAGGCGGCGGCGACCCGTTCATCGGCATCCACCATATCCTGGCAGTCGGCGAGGTCCGCCATGTGGGCGAGGCCGTCGCCCTCGTTATCGCCGACACCCACGCGGCCGCTCTCGATGCGGTCGAACTCGTGCGTGTCGAGTACGAGGAGCGGCCGTTCGTGGCTCGGATCGAGGACGCGTTGGCCGCCGATGCGCCGCTGGTCTGGAATGAGGGGACGGGCAACGTGCTCGTCGATACGCTTTTCGGCGACGAAGCGGCGACGGCGCAGGCTTTCCGGTCGGCGGATCATGTGGTCCGCGCGAAGTTCACGATCGGCCGTGTCACCGCGGTGGCCATGGAGCCCCGCTCGGCCCTGGGATGCTACGATGAAAAAAGCGGCCGCTATACGCTTCATGCCGGCAGCGGTGGCGCGGTCAAGCAGAAGAGCGAGCTTGCGGCGGTGCTCGGGGTCGCGCCGGAGCAGGTCCGTGTCCTCTCCTTCGATGTCGGCGGGAATTTCGGATCGCGGAACCGTCCCTACGTCGAGTTCGCGCTGGTCCTGTGGGCTTCCAGGACGGTGGGGCGCCCGGTCAAGTTCACGGCGTCGCGGTCGGACGCCTTCCTGACCGACTATCAGGGGCGCGACCTCGTCACCAGCGTCGCGCTTGCGCTCCGCGCCGACGGGCGCTTTCTCGCGATGCGGGCCGATAACGTCTGCAACGTCGGTGCGCTGTGCGTTTCGCTTTCTCCCCTTTACAAGGGAGCGAGCCTGACGACCGGCGTTTACGACATTCCCAGCGCCACGGTGCGCGCGCGGGCGGTGTTCACCCACACGATGCCGGTCAGCGCCTATCGGTCGTCGGGCCGGCCGGAGGTGACGTTCGCGATCGAGCGCCTGGTCGACATGGCTGCCGACGAACTGGGGATGGACCGGGTTGCGCTGAGACGCCTGAATCTGATCCGTCCGGACGCGATGCCGTACCGGAATCCGGCCGGCTCAGTCTACGACAGCGGCCAATACGAAATGAACATGGACCTCGCGCTGGAGACGGCGGATTTCAGCGGCTTTGCGGAGCGCAAAGCCGCGGCCCGGAGGCGGGGGAGGCTGCTGGGAATGGGCATTGCGAACTACGTCGAGGCGTCGAGCGGCGCGCCGCGCGAGCGGGCCGAGATATCGGTTCTGCCTGCCGGGCGAGTGACGATCGTGATAGGGACCCAGCCGAGCGGCCAGGGGCATGAAACCAGCTTCGCGCAGGTGGCGGCGGACCTTTTGTCGGTGCCGCAGGAATCCGTGGATGTTATCTACGGGGATACGGACGTCGTCCGCGTCGGAGGCGGCTCTCATTCCGGCCGCTCGATGCGGCATGCCGGAACGGCCATAGCGATCGCCTCCGGCGAGGTAATGACGAAGGCAAGGCGCGCGGCCGCCGCGGTGCTGGACGTTGCGGAAGAGGCGGTCCAGTTCCGGGAGGGCCGGTTCGGCTCGCTGCGGAGCAACAAGTCCTTTGATCTGTTCGAGCTTGCGCGCGAGATGGCAGCCCGACCGGACCTCGACGGTTTCGACCTCTGCGCCGTCGCCGACAACGAGATGCACGAGCCGGTGTTTCCCAACGGATGCGCAGTTTGCGAGGTCGAGATTGATCCCGAGACCGGGTCTGTCTCGATCCCAGCGTATGTGGCGGTGGATGATGTCGGCCGGTGCATCAATCCGCTGATCGTGCAGGGGCAGACGCACGGCGGGATCGCCCAGGGCGTAGGCCAGGCGCTCTGGGAACAGTGCGGCGTCGATCTGTCCTCGGGGCAGCCGCTCTTCGGATCCTTCATGGATTACGGCGTGCCGCGGGCCAGCATGCTGCCGCGCTTCAAGGACGAGATCGTCGAGGTGCTCTCGTCCACCAATCCGCTCGGAATCAAGGCCGGCGGCGAGGGCGGAACCACGCCGGCGCTCGCTGCCGTGATTAACGCGATCACGGACGCGCTCAAGGAATACGGCGTCCGCGACATCACGATGCCCGCCACGCCGCTGGCGGTCTGGCAGGCGATGAACCGGGCGAGGTCCCGCATCTCCGACGCGAAGCCTTCCGAAGCCGGCGCGGTTGTTCGGCGTCTCTGACAGCGCCGGATCGGGATCGAGATGCAGGCCAATGCATTGTTTGCTAAATCCACTCAAAATGTTCGTTTCCGAGATGGCCGCGCCAGTGTCTCTGTTCGATTCCGGCCGGTATCGTGTTGCGCCCGGCCCCGGGCGTTTGATGCAAGATCGCTTCGACATTCGGCATGGGCCGAGCGGCAACCTGCGACCCCGTGAAGTGTCGCAACCGGCTACGAAGGCGGTGCGCGCATGACATCGGATTCCAGCGGCTTGCGGTTCGTGGATGTGTCGGTCGACGGTCCGGTCGCAACCTTGACCCTCAACCGGCCGCAGGCGCGCAATGCGATCGACGATGCGATGAGATCGGAACTGGTCGCGGCGCTGGGCGGGCTGGAGGCGGATCAGGCCGTGCGCGCCGTCATCCTGACCGGTGCCGGCAAGTCGTTTTGCGCGGGGGGCGACGTATCGGGAATGCAGGAGCGACTGAGCGCGCCGGCCGACGCCGTCGCCTACAATGGCTGGAGGCGGCAGAGGCAGACCCACCACAGCATCGCCGCCCTCCACGGCCTGTCCAAGCCGACGATCGCCGCGGTGAACGGCCACGCGGTGGGCCTGGGTTGCGACATGGCGCTGGCCTGCGATTTCATCGTCGCGGCCCGGTCGGCGCTCTTTGCGATGAGCTTCATCAAGCGGGGGCTCGTCTCGGACGGCGGGGGGCTGTATTTCCTGCCGCGCCGCGTCGGCCTGCCGAAGGCGAAGGAGCTGATCTTCACCGGCCGCGAGGTCCGGCCGGACGAGGCTCTCGCCATCGGGTTGATCGACCGCGTCGCAGACGACGAGGCCCTGCTCGGAAGCGCCCGCGAATGGGCGCTGGAACTGAGCGGAGGATCGCCGACCGTGATCGCGCTGACCAAGCCGATCCTCGATCGAGCGTTCGAGACCGGGGAGGAGCAGCTTTTCGCGCTGGGCCGTCAGGCGCAGGCGATTTGCTACACGAGCGCGGAGCACCACGCGTCGGTCCGGGCATTCTTGAACAAGCGGCCCGGCCCGGACGGCCGCAAATGAGCGTCATTGAAAAGCTGCTGCGGCCGCGCAGCGTAGCCGTGCTGGGCGCATCGTCCGACCTTCAGTCCCTGACCGGGCGTCCGATCGCCTATCTTCAGCGGCACGGCTATGCCGGCGACATCTATCCGGTCAATCCGCGCTATGACGAGGTGGCCGGCCTGCGCTGCTATCCCGACGCGATGTCGCTTCCCGCGCCGCCGGATGTTGGCCTGGTGCTGGTCGGAGCCGACCGGGTTCCCGGGGCGGTGAGTCAGTTGTCGAAGGCCGGCGCCGCGGCGGCGATCGTATTGGCGAGCGGCTTCAACGAGGTCGGTCCGGACGGGGAGCGGCGCCAGCATGCGTTGCGCGACGCCGCCGGCGCGATGCGCATTCTCGGGCCGAACACGATCGGCTTGGTGAACCTGACCGACGGGATCATGCTCTCGCCGAGCGGCGCGCTGGCGCTGGAGGAGTTTCCGGAGGGAAATATCGCGCTGGTCTCGCAGAGCGGAGGCATTCTCGGGTCGCTCCTGTCCCGAGCCGCTGGCCAGGGCGTCGGCCTCTCGAAGCTGGTTGCGACGGGCAACGAGTCCGATCTCGAGGTTGCCGATTTCATCGACCATCTCGCCGACGATGAGGCGACCTCCGTTATTGCGCTCTACCTCGAGACGGTTCGCAATCCCGATGCATTCCGCGCGGCCGCGGCCAAGGCCGTGCGGCTCGGCAAGCCGGTGGTGGTGCATAAGGTGGGCCGTTCGACGGCGGGTGCGCAATCCGCCGTCTCCCACACCGGCGCGCTCGCCGGGGAGGACCGGGTCTACGACGCCTTCTTCAGGCAGGCAGGAGTCATCAGGACCAAGACGTTCTCAGATCTGCTCGATATCCCCGCGGCCCTTGCGACGAAGCGGACGCTGCGCGGAAAGCGGGTGGCGATCGTGACCTCCACGGGCGGGGCGGCGACGCTGGTGGCCGACAGCATCGGCGCGGCCGGTTTCGAGGTTCCGCCGCCGGCGCCTGGGACCGCGGAAGAGCTTCGCTCGCTTGACGTGGCGCACGCGGTTCTCGACAGGAATCCGATCGACGTGACGCTGGCCGGACTTCGGCCGGACATCCTCCTCAAGATCATGCGGACGCTCCTCGAGAGCAGCAGCTACGATGCGATCGTCGTCATCGTCGGCTCATCGTCGCTGGGGCGGCCCGATGTCGTCGCCGGTCCGCTCGTGGAATCGCTGGCTCTGAGCCGCAAGCCGCTGATCGCCTATGTCAGCCCGCATGCTCCTGAGATCGGGAGGCATCTCAATTTGAAGGGCGTGCCGGCCTATGCCGCGCCGGACAGCTGCGCCGCGGCGCTGGCGGCCATGCTGGAGGCTGGCCGTCGTAGCGCTCCGGGCCTGCCGCGGCCCGAGGGGGGCGGGATCGTGCATGACCTGTCCGGCTCCGGAGCCCTGAACGAGGTGGAGAGCAAGCGTCTGTTCGCACTGTTCGGCATTCGGACCACGCGCGAGCGGCAGGCCGCGACGCCCGAAGAAGCCCAATCGATTGCGCGGGAGATGGACGCGCCGGTGGTTCTCAAGATCGTCTCCCGCGACATTCTGCACAAGTCCGACGCGGGCGGCGTGGCCGTGGATGTGAACCCGAACGACGTGCTGCGGCGTTGCAAGGAGATGGCGGAGCGGGTGGCGCAACGCTCGAAGGGCAGGGTCGAGGGGTTTCTGGTTCAGGAGTTCGTCAAAGGCGGCGTGGAGATGATCGTCGGTTTTCGCCGGGATCCGCAGCTCGGTCCCTTCGTTCTCGTGGGCTTCGGGGGGATTTTGGCGGAGCTGCTTCAGGACACGACCATCCGGCTGCTGCCGCTGGAACGCTCCGATGCCGAGGCCATGATCGAGGAATTGAAGGCGTCGGCGCTGCTAAAGGGCTTCAGGGGCGGCGACCGGGCGGATGTCGGTGCCCTGGTGGATGCGGTCATGGCTTTCGCCGAAATGGCGGCCGCGATGGGCGGGCGCCTGTCGGAGGCGGAGATCAATCCGCTGTTCGTCCTTTCCGAAGGCCAGGGGGTGAGCGCCGCCGACGGGGTCGTCGTGCTGGACTAGGGAGCAAAGAAGTCAGGTTTCGGACAGCTGGGTCCGGAGCCAGTCGTGAAACCTTCTCAGCGGGGCCGAGGGTTTCACGTTCTTCGGCCAGGTCAGGTAATACCCTTCGTCGAGGGGCACCGGGGGAGAAAACGGCGCGACCAGCGCGCCGGTCTCGAGATGGTGCTCGACCAGGACCTTGACGCCGATGGCCACGCCGATGCCCTGAAGTGCGGCCTCGTAGGCCAGGGCCGAGTTCTCGAATTTCAGGCCGCCGTAGGGTTCGATCTTGAGGCCGTTGGTCTGGAGCCACGTCGCCCAGTCGTTCGGGCGCGCGATGGAGTGAAGAAGCGTCGTATGCTTGAGGCCCTGCGGCGACGCGAGTCTGGTCTCCTTCAGGAGGGTGGGGCTGCAGACAGGGATGAGTTCGATCGGGGTCAGCTTGTCGGCGTAGAGGCCCTCCCACTGTCCGCGTCCGGCGCGCACGGCGGCGTCGATGTTTTTGGCGCTGAAGTCGGCGGGCACGGTCGAGGACGTGAGCCTGACCTCAAGCCTCGGATTCTCGGCATGGAAAATCGGCAGGCGCGGGATCAGCCAGCGCTGCGAGAAGGTGGTGTAGGACTGAATGGCGAGGATGTCCTTGCGGCCACGCCTCGACACCTGGATCACGGCCGCGTTGATGTGCTCGAAGGCTTTGCTGATGCCCTCGCTGAGCTGCTTGCCCTCCTGGGTGAGCTGGATGCTGCGATGCGACCTGCGGAACAGCATGACGCCGAGGTAGTCTTCGAGGACTCTCACCTGGCGGCTGACTGCAACCTGCGATACGCCCAGCTCCCTCGCGGCAAGCGTCAGGCTCCCCAGGCGCGCGGCCGCCTCGAAGGCCCTCAGAGGATTCATCGGAGGGAGGATCTTGACCATACGGGCTTTGTAGGCTCGAACGGCGCATCCGCAAAGATCGCATGCGCCCGCCGCCCTTATCCGGCCAGGCGGCGAAAGCCTGGATTGCCGGTGCGCGCAGCGGGATGCATGCGCTTGGCCGGGACGGACGGGATTCTAGACGCGCGGCAGGAGAGGAAGCCTGGACGGCAGCCTGTCTCCGGACAGCACGAGGTCCTGCAATGACGCTGCGGCCTCATGTCCGATACAGGGCGCCGCCAGCTCCTGGAATTTCTCGATCAGCTCGGCGTCGGAGAGCGGCATGTCGGGATCGCCCTTGCGGGTCGGCTGGTGTTTGAACAGCGACGTTCCGTCCTTGAGCGCGATTGTGACGTTCGCCGCGCGGCGGGCCGGATAGGCGTCGGCCAGGTCCGGATCGAGATGGACCGTGATCCTCGGCAGAAGCGCCCGGATGTCGGGGCGGGCAAGCGCCTCGCCGTCGAACGCCGACAGCCGCACTCCGCCGAGAACCAGCATCGCCGCGACGCAATACTGCGTGCTGAAGCGGGCGTCCTGCTCCGTGGCGGGATCGGGCCGGTCGCACAGGCTGTGGGTTTCCTTGTAGCCGTCGATTCGGACCGCGGCGATATCGTTCGCGGAAAACCGATGTTCGGTCTGCAGGGCGCGAACGGCGTCCAGGCTGGGAAAGATATGTCCGCAACAGCCGTGATTCTTGACCGTCATCGAGTGGATCGCCAGCCACTCGCCCAGGCCGTCGAGCGCCTTGTCCCATTGGCCGGCGTTCGCGCTCGTGGCCGCCGCAAATCCGATCTCGCTATGAAGGATGTCGAGCACGCCGGTCACGCCGGCCGCCGCGGCCATGGCGGCAAGAGAGCCGGCGTCGGCGGCATGGCCGGGATGGAGGGGCTTGCTCATGGCTTCGCCGTGCATGGCCTGTTGCAGGCCGCCGGCGAATGTCGCGGCGGTCGCCATGGCATGGGCGATGCGCGTCGCATCGCACTGCAGCAGCACGGCCGTGGCGACCGCCGCGCCGAAGGTGCCCACCGTGCCCGTGGTGTGCCAGTAGCGGTAATGGCTCGGCTGGACCGCCAGGCCGATCCGGCACGAGACCTCGTAGCCTGCCACGATGGCCCGAAGCAGATCGCTCATGGAAGCGCCGGTGGCCTGCGCCGCGGCCAGTGCCGCGGCGATCGTCGGGCATGATGGATGATAGCCGGCGTCGCGATAGATGTCGTCGAACTCGACCGTGTGGCTCGCGGTGGCGTTCAGCAGCGCGGCCTGCCGCATCGGCACGATCGAATCGTCGACGTAGCAAACCGACCGTTCCGCACCCTTTTCCGGCTTCAGTGCGAGCGCGAGCAGGGTCGCGGGCGGCCGGATGCAGCCGGGAAAGAGCGCGGAAAACCAGTCCAGCAGGGCGCGGCGGGCGTGATGTTCGGTGTCTGGCGGCATCGGACAATCGCGCCACCCCGCGGCAGCATCGGCCAAACGGAGGAGTGGATTGTCCATCGGCTGTCTCTCTGTGTTGCTCCGCGCGCGCCGCGCCGGAAGGGCCATGCACCCGGAGAAATCGCGGAAAAGCGAAACCACAGGCTCCTACCGCGTCGGTCTGCCGGACATGACTAATATATGGTCAGCTTGAGATGTCCATTTTAGAAGTTGAAACATCATGTTGTTTCCCTAGCCTGCGCTCGCGGTCCGCGGGAGGCTGCGGTTGCTTCGCGACCGGACCTACGACGTCGAGCCCGCCGTGCGCGGCTGGCCGCGAATCGATCCTGCCGGCGTGGAATCCGGCCGACGTGGAGATGACGCGGTGATCAAGACGGCCTTGCTGGTTCTCGACATGCAGAATGAGCTCATCGATCCGAAGGGCAAGGTGGGCTCGAAGGGATTCGCCGATGTCGCGGCCGAGAGGAGCCTGATCGAGAAGACCGCGGCCGTGGTCTCGGAAATGCGTCGCAGGGGCTTTCCGGTCGTGTTCGTGCGCGTGGGCTTCGAGCCGGGCTATGTCGATGTCCTCAGCCGGTCCGCGCGCATTGCGCATCTCAAGGAGATGGGAGCGCTGGTGATCGGCGAGTTCGGCACGGAGTTTCCGGTTGCGCTCGCGCCGGAGCCCGGCGATCTGGTCGTCACCAAGCGCGCCGTCAACCCCTTCCACAATACGAATCTTTCGGGTTGGCTGCATCGCAACGGTGTGGGGCACGTGGTTCTGTGCGGCGTATACACGCACATGGTCGTGGATAGCACGGCGCGCCATGCGGACGATTCCGGATTCCTCGTTACCGTCCTCGAGGATTGCTGCGCGGCTCCGAATCCGGAGGTCCACAAGATCGAGATCGAGCAGATCCTGCCGCTGTTCGGCACGATTACCACGTCGCAGGTGTTTCTTGAGCAGCTGAAGAAAGAAGAATCCTGATGTGACCGCGGAAGGCCGCACGAGCCGTTCCGCCGCCCTCGTCACGCTGGCGGCCGTGAGCAGGAGCGTGCCGGCCGGCCGCGACTGCTGCCCGTGAGCCGCCGAGCGGCCCTGTTCGTGCTCGGCGTCCCTGCCCGGAAAGAGCGTGGGGTCACTGCGTTTCCATCAGATTCGCGGATAAACTCCGATAGCGCCGCGGCGCTCTCCGTGATGGCTCAGGATGTATAATTGAAGTCCTAGTGGGTAGGAGCAGGGACCAGATCGACGTGATGCAGATGGCGACCGTCAGGCAGCGTCATATTGCCTTCCGAGTCGCTGACCGCGTCGTCCAGTATCTCGATCGCATGGGTCTGGCGTACGCCCATTGTCGAGGTTGCTGTAAACTTGGCCGCTGAAGGCATTTATCTCGACGCTAGGGCGTCAGGATGAAACGTTTGGCCGACCGTTCCGTCGCGACCCAGCACCGCGATGATGCTGCCAAGTGGACGCAGAGCGAGCGTATCGCTTACGCCTTTCCCTGAGCTTCTGCTTCCAGAAGAACAGAGCCCGTGCCGCGATCCATAGTAGCACCAGCCACCGCCGGGATGTCCGCGCCCGACTGTGAGGCCGCCTCGATGATCTGCAGTTTGTCGGCCTTGCTGAATTTCAGCTGATGGCCATGGCGCTCTTCTCTGGCTGCCGAATGTCCCAGATATCAGGACTAGGGCTTCATAGGCCCCTGTTCTTTCCCTGCCATTCTTCTCAGAGACAATTAATTGAATTCGCATGCGCGCTCCGGGCGCGTCAGTTTCGACACGCTCCCGACGACCAACCGACCGAACAGGCCGAAGAGCAATGCGGACTAGGACGCCACTTGCTATCAACGCTGCTCCCTACGGCGCCGTTTGCGCGCCCACATCAGAAATCCGGTGACAGCGAGCAGGGCCGGCAGAAGGCCGCTCAGGAATACAGCGGTGCTCCAGATCGCGCCGAAGCCTTCGCCTTCATGCAGGTGATGAACGATCCGGGCGAAGCGGTTGCCGCCGGTCGGCGGCGGCAATTCCGTCAATTGCCCGCTCGCATCGTCGATCAGGAACGATCGACTCGCCCCGTGCACGGTTGCCTGTATGCGCCAGAAAACCGGCCGTACGCCGGGGTCGTGCGGTGTCCGATGGCGGAGCGGCAACACGATCGAGGCGATGCGGGCGTCGGGCTCCCGGCTCTTCAGAAGGGCGGCCGCCTCGTCCGGCGATATCCGCGCCGCAACCCGGCTGTTGCGGTCCGCCCGCATGTCCGTCGGAGAGAAGCCGGCGACGCCGGCGGTCAGCAGGCGCGCGGTCTGCGGGAACGACAGATAGATGCCCGTCAAGGACACGATCGCGAGCGGCAACGCGATCCAGAACCCGCCGGAATAGTGCAGGTTTGAAGCGGTGCGCGGGCCTCTGCGCCAGCGGAGCCCCCGGAGAAGGCCGCCACGCGGCCACCACAACCAAAGACCGCTGAGGATCAGCGCGAGCAGGCCGACGCCGATCCAGCCGACGATCTGCCTCCCCGACAGGCTGGGAATCAGAAGATCGCGATGCAGTCGCCGGATCGTGCCGGTGAAATTCGTGCGCGGATTGGCGATGCCGAGCACGCGCCCGCTCGGCGGATCGAGATAGACAATCCAATCGCGTTCGAGGTCGTTTCCCGCGGCGCCGGTCTTGCGCAGAGTGACGCTCGCCGGCCAGCCTTCGGCAACGGGAAATCGTAGGGTCGCAGGCGAATAGATCGAAGGCGCGGCCGCCGCGGCGTTCTTGACATACTGCGCCAACGGTTGACGCATCTCCGGGGCGCTCACCGCGAACAGCTGCGGCGAGAGCAGGGCATCCACATGCTCCCGCCAGACCAGCAGGCTTCCAGTGACGGCCACCGGCACCAGCGCGAGCGCGATGCTCAGGCCGATCCAACGATGAAGGCGCCGCCACAACGAAGTGGCGGCGCCATTTTTCCTGCCTGCGGTGAGGAATTGTCGGATGGCCGGGCCTTTTCGCCAGGGCCTGATTCAACCGCGTTGGATCAGGCTCGTTGCTTATCCATTTTGATCGAGCATGATCCTATCCGAAAACCGCTTCGCATCGTTCGGGATCATGCTCTCGTGCCGGCCTACCATTGCACCGTGGTTCGCACCTGATAGGCCCGGAACGTGGCTTCGGGCGAGCGCACGGAGCCGGTGATCGCGCCGCCGGCATTGTAGCTGGTCACGACCCGGTTGTCCGTCTGGCCGAGCAGGTTGAGCGCAGCGAAAGAGACGGTCCAGTTCGGACGCAACACGGTCTTCATCGAGAAATCCAGGCGATTGAACGTCGGGAACTCCGAGACCTGACGCAGGTTGACGCCGCCGGAGTTGATGAGAATGTCCTGCGTGTAGGCATAGACGGTGTTGTAGTTGACGCCGAAGGTCGTCTTCAGCGCTGGGACGTAATAATCCAGGCCGATATTCGAGAAGAGGTTCGGCTGGTCGGTAAAGCGGCGGGTTTGGCGCGTCGCCGGGTCGGTCAGCTCGGTGCGCGCCGCGGTGAGGTTGCCCCAGATCGTCAGGTTCGGAAGGTTGAGGGCGACCAGCGGCACGCGGGCTTCCAGCTCGACGCCGTACATGCGGCCGTTGCCGGTGTTCTGGATGGTCGAGGTCCAGACGCCGCCGGGATTGGTCAGAAAGCGCTCGATCTTGTCCTCGAAATGACGCGAGAAGACGTTGACCGCGAGGAGACCGAGCTTGTCGTAGAGGTAACGGTTCACGCCGACGTCGAGGCCCCAGATCTTTTCGGGATTGAGGTTGGGATTGCCGACGACGAACGCGGTGGCGGGCCCAAGGCCGTTGCCGCTGGCCGCGGTCGGCGTCAGCTCGCGGAAGTTCGGGCGCCGCAGCGTGCGGGCGAAACCGAAGCGCAGCTCGGTCTCCTCGGCGATCGGCGCGCGATACTGAACCGACGGGTTGAACGCGGTCATTTCCGCCGCGCGGTCCCGGCCGAGGTTGTCCGTCAGCGTCGTGATGCTGTGCTCGAGCCGGACGCCGAGCGTCAACGTATCCCCCTTGCCGAGCGGCGAAAACCTGTCGCTCAGGAATGCGTAGTAGATCGACTCGTCGACGCCGTAGATGCGGGCGGCCGCCGCCGGGCCGTTGGTGTCGGTGTTGGTTTCGTCGCGCTTCTGGTAGTTCAGGCCGAACCCGGTCTGCAGCAGGTGCCCGTTGAACGTGAAGTCGGCGGTGTAGCCGGGAGCCACGCGGGACAGCTTGTGATCTTCCGTGCGGAAGCGCTGATTGGTTCGCGTGACGAAGGGCGTGTCGAGGCGATAGCTGTCGCGGGTCGTGGACTCCTTGCCGTGCTGCATGTCGACGAAGGCGCGCGCCACCACCCACGGATTGAAGGAGTGCTTCCATTCCAGATAGACGCCGACCGTTTCGCGATCGCGTTTGCGGGTCTCGAACTCCCGGCGGTCGTTGACGTTGGCTGCCGTCAGGCGGAAATCCGACTGGTCGCGCAGCTCCTTGGTCAGGAAGTAGGTCGGCGCGATGGTGAAGGTGTGGTTCTCGTTCGCCGAGAACTGAAAGTTGCCGAGCGCGGCGCCCTCGTCGAAGGTGCGCTTCTGGGTCTGATCGACGCCGCCCGTGTAATTGCCGAGCGCGTTGTAATTGAACGTATCCGCGCTTTCCTCGACGCGGCGGCGCTGAATGCCGCCGCCGATGAAATAGCTCCATCGGCCGACCTGGCCGCCGGTCCAGCCCGACGTTTCGTAGGTCAGGCCGTTGTTCTCGAGATAGCCGATGCCGGCGCTGACCGCGTTGCCCTTGGCGTTGGTCGAGCGCTTGGTGATGATGTTCACCGTGCCGGCCACGCCCTGGGAATCCTGGGTCGCGAGCGGACTGCGCGTGATCTCGATGCGCTCGATCAGGATCGCCGGAATGCGGTCGACCTGCATCGCGCGGGAGGAATCGGCGTCCAGCAGAGGCCGTCCGTCGAGAAAGACCTGCGTGTATTCCTTGCCGAGCGCGCGAAGCTTGATTTCGCGGGAGCGGTTCGGACCGTCGAACACGACGCCGGGCAGGCGGCGGATCGCGTCGCCGACGCTCATGTCGTTGAACTGGTTGAGCTGCTCGCCCTCGATGACGACGATGGCGTTCGGCGCCGAGGATCGCGCCAGATTGGCGGAGCGCGCGGAGTGACCGATCACGTCGCCTTCGACGACGATGGCGGGAAGCTCCTGAACCTGGGCGAAAGCGGAGGGTGAGAGGAAGGTCGCCGCCATCAGCGACGCTGCAACACGCGGATGCTTTCTCATTTGTGACGCCACCGAGACCAATTTGTGTCTTTTGATGGTCGCTTCTAGGCTGGCGTCACCACGCCGTCAATTGCCGCATATAGTTTGTAATTATTATAATTCCATATAAGTCAATAACTTACGGGAATCGACGGCGTTGACCCGCTTCGCTTTCCCAGCATCAAGCGTGGAAGGAATGAGCGAGGATGCGCGCATCGGCATTCCATCTCGGCATTCCATCAACGCAAGGAAATTGGCAGTCGCCGATCAACGGGCGCCGCTGACGGGTCCGTTATGAGCGGATGAATCGCAAGCCCGTTCTGCAAGTGGTTCCACAGATGAGCGGACGCAAGAACCAGAGCCATCCTCGACCAGAAGCACCCGCTCGCCGAAAGCGCATTGCCACCTAAATTTCCGGAATTGCGCACGCTCCTCTCTGACCTCCGAAAAAGATATAACGTAGTGCTCTGTGTGGGGTGGCCCTGCGAGCAGACCCTGCTGCTTCGGAGCAGCCATGCCGGATCGGTACCGACGGCGTAGGGTCAGCGATTGCCACTGACCAACCACAGCTCAATCCAGCGCATCGCAACCCGATCCGATCGGTGCGCGCGCAGCGTGTTCGCGCCGCCGGGCGGAACGCCTGCGTTGCGTCGCCGTCGACGCGCCGAACACCTCCGGTTGCGTCGGCGCTTGCCTGGTCGCGCTCCTTGAAGAAACAGGCGGCCTGGTGGCGTTCGCTCCGGCAACGGGCGAAGTCCGCGCGGCCACGACCCTTGACACGCCTGTCGTATGCCTACACGAACCTGCGACGCGACCCAGGCAACGGACGCACACGGTTCGCCTGGCAGACGCCACACTCAGGCCCATGCGATGATCATCGACACGCACACTCACGTCTGGAGCTTTCCATCCTACAGGGACCTGAGTCCCTATGTGAAAACGGCGGGCGACCTCATCGCGCTGCGCACGCGCCATCCGGAACTCTACAAGTGCAGTCTGGTCGAGCCGCCGATCGACAACTCCGACGATCTCGTCGCCGACATGGACAAGAACGGCGTCGGTTTCGCGCTTGTTCAGGCCCGGCCGGGTTACGTCTCGAACGATCAGGTGGCGGAGTCCGTCGCCCGCCACCCGAACAGGCTGGCCGGGCTCGCCCGTGTCGGCCATGACCAGGAGGCGGCCGGCTATCACGACGATGCGGGACCGACGCGGGAGTGGGCCCCGGGAGAGATCGAACGCTGCCTGACGACGCTCAAGATGAAAGGCGTCGGCGAGATCTTCGCCAGGGCGCTCACGAGCGAAATCCATCCGGAACGCATCGCTCGCGACCTGGACGGCCTTATGAAGGTCGTCTCAAAGCATCGCGTGCCGATTCAGTTTCCGACGGCCTGGACTCAATTCCCCGGCGGATTGTTTTACGGCGATCCCCTCTGGGTCGACGAGGTGGCATGTCGCCATCCGGATGCCCCCATCATCCTGACCAAGATGGGCCGCAGCATCGGACGGTATTTCGACAGCTCGATGACCGTCGCGATGCGCAACGAGAATGTCTACCTCGATGTCGTCGGCACCAGCGCCGAGCATCTGCGATTTGCCCTGGACCGGATCGGCGCGCACCGGATTCTTTTCGGAACGGACTGGTCCGCGACGTGGCGCTGGGTTCGCGTTCCCGGCTCGCTGCACGAACAGCGGTTCAAGGTGCTGGACGACGCCAACCTCACGGCCGAGGAGCGCAAATCGATCCTGACCGACAATGCCATAAGGCTGTTCAGACTGAACGAAGCGATCGAAAGAGCCGGCCGGGCCTGATTCTCAAGCGTTGCGCGACCAGCCGTCGCCAACCCGGACGCACACGAAGGATGTCTCCATGTCGCAGATGAAGAAGATGGACTTGAACCGCCGGCTTTTCCTGGCGTTCCTGGCTTCGGTTCCGTTGTTGGCGGCGCGCGGCCCGTTCGACGGGGCCGTCGCGCAGAACAAGTATCCCGTTCGTCCGGTGACCATCGTGCTTCCGTTCGGCGCAGGTGGCGTCGGAGACGTGACGGCCCGATTGGTCGCAGGCGAGCTGAGCAAGAAGCTGGGCCATCCTTTCGTGATCGAGAACCGGCCCGGCGCCGGCGGCATCGTTGCCGCCCGCGCCGTGACCAATGCGGCGCCGGACGGATATACGCTCGGCCTGGTCGCCAACGGCACGGCCATCAGCGCCGCCATGTTCAAGACCCTGCCCGTCGACCCCGTGACGCAGTTCGAAATGATCTCGCTGCTCGGGACTTTCGATCTGGTGATCGCGACGTCCGCCGCTTCGCCCTATCAGTCGCTCCGGGACTTCGTCACCGCAGCCAAGGCGCGGCCGGGCAAGCTGAACATCGGGACGATCTCCGTCGGCAGCGGCCAGCATCTGACCGCCGAGCTGCTCAAGGTCAGCGCCGGCATCAAGGCCGAGATCGTTCCGCACAAGAACAGCGGCGACGTCATGACGTCGCTGCTGCGGCAGGACATCGATGCCGTCGTGGAAATCCCTGCCGCCATCCGGGGCCTGCTCGCCGACAAGAAAATCCGAGTGCTGGCCACCACGGGGTCGAAGCGGTCGCAGCTCAAGGAGCTGGCGGGCGTTCCCACCGCCCAGGAGCAGGGAGTGGCCGGCCTCGACGTCGTCTCCTGGAACGGCTTTTACGCTCCGGTCGGCACGCCCAAGGACGTGATTGCGACCCTCAATGCGGCCATGCGCGAGGTCCTGGCCGACGCGGCCATTCAGAAGCGGTACCTCGAGCTTGGCGTGCAGGCCGAAGCGAGTTCGCCTGCGGAACTTAAGGACAAGCTGGTGTCGGACATCAAAAAATGGACCGACGTCATGCAGCGCGCAGGCATTTCGAAGCAATAGCCGGGCAGGGACGCGGTTTTTCCAGACTGGACTGGACTTTCGGGCTGCCGTCGGCCCGCTGCCGGCGGCGTGGATACGGAGATGCGGCGAATTGCTGCCGCATCTCCGCTGTCCCCGCCTTGCGGACCGGCGCCGTTCTCCCTCCCGCACGCAGGCTCCGGCGGGCTGGCGGCTGCGGCGCCCCGTGGATCATCCGCCTGGCAGGAGCGAGAGGGACTCGGCTATGATCGCCGCGTCAACCTTGTCTCCCGCCGCGTCGATCGCGCCGGTCGCAGAGCAGATCGTTCCATGGCCATCACGCGTGTCCGCAATCATTCCCACTGGGGCGCCTTCATCGCGGAGGTCGAAGACGGACGGGTGACCGGCACGCGGCCGTTCGAGCTCGACCCCGATCCCTCGCCGCTGATCGAGTCGATCCCCGATGCGGTGCATTCTCCCACGCGGGTGGCCCGGCCGATGGTGCGGGAGGGCTGGCTCGACCGGGGCCCAGGCTCCCGCGAGAGCCGGGGCCGTGAACGGTTCGTGCCGGTTTCCTGGCCGCAGGCCCTCGATATGGTGGCGGGCGAGCTGGATCGTGTCCGGCGCGAGCACGGCAATGCCGCGATCATGGGCGGCTCGCAAGGCTGGGCCTCGGCCGGCCTGCTCCACGATGCGCGGGCGCAGCTTCGCCGGTTTCTGTCCTGCATCGGCGGGTTCGTGGACCAGACCTCCAACTACAGCTTCGGCACCGCGCTGACGTTCCTGCCGCACGTGCTGGGATCGCCGCAGGCCGTCACGGGACCGCTCACGTCCTGGTCGTCGATCGCGCGTCACACGAAGCTTCTGGTCCTTTTCGGAGGCGTCAATCCGAAGAACCTGCAGGTCACCAAGGGGGGATTGGGCGCGCACCGAAGCGCGAGCTGGTTTTCCGAGCTGGCTCGCGCGGGCGTGCGGGTCGTCAACATCAGCCCGATCCGCGACGACGGACCGCAGGCGCTGGCGGCGGAGTGGGTTTCGATCAGGCCGAACACCGACACGGCTCTGCTGCTCGCGCTCGCGCATACGCTGGTCAGCGAGGGCCTGCACGATCCCGCGTTTCTTTCGACCCACTGCACCGGCTTCGACCGCGTGATGCCTTACCTGCTGGGCCAAACCGACGGCCAGCCCAAAGATGCCGAATGGCAGGCCTCCATCACCGGCGTCGACGCGGAGACGGTCCGCGGCCTCGCCCGCAGCATGGCGGCGAACCGCACGATGCTGTCCGCATCGTGGTCGCTGCAACGCGCCGATCACGGCGAGCAGCCCTATTGGGCGTTGATCCTGCTGGCGGCGTGCCTCGGCCAGATCGGCCTGCCCGGCGGAGGCTTCGGATTCGGCTACGGCTCGACCGGGGGCATCGCCGAGCCGCCCCTGGCCTTCCGGGGGCCGGCGATGGACATGCCGGTCAATCCGCTCGGCCAGGCCATCCCCGCAGCGCGGATCGCGGATTGCCTGCTGCATCCGGGCGAGACCTACGCATTCAACGGCCGTGAGGGCACCTATCCGGATATCCGGCTGGTCTACTGGGCCGGCGGCAATCCCTTCCACCACCATCAGGACCTCAACCGCCTGCGCACGGCATGGCAACGTCCGGAAACCATCATCGTGCACGAGCCATGGTGGACCGCGACGGCGCGGCACGCCGACATCGTCCTGCCGGCCACCACGTCGCTCGAACGGGTCGACATCGGCTGCGCGCCGCGGGACAGCTTCGTGCTCGCCATGCACAAGGCCATCGAGCCGGTGGGCGAGGCCCGCAGCGACCATGCCATCTTCGTCGATCTCGCACGAAGGCTCGGCTGCGAGACCGCCTACACCGAAGGCCGCGACGAGATGGGCTGGCTTCGCTTCATCTATGACCGATGGCGCGCCCAGACTCACTCCAATGCGCAGATCGTGCTTCCCGAGTTCGAAGCGTTCTGGGACAAGGGCTGGATCGAGCTTCCACAGGCCGCGGACGAGTACACGCTGTTCGGCGCTTTCCGCAGCGATCCGGAGCGCCACAAGCTCGGCACGCCCTCCGGGCGCATCGAGCTTTACAGCGAGCGCATCGCCCGGTTCGGCTACGACGATTGTCCGCCGCACCCGACATGGATCGAGCCCGCCGAATGGCTGGGCGCGGCCGGTGCGGCGCAGTCGCTGCACCTCGTGTCCAGCCAGCCGGGTGATCGCCTGCACAGCCAGATGGATCCGGGGCCGGTGAGCGCACGCGGCAAGATCGCGGGCCGTCAGGCCGCGATCATCCATCCGGACGACGCGCGGTGGCGCAACATCGCCGATGGCGACGTCGTTCGGGTCTATAATGAAAGAGGAGCCTGTCTTGCCGGAGCGCGGATCAGCGACGGCATCGCGCCGGGCGTGGTCCAGCTCTCCTGCGGCGCGTGGTACGACCCCGCGGATACGGACGATGGCCCGCTATGCCTCCACGGAAACGCCAACGTCCTCACGCGCGACCATGGAACCTCGCAACTGAGCCAGGGACCCAGTAGCGCAACCACGCTGGTCCGGATCGAACGATACGCGGAACCCATCCCTCCGGTCCTCGCTTTCATTCCGCCCGTGGTCTCCTGAAGGGAGGATCGCGGAGCATTCGCGACGATTCCCGCGAGCCGCGTGGCCGGGACGCGGATGTCGGAACGGCGGTGCACTTCCAGAACACGCCGCGCGTGAAGGGGCCGAGCGCCCCGACGCCGCGATGGGCCGCTCCCCGTGCGTCGACCGTGCGCCTGCGCCGCACCCTCGATGCGAGGCGGCCGGTGCGGAACCGGCCAGCCAACGATGGGAGTCGGAGGCCGACGGTCGAGCCGCGCGCTTCCCTGTCCCGGCCGGCCGCGGGGGCCTTCGACGTTGCATGCGGGCCGGGAAATAAGGCAGGGTCGTCCTCGTCCGGCCGCACATCGAAAGCAGCAGAAGCATGACACATCCCGGCCTTCCAAAGCGCGCGCTCGGCTCGTCCGGCATCGAAACCTCCGCGATCGGATTCGGCTGCATGTCGCTGTCGGGCACCTACGGCGCGGCCGACGATAACGATTCGATCGCCTTGATCCACGAGGCGCTGGATCGGGGCATCACGATGCTCGACAGCTCCGACATGTATGGCTTCGGCCACAACGAGGAGGTTGTCGGCAAAGCCCTGAAGGGACGCCGCTCCGGTGTCGTGGTGGCGACGAAGTTCGGCAACCTCGGCGGCCGCAGCGGCGGCCGGGTCGCGGACGGACGGCCCGAGTATGTCATCAGCGCCTGCGAGGCGAGCCTGAAACGCCTGGGAATCGAGACCATCGATCTCTATTACCAGCACCGCATCGATCCGAGCGTGCCGATCGAGGACACCGTAGGTGCCATGGCCCGCCTCGTTGAGCAGGGCAAGGTCCGCGCGCTGGCGCTCAGCGAAGCGCGGCCGGACACGATCCGCCGCGCTCACAAGGTGCACGCGATCGCCGCCGTGCAGAACGAGTTCTCTCTGCTGTATCGCGCGGAGGGCGAGGAAACGCTTCGCACGACGCGGGAGCTTGGCATCGGCTTCGTGGCCTATGCGCCGCTCGGGCGCGGTCTGCTGACCGCGAAGATCGATCCGCCGGAGACGATGAGCGACACCGACAGCCGCCGCCGGCACCCGCGCTACGCTCCGGACAACCTCAGGCAGAACCTGGTGCTGGTCCATCGCGTCGAGGAGATGGCGCGCGCGAAGGGCTGCACGCCGGGCCAGCTCGCGCTCGCCTGGCTGCTGGCGCAGGGGAACGACATCGTGCCGATCCCCGGCACCAAGCAGAAGGAGCGGCTTGTGGAGAACATCGGCGCGCTCGCCGTCGTGCTGTCCGCCGACGACCTCCGGCACATCTCCGAGGCCGTCCCGGTCGGCGCGGCCGCCGGCACGCGCTATCCGGAAGGCCAGATGAACAGCGTCTATCTCTGAGGAACCGGCGGCGCCCGCGTCAGCCGGCAAGCGCCCGGCCGGCCGACACAAACATCGCCTGCGGGCCGGAGGACGCCGGACGGTCTCTCTCCTGGCCGAGCAACAGGGACGCATCGGGCCGCGCCAGATCGTCGATGAACTGCGGCCGATGGAACAGGTATCCCTGCCCGAACTGGATCCGGGTGTGGGCGCGGAGGTAGGACAGCTCCTCCTCCGTCTCGATGCCCTCCGCCACCATGCTGATGTCGAGCGCCCGGCCCAGGGATTCGATGGCCCGCAGGATCGACTGGTTCTGCGGCTTGTTGAAGATGGACTTCACGAAGGAGCGGTCGATCTTGATCTCGTCGGCCGTGATGTCGGCCAGAAGCGACAGCGATGAATAGCCGGTTCCGAAATCGTCGATCGAGATGCCGATGTCCGCGGCGCGCAGGAGCGGAAGAATCTGCGACTGGAACGCTTCGGCCTTCAAGAACGATTCCTCGGTCAGCTCCAGCGTGAAGTTGTGCGACCGCCCTGAATTGGCGATCTGCCGGATGATGGATTTCATGAATGCGGGCCGGGACGCCTGGTTCGCCGACACGTTGAAGCTGTAGATCATGCCGTCGCCGTAGCGAAGGTCCAGATCGGGCAGGCGCGAAAGCAGCTCTTCGAGCTGCATGCCGGCGATGCCGTCCAGCAGGCCAAGCTCGCTGGCTGACGCCAGGAACGTGCCGGGGGCGTGCACGTTGCCCTGCTCGTCGACCCAGCGCACCAGCGTTTCGAAGCCGACGATCCTGCGGGTGTGGATGTCCACCTTGGCCTGCAGGACGCACTTGAATCGCTTTTCCTCGAAGGCGGCCCGAAGCCGCTGCTCCAGGAGAAGCTTTTCCGACATCGCCCGCCCGAGGGAGCGGTTGAAGAAGTGCACGCTGCCCTTGGCCAGCGTCTTCGCCCGGTACATGGCCGCGTCGGCGTTGCGGCGCAGCGTCTCGTAGTCCCGCCCGTGCGTGGGATAGGTCGAGACTCCGATGGAGCCGCCGCCCTTGATCATCACGCCCTCGATGTCGAAGGGCTTCTGCAGCATGTCGCGGATGCGGTCCACGAGCGACACGATCGCGCGCCGCTCGGCAAGCGGATTGAGGATCACCACGAACTCGTCGCCGCTGATCCGGCCGAGAATGTCGGTGGGACGAAGCTGCGAGCGGATCCGGTCAGCGACCTCGCAGAGCAGCGCGTCGCCCGCCGCGTGACCATGGATGTCGTTCACGCGCTTGAAGTCGTCGAGGTCGATGAACGCCAGCGCGAGCTTTTCCCCCGGCTGCTTGTTGGCGAGCAGCCCGTCCACCAGCTCCTGAACGTAGGCGCGATTGGGCAGGCCGGTGAGCTGGTCGTGGTTGGCGCGGAAGGCCAGCTCCTGCTGGCTGTCGGTCAGCTTGTCCGTGAGCTGCTTCAGCCGAAGGCTCTCCACTTCGCTCTGGTGAGCCTCGCGGGCCGCAAGCGCGTGCGAGGCCAGAAGCGAGAATTTCCTGGCCAGCGTCACATGGGTCCGGTCGAAGCCGTCCTTTCCGGGGGAGCGCAGCAGGATGAGCAGGCCGCGGCGGTCGCGCACGCCGAGTGGCAGATAGATCGCCGGCTGGTCGTCGGACAGCACCGCCTTACCGGATACCATGCAGGCTCCCAGCTCGTGGCTCGACAGCGTGGTCACGATCTTGCCCGCCAGAACCCGCGCGATCCGGGAATCGGGCAGCCAGCGGGAGCCCGTCAGCCGGACGTCGTTCGACGCCACGCATTCGAGCGCGCTGTCGTGTTCGCCGGATTGCGCCAGCACGACCGCGTGGGAGGCGTCGAACACCGGAAGAAGCGCGCTGAAAACGCCCGCGAACGGATCATCCTCGCCGCTGACGACCAGCAGCGCGTCGAGCGAATTGAGCAGCGTGCTCGCGTGCGCCGCCTCGGTGCGGAGCATGTCCAGCTCCCGCCGCATCGAGACGATGGCTTCGCGAAGCTCCTCCGAGTCTTCCATGCTTCAACGCCCGAAAGCGATCGCGGAGATCATCAGGTTGCCGTGAGCGTTGTGGTTGAGGACCTGTCCCTGCTCCCCGAACGTGAAGCAGCCGATGAACGGCATGCCCGCGAAGCTCGACGTCACCGCGTTCGAGACCTTGTCCATCTGCTCGCCGACGGCGATGCGGCAGCCGGCGCAGTAGACGACGAGCCCGCCGGCGAGACTGTCCGCGCCGCCGGGAAGGGTGGCGGCGGCGGCCGTCGCCACCTTGCCGGCGCGGTCGATCAGCCGGTTCTTATCGCCGCGCATGCTGAACAGGCTGGCGCCTTCGTCGATGTCGGCAAAGGTGGATATCGCGCCGTTCTCCAGGATCTGCTCCGGATGGACGACGAGATAGTGCGTGACGTCGCCGATCTTGCCGACGCCGATGCCGAGCGGATGCATGGTCGTCTCGGCCAGGATGTTGCCGCCCGACAGCTTGTCGGTGACGGCCCCGCCGGTCCAGCGGTTGTAGACGTCGGCGGCCGGCTGTCCGTCGATCGAGATGATGGTGCGGCCGCGCGCCTGCGTCACCACGCCGGACAGCCCGTCGGTGGAGTAGGCCACCTTGGTCACGACGCCGCTCGCGCCGGCCGGCTCGTAGCCGCCCTGGAACGCGAAGCTGATGCCGCCGGACGAGAACAGCGCGCCGACGACGAGGCCGTGCGACGTGACGCCGTCCGGCCCCATCTGCCGCCAGCGGCCGGCGACCGCGTTGTCCGCGGAGCTGCCGCCGATGATCGGGCAGCGGTCGCCGACGACGCGGCGCAGCCCGGAGATGACCTTCTCTTCGTGTCCCGGCGCCTGATAGATCCAGATCAGCTCGGGCAGCTCTCCGGGACAGCCGGCATTGTCCAGCGCCGCATGCAGGGCGCGCTCCGCGGCGTCCGCCACGTCGCCGGTCAGCTCCGCAGCGCCGACGCCGTAGTCGCCGTCCGGGTCCTCGATCAGCAGAAGCCCGATCGAGCCGTCTCCGCCCAGACCTGTCTGGTTCATCACGCCGCCGCAGGACGTGCCGCCGAGCAGGGGCGTCCCCGGAAAGCGCGCGTTGAGGAAATCCTGAATCTGCGAGTCCTCGTGGACCTCGTCGTAGAAGGCGCAGATGAACGAGGGCTTCAGCGCGAGCTTGTCGGCCTGCAGCGAAAGGGCGCGAATCGCCGACGGGGTGTCGGGGGACGCGGCAACCAATGAATGAACCTGAACCATGTTGCTGCCTCTCCTCTGCAAGCACCATGGGTTCCCTAGAAAACTGCGACTAAGGAACGGATAATCTCTATGGTTAACTGCCGAAGTCGGCCGAAAGCACGGCAACCCGTGGCGGCATCGTTAACGGGGGTTTGCCCCCGTCCGTTGCATTCGGGTCAGACTCTTGGAAACTGTTTGGAAAGTCGGGTGCGCGGAGCCGAGGCCGTGCGCGCAGGGCCGGACCCCGGCGTCCGGGTGCGCCGTGCCCGAACCCGCCGCCGGGGGCGCGGGCCCATCCCGCGCCGACGGCCGGCTTTCCAGATCTCGCTCCTCGCGCTCACTCGGAATGGGCGAGGCCCGCGTCCTTGACGATCTTGCCCCAGCGGGTGATTTCGCTGGCGACGAAACGGTGCAGCTCCGCCGGCGGCTGGCTGACCTCGGGGGTCACGCCGCGCGAGGAAACGGCCGCGATGAACGCGGAATCGGCCTGCGCTTTCTGAAGGGCGCCATAGAGACCTTGGATGATGTCCTGCGGCGTCTTGGCCGGCGCGACGACCATGTGCCAGGACGAGGCGTCGTATCCGGGAACGCCGGCTTCCGCCATGGTCGGCAGATCGGGCGCATTGGCCAGACGCTTCGACGTCGAAACGCCGAGCGCACGGACCTTTCCGGACTGGATGAGGGGCAGCGCCACCGGAACGTCGGCGAACATCAGATGGGTGCGGCCGGCCACGACATCCTGGAGCGCCTGCGAAGAGCCGCGGTAGGGCACGTGGGTCAGCTTGATGCCCGTGGCGCTGGCGAAGTCCTGCATGAACAGATGCGCCGCCGAGCCCGGGCCGCTGGAACCGTAGATCAGCTCGTCCGGCTTGCTTTTAGCCAGCTTGATCAGATCCGCGACGGATTTCACCGGCAGCTTGTCGTTCGTGATCAGGATGAACGGCACCGACGCGGCCAGCGAAACCGGCACCAGGTCCACCAGCGGCGTATAGCCGGGCTTCTTGAACACGGTCGAGTTGATCGCCATCGTCGTGCTGGTCGCGAGCAGGATCGTATATCCGTCCGCGGGGGAGTTAGCGACGAACGTCGCGGCCAGAGCCGAGCTGGCCCCCGGCCGGTTCACGATGACGAAGGGCTTGCCGAGCTGCTGCTCCAGCGTGCGCCCCAGCATGCGCCCCACCATATCCACGGCGCCGCCGGGCGCATAAGGCACGACCAGCGTCACCGGGCGCTCCGGGTACTGGGCGCGCGCGTCCGGCACGGCCAGCGCCAGGCCGGCGGCGACAGCCGTGACGGCCAACATCGATTGAATGACCCGCATTGCTTCCTCCTCCAATGTTTCGTTTGCAGCGTCTTCTGCGAGCGAGCGGCGACGGTTTTCAGGCGTCGATCAGTGCCGGCCACGGGTGTGCACGTTGATGACCGCCGGCGTGCCGGCGCGCACCGCGTCCATGCCGCGCCGAAGCGCAGCGGGAAGATCCTCGGGCCGCTCGACCTTTTCGCCATGGCCTCCGTAGACGGCTATGGTCTTCTCGAAATCCGGCGAGGGCTCCAGGCGCGTGAGCGGCATGACGTTGCTTTTGGCGGCGTCGCCGTCCGGATAGACCGCCAGGGTGGAGGCGCGGACCGCGTGCCAGGAGTGATTGTTCGCAATCACGGTCAGCGTCGGCAGCTTCTCCGCATGTCCGACGAAGTGATACGAAAGCGGGTTGCCGAACATGTAGCTGCCGTCGCCGACCACGCCGATGACGTCGCGGTGCGGCGCCGCGAGCTTCGCGCCGAGCGTGGCGCCCAGACCGAAGCCGAGGCCGGAGGCGCCGTAGGTCGTGATGAAGGAATCGTGCGCCGACATTTCGAGCGGGCCGATGTTGAGGCCCAGCTCGTTGACGACGATGGCATCCTTCGCCTTCAGCTCGTTCAGGCAGGTGGTCAACCAGACCGGATGGATCGGCGTCTGCTCGCGCGCGGTCGCCAGAAGCGTCCGCCACTTTGCAAGGACGCTTTCCCGCTTGCCGGCCACGATCCGACGGCGGCGTTCGATCGCCTCCTCCTTGCCCCTGAGCGCGTCGCGCAGCGCGTCGTGCAGCATCGAGAGCGCGGCCCGCGTCTCGCCGGCAATGAGGTGGTCGGCCTCGAACTCCCGGAACGGATAGCGGGAGGCCAGAGGATCGGCGGACATGTGAATGATCCTGGCGCCGCGCTTCAACGAGGTCGTTCTCGGTATCCACGGCACGACGCTGTCGAGCACCAGAACCACGTCAGCCTCGGCCAGCAGCGGGCCCGGCTCGTAGCCCAGGTGCATCGGATGGTCGGTGGCGAGGTTGGTCCCGCTGGGCGCGAACTGGGCCACGGGCAGGGCATAGGCGTCGGCGAGCCTGGCCAGATTGGCGAGGGCCTGGGGGTTGCGGCCGGCGTTGGATGTCACGATGAGCGGGAATTCGGCCTGGGCGATCAGCCGCGCGGCCTCCTCGATCGCGGAGGCCGCGGGCTGGGCGGGCACCACGCCGGCCGGACGCACCGTCGAACGGCGGGGCGCGACGGCGGGATCGGCAAGCACCTCGCGCGGCAGCGTCAGATACACCGGCCCCCGCGGCTCGCTCATCGCGATATCGACGGCGCGGTCGACCAGCGAATCGATCGGCTGGCCGTGCCGCAGCTCGTAGTCCCACTTGACGAACTCCCGCACGATGCCGCCCTGGTCGAACGCTTCCTGCGCCCAGTGGTTATGGCCGTTGCGCGAAGCGATGTGCCCGGTCTCGGTGCTCGGCGTGCGGCCGGCCGCCAGAATCGTCGGGATGTTGTCGCGCGCGGCGTTCATCAGGCCGCAGAGCGCGTTCGCGGTGCCGACGGTGACGTGCACCATGACGCACGCCGGCTTGCCGCTGACCCTGTAGTAACCGTGCGCCATCGCCATCGCGACGTTTTCGTGCGGCACCGTCACGAAGCGGGGGTAGTTTTTGCCTCCCGCCCGCGCGAGGGCTTCGATGATGGGCGCGAAATCGGTCCCGGCGTTGGCGAAGACATACTCGATGCCGCGATCGGCCAGCCGGCCGAGATAGGCCTCGGCGGCGATTTCAGGCTGCGCGTCAGCGTCCATTTTTTCCTCTCCAGAAGCGGATGTTCGTGTCCGCACGGTCTTGTCTGCGTCGGCGTGATCGTTCGCGGAGAAAGAAACGGCTCGAGAGTCCTTTCGGGTGTCCGCGTCGCTCAGACCCGCTCGATGATGGTCATGCCGCGCTGGCGGTCGGTCAAATAGATCAGGCCGCGCTCGTCGACGGTCACGTCGTTGGCCTGGACCCGCGTCGCGCCGGCCGGCACGTCCGGCACGAAGTGCGCGACCTCGCGCAGGGCGTGCGGATTGGAGAAATCGACCACCCGCACCCCATGCGCGAACCACGCCACCGGCAGCTCCGTGCCGGTGATGATCTCGCAAGGCTGGTGGCAGGCCGTCGCCAGCGGCTGCGGGCCGTTCTCGACGCCCTCGACCTGAAAGCTGCCGACCGGCATCGGCGCGCGCTCGTCGGTGATGTCCACCATCCAGAGGAACGCAGGCACACCGTCGAGCGGCCGGTAAACGTCCTCGTCGGCGACGATCATGTAGCGTCGGCCGCGGATGTCGAACGGCACCGGAAGCGCGGTGTGCGTCGGGCAGTGAAACGGCGGCGACCAGTCCAGCCCCGAGATGCGCTGCGGTTTGGTGATGTCGTCGATGTCGAGGATGTGGAATCCGGCCTGCCAGTAGCTCGTGTAGAGGCGGTTGCCCATGCGCAGCGGATGATGGCAGCGGTGGGCGGTCTTCTCCCAGTTGGGCACCTCGCCGCCCGCGGTCCATTGCCCCGGCATCCACCACCGACTGACTTCGGTCGGTTTCCGGGGATCCGACAGGTCGAGGATGACGACGAGGTGAGCGAGATAGCCGTCCGCCGTCGACGACAGATAGGCATAGCGGGAATCCAGGTCGAAACGATGCACGCCCTGTCCCGCGGTCTCCCAGCGGCTCAGCAGCCTGGGCGCGCGGGGATCGGCGACGTCGTAGAGGCAGACGCCGCCGAGAAAGTCCGGCGATGGCTTGTTGGGATCGTTGTTGTTGATCTCCTGGTTGACGACCATGAGGTCGCCCTCCACCCGGACCTTGTGCGAGTGGGTTCCGGGCGGCATCGAAAGCTCGGACAGGACGACGGGATTCCTGGGATCGCGCACGTCGACGATGGTCGTGCCGTGCGGGGCCCGCATGTGCCCGACATAGGCGATGCCGTTGCGCACGACGACCTGCCCGCCGCCGGCGCAATCGAGCTGGCTCACCTGCTTCATGCCATGCGATTTCGCCATCTTCGATTCCCCCTGCATGGTCGATGCGGATGCTGGCGACGCGGAACAGGCGCCGCGCCCGGATCCGTCTGCACCCCGCGGACTTCGCGGCGGGGCAAGTCCTCCCCGTCCCCTGATATTGCGGTGCGCAACGAGGGACGCGCCCGCGCGGCGGAGAAGAGGCGACGAACGGGCCGCGCTTCGAGCACGCGCGTCCGCTTCGTTAGCCGCTTGCGCGCATTAGCAGAAGGTGGAAAATATTGATTGCATCATAAGGCCTGACTAATGACCGGAAATCGGGACTGGGAGCGCAAGATCGGCCGCCGGCTCCAGCTCCGCGATCTTCATGTCGTGTTCGCCGTGGCCGAGCACGGCAGCATGGCGAAGGCCGCCGAGAGTCTTCGGGTGACCCAGTCCGCCGTTTCCCAGATGATCGCCGGCGTGGAGCAGGAGCTTGGTGTGCGGCTTTTCGATCGAAGCCGCCGCGGGGTCGAGGCGACCGTCTACGGCCAGGCGCTCATCCGGCGCGGCAAGGCGGCCTTCGACGAGCTGCGGCAGGGCATTCAGGAGATCGAGTATCTCAAGAGTCCCCATACGGGCGAAATCCGGATCGGCTGCCCCGAGACGCTCGCCGCCTCCGTGCTTCCGGTCGCGATCGATATGTTCTCCAGCCGATGGCCCGGCGTCCTGTTCGACGTGGAGATCTTCGCCGGAGACGCCATGGCAGCCAAGCTGCGCGATCGGAGCGTCGATCTGGCGTTGATTCGGGACGGGCCCGGCCTGAGGAGCCTGGCCGAATCCGAGGACTTCAAGATCACCAAGCTTTTCGAGGACCGGCTGAGCGTCGTGGTCGGCCTCAACAGCCCGTGGGCCAGGCTCAGGCAGGTCGATCTTTGCGACCTGGCGGACGCGCCGTGGATCATTCTGCCCTACGGGTGGGGCGTGGACCTGATCCCCAGGGCGTTCGGCATGCGCGGCCTTCCGCCGCCCCGCACCGCGCTGAAGTCGTTTTCTATTCACCTGCGTCTTCATCTCCTGTCGACGGGACGGTTCGTCAGCGCGCTGCCGGACTCGGTGCTTCGCGTGCACCAGCAGCGCTTCAGCCTGAAGGCCCTGCGGATCGAGCTTCCCCGATTCCCCTACGGGGTTGCGATCGTGACCTTGAAAAATCGAAGCCTGAATCCGATCGTGGATCACTTCATTCGGTTGACGGCCTCCCACTTCGAAAAATATTCGCGGCGTGGAGAGAAGACGAGATGATCCCGCCGCGCGGGAACGGGACGGCATCGCGATCCAGCGGCGCGATGCAGGATGACCCTATGCCTGCGATGGCTCCGCCATGATCGCCGTTTCGATCCGCGCTTCGGCGTCCACCAGACAGGAGAACAGCATCCTGCCGAGCATCGCGAGCTGAAAGGAGTGGCGGTTCCGGTCGTCGTGCCATCTGAAATTCTCCGGAAACAGCCGGCTCGCGTCCGGCGCCAGTTCCTGTCTCCAGACCGAATCGAGTTCCGGCAAAGATTTTGCCAGGTGCTCGCGCAGGGCGCGCTCGCCGCTCCAGTTCGCCAGGCCGGAATGATGGCGGGCGATGCAATAGGCCCCGAGCAGTGCGCAAAAACGGTCTGGCCCTGCCGCAGCCGCAGTCCGCAGGATTTCGACGGCTCCCGCCGTGGCATGATCCGGGCTCGCGCCCGTGCCGGCGATGTAATCCTGGAATTCAGGGCTGTATTTTCCGAGGTCGTGCAAAAGTCCGACAAGGGCGCCGAGACGTTCGGCATTGAATTTCTTCGCCCGCGCCGCCGCGCCCCGCGACACCGCTTGCGAATGATCCGGCATGCGCTGCCATCGGCTGCGATCCGCGTCTGGCGTCGAATGAGCGAAATGCATGTCGATTCAGCGGATGCGTCTCTCGAAACTGCAAGGCCGGCATCCGCGGTCTCCAGGCCGCGCCGAAGGGGTTCAGCGATCTGCGCGATGCGGCGAACGCCGCTGAGCGGGAGTCTGGGCCTCGTTTCCTCGGTGACAGAAGGCATGATTCCCGATAGTCGTGCCGATGCTGCCGGCGCGGGGCGATCGTCTTGCCGCGGCGTGTCATGCGCCGTCGCACGGCACAGAGCGGGATTTCGAAAACGCGATGAATGATGAATGAAGATGAGTGAAAACGTGTCGGCCAAGGCCAACGGAGCGCAGCTTGCGTCGCCATCCTATCGGCTGCCGGCGCTCGACCAGGACTTCCTGCTCGGCGACAGCATGCGCGGCGTGCGCTTCCTGCTGGAATACGCGAAGGCCGAGGAGGCGCTGCGGGCCTGGGGCGTCCGCTCCACCATCGTCGTGTTCGGCAGCGCGCGGGTGCGGCCGGACGGGCCCGGACGGCAGCCGCTCTGGTTCGCCGAGGCGCGCAGGTTCGGACGGATCGCCTCCGAACGCGGCGGCGCGCGCGACGTGCGCGACGGGTTGCGCGACAACGTGATCGCCACCGGCGGCGGCGACGGCATCATGGGCGCGGCGAACCAGGGCGCGGCCGATGGGGGTGCGCCGTCGATCGGCTTCAACATCACCCTGCCGCGCGAGCAGGAGCCCAACGCCTTTTCCACGCCGGACCTGACGTTCCGTTTCCATTACTTCGCCATGCGCAAGATGCATCTGGCGATCCGGGCCAACGCGCTGGTGGTCTTTCCCGGCGGGTTCGGCACCTTCGACGAGCTGTTCGAGCTTCTGACCCTGTGCCAGACCGGCAAGACGCCGCATCTGCCGATCGTGCTGTTCGACGAGGCGTTCTGGCGCGCCGTGGTCGACATGGAGGCGCTGGCCGAGCACGGCCTGATCTCGCAGCGCGACATCGGTCTCGTGTCCTATGCGGACAGCGCCGAGGCGGTCTGGAGCAAGCTCATGGAGGTCGGGCTGACGGCGCACAGCCACGGCGCTCCCGGTCAGGAGGGCGGGGTGGCCGCGCCGCCGAATCCGCGGCCGGTGTCGATCTAGGCGCGATCCGGAAAAGCGGGAGCCGGTTTTCCGACAAGATCACGCCCAAAACGCAAGACAGCGGGCCCGGGCGTTCCATCGCAACGAATCCGACTCGAGCGGGCCGGGCGGCGCCCGCTTAATCCGGACTGCCGAATCCGTGCGACGTCATGATGCGCCGTCCGTCAGGCGACAGGATGAATTCGGCGAAGCGCGACGCGAGGGTGGGCGCTCCTTCGACCACCGTCAGGCCGTAGTCGGCGCCCACCGCAAGCTCCGGCGGCAATTCGACGACCTGCTGATCCGGATATTGCCTCCGGGCTTCGCGGCACGCGGTGCAATAGGCGAGAAAGAGATCGGCGCGGCCTTCGGCGACGTGCCAGCCATACGGCGACCGGCCCTCCGGGGGACGCGCGCTGTGGGCGTTGCCGCTGAGTTGGAGGGCCTTCTTCTCCAGAGCCGCCTGCGCGCCGGGTCTGAGCGGTTCGGCGCGGCGGAACACCTCGAAGGCGTAGTCGCCGGAGGGATCGGCCCCAGGTGTGGAGGTGCCGAGCCTGACCGCCGGGTCCAGCATCCGCTCGAGCAGGCTCGCGCCGTCCACCCGAAGGCCCGGCCTCACCAGCGCGCAAAGCTTGTTGCGGGCAAACAGGCGGACGGGTCCGCTCCGGCCCGCAGCGTGGAGGGCGTGGGGATGCTCCATGTTGGCCGAGGCGAACACGCCCGCCGGCGCGCCGGCCGCGATCTCGTCCTTCAGGAGACCGGACGGACCGAATTTGGCCTGAACGGCGTGTCCGCTTTCTGTCTCGAAGGCTTTGGCCGTTTCGGTCAGGGCCGACCGGAGACTTCCGGCGGCATACAGGAGAACCGTGTCGGCTTGCGCATGTGTCGTCATCGGACCCCACCATGAAAAGAGCCGCGCCGGAGCGCCGGCAAAGAGAAGCATGTCCGTAGCCGTGCGGACATAGCGAAGGCGGGACCGGCGTGGCCCCCGGTCTCAGTATCCGGCCAGTCCGTCGAAGCGGATGACCTCGACCTCTTCGCCCGCCTCGGCCGGTGGCGCGAAGGGCGCGCGCCGGACCAGCCCGTCGGCGCGGGCGAGCGTCATCAGCATGGAGCTGTCCTGGGTGGAGAACGGGCGGGCCCGCAGCCGCCCGTCGTCGCCGAAGGACAGCCGCGCCCGCACGTAATCCTCGCGCTTGTCGTTCGCCGGCATGGCTGCGTCGAGGACCGCCCGTTCGAACGCCGCCGTGGCCGGTGCGAGCCCGAGCATGGCCCGCATCGCCGGCCGCAGGAACAGGAGCGCGCAGACCAGCGCCGAGACCGGATTGCCGGGCATGGTGAGCACCGGCAGGTCGTCCAGCCGTCCGAACATCAGCGGCTTGCCCGGACGCATGGCGATCTGCCAGAACGCGGTCGTGAAGTTGCGCCGGCGAAGGCTCGCCTGCACCAGATCGTGGTCGCCGACCGACGCGCCGCCGGTGGTCACCAGCAGGTCCGCGTCGTGCGCCCGGTCCACAGCCGCCTCGATCGCTTCGATGCGGTCGGGCGCGATGCCGAGATCGGCCGGCGTGCCGCCCCAGGCCGCGACCACGGCGGCGAGCGCCGCGCCGTTCGAGCCCACGAGCTGGTCCGGACCGGGCACGGCGCCGGGCGGCACCAGCTCGTCGCCGGTGGAGAGGATGGCGATGCGTGGCCGGCGAATCGCCCGGACCTCGGCGCGGCCGATCGAGGCCAGCAGCCCGATGTCGCGCGCGGTCAGCAGGCGTCCGGCCTCGAGGCAGACGTCGCCCGCGGCGAAGTCGAGCCCGGCGCGGCGGATGTGCTGGCCCTTGCGGCCCACCTCGCGAATCTCGACCTCGCCGTTCTGCTCGCTCGTGTCCTCCTGGATGGCGATCAGGTCCGCGCCCTCCGGCACCACGCCGCCGGTGAAGATGCGCACGCAGGCGCCTTCGGCCAGCGCGCCCTGGAACCGCTCGCCGGCCCGCGAGGTGCCGATCTTCCGCAGCCGGACCGGAAGCGTGCCCGCATCGGCGGAGCGCAGCGCGTAGCCGTCCATCGCCGAGACCGGCGCGGGCGGATGGCTGAGCTTCGCCGTCACGGCTTCGCCCGTGACCCGGCCATGCGCCTGAGACAGCGGAACCGGCTCCGCATCGAGGGGACGGAACGCCGCGAGGATGCGCGCGCGCGCCTCCTCCACCGACAGCAGCGGCGGGTTCTGCGTCGCGCGCGGGGCGCGGACCACGTCGGGGCTCATGCGGCGGTGTCTCCGTTCAGTCGGTCCCGATCATCACGTCGGATGCCTTGATCACGGCGTAAGCGGTCTGGCCCGTGGCGAGCTTGAGGTCGTCTCGACGATGGTGCCCCGGAGGACGTTGCGTGCGCTGAGCTTCATGGTCGCGTCTCCCTGGCTTGCGGTGAGTCCGGTTGTCCGTTGCGGCGCGTCTGCCCCGCGCCCTCGAGCAGGCGGTCGAGAGCCGCGTCGCCCAGCTCGACCTGATAGAACAGGCCGTAGAAGCGGCGCGCCGCGGCGCGTACGTCGTCCGTGAAGCGCTCCGGGAAGAACAGCCGCGCGATCCATTGCAGGCCGATCAGCCGGTTGATCGAGGGCGGCCCGTCCACCCATCCGTAAGGCAGCCTCGGGCTGAGAAACACGCGCTGGCGGCGCACCGCCTCGACCGCGCTCCATGCAGGCGACGTGCGGATGCCGTCGAGGACCGTCCGGTCGAGGGCGAAGATCGTGTCCGGATTCCAGGCCATCACCTGCTCGAGCGACACGTTGTAGAGGTTGCCACCCGCGAGTCCCGCGCCCGCGACGTTGACGCCGCCGGCACGCTCGATGATCTCGGTGTGGATCGAGCCCTGGCTGCCGGTCTCCAGGCCGCGCGGGCCGCGCGCGAGATAGGCGCGGGGCCTCTTCTCCGCCGGCACGCCGGCCACCAGACGGTCCGTCTCCTGGAAGATCTCCTCGACGCGCCGCGCAATCCGCTCGGCGCGCTCGGCGGTGCCGAAGATCGAGCCCAGCAGGCGCACCGCCTGCACGGTGTTGGCGAAGCGGCCGTCGATCAGGATGTAGGGAATGCCGGTCTGGCTCTGTACCCGGTCGGCGAGCGAGACATAGGTCGCGCTGACCGCGCCGAAGTCCACGATGATGTCCGGCCTGGCGGCGAGCACGGCCTCCAGGTTCGCGGTGCCGCCACGGCCGGTGAGGCGGCCGGTCTCCGGCAGGCCATGCACGACGGGCGGGAGATAGGCCAGTTCCTCCGGCGCGGGCTTGCGGCTCCAGCCGATCAGCTTTTCCGGCGCGAGCACGGTGACCAGCGCCGAGGCCGGCGGACCTGCCGCCATGACGCGCTCGATCCGGTCCGGAATCTCGACCTTGCGGCCCGCCGAATCGACGATGACGCGGCTTGCGCCGGCCGCAACGGGAAGAGCGACGACGAAGGCGAGGCCGAGCAGGGCCTTCCGGATCAGGTCCGGGAGGAGACGCGGATCACGCCTTGCCGCGCTTGCGGGCGAGCTTGCCCACCGCCCGGAACTCGTTCCGCGCGGACCGGCGGGCGATGGTTTCGATCGAGCGGTAGATTTCAACGATCCGCTCCCCGACCGGCGTCAGCATGGCTCCGCCGCCCTGCCGGCCGCCCATGACCGCGGAGACCGCGGGCTGCTCCAGCGCGACGTTGATAGCCTCGACCAGCAGCCACGCCCGGCGGTACGACATGCCGATCTTGCGGGCGCCCGCCGAGATCGAGCCGGTGTCGCGGATGGCTTCGAGCAATTCGATCTTGCCGGGTCCGATGCGATCGTCGTCCGTAAGATCGAGGCGGATGCTCAGGCGAGGTTCGGGCATGGGTGTGGTTTACCGGCGGCTTCGCGAGCCAGCACACCGCGGAATCGCCGACGAGGTCAAGAGTCCTCCGGGCCGGCCGTGCGAACGGTGCTTGCGCCGGCTCTGTCGATCCCTGCATCTCCATGCGTTCCGCCAAACCACCGGTTCGATATATAATCAGATATAGCGAGCGGCGTGCAAGCCGTGCGTCCGGCGTCGTCTTGCGCGGCCGCCGCCCGCTGCGGGAATTC
This sequence comes from uncultured Rhodoplanes sp., assembly GCA_964653225.1. Lineage (GTDB taxonomy): Bacteria > Pseudomonadota > Alphaproteobacteria > Rhizobiales > Xanthobacteraceae > Z2-YC6860. The sequence goes on along the minus strand of CAZZCV010000009.1, from coordinate 55,395 downwards.
TCAGGAGGCCCGCTGTTTCGCGGCCTGCATGACCTGCCGCAGCGCGTTCTTCACGGCGCAGAGATGCCGGCGCATCGCCTCTTCCGCCGCCGCTCCGTCGTTGGCGCAGATCGCGTCGACGACGGCGCCATGCTCGGCGAGCGACTTCGACGGCCGGCCCGCCAGCAGAATGGACCGGTATTGAAGACTCACGACCTGGGATCGCAGCGTCTGCAGCAGGCGATTGGCCGTGTCGTTGCCGGCGATGTCCTGCACGGCGCGGTGCAGATCCGCATTGAGCTGCGACGACAGCATGAAGTCCTGCGTGTCGTGCGCTGCCTGCATCCGCGCGAGCACGGCCCGCAGGCGCGCCTTGCCCTCGTCGCCGGCGCGCTCGGCCGCCTGCCGGGCCACCATGGCCTCCAGAACGCGCCGCACCTCGCCGATTTCGAGCACCTCGTCCTCGGTCACGAGGCGCACCCGCGCGCCCCGGTTGGGCTCGCGCACGACAAGGCCCTCCTGATCGAGCATGGCAAGCGCGATCCGGACGTTGGCGCGGTTGACCTTGTAGTCGCGGGCGAGGTCCGCCTCGACCAGCCGCTGATTGGGCATCAGGCGGCCGCTGTTGATCGCGTCCCGCAGCCGGGCGGCCAGGCGGGCGCTGCAATCGGCTTTTTCGGAGGTGGCGTCCAGCATCGTTCGACCGGGGGTGCGCGACGTTTGAAAACGGCTCGCTCGCGCATCGTCGCATCATATTGCTAACCTGATCGGCGACATTCAAGTTGAGAAAATTGTTGACAATATGATCCTCGCCGGGGAGCCTTCCCGCGGGCCGTGCTGTGACGGCCCTCGAAACAACCAAGCGGCGGCATCGGTTTCAACAAGCCGCCGGACCGGGGGAGATTCTCATGTCGGGCAAATCGCGCGTGGTGCTGTCGTTGCTGGCGTCGGTCTGCGGCCTTGCGGTCGCGGCGGGGCCGGCGGCCGCGCAGCAGGCGCCTTCGCCGTCGCAGCCGCTCCGGCTGATGGTGGCGTTCGCGGCCGGAGGCTTCACGGACAACGTCGCGCGGCTCCTGGCCGACCGGCTGGAGAGCAAGCTGCGCCAGACCGTGGTGGTCGAGAACCGCGGCGGGGCGGCCGGAAACATCGCGGCGCGCGCGGTGGCGCAGTCCGCGCCGGACGGACAGACCGTGCTGATCACCACGACCGCCTCGGCGATCAGCCCGACGCTCTACAAGAATCCGGGCTATGCGGCGGACGACCTGCGGGTGGTGTCGATCGTCGGGTCCGCGCCCGAGGCGATCCTGGTGCATCCGACGAGCCCGGCGAACAATCTCAGGGATTTCGTCGAGATGGCGCGGAAGACGAAGCTGACCTACGGCACCTCGGGCATCGGCACGGGCTCGTACATCGCCACCACCTATCTGTTCAAGGCGCTGGCCAAGGTGGAGCTGACGCACGTTCCCTTCCAGGGCGGCGCGGGCGCGACCAACGCCATCCTCGGCAATCACGTCAACGCCATCGGCCTGACGGTGCCGCCGCTGATCCCGCAGATCCAGTCCGGCCAGATGAAGGGGCTGGGCGTCGCGTCCGCCAAGCGCATGGCGGTGATCCCCAACGTTCCGACCTACATCGAAAGCGGCTTCGCCGATTTCCAGGCCTCGTCCTGGGTCGGCTTCTTCGTTCCGTCGAAGACTGCGGGAGCCGCGGTGGAGCGGCTGAACGTGGCCATCAACGAGATTCTGAAGGAGCCGGAGGTGCGCGAGCGCATGGTCCGCTTCGGTCTCGAACCGATGACGGGAAGCACCGGCGAGATGGCGGCCTTCTACCGCGGCGAGGTTGAGAAATGGGGCAAGATGGTCACGACGCTCGGCCTGAAGATCGACTGACCTTGCCCGGCGGAGCCCATTGACGGGACGACGCAAGATCTCTTTCTTCGGCTGAGATCCGCATGCAGGCGGCGCCGGTCGCAACCTCGCGGCCGGCGTCTGCCGTCTCCGCCTTCCGTTGCGGGCGGACCGACCCCCCGGCGGCGCCGTCGCGTTCCCTCCGGCCGTCCTTCGATTTGAGGTGCTCGTATGAAAAAGGAACCGATTCTGGACGTGGCGCATCTGGGCCACCTGGAATTGCTCACGCCCGTGTTCGACAAAAGCGTGCGGTTCTTCGTCGACGTTCTGGGCATGACGATCAGCGGCGAGCGGGGCGACAGCGTCTATCTCCGGGCCTACGACGATTACGAGCGCTATTCCCTCAAGCTCACCGCATCCGCCACCAACGGCATGAAGCATGTCGCCTATCGGGTCCGCTCGCCCCAGGCACTGGAGCGCCGGGCCGCCGCGCTCAAGGGATCGGGGTTCGACGTCGGGTGGACGGACGGCGACCTCGGGCACGGCAGGACCTTCGTCTGCAAGGACCCCGACGGCCATGTCATCGAGCTTTATTACGAGACCGAACGCTACGAGGCCCCGCCCGAGCTGGCCCCGGCGCTGAAGAACCAGGCGCAGCGGTTTCCGGCGCGCGGCTGCAACGTGCGTCGGCTCGACCACTGGAACGGCCTGGCCGCGGACGTTTCGGCGTGCCGCAGGTTCTTCGAGGACTATCTCGGCTTCCGGCTGACCGAGCGCATCGTGCTCGATGACGGATCGGAGGCCGGAATCTGGCTCACCGCGACCAACAAGTCCTACGACTTCGCCTACACCCGCGACCACACTGGCGTCCCCGGCCGCTTCCACCATGTCACCTACGCGCTGAACTCGCGCGAGGAGGTGCTGCTGGCCGCCGACGTCTTCCTGGAGAACGGCGTATTCATCGAAACCGGGCCGCACAAGCACGCGGTCCAGCAGACGTTCTTTCTCTATGTGTACGAGCCCGGCGGCAACCGGGTGGAAGTGGCCAACGCGGGTGCGCGGCTGATCCTCGATCCCGACTGGCAGCCGGTCACCTGGACCGAGGCCGAACGGAGGAAGGGCCAGGCGTGGGGGCTCAAGACGATCGAGTCGTTCCACACCCACGGAACGCCGGAGGCCTGACGGCGGGTGGGGCCGCGGATGGTGGGCCGATGCCTGCCCGTTCGCCGGGCGCGGAGGCCCGGACACCGGGTGCCGACTTCGGATAGGATGGTCCGCGACCGGCAAGCCCAGCCCGAAGACGGCCCGACGTGAACGAGAACATCACCATCCCCGAGGACGCGCTCCACGCCATCGGCCAGCCGGTGCGGCGTAAGGAGGATCAGCGCCTGCTCACCGGAAAGGGCCGGTTCAGCGACGACTTCAACATCGACGGGCAGGCCTATGCCGCGCTGGTGCGCTCGCCGCATCCGCACGCGCGCATCCGCGGCATCGACACCGCCGCCGCGAAAGCGATGCCCGGCGTGCTCTGCGTGCTGACCGGAGCGGACGCGCTCGCCGACGGCATCCATCCGCTGCCGCATTCGCCGGTGCCCTCCACCAACTTCGACATGAAGCTCCACGCGCCGGGCGGCGGCAAGCCGTTCATCGGGCCGCATCACCTGCTGCCCGCCGACCGCGTCCGCCATGTCGGCCACGCGGTCGCGATGGTGGTGGCGGACACGCGCGCGCAGGCGATGGACGCCGCCGAGGCGGTGGCGGTGACTTACGAGGAACTGCCCTGGGTCGCGGCGACGGAGGAGGCGTACCGGCCGGGCGCGCCGGCGGTGTGGGACGAGGTGCCCGACAACGTCTTCATCGACACGCATTTCGGCGACGAGGCCGCCACCGCCGCGGCCTTCGCCAAAGCCGACCACGTGGTGCGCGCCTCGTTCAACATCGGCCGCGTCACGGCCGTGACCATGGAGCTGCGCGCGGCGCTCGGCCATTACGACGAGCGGACGGGACGCTACACGCTCCATGCCGGCTCCGGCGGCGCGGTGAAGCAGAAGCACGAGATCGCGGGCTGCCTCGGCATCCGGCCGGACGACCTGCGGGTGCTTTCGTTCGACGTGGGCGGAAACTTCGGCGCGCGCAACCGGCCCTATGTCGAGTTCGGGCTGGTGCTGTGGGCCTCGAAGCGGACCGGCCGGCCGGTGAAGTTCACCGCGACGCGCTCGGAGGCGTTCCTCACCGATTACCAGGGCCGCGATCTCATCAGCCACGTCGAGCTGGCGTTCCGCAAGGACGGCCGCATCCTCGGCATGCGCGCCGACAACATCAGCAATGTCGGCTCGCATTGCGTGTCGCTGTCGCCGCTGTCCAAAGGCTCGGGCCTGATCACCGGCTCCTACGACATCCCGGCCGCCACGTTGCGCGCGCGCGCGGTGTTCACCAACACCATGCCGACCAACGCCTACCGTTCCTCCGGCCGCCCCGAGGTGACGTTCGCCATCGAGCGGATGATGGATTTCGCGGCCGGGCAGCTCGGCATGGACCGCTTCAAGCTGCGCAGGAAGAACCTCGTGCCGGACAAGGCCATGCCCTACACCAACGCGGTGGGCATGCAGTACGATTCCGGCACCTACGAGTCCAACATGGACCTCGCCATGAAGATCGCCGACGTGGCGGGCTTCAAGGAGCGCAAACGCGAGGCGAGGCGTCGCGGAAAACTGCTCGGCCTCGGCCTCGCCAATTACGTCGAGTCCTCGATCGGCTCGCCGCGCGAGCGCGCGGAGATCACGGTGAAGCCCGAGGGCCGCGTCGGCGTGGTGATCGGCACCCAGCCGAGCGGCCAGGGCCACGAGACTAGTTTCGCGCAGGTGGCGGCCGACATGCTCGGTCTGCCTGTCGAGACCGTGGACATCATCATCGGCGACACCGACATCGTGAGCGTCGGCGGCGGCTCGCATTCCGGCCGCTCGATGCGCCATGCCGGCGCGGTGATCGTCAAGACCGCGGCGGCGCTGATCGGGAAGGCCAAGCGGATCGCCGCCATCGCGCTCGACACCACGCCGGACCAGATCGCGTTCAAGGACGGCCGCTTCGGCTCGCCCGCCTCCAACGTCACCTTCGATCTTCTGGAACTGGCGAGGGAACTGCCGCGGCTGACGCTGCCCGCCGATCTCGCGGACGGGCTCGCGTTCGGGCTGACCAACGAGATGCACACGCCGGTGTTCCCCAACGGCTGCGCCACCTGCGAGGTCGAGGTCGATCCCGACACCGGCCTCGTCGAGATCGTGCGCTATGCCGCGGTGGACGACGTGGGCCGCTGCATCAACCCGCTGATCGTGCACGGCCAAACCCACGGCGGCATCGCCCAGGGCGTCGGCCAGGCGATGTGGGAGCAGTGCGTGATCGAGCCGTCGTCCGGCCAGCCGCTGTGCGGCTCGTTCATGGACTACGGCATGCCGCGATCCGACAAGCTGCCGTCGTTCAAGGCCGAGATCGTCGAGGTGCATTCGCCGACCAACCCGCTCGGCGTGAAGGCCGGCGGCGAGGGCGGCACCACGCCCGCGCTCGCTGTGATGGTCAGCGCCATCGCCGACGCACTGCGAGAATGCGGCGTCCGCGACGTCGCCATGCCCGCCACGCCCTACACGGTGTGGAAGGCGATCCAGGACGCGAAGGCGGCCTCCTGAGCGATCCTGCGCCGGAGGCGCGGGATCACACCAGCCCGCGCCGGACGGCTTCGACCGCGGCCTCCGCACGGGAGGAGATGTTGAGCTTGCGATAGACGCTCTTGACGTATCCGGCGACGGTGTGGGGGGTGAGGCCGAGAACGCGCGCCGCCTCGGCGACCCGCAGGCCGCGCCCGAGAAGGCCGAGCACCTCGGCCTCGCGTGCCGTCAACCCGCCGCCGGGCGGCGCGGGCGGCTCGCCGCCCGGCCGCGGCCGGGCGAAATGGTCGAGCATGCGGCGTGCGATCGACGGCGACAGCGGCGGGTCGCCGAGATCGATCCGGTGCAGGTAGCGCACCAGCGTATCGGCGTGCTGGTCCTTGAGCAGGTAGCCGCGCGCGCCGGCCGCGATCGCGTCGAACAGGTGCCCGTCGTCGTCGTAGATGGTGGTGACCACCGGCAGGAACGCGGGATGGTTCTTCGCCAACTCGCGCAGCAGGTCGAGGCCGGAGCCGTCGGGTAGCCCGAGATCGACCAGCGCGATGTTCGGCGCATCGCCGGCGGCGGGCGTGGCCGCGGGCTGTGCCCGGAGCCAGTCGAGCGCGGCCTGCCGCGTGGGCGCCTCGGCGATCCGGATTCCGGGAAACGCCGTGCGCAGCATGTGCACCAGCCATGCGCGCGTGTCGGTCTGATCTTCGACGATCAGGCCGAGGCGGGAGGGGTTTTCGCTGGGGGTGGTTGCGGTCGTCATCGGGGGTTCGCGGAGCCCGTCGATTGTAGGGCCGTGGCGGCGCGCCGGCCATACCCGTGAATGCGGGGGAGGCGGCGGATCGCGGTTACGGAGTCGCGCCCGCCGGAAGCCGGACCTCGATGGCGGTGCCGGAGGCCACGGGCAGCAGCGTCAGCGAGCCGCCCAGTTCTTCCGTCCGGCGGATCATGCCGCGCAGCCCGGTGCCCTGCGGAGCGGATGCGGCCTGCGGGCTCATGCCCCGGCCGTCGTCGCGCACGCTCATCACCAGATCCGGGCCGCCGGCCGCGATGCGGATCTCGACGCGCTTCGCCCCGGCGTGGCGGACGATGTTGCTCACGATCTCTCGGTGGACGGAGACAAGGCTGCGATAGACTCGATAGTCGAGCATGAGCGGATCGTCGTCGCGGGCTTCGGGCGGCCAGTCCAGCTCGATCCCGGCGGTCTCCAGCCGCTCGCCGGTCTCGTGGCGCAACGCCGCGATCACCTGTCCGAGCGGCAGCCGGTCGGCCGACAGGCCGCTGACGATGGTGCGGATGTCGGCGATCGCATCCCGCAGCACGCGATGGGTGTCGTCCACGCCGGTCTTGTGAAGGCCGGACAGCAGGCGCGCGCCGACGTCGTCGTGCAGGTCGCGCGCGATCCTCAGGCGCTCCTCGGCGCGGCCGCGCTCGTAAGCGGCGCGGCTCTCCTCGGCCTGGCGCATCAGCCGGACGAGCTGCCGCGTGAGCTGAAGATGCACCGTGCCGAACAGGCGCTGTCCGCGCCACGGATAGCGCAGCACCAGCGAGGGGGCGTCAGCCACCGGCGGCAGGATCGCCTCGAGGCCTTCTTTCGCGACCACGACGTCGGCCACCGGCGTCGCGGCCGGCTCGATCGCCGCCGGATCGAACAGGCGCTGCAGCAGGGCGCGCCAGCGCTCCGCGCGTTCCGAGGGGAGCGTCGCGAACGATACGTCGATGACCGACCGGAACAGCTCGTGGCTCTCGATGTTCTGCCGCGCCACCAGCCGCTCCCACAGCGTCCCGCGCAGCGGGAGATAGACGAAGGCCACCGCCAGCAGCGCGATGCCGAACGACGTGTCGCGCTGCAGATGCAGCACCATGATCAGCAGCGCGTCGACCGCGAGCAGCGCCAGCATGCCGACCGTGTAGAACAGGATGCGGAACGCCCATTCGTCGAGGTCGAACAGGCGGTAGCGGCTGACGCCCAGCGCGAGGCCGGCATAGATCAGCAGGAAGAAGCCGAAGGCGTAGCCCTGCCGCATGACCGGCGCGGATTCGACCAGGATCGGCGCGACGATCAGGGATACGAACGCGCCGGCGCCGACGATCACCGCGGTGCCGAGCCAGCGTAACGCCGCGCGGGCGCGCGGGTCGTCGCGGTTCGCAAACCATTGCACGACGATCAGGCCCACGATCAGCAGCATCTCGATCATCACCGGCAGGTGAAGTCCGAGCATCGGATTGAAGACGTGCAGCGTGTCGGTGAGGAAGATCGGCACGACCACCGCCGGCACGATCCACAGCGCGCGCGCCGGCACGAGCGGGCGCGGATAGCAGAGGAACAGCGCGATCATGCCGGCGCCGAAGCCGAGCGCGCCGGCGTGGTTGAGCACGGACAGCACGCGGAACAGGCCGCCGTCGATCGCAAGCTCGCGCGTGGAATAGACCGCCGCCGCATAGGCCGAGAGGCAGATCATGGCGCCGGTCAGCGCGAACAGGCGGGTTTCCCGGTCGCGCGGCCGCAGCGCCAGCACCCAAGCGCCGATCATCAGCGAGCCCGCGCCGGTCAGGAGCTGGACCCAGAAGGCGGCGGGAAGGCTCGCGACGGGCCGGCGTTGCGGCTGCACCGTGACGGTCGCGGGCGGCTGCCCGCCGCCGTCGACGTGCAGCGCCACGCTCTCGCGCCGGAGCAGCCCGGCCAGCTCCGACTGGCGCGCGAAAAAGGCGCGAAGCTCCGCATAGGTTTCGAGGACGTCGGGTTCCTCGATCAGGTCGGCCGCCGAAAGCGTCGCCGCCGGCGCAGCATCCGGCGTGCCGAGCGCGACCAGCCGCGACCGGCCGACAGCGGCGCGCGCCGGCCCGTCCGGGTCGACGGATGCGATGTGCGCGGCTGTGGAGGCCGGGGCCGCGGTCAGCGCCAGACCGAGCCACGGCTGGCTCAGCGCCAGCCAGAGGACCGCCGCGCTCGCGAATGCACACAGGAGCGTCGCTCCCTGCATGATCCGGTTGGGAAGCCAGAATGTCATGGACCGGCGGGCACGCCCCCTTGGATGAGGGGTACGCCAACCCCGTTCGGCGGGTATATTGTGGGACTTCTGCGGATTGTCGAACGGATTCGATGCTTTTCGTCCTGTTTTTAACGGAAGGCCTGACCGCATTTTGCGTGCTGGCCTACGAGGTGTCGGTTGCGCGCCTGGTCGCACCTCATGCCGGCATGTCCACCGACACCTGGACCGCGATCATCGCCGCCTTCCTGCTGGCGCTGGCGGTGGGGCACCGCATCGGCGGGGCGCTGGCGACCGGGGCGGAGATCGCGCGCATGCTGCGCCATGCGGCGCTGGCCAGCGGCGGCGCGGGTCTGGCGATGGCGGCCACGCCGCTCCTGATGCCGGCGTGGGACGGGCTGGTGCTGGCCGCCGCGCCTCTGGAGCCGTGGCGGATCGTGCTGTTCTCGGCGCTGCCCTGCATTCCGGCCGGCCTGCTGCTCGGCATCGTCACCCCGCCGCTGATGACGGTTGCGATCCTGGTCTCGCGCGGCCGTGGCCCCGTGGTCGGCGCGATGGTCGCCGCGGGCGCGGCGGGCAGCGTCGCCGGCGTGCTCGTGGTGCAGTGGCTGCTGCTGGATACGCTGGGAACCCGCGCGACGGTGCTTGCCGTGAGTCTGCTCGCGATGGCGAACGCGGCCCTGATCGCGGCGCCCATGATCGTCCTGCGGGGCGCAGACGGAGCGCGCCGCGCGGCCTCCGGGACGCCGGTCCGATGATGCGCACGCCGTTGCCGCTTGCGGCGTTCCTCTCGGCCGCGGCCGCGCTTTCGGTGGAGATCGCGATCGTGCGGCTCGGCGCGCCCTATGTCGGACAGTCGCTGCTGCCCTGGTCGGCGGCGATCGTCAGCGTGCTGCTCGGGCTGACCGCCGGCCATGTGCTGGGCGGCTTCGCGGGCGGTGCCGCGGCGGACCGGGACGCGCTGCGCCGCAGGCTGGCGCTCGCCTGGGCGGCCGGCGCGCTGTCCGCCGCGGCGATGCCCCTGCTGGTGGCGGGGATGGAGGGCCGGCTGTCGGACGAACCGGGATCGGGCACGTTCGAGGTGGCGGCGATGGCGGCGCTGGCCTTTCCGCCGAGCGTCGCCGCGGGCCTGGTGCTGCCGCTGCTGGTGCGGATCGCGATGGCGACGCCCGGCGTCGAGGTGCCGCGGACGGTCGGCGCGATCTATGCGGGATCGGCGACCGGCAGCGTGGCCGGCACCGCAGCGGCGGGTTTCCTGCTGCTGGAGGTCTGGGGCTCGGCCGGGCTTGCGTTCGCGGTCGCGCTGCTCTGGTTTGCGCTTGCCACCGCGGCCGTGCCGTGGCGGCGCGGGCGGGCTTCGCGGACGGTCGCCGCAGGCGGCGTGGCCGCGGCGGCGCTCGCCGCGATCGGGCTCGCGGGAGGACGCGGCCCGTGTCTGGTCGAGTCGCGCTACACTTGTATCCGGCTGCTCGACCGCGAACTGGCCGGCGGCGGCCTACTGCGCTTCATGATCCTCGACGAGGGCGTGCACAGCGCCTCCGACCGCGACCGGCCGGAGCGGCTGCATCTCGGCTACGCGGCGCTAGCGGACCGGCTGGCGCAGGCGGCGCTGTCCCGCTCCGGCCGGCCGCGCGCGCTGGTGATCGGCGGCGGCGGCGCCACCCTGCCGCGCGCTTGGGCCGCGGCCTCGCCACCGGTCGAGGTTCGGGTCGCGGAGCTGGACGGTGCGGTCGCGGACATGGCTGCCCGGTCGATGTGGGCGGGCGGGCTGCCGAACCTGCACACGACGGTCGGCGACGGACGCGCGATGCTGCGCAGCCTGCCGGTGGGTGCGGCGTTCGACGTGGTGCTGATGGACGCCTATCGCACCCGCAGCGTGCCGCCGCACGTCGTCACGCGCGAGTTCGACGCCGAGGTCGCGGCAAGACTCGCGGAGTCGGGCGTGTTCCTCTCGAACGTCATCGACCGCGGCGACACGCTGTTCCTGACCCTGAGCATCGCCCGCACCCTGTCCACGGTGTTCCCGGCGGTGGATGTCTGGATCGCGGAGGGCGAGGGGAATCATGCCACCAACGTCGTGCTGGCCGCATGGAAGGAGGCCGCGCGTGCCTTCCGGCCGGACGAGATTGCGGTGCCGGTCACCGTCATGGAGGCGGGCGAGGCGCCGCGCAGCCGGCCGGTGACCTGGCGGCGCGTCGATTTCAGGGACGCCGCGACCCGCTGGCCTCATGCCTGCCCGGTGGTGCTGACCGACGACCGGGCTCCGGTGGACCGGCTGCTGGCAGGCCGTCATGCTTGCAGTGGGGTAAAGCGGAGCGCGCGCAGCGGGCCTGCCGCAGCGGAGGGCGAACGATGAAGCACGGCGAGCTGCATTTCACGCCGATGGCCACCTTCACCGGCCTGACCCGCGTGCCTTTCGTCGCGCTCTCGCACAACAGCCTGTTCCCCTCGCTGACGGTGGGGTCGGAAAGCGTGACGATCCGCGTCGTGCGCCGGCGCGAGCTGCGGTTCGACGCGCTGGCGACGATCCGGACGCGCTGGCTGCTCGGACAGATCGTCGATTTCGTGCCCAGGCAGGGCGTGCGGAGCACCGGCGCGGTGTTCCGCAAACCGGAGGCGGTGAAGGTGCTCGCGGCTCTGCATGCGCGGGGTGCGCCGCTGGACGCCTCCGCGCTGGCGCTGCTGCCGCCCGCGCTGCGCCGGAGCGCGGGCGCGCTCGCCGCCGTCCTGATGGCGGTCGCGGCGCTGGCGTGGGGACCGGCCGAAGCCCGCGACCGGCCGCGGGATGCGTACCGCCTGGAACGATTCGACACCGTCTGCCTCACCCGCGTCCTGTCGAACTGCCGCGTCTCCGGCGCAGGCTTCCTCAACGGCGAGCGCGGCGGCCCCCGCATCGCGTGGCAGACCCAGACCGGCTTCACCCCGGAGCGGGGCGTGCTGGGCGGCGTGGTGCTGATGACGCGGGCCGGCGGCCGCTGGACCGAGATCGGCCGCGCCTTCGACGCCTTCCGCTATGCGACGCCGCGGCTGACCGAGGACGGGCTGCTGCACGTGGCGGGTCGCGGCGGCGGATCGGGTGCGCCCAACGCCGACCTGCTCTATCGGTCCGCCGGACGGACGTGGCACAGGATCGACATCGGACGCTGGCGCGACGAGATCGCCGCGAAGCTGCCCGAGGGCCTGTCGATCCTTCAGGGCGTGGACTACGACTTCGAGGACCGCCGCCACGGACTCACGGCCCGCACGCCGCTGTGGCGACGCGACGACGCCAACGGCGGCCCGACCGGCGGGCAGGCGCTCGTCGTGTTCCGCCTGGAGGATCGGCGGCTGGTCATCGAGCGGGTGCAGATTGCATCTCCCGATCGTCCCTGAGAAGCTGATGCGGTCGCGAATCAACGATCGGCCGCCCGGTACCGGCGAAGCACGCCCCCGCGAACGGGGGGTTGAGCGACTCCGGTCCCCGTCCTAAGCACGAACGGTCTGAAAGCCATCAAAGGCTACCTAGAAAGAAGGACGCCCATCCATGAAGCTCCACGCGCAGCCGAGCAAGAAGGCTCTTCCCTTCGTTCTGGCAAACGCCAAGCCCTACGCTCTCGAGCAGTACGACGACAACGAGCTGGGATATTACGATCCCGAGACCCAGACCTGGCGCGGCACCGTGCTGTTCCACAAGTCCACGACCTCGCGCAACGTGACCTCCACGGCGGGCCGCGTCAGGGACGGCGACCTGCAGTCGGACGTTCTGGGCAACTGATCCCGGCTCCTTGAAGCCGCTTTCAAAGCCAGGGTCGGCCTTCCGGTCGGCCCTTTTTTTATCGCTGTTTTCCAGCCCCGCATCCGGTTCAAGATGACGCCCCAGATGATGCCCATGCCCAAAGCCGTCCTGATGATCTCCACCAAGCTGGACCCGCACGTCGATGCCGTGCTGACGAGGCTCGAGAAACGCGGAGTGCCCTGCTTCCGCCTCAACACCGATCATTTCCACGAGGAATACCGGATCGCCATGACCGACGAGCCGACCGGCACGATCCGGATCGACGACAAGTGGGGGCGGAGCTGCGTCTATCCGCAGGAGGTCCGGTCGGTCTGGATGCGCAAGCCGGAGCCGCCGATGCCGCCGCCGGGCGTCGACGACGAAGGGATCATCAACTACGTCCGCGACGAGATGCGGGAGCTGATGGGCTTCCTGCCGAGCGACGGCCGCGTGCCCTGGATCAACAGCCCGGACGAGAACCGGCGGCACCAGCGCAAGTTTCCGCAGTTGCGGCTGGCGCGCAGCCTCGGGCTGCAGGTGCCGCGCTCGATCATCACCAACGATCCGGACAAGGCCGAGGCCTTCTTCCGCACGTGCCCCGGCGGCGTGATCTGCAAGCCGCTGCTGATGGGCAGCCATTACATCGGCGGCGAGCATTTCGTGGCCTACACGCGGCCGGTGCCGCCCGGCGAGTTCGACGCGCTGCGCGAGACCATCGCGCTCTGTCCGACCTATCTGCAGGAGAGCATTGTCAAGGACCACGAGCTGCGCGTCACCATCATCGGCGACACGCTGTTCTGCTGCCGCATCGACAGCCAGGGCGTGGAAGGTGCCGAGCAGGACTGGCGCGCCGTGGATACGGTCAAGCTGCCGCACAGGATGGTGCCGCTGCGCGAGGACGTGGACCGCGCGCTGCGGGCGTATCTCAAGCAATGCGGGCTGCGCTTCGGTGCCTTCGACCTGATCGTGACGCCGGAGGGCGAGCACGTGTTCCTGGAGCTGAACCCGAACGGCCAGTGGTACTGGATCGAGCTGGAAACCGCGGCGCCGATGGCCGATGCGATGGCCGACCTGCTGGAAAACCCCGGCCCGGCGGCCAGCCCGGACCGGCCCGGCAACGCATGACCGGCGGCAGCGGCGGCGGCCGCCCGCTCGCCTGGCTCACCGGCCTGATGAATCCGGACGGAGCGCCGGGGCTCCGGCGCATTCTCGGGATCCTGCTGGCGCTGAGCCGGATGCACTGGCGGCGGCTGGCTCCGGCGCTGGCGGCGGCCGCCGCGCTCAGCGGTCTCGCGCTGGTGCCGCCGGCGCTGCTGGCGCAACTCATCGACCGGGTGTTTCCGTCGCGCGCCGCGGCGACGGTGGTGGGCTTCGGGCTGGCGCTGGTCGTCATCGCCGCGCTGGACGCGGGCCTGTCCTTCGTGCGCCGGATGCTGGCGGCGCGCGTCGGGCTCGAACTGCGGCGCGACATTCTCCGGCCGGCCTTCGCCGCCATTCTGCGGCTGCCGGCGGACGATCCGCGGTCGCAGGACCAGGGTGTGCTCGGCCGCACATTCGAGGAGGTCGAGCGGCTGGCGCAGGGCGCCAGCGAAAGCGTGCTGGAGCTGGTGCTCGGCCTCGGCACGGTGGCGGTGCTGGCGACCGCGCTGATCGTGGTCGACGCGCAGGTCGGCCTTGCGGTGCTTGCGGTCGTGGTTGCGCTCGCCGCGCTGCACGCCGGGCTGGCGCGCAGCCTGCGTCGCCGCGAGGCCGACTGGTTCGAGGCGCGCAGCCGCTACTGGTCGCACCTGGTGGAGTCCATCGCTTATGTCGGCACCGTTCGCGTCAACTCCGCGCACGGCTTCGCCGAGCGGCGTTTCTCGGAGCGGCTGGACGGCGACACCGCCGCGCACCTGAACGTGATCCGCCTGTCCTCCGGCCTGCACGCGGCCGGGCAACTGGCCGGCGGCCTGATCACGGCGGCGATCGCCCTGCTCGGCGGGCTTCGCGTCATCGACGACGCCATGAGCGTCGGACATTTCGTCCTGTTCCTGACCGTGGGCGGCTCGCTGTCCGCTCCGGTGCTGGGGCTGGTCAAGACGCTCGACGACTTCCAGGCCATGACGGTTTCGGTCGCTCGGCTCTCCGACCTGGCCGCCGCGCGGCACGAGGACATTCCGGCCGACGGCGCGCCGGTCGCGGCGGCGCCCGGACGCCTGTGTATCGACGGGCTGACCTTCGCCTATCCCGGCGGGCGGCCGGTGCTGGAGCGGTTCTCGCTGACGCTGGAGCCGGGGGAGAGGGTCGCGCTGACCGGGCCGAGCGGCGTCGGGAAAAGCACGCTGGCGAGCCTGATGTTCGGCGTTCGCGGCGTGGCGCAGGGCTCGATCACGTTGGACGGCGTGCCGCTTCCGCAGATTCCGCTGGCCGAGCTGCGCCGGCGGATCGTGGTGGTGCCGCACGACATCGACGTATTCACCGGCACGGTGGCCGAGAACATCGCGCTCGGCGCGCCGGAGGCCGGCCGCGCGGCGGTGGAGGACGCGGCGCGGGTCGCCTGCGTCGATGACGACATCCGGGCGCTGCCCGATGGCTACGACACGCTGCTGGGGCAGGGCGGCGTCGATCTCTCCGCCGGGCAGCGCCAGCGGCTCGGCATCGCGCGGGCCGTGCTGCTCGGAGCCGGAATCCTGATCCTCGACGAAAGCACCGCCTCGCTCGACCTCGACACCGAGCGCCGCGTGCTGGACAACCTGCTTGGCCGCATGGCGGACGCGACGGTCCTCGCGATCACCCACCGCGACAGCGTGGCCCGCCGGATGCAGCGTTCGCTGGACATCCGGCACGGCGCATAGGCGTGCCCGCTGCCTCTGGGCTGCCGCCCCCGCCGACGGGTTGTTCGCGGATCGGGAACGCATCGGGCCGGGCGGCGTTGCCCGGCCACGGAGGATTCTGCATGGACCGTCCGGCATCATCGCCAAAGCCGGCCCGCGCGACCTCCAGTCTGCAAGGCGTGCTGGACCTGATCGCGACTCTCGGCGGGGAGAACGCCGAGGTCTCGGTGGACGACATGGTGGATGCGGTGGGGCCGCGCGCCTTCGGCCCGCTGCTTCTCATTCCGAGCCTGATCATGGTGTCGCCGCTGAGCGGCATTCCCGGAGCGCCGACGCTGGCGGCTCTGGTCATCGTGCTGGTGGGCGTGCAGATGCTGCTCGGCCAAGAGCGCGTGTGGCTGCCGGGCTTCGTGCGGCGGCGCAGCCTTCGCGGCGCGTGGCTGCGTTCGGCGGCGAAGCGGCTGCGTCCGCTGGCAAGACTCGTGGACCGGCTGGTCGGTCCCCGGATGGAGTTCGTCGTCCGCAGGCCTTTCAGCCTCGTCATCGCGGCGGTGTGCATCGTGATGGCGATGGCGATGCCGCCGCTCGAATTCGTGCCGATGTCGAGCACCGTGCTGGCCACCGGCATCGCGCTGCTCGCGCTGGCGCTCACCGTGCGCGACGGCGTGCTGGCGCTGGTTTCGCTCGCCGCCATCGGCCTTTCGGCCGCGCTCGGGTTCCGCCTCCTGACCTGAGCCGCGGCACCGCGCCGCGATGCTGCAAGCGCGCGGCAATCTGCCTCGGCGATCCGGACGCCGGACCAGACCCGAAATCTGGAACCAGTCCAATCGACGTGACGTTAACGCCGCGTCGGGGACAGGACAGGTGTCGGTGCGTTGATTTCCAGACGGTTCTTTCTCGCTTCGTCCGTGCTCGGGGGCTCCGCGCTTCTGACCACGCACGCAGTCCCGCTGACGATCTCGAAGGAGATTCCGTGGCGGCCGGGCCAGGCGGCCGCGCCGCGCGCCTTCGACGGCGCCAGATTCTTCACCGCGCCGGAGCGCCGCTGCATCGACGCGATCACCGCCCGCCTGATCCCCAGCGACGACACCGGGCCCGGCGCGCGCGAGGCCGGCGTCGTCGACTTCATCGACAACCAGCTTGCCGGCTTCTTCGGCCGCGGCGACCGCTGGTACATGAAGGGTCCGTTCCGCGAGGGAACGAAAGAGCAGGGTTACCAGTCGGAGCACGCGCCCGCCGCGCTCTATCGCGCCGCGATCAGGGCGCTCGACACCCACTGCGCAAAGCAGTTCGGCGGCCGCGCCTTCGCGGACCTTTCCCCGGACGAGCAGGACAAGACCCTGACGGGACTCGAGAAGGGCGAGGTGAAGCTCGACGGCGTTTCCGCCCAGACCTTCTTCAAGCTGGTGCGCGAGAACACGATCGAGGGCTTCTTCTGCGATCCGGTCTACGGCGGCAACCGCGACATGGTCGGCTGGCGCGCCGTCGGCTTTCCCGGCGTCCGCTACGACTACCGCGATTTCCTCGATCACAACGGAGCGGCGATCGCGCTCGAGCCGGTGGGCCTGCGCGGCCGGCCGGGCTGGAACGTCAACTGAGCCCGGCCGCAGGACCGGCAAGCAGGGAAGAGCAGAATGGTCCGGAAACTTCCGCCGGTTGACGTGGTGCTGGTCGGCTTCGGCTGGACCGGCGCGATCATGGCGCAGGAGCTGACGGAGGCCGGGCTCGAGGTGCTCGCCATCGAGCGCGGCGCGTGGCGCGATACGCCGTCGCACTTTCCGACCACGTCGGCGCAGGACGAGCTG
The DNA here is from genome assembly GCA_964653225.1 of uncultured Rhodoplanes sp. Classification (GTDB taxonomy): domain Bacteria; phylum Pseudomonadota; class Alphaproteobacteria; order Rhizobiales; family Xanthobacteraceae; genus Z2-YC6860. The sequence goes on along the minus strand of CAZZCV010000009.1, from coordinate 38,560 downwards.
CGCTGGTACTGGCGCAAGGAAATGTTCCAGAACAATTCGCGCGACACGCTCACCTTCCGCAACAACCGGGACCAGACGGCGCTGCCGATGCGCCGCTGGGGTTCGTTCCTTCCGGGCGAGGGCGTGGGCGGCGGCGGCGTGCACTGGAACGGGCAGACCTGGCGGTTCCTGCCGAGCGATTTCGTCGCCGCGAGCCACAACACGAAGCGTTACGGCCCTCTCGCCGAGGGCATGACGGTGCAGGATTTCGGCGTCACCTACGACGAACTCGAACCGCATTTCGACCGCTTCGAGAAGCTCTGCGGCATCGCCGGCAAGGCCGGCAACCTGAAAGGCGGCATCCGCGAGGGCGGTAACCCGTTCGAGGGCTGGCGCAGCTCCGAATATCCCAACCCGCCGATGCACATGACCTTCGCGCAGAACCAGTTCGGGAAGGCGGCGCGCGACCTCGGCCTGCAGCCGTTCCCCGGTCCGTCGGCGAACATCACCCGGCCCTACGTCAACCCGCTCGGTTGCCAGCTCGCGCCCTGCACCTATTGCGGCTTCTGCGAGAAATACGGCTGCGGCAATTATTCGAAGGCGAGCGCGCAGACCACCATCCTGCCGGTGCTGATGAAGAAGCCCAACTTCACGCTCAAGACCCACAACGAGGTCCTGCGCGTGAAGCTCGACGGCACCCGCCGCCGCGCCACCGGCGTGGTCCACGTCGACGTGCACGGCGAGACGTTCGAGCAGCCGGCGGACATGGTGATCCTGTGCGCCTACCAGCTCAGCAACACGCGCCTGATGATGCTCTCGGGCATCGGCGAGATCTACAATCCCTCCACCGGGGAGGGGCTGGTCGGCAAGAACTACTGCTACCAGGTGATGTCGTCGGCGAACGTCTTCTTTGAGGACAAGTACACGAACCAGTTCGTCGGCGCCGGCGCGCTCGGCATGTGCGTCGACGAATACAACGGCGACAACTTCGACCACGCCGGTCTGGGCTTCATCGGCGGCGGCTACATCGCCTGCTGGACCACGCACGCGCGGCCGATCGAATCCCAGCCCACGCCGAAGGGCACGCCCGAGTGGGGCTCCGGGTGGAAGAAGGCGGTCGCCGCGAACTTCCTGAAGTCCACCAGCGTCGGTGCGCACGGCGCGTCGATGGCCTACGCGACGAACTGCCTCGATCTCGACCCGACCTACACCGATGCCTACGGCCAGCCGCTGATGCGGATGACCTACGACTTTACGCCGAACGACCGGACCATGACGGCCTTCCTGACCGGAAAGGTGCAGGCGATCGCCGAGCGGATGGGCGGGCGCGAGATCAAGGTCAACCCCCGCGAGGGACCCTACGATTTGATGCCCTACCAGACCACGCACAACACCGGCGGCACGATCATGGGGGCCGATCCGAAAAGCAGTGTCGTCAACCGCTACCTGCAGAGCTGGGACGTGCCGAACCTGTTCGTCATGGGCGCGGGAGTCTTCCCGCAGAACCCCGGCTACAACCCGACCGGCACGGTCGCCGCGCTGGCCTACTGGGCGGCCGACGCGATCCGGACGCAGTACCTGCGCAACCCCGGCCCGCTGGTGCAGGCGTGAGCGCGCTCCGCAACGGCCTTGCGGCCGCGCTCGCCGCAGCCCTGCTCGGCGCTGCGCTGCCGGCCCGCGCGCAGGACGTATCCTTCTCGCAGATCGAGCTGGGCCGCTACGCCGTCATCACCGGCAACTGCCAGGGCTGCCACACCGCCTCGGGCGAGGAGCCGTTCGCCGGTTCGCGCGGGCTTGAGACGCCGTTCGGGACGATCTACACGCCGAACATCACCTTCGAGCCGGAGACCGGCCTCGGCCTCTGGTCGAAGGACGATTTCTGGCGCGCCATGCACGAGGGCATCCGCCGCGACGGCTCCCGCCTGTATCCGGCCTTCCCCTATCCGCATTTCACGAAAATGCCGCGCGAGGAGGTGGATGCGATCTACGACTATCTCTCCACCCTGCCGCGGGTGAAGAAAAAGAAGCCGGAGAACAGCCTGCCGTTCCCGCTGAGCTGGCGGACGACGCTGGCCGGCTGGAACTGGCTGTTCTTCGAACCCGGTGTGTTCCAGCCCAATCCGGAAAAGTCCGCGCAGTGGAACAGGGGCGCGTATCTGGTGGAGGGGCCGGGCCACTGCGCCGGCTGCCATACCGAAAAGAACCTCGCCGGAGCGGACAAGAAGAGCCGCCACCTGAAAGGCGGCGTTCTCGAACACTGGGCGGCTCCCAACATCCGCGGCGGCCGCCACGGAGGGCTGGAGCACTGGAGCGAGGACGACATCGTCGAATTCCTCAAGACCGGCCGCAACGCGCATACGGCGGCGTTCTCGATCATGTCCGAGGTAATCCAGTTCTCGACCCAGCACATGCGCGACGACGACCTGCGCGCCATCGCGGTCTATCTCAACGATCTCGAAAGCGACGAGCGGCCGGCCCCCGGCAGGCCGGATGCGGCCGTCATGAAGGCGGGAGCCGCGATCTATTTCGACAATTGCAGCGCCTGCCATGTCTCGGATGGCCGTGGCGTGCCGCGCTTCTTCGCGCCGCTCGTCCGCTCCGGCAAGGCCAACGATCCGGACCCCACGACCGTCATCCGCGTCATCCTCGAAGGCGCGCGGGCGGTTCCCACGAAGGCGCATCCCTCGCCGCTGACCATGCCGGCCTTCGACTGGAAGCTCGGCGACGAGCAGGTCGCCGCGGTCGCCACCTATGTGCGTTCGAGCTGGGGCAACAGGGGCGGGACGGTCTCCGCAAGCGAAGTGTCGCGCCTGCGCGAAGCCTTGCGGAAATAGCGTCCGCGTCGTCGCTAGTCGGGCAGGCAGCGCGCCGCCGCGAACGAATAGAGCCGGTCCGTGCCGAGCATGTGGGCGAGAAAGTCCGCGCCGAGCAGCCTCTCGAACACGAGGTCGCGGATGTTGAGCCCGCCGGTGAAGGCGCCGAACGCGGGCAGCACGAGGCACCGGCGGGAGCTTGCGAAGCAGCGCCGCCGGATCGAGCGTCCGCGCGCGGAAATCCGAGCCACCGGATGGAAGTGTCCCGCCACCTCGTGCCCCTGGCCTGAGGCCTCGTGCCGGAACGTCAGCGGCCCGACACGCAGCGATTCCACGAACCGGCCGCCCACGTCGGCGATCCGGCCGGGATCGTGGTTGCCGGCGACCCAGCTCCATTCGCGGCCGCGCTGCAGCTCCTTCAGGGCCGCGCGGTCGGAGGCCGAAAGCCGCTCGCCGCCGTCGCGGTCGTGGAAGCTGTCGCCGAGCGCGATCACATGCGCGGGCCGGTGGCGCGCGATCACGGCGGCCAGCGCGGCCAGCGTCGCCGCGGTGTCGTAGGGCGGCAGCATGACGCCCCGCGCCGCATAGGCGGAACCCTTCTCGAGATGCAGGTCCGCGACCACCAGCGTCCGCTCGCCGGGCCAGAAGAGCGCTCCGCTCGCGTCAGCGACCAGCCCGGCCTCCGCCAGCGCGAGGTCCGCGCCGCCGTGCCCGTTCTGCCGGGGCTGAAATGCGCTCGGGTTCCGCATCGGATGTGACTTCCCGGATCAAGGCGTCGGCGGCCTCGGAGAGGAGCGCGTCCGCGGCTTCGCCATAGACGGTTTCGCGGCCGATCTCCAGCATGACGGGAACGGCCAGCGGGGAAACCCGGTCGAGCGGCCGGTGCGCGATTTTTCCCCTGATGCGCGCGAGCATGTCGCCGAGCCGCCGGATGTCGAGCAGCCCGGTGGCGGCGTCGGCGCGCGCCGCGCGCAGCAGCAGGTGGTCGGGCTCGTGCCGGCGCAGCACGTCATAGAGAAGGTCGGTGGAGATCGTGACCTGCCGGCCGGTCTTCTCGTGTCCGGGGACATTGCGCTCAATCAGGCAGCCGATGATCGCGCAGGCGCGGAACGAGCGCTTCATCAGCGCAGTCTCCGCGAGCCACGCCTCGAGATCGTCGCCGAGGATATCCTCGTCGAACAGCCGGTCGAGGGAGAGCCCGCCCGCCCGGATCGCGCCGTCGATGTCGCCGAGGCACCAGACCGCGAGCGAATACTCGGTGGCGACATAGCCCATCGGCTGCAGCCGCGCGCGCTCGAGCCGCCGCGTCAGCAGCATGCCAAGCGTCTGGTGCGCGAGCCGACCCTCGAACGGATAGCAGACGAGATAGTGCCGGCCGGAGCGGACGAAGGTCTCCACCAGCAGGTTGTCGCGGTCCGGCAGGCCGGAGCGCTCCGCCTGAAGCTCGAGCCATTCGCGCACCGCGCCGGGAAGCGTGTCCCATTTCTCACGATGCGCGAGAAGGTCTCGCACGCCTTCGGCGAGGAAGGTCGAAAGCGGGAACTTGCCGCCGTCGTAGGCCGGAATCTTCGGATCGGCCGCCCTGGCGCGGGCCGCCAGAACCTCGTTCTCGCTGATGCCCTCGAACTGCAGGATCTCGCGGGCGAACATGAAGGTGTCGCCCGGCGCGAGATTCTCCGCGAAATACTCCTCCACCTGTCCGAGCACCCGGCCGCGCGGCGCGACCACGCGGCCCTGCTCGCGCGCCTTGTTCCGCCCGCGGACCAGACGGACCCTGAGCATCGACGCTTCGACGATCGTGCCCACGTTCATGCGGTACTGCCGGGCGAAGCGCGGATGCGTCAGCCGCCAGCGTCCGTCCGTGCCCTTGCGGATGCGGGCAAAGCGTTCGTAGCTGCGCAGCGCATAACCGCCGGTGGCGACGAAATGCACAGCGTCCTCGAAGTCCTTGCGGCTCAATGTGCGATAGGGCAAGGCGTCCCGCACCTCTTCATAGAGCGCGTCGGCGTCGAAGCCGCCGGCGCAGGCCATGCCGAATACATGCTGGGCGAGCACGTCGAGCGCGCCGGTGCGCAGCGGCGGCGTGTCCTGCACGCGCCGCGCCAGCGCGTCCACGGCCGCGCGGCATTCCAGCACCTCGAAGCGGTTGGACGGAACCAGGATGCCGCGCGACGGCTCGTCGATGCGGTGGTTGGCGCGGCCGATGCGCTGCTGCAGGCGCGAGATGCCTTTCGGCGCACCGACATGGATCACGAGATCCACATCGCCCCAGTCGATGCCGAGGTCGAGCGACGACGTGCAGACGACCGCGCGCAGCGCGCCCGCGCCCATTGCCGCTTCCACCTTGCGGCGCTGCGCGGCGTCGAGCGAGCCGTGGTGCAAAGCGATCGGCAGGTTCCCTTCGTTGATCTGCCAAAGCGCCTGGAACACCATCTCCGCCTGGCTGCGCGTGTTGACGAACACCAGCGTCATCGCGTGCTGCGCGATCAGCCGGTGGATTTCTTGGAAGGCGTAGCGCGCCGAATGCCCGGCCCAGGGAAGGTTCGCCCCGAAGTCGAGGACGGAGACGTCCGGCTCCGCGCCGTCGCGCGCGACCACGAGGTCGGCGCGGCCCTCGCCGGGCACGAGGAAATCGCAAAGCTCGTCCGGGTTGGCGACCGTGGCGGAGAGCCCGACGAACTGCACGCCGGGCGCAAGCCGGGCGAGCCGCGCGAGGTCGAGCGACAGCAGGTCGCCGCGCTTCGAGGTGACCAGCGAGTGCAGCTCGTCCAGCACCACGCGCCTCAGCGAGCCGAAGATGTAGGGCGCGTCGGGCGAGGCGAGCAGCAGCGCAAGCTGCTCCGGCGTGGTCAGCAGCACGTCGGGCGGCCGCTTGCGCTGCCGCGCACGCACGGCAAGCGAGGTGTCGCCGGTGCGAAGCTCGCTGCGGATCGGCAGCTCCAGTTCCGCGATGGGCCGCTCCAGGTTCCGCGCGATGTCCGCGGCCAGCGCCTTGAGCGGGGAGAGATAGAGCGTGTGCAGTCCCTGTCCTTGCCGGACGTTGCGGCCGGTGGAGACGGGCCTGCGGCGCTCCTTCGCACTCTCGGCAAGCTCGACAAGGCTCGGCAGGAAGCCCGCCAGCGTCTTGCCGCCCCCTGTCGGCGCGATCAGCAGGACGGAACGCCCCTGCCGCGCCTTGTCGAGCAGGGCGAGCTGGTGCGCATGCGGCTGCCAGCCGTTCTGCGCGAACCAGTCGGCGAAGGCGGGAGGTAGCGGGACGGGAGCGGACACCGGCCGGAGATAGGACGGGGCGGGCGTACCCGCAACGGCGTTTCGCGCCGCCGCCGTCTCGCAAAATCCCTCCGGCGCTCCTATTTCCGGACCATGCGTCCCGAAGCGCTCCTCACCCCGACGCCCTCCGGCGTGTGCTGCAAGCGCGCCGGGTTCCACATCGACCCCACCCGGCCGGTGGAGCGTGCGCTCATCACCCATGCCCATTCCGACCACGCCCGGCGCGGTCATCGCAAGGTGCTCGCGACCCGCGAGACGCTCGACATCATGCGTCTGCGCTACGGCGAGGACTTTGCCGGCGCGACGCAGGAGGTGCGCTACGGCGAGGCGCTGGACCTCGACGGCGTGCGCGTCAGCTTCCACCCCGCGGGCCATGTGCTGGGCTCGGCGCAGATCGCGGTGGAGGCCGGCGGCTGCCGCATCGTCGCCTCGGGCGACTACAAGGACGCGCCCGACCCGACCTGCGCGCCGTTCGAGCTGGTGCCCTGCGACGTATTCATCACCGAGGCGACCTTCGGCCTGCCGGTGTTCCGCCACGGCGACGCCGAAGGCGAAATCCGCAAGCTGCTGCACAGCATCGAAGTCTTTCCCGAGCGCGCGCATCTGGTCGGGGCCTATTCGCTCGGCAAGGCGCAGCGCGTGATGGCGCTGCTGCGCAAGGCAGGCTACGCGAAGCCCATTTATATCCACGGCGCGCTGGAGAAGATCACCGGCTATTACGAGCAGCGCGGCATTCTGCTCGGCCCCGTCGAGCTGGTGCGCGGCGCGAACAAGGCGGAACTGGCCGGGCAGATCGTGGTCTGCCCGCCGTCGGCCATGACCGATCTCTGGTCGCGGCGCTTTTCCGATCCGGTGACGGGCTTCGCGTCGGGCTGGATGCGCGTGCGCGCCCGCGCGCGGCAGGGGCAGATCCACCTGCCGCTGGTGATCTCCGACCACGCGGACTGGGACGGCTTGACCAAGACCATCGCCGCCACCGGCGCAGGCGAGATCTGGGTCACGCACGGTCAGGAGGACGCCATCGTCCACTGGGCGAAGAGCACCGGCCGGAAGGCGCGTCCGCTCGCGATCGTCGGCTATGGCGACGAGGAGGACGAGAACGCGCTCGACACGAAGGCGGACGCGCCGGCATGAACCGCTTCGCCGAGCTGCTCGACCGGCTCGCCTACGAGCCGGGCCGAAACAACAAGATCAAGCTGATCGCGGACTATTTCCGCAGCACGCCCGATCCGAGCCGCGGCTACGCGCTGGCGGCGCTCACCGGCGCGCTGTCGTTCAGGCACGCCAAGCCGGCGCTGCTGCGCGCGCTGATCGCCGACCGCGTCGATCCCGAGCTGTTCGCGCTGAGCTACGACTATGTCGGCGACCTGTCGGAGACGATTGCATTGCTCTGGCCGGCGGACCCGGCGCAGCGGCCGAACGCGGTGCCGACGCTGGCGGAGATCGTCGAGACGCTGGCGGCCACCAGCAAGACCGAGATGCCCGGCCGCATCGCGCGCTGGCTCGACGCGCTCGACGAGCGCGGGCGCTGGGCGCTGCTCAAGCTCGTCACCGGGGGCTTGCGGATCGGCGTGTCGGCGCGGCTCGCCAAGACCGCCGCGGCGGCGCTGGGGCCGCACGGAGTGATCGACGTGGAGCTGGTCTGGCCCGGCCTCGAACCGCCCTACGGCTCGCTGTTCGCCTGGCTCGAAGGCGCCGGCGATGCGCCGCAGTCCGACAATCCGGTGCTGTTCCGGCCGGCCATGCTGGCGCACGCCATCGAGGACGCGGATTTCGCGAAGCTGCCGCCGGAGGACTTCATGGCGGAGTGGAAGTGGGACGGCATCCGCATCCAGGCGGCGAGCGGGCTCGACCGCGCCGGCCGGCGCGTGACGCGCCTCTACTCGCGGACCGGCGAAGAGATCACCCGCAGCTTTCCCGATCTCGTCCCGCCTTTCGACCGTGACGGCGTGATCGACGGCGAGCTTCTCATCGTGCGCGACGGCCGGGTGCAGACGTTCAACGTCCTGCAGCAGCGGCTGAACCGGAAGGGGGTCACGCCGAAGCTGATCGCGGAATTCCCGGCGCATATCCGCGCCTACGATCTTCTCGCTGAGGGCGAAGAAGACCTGCGCGCGCTCCCCTTCGCAGAGCGGCACGTGCGGCTCGGCCGATTCGTCGCGGCGATGGACGATCCGCGCGTCGACGCCTCGCCGCTGGTGCCGTTCCGGACGTGGGAGGCGCTTGCGGCGGCGCGCGCCGATCCCGCCGCGCACGGCGCGGGCGCCGACGCGGAGGCGGTCGAGGGCATCATGCTCAAGCGGCGCGACGCGCCCTATGTCCCCGGCCGACCAAAAGGGCTGTGGTGGAAGTGGAAGCGCGACCCGAAAATCGTGGACGCGGTGCTGATGTACGCCCAGCGCGGCCACGGCAAGCGCTCGTCCTATTACTCCGACTATACCTTCGGCGTCTGGACCGCCGGGCCGGCCGGCGACGAGCTGGTGCCGGTCGGCAAGGCCTACTTCGGCTTCACCGACGAGGAGCTGCAACGGATCGACCGCTTCGTCCGCCGCAACACCACCGACCGCTTCGGCCCGGTGCGCGAGGTGGTGCACGAGCCGGACACCGGCCTCGTGTTCGAGGTGGCGTTCGAGGGGCTCGCCCGCTCGACGCGCCACAAGTCCGGGATCGCCATGCGGTTTCCGCGCATCAGCCGGCTGCGCTGGGACAAGCTGCCGCGCGACGCCGACCGCCTCGAGGCGCTGGAGACGTTGCTGGGGGATTCGGCGCGTTCGCCGTGACGCTCATCGCCGCCTGAGCGCGTCCATCAGCGCGGCGCCCAGCGCGCCCTGCGGCTCCCGCTGCGCGCCCCTCGCGGACTGTGCCGGGCGGCCGTTTCCGGACCCGCTCCGCGCATTCCGCGAATCCGGCCCAGGCCGGTCTCCGCGTTTCGCAACGCCGGCTTCGGCGTCGCGGCGCATCGACAGCGCGATCCGCTTGCGCTTGAGATCGACCTCCAGGACCCGCACCTTCACCACGTCGCCGACCTTGGCGACCTCGTGCGCGTCCTTCACGAAGCGGTCGGCGAGCTGCGACACGTGGACGAGGCCATCCTGATGGACGCCGATGTCCACGAAGGCGCCGAAGGCCGCCACGTTCGTCACCGTGCCTTCCAGCTCCATGCCGGGCGCGAGGTCCTTCATGTCGTCGACGCCGTCTGCGAAGGTCGCGGTGCGGAACGCGGGGCGCGGATCGCGACCGGGCTTCTCCATCTCCGCGATGATGTCGCGCACGGTTGGCAGGCCGAAGCGCTCGTCCGCGAAGGTGCGCGGATCGAGCGCGCCGAGCATGGCGCGGTCGCCCATCAGTGTGCGCAGGTCGCGGCCGCAGGCGGCGACGATCCGGCGGGCCACGCCGTAGGCCTCGGGATGGACCGAGGAGGCGTCGAGCGGCTCGTCGCCGTCGCGGATGCGCAGGAAGCCGGCGCACTGCTCGAAGGTGCGCGGGCCGAGCCGCGCCACGTCGAGAAGCTGGCGGCGATTGGCGAACGGGCCGTTGGCGTCGCGATGCGCGACGATGGCCTCGGCCAGCGAGGCGGCGAGACCGGACACCCGCGCCAGCAGCGAGGCGGAGGCGGTGTTGAGGTCCACGCCGACCGCGTTCACCGCGTCCTCGACCACGCCGTCGAGCGCGCGCGCGAGCTGGTACTGGTTGACGTCGTGCTGGTACTGGCCGACGCCGATCGACTTCGGCTCGATCTTCACCAGTTCGGCGAGCGGGTCCTGCAGCCTTCGCGCGATCGAGACCGCGCCGCGCAGCGACACGTCGAGGCCGGGGAATTCGGCCGCGGCGGCCTCCGACGCGGAATAGACCGAGGCGCCTGCCTCGGAGACCACGACCTTGAGCGGGCGGGGCTGCGGCATGTCTGCCAGCATCTCCGCGACCAGCTTCTCGGTCTCGCGGCTGCCGGTACCGTTGCCGATCGCCACCAGTTCGACGCCGTGCCTGCGGATCAGCGCAGCCAGCTCGGCCTGCGTGCCGCGCACGTCGTTACGGGGCGGGAACGGATAGACGGTGGAGGTCGCGACCAGCTTGCCGGTGCCGTCCACCACCGCGACCTTGACGCCGGTGCGGATGCCGGGATCGAGACCCATCGTCGGCCGCGATCCGGCGGGCGCGGCAAGCAGCAGGTCCTTCAGGTTGCGGGCGAAGACGTTGATCGCCTCGGTTTCCGCGCGCAGCCGCAGCTCGTTCATCAGGTCGAGCGAGAGATGCAACGCCAGCTTCACCCGCCAGGTCCAGCCCGCGACCTCCATCAGCCAGGCGTCGCCCGGCAGCGCGCCGCCGACGGCGTAGGCGTCGGCGATCATGCGGACCACGGGCTTCACCGGCCGGGAATCGTCGGCGTCGACCTCGATGTCGAGGCTCAGCACGTCCTCGTTGCGGCCGCGCAGCATGGCCAGCGCGCGGTGGCTCGGCACGCCCGCCCAGCGTTCGGTGTGATCGAAATAGTCGGAAAACTTGGCTCCCGCCTCTTCCTTCCCCTCCACCAGCCGCGAGCGCAGGTTCGCGTTCGCCTGAAGGTAGGCGCGCAGGCGGCCCAGCAGCTCCGCGTTCTGCGCGAACGCTTCGGAGAGAATGTCGCGCGCGCCGTCGAGCGCGCTCTTCGCATCGGGCACCTCGTCGGTGATGTAGGCCGCCGCAAGCTCCGCCGGCACGGCGGCGCGGTCGGCCATGATCGCGTCGGCGAGCGCGCCGAGCCCGCGCTCGCGCGCGATGTCCGCGCGGTTGCGGCGCTTGGGCTTGTAGGGGAGATAGATGTCTTCCAGCTCTGCCTTGGTCGCAGCATTGGCGAGCGCGGTCTCCAGATCCGGCGTGAGCTTGCCCTGCTCGCGGATCGAGCCTGTGATCGCGCTGCGACGCTCTTCAAGCTCGCGCAGATAGATTAGGCGGTCGCAGAGCAGCCGCAACTGGGTGTCGTCGAGGCCGCCGGTCGCCTCCTTGCGATAGCGCGCGATGAAGGGAACGGTCGCGCCCTCGTCGATCAGCGCGATGGCGGCCGCCGCCTGTTGCGGCCTTGCGTTGATCTCGGTGGCGATGCGCGCTGCGATGGAAGAAGAGGTGTCGGCTGTCATACGGGGTATGGAATCGCTCCGGAAGGGCGCGACCATAGGCAGACGATCCGGCAAACGCCAGAATGCGCCGTGCGAAGGTGTGGACGACGCAGCCGAACGACGATGGCGGCAGGCTTTTGGGGGCCTTTGCGAAGCGCGGCGGGACGCCGCTCAAGAGAAATCGCTTTTCCGCCTCCGAACGGGGCATTCAAAAAATATTTTCCGGCCCGCGGCCGCGCCGGAAGCCGCGCCGCGGATTCCCCCGCCGGACGAATCGTCTCAGGCGTGACGGCTCGACGTTGTGCCCGGCCTCTCGCCGGTCGAAACGCCGAGCCATTGATAGGCCGGACAGTGCCGGTACGCGGCGGTGACGATCAGCAGCGCGCCGAGAAGTCCGATCCAGTGCCACCCGAAGTCGTCGATTTCGAGCGGCAGCGAAACGGCGACGAGGGCGGCGCCGACGACGAGCCTGAGGATTCGGTCGAGAGGTCCGATGTTCGGCATGGCTTCCTCCGTTCGCCTTCGGAGCGTGGCCGAAGGCGAAAGACGGCGCGCGATGCCGAAGCGGCAAGGCTGCGCGGTCGCTGCGATGTAAGATCAACGGCCGCGCGCTGACAACGACAGCACTCCTGAACGCAGCGATGGCGAAACGCGCGACCGCTGTCGCGTCCGCATTCATCAATCCTGAAACGTTGACCGCCTCGTGCGCGCGCTGCAAACCTCGTGCTCAGGGGCGGACGGAAATGACTCCGTTCGATAAGGGAGCGCCATCGTGGAATTCGACCAGCCGGCCTTCTGGCTCGCGATCTTTCAGATCATCTGGATCAACATCCTGCTGTCCGGCGACAACGCGGTCGTGATCGCGATGGCCTGCCGGTCGCTGTCGGAGCGCTCACGCAAGTGGGGCATGATCGCGGGCGCGGGCGTGGCCGTGGCGTTGCGAATCGTCTTCACCGGCATCGTCACCACGCTGATGAACATTCCGTTCCTGAAGGTCGCAGGCGCGCTGGCGCTGCTCTACATCGCGGTCGACCTGGTGCGGCCGCATGCGGAGGACGGCGAGGCCGGCGTCGCTTCGCACGACAACCTGTGGCGCGCGATGATCACCATCGCGGTCGCCGACGTGGTGATGAGCCTCGACAACGTGATCGCCATCGCCGCCGTGGCGCGCGGAAGCTGGCTGCTGCTCACCATCGGGCTTGCGATCTCGATCCCGCTGATCGTCGCGGGCAGCGCGCTGATCATGATGGTGCTGGACCGCTTCCCGGTGCTGGTCTGGGCCGGCGCAGCCCTGCTGGGCTGGATCGCCGGCGAGCTTGCGCTGTCGGACGCGGGCGTGATCGCGCAGATCGGCGAGCAGGCCGCGCACCGTTACGAGATGCTGTCGGCGGCGGCGGGCGCGGCGCTGGTGGTCGGGATCGGGCTGGGGCTCGGCCGCAACCGGCGCGCGGGGGTCGCCGGCGAGCATTCGCGCACGGTCTAGAAGGGGACGCCAAAATAAAAGCGCGCCGGTCGGTGACGGCCGGCGCGCTTTCGTTGGAGACGGACGCTCAGACGATGGCGGCCAGCGGCGGCACCGCCCGCACCAGCATCTCGGTCGAATCCGGGATCAGCGGCTCAAGCTTCTCGTCGATCATCACGCGCACCGCGCACAGCAGCAGGATCATCCGGGTGACGAAGGCCGCGCCCCGGCGCGGCGCGAGCCTCTGCACGGCCGTGTCGATCACGGCGGCCAGGTTGCGGTCCTCGCCGAGCACCGTGCCGGCGCCGTCTTCGAGCACGTAGAGCCGGTCCACGCGCGAGATGCAGGCGAGACAGTCCTGCGCCGGGGCGGGGCCGAGCAGATAGAACTGCGGATCGTCCGTCTCGGTCGTGTCCACGTCCCAGGAGGCGACCTTGGCGGTGTGCGCGTGCGCCGCCGCGTACAGCGTCAGGAGCTGCTGCAGCTCGATCCGATGCCAGCCCGGCTGCAGCCGGCTGGCGGGCGCGGGGAAGGGGACGACATTCATGTTTCCACCTCGAACAGCAGCCGGTGCAGCTCGGGATCGTAAAAGGCGAGCAGCCGCCGGGCGAACTCCGACGGCGGCGTCCGCAGCTCGTGCGCCCACGCCTCCATCGAATCGACGGGGACACGGCCGAAGCCGTTCTCCACCTGCGATATGAACGTGTAGTATTTGAGGCCCAGCCGCTCCGCGAGCTGCATCTGCGACAGGCCCGCGGCCGCACGCAGCCCCTTGAGCCATCGGCCGGCCTCTTTCCGGAGAAGCTTGGCTTCCGGTTCTTCCCTCGCGAAGTGCATGGACCCTCTCACGGCATCCCTTCCGGTCGACGGGGCTGGGTTCTCTTGCCGTCCTGTTTCAAGAGTGCTAAACTATTGAGAACTGGACACTTATCGGCGCGTTTGAGCTTAGCGCAATTCGCGAAAGCTGCAAGGGCGCTTCGCACCGGAGGCCGCCGTGGCGGCGGGCCGGGGCGACACAGGTTCCGGTGCTTCGCGGCGGAGAGATTTCGATGCCCACGCAAATCCCCCTTGTGTCCCGCAAGCCGGAGGACCGGCGCGACGGTCCGCAGCGCCTGCTGTCCGCGCTCGCGCTGTCCGGCGTCCTCGCGGCCGCGCTGCTCGTGGCGACAATGCCGGCGGCGCTGGTGCTTCCGGCGCTCAGCGTGCTGGCCGTGTTCGCGGCCGGTGGCACGGCGCTGCTGGCCTGGCGACGCGCGGAGCGGCGCCGTCCGGATCGCGTCGGCTACTGGGACGTTGCGGGCGCGCTGGCGCTGGTCGGCGTCTGCGCCGCGCTGCTCGGCGATCCCGAGCAGGCGCTCCCGCTGCTGGAGGCCGGTCGGCTGCTCTGACGCAGCCCCGGTCTTACTTCCTGGCGGCGTTCCAGGCCTGCGGCCCGCCGCCCTTCACCGCTCCGCTCTCATTGACTTTCACTGCTCCGCTCATGGCATTGCCGTTGACGCGGCCCTCGTATTCGCGGCCGCCGATGCGGAAGCTGATCCGGTCGCCGTGGAGCCGGCCGTCCTCGATCGTGCGGCGCTCGCCGCCCGACAGCAGCGATCCCGTGAAGGTCTGGTATTTCTGCTCGAGAGTCAGCTCGCCGTCGGCGAGCCGCCACGCGCCGTCGACGCGGGCCGGCACGATGTAGAGATAGGCGGTGCACCACTGGTGGCAGTCGCCCGTCGCCATGCCGGTCTCGTCCTCCTTCCAGCCGCTGATCCGGAAGCCGTTCACGACGATGCGCGAGCCCGGCCGCATGGCCAGGAACTTGTCGACCATCTTGTCCATGTTCTCGGTCAGCAGGAACAGCGCCAGCACCGACGCCTGCGAGACGTCGGCCTTGTACATGTCGCCCTCGACGAAGCTGGCCTTGCCGGCCACGCCGGCGCCGGCCGCGTTGCGCCGCGACAGCGCCACCATGTCCGGATTGAACTCGACGCCTACGGCCTTCGCGCCGCGTTTTGCGGCGGCGATGATGTTGCGGCCGTCGCCGGAGCCAAGGTCCATGACGAAGTCCGAGGCCGTGACCTTGGCCATGTCCAGCATCTTCTCGACCAGCGTCGGCGGCGTGGGCACCCAGACCACGTCGCGGCCGGGCTGGCCGTGATACGGCTCGAAGGGCTTCGCGGGTGACTTGACGGCTTCCTGGGCGGCGGCTCCGCCAGCGAGAAACAGGCCGGCGGCCAGCAGGCACGCAACACGACGGGACGGGCTCAAGCGGGTCTCCTGGGATTGATCCGGTGCGATCCGGCGATTGTGCGACGAGATAAACGCGGCCGCCGGCCGTTTATTCCCGCCGGGGCGGACCGGCCGGATTGCATGGCTGGAGCGAAACGGAAACGCGGACGTTCGGCGGGGCGGCGGGATCGGGCATGCACCGGGCGGCCTGCCGGCGGGCGCGGACGGGCGGGCGGCTCGGGTTCATGCGCTCAGCGCCCGGTCCAGCTCTGCCACATGCCCAGCTCGAACACCGCGAGATTCGCGGCGCGCAGCAGCCCGCTCGCGGTCAGCATGATGCCGGTCGGACTGACCACCTGGCCCTCGGCCACCGGCGTCTCCTTCGATCCTGCCTCGACCTGCGCCGCGTAGAGCTTGCACAGCGCCGCCATCAGCGCCTGCGCGGTTTCGGTGGAGAGGACGTCGAGCCTGTCGCCTGCGGTCGCGCGTTCGATCTCGGCGGCCAGCGCGCGGGCCTGCGCCGAGGTGGCGTTGTCCGGCACGGAGGGCGCCCTGGCGGCCGCGCGGATCACGCGCGGCGGCGGATCGGCGGGATGCTTCGCGGCGGGGCGCTTGTTGGCGGCGGCGCTTTTGGCCGCTGCCCGCCTGGCGGGTCTGGCCGCGGCGGATTTGGCCGTGGCCTTGCGCGAAGGCATGGGCGTCCTCTCCTGGTCCCTGGAGTCCTGCACCTCCGCAGCGTGCGCCGGCGGTGACGGGCCTTCTCGGCCGGAATCTGCCCCCTCTCCGGAGCGAAAGCAACCTGGGGCCTGCGGCGCGGGCGCAAACGGCGCGCGCAATCCCGCGCGGAATGCTATGATGGCTGGAAGCGACGGGCTCGAACCGTCGACGGAGCGAACCGCCGGAGGAGACGATGATCCAACCGCGTATCGACGGGCTGCGCAGCATCGAGCTGGGCGTTCGCGACCTGAAGGCATCCGCCGAGTTCTACCGCAAGGTCTGGGCGCTGGACGACGTGGCGTCCGAAGGCAATGCGGTCCACATGCGCGGCACCGGCACAGACCATCATCTCGTCACGCTGCGCGAGACGCCGCGCTCGCAGATGATCTGCGTGCATTTCTCCGCGCCGGACCGCGCCACGGTCGATGCGCTGCACGCCCAGGCCGTGGCCTTCGGCGCGCCGGTCGAGACGTCCCCCGCGGTCCTGCCGGCCAGCGCCGGCGGCGGCTACGGATTCCGCATGCGGACGCCGGAAGGGCATCCGATCGCGATCTCCGCGGACGTGACCCGGCACGGCGACGCCATCGAGGACCGCGCCCGGCCGACCAAGCTGACCCACGTGGTGCTCAACAGCGCCGCGGTGGAGCGACAGACGGCATTCTTCCTCGACGTGCTCGGCTTCAAGCACTCCGATTCCACGAAGATGATGGATTTCGTCCGCTGCTGCTCGGATCACCACAGCATTGCGTTCGCGCGCGGCAACGGCCCCACGCTCAACCACATGGCCTTCGAGATGCCGAACATGGACGGCCTGATGCGCGGCGCGGGCCGGCTGCGCAAGAACGGCTACGACATCGAGTGGGGCGTCGGCCGCCACGGCCCGGGCGACAACGTCTTCTCGTATTTCGTCGAGCCGAACGGCTTCGTGGTCGAATACACCACCGAGGTCCAGCAGGTGGACGACACCTATGAGTTCCACGACGCCCAATACTGGGCGGATCTCAACATCTGGCCGTGTCGCTGGGAGATGGCCGGACCGCCCTCGGAACTGGTGCGGCGCGCCCAGACCGGAGAGCTGACCGACGAACTGAACGCGAGCTGCGAGCAGATCATGGCCCGCAGGCTCGGTCGCTGACGGCTTGACGGCCCGGACGCGGGCTACGCCCCGCGTCTTCCGTTCGACAAGGAGATTGCTCGAAGGGTGAAGTCCGCCGCGCCGCTCCGCCGGTCGGCTTCGGGCTCACCGCAGGCTGGCGGCCTTGGCGACCCGCACCCACTTCTCCAGCTCGGACTTGACCAGCGCGGTGAACTCGGCCGGCGTGTTGCCCACGGCGTCGGCGCCGTCGGCGGCGAGCCGCTTCCTCATCTCGGGCGATTGCAGCGCGGCCGCGGTCTCCTTGTGGATGTAGGCCAGCACCGGCGCGGGCGTGCCCGCGGGCGCGAACAGGCCGAACCACTGCATCGCCTCGTAGCCCGGCACGCCGGCCTCGGCCACCGTCGGCACGTCGGGCATCACCGCGGAGCGCTTCGTGCCGGAGTTGGCGAGCACGCGCAGGGTGCCGGCGTCGACGTGGGTCTTGGCCGAGATCATGTTGACGAACATCGCGGCGATGCGGCCGCCGAGGATGTCGGTCAGCGCCGGGGCCACGCCCTTGTAGGGGATATGCTGGAGGTCGATGCCGGCCATGCTCTTGAGCAGCTCCATCGCCATGTGCGGCTGTGTGCCGGTGCCGGCGGAGCCATAGTTGATCGCGCCTGGCTTCGCCTTGGCCGCGGCCACGAAGTCCTGCAGCGAGTGCATCGGCAGCTTCGGGTTGACCACCAGCACGGAGGGCACCGACACGAGCTGGCTCACCGGCGCGAAGTCGCGCAGCACGTCGTAGCGCACCTTGTCGTTGATCGCGGGGTTGATGGTGATCGGGCTCGCCGCCACCAGCAGCGTGTAGCCGTCCGCCGGCGCGCGCGACACGGCCTCGATGCCGATCATCTGCGCCGCGCCGGGCCGGTTCTCGACCACGAACTGCTTGCCGGTCGCCTGCGACAGCCGCTCCGCCAGCACGCGCGCGGTGGTGTCGGTGCCGCCGCCGGGCTCGGAGGGCACCACGATCCGCACCGGCCGCGACGGATAATCCGACTGCGCCCACGCCGGGGCTTGCGCGGCGATCAGGGCGGCAAGGCCCAAGGCAGCAAGGCTCGGGGCAGCATTCAGGACGGTCGCGAACGGGCGGGCCATGACGTCTCTCCTCCGACTCCGGAATGCGCAGACACTGCCCGCGCCCGGCGGGCAAGTCCATTCCCGGAGCGGGCGGGGGCCATGCCTCGCTGCATTGCAAAATGCAAATCGGAGGGGCCTGCGCCGCCGCGCCTCTTGCCGAGCTGCTCGGCAAGGGGCTACTGAAAGCCATGTCGCAACCGCTTCGCACCGGCCGGGAGCCGGTCGTGGTGACGCCGCTCTCCGGCTATCACCTCCTGTCCGATCCGCTGCTCAACAAGGGCACCGCCTTCACCGACGAGGAGCGCGATGCCTTCGGCCTGCACGGCCTGCTGCCGCCGACCGTGGCCTCGCTCGACGAGCAGGTGGCGCGGCGGCTGGCCGCAGTGCGCAGCTTCGCCACTGACCTCGAACGCTACGCCTTCCTGCGCGATCTCCAGGACACCAACGAGACCGTTTTCCACGCGCTGGTGGCGCGCAACATCGAGGAATTGCTGCCGATCGTCTACACCCCGACGGTGGGAGCGGGCTGCCAGCACTTCAGCCGGCTGTTCCGGCGGCCGCGCGGCCTGTTCCTGAGCCTGCCGCGGCGCAACCTGATCCGGCAGATTCTCGCCAATCCGCAGTTCGACCGGGTGGAGGTGATCTGCGTCACCGACGGCGAGCGCATCCTGGGCCTCGGCGACCAGGGCGCGGGCGGCATGGGCATCCCCATCGGAAAGCTCGCTCTCTACACGTCCTGCGGCGGCATCGACCCCGCCACCGTGCTGCCGGTCATGCTGGACGTCGGCACCGACAACATGGAGCGGCTGAACGATCCGCTCTACGTGGGCTGGCGGCACACCCGCGTCACCGGCCAGCAGTACGAGGACTTCGTGGAGGAGTTCGTGAGCGCAGCCGCCGAGCGCTGGCCGCACGTCCTGCTGCAATGGGAGGATTTCGCCAAGGCCAACGCCACGCGGCTCCTGGACCGCTATCGCGACAGGCTGTGCTCCTTCAACGACGACATCCAGGGCACCGCCGCGGTCGCCACCGGCACGCTGCTGGCCGCCATCGGCGTGACCGGCGTGCCGCTTAAGGAGCAGCGCATCGCGATCTTCGGCGCGGGCTCGGCCGGCTGCGGCATCGCCGGCCTGCTGCTGGAGGCGATGGTGGAGGCCGGGCTCGACGCCCGCGAGGCGGCGCGGCGGTTCTACATGGTGGATTACGAGGGCCTGCTGGTCGAAGGCATGAACGGCCTCGCGCCGTTCCAGCAGCGCTTCGCGCAGGATCGCGCGCTGCTCGGCGCCTGGACGCTGGAGCAGCCGGACCGCGCCTCGCTGCTCGACGTGGTGAACAACGCGAAGCCCACCACGCTGATCGGCGTCTCCGGCCAGCCCGGCGCGTTCGACGAGCCGGTGGTGCGCGCGATGGCGGAGCACAACAGGCGGCCGGTGATCTTCCCGCTGTCGAACCCGACCTCGCGCGCGGAGGCCACGCCTTTCGACGTCGAGGACTGGAGCGGCGGCCGCGCCATCATCGGCACCGGCAGCCCGTTCCCGCCGCTGCTGCGCGGCGGCAACAAGTTCAGCGTGGACCAGACCAACAACTCCTACATCTTTCCCGGCGTCGGGCTGGGTGCGGTGGCGGTCAAGGCGCGGCGCGTCACCGACACGATGTTCATGGCCGCGGCGCGGGCGCTCGCGGCCATGTCGCCGTCGCGCAGCGATCCGCACAAGAACCTGCTGCCGCCGGTCACGGGTCTGCGCGACGTGGCCTTCACCGTGGCCAAGGCGGTGGCGCTGCAGGCGCACGCCGAGGGGCTGACGGAAGGCGTCGCCCGCGAGGGGATCGAGGACGCGATCCACGCCAAGATGTGGACTCCGCGCTATGTTCCGTATCGCAGGGGATGAGCAGGACGGATTTCGCCGGCCGCTCCACCTTGACCCGCCCACGCCGCTTTGGCCTTATCGCCTCCGGAAAATCCTGGAGGCGGCGTTGAAGGCGATTGTGATCCGCGAGTTCGGTCCCCCGAACGTGATGAAGCTCGAAGAGGTTCCGACGCCAGAGCCGGGACCGGGCGAGGTGCTGCTCAAGGTGCACGCGGTCTCGGTCAATCGCACGCTCGATTGTCGCGTGCGCGCCGGGACGTATACGCGTCCCGTGACGCTGCCGCTGACGCCGGGCGTCGATCCCTCGGGCGTGGTCGTGAAGGTCGGCGAGGGCGTCACCCACCGCAAGGTCGGCGACCGCGTGACCGTGGCGCTGCGGCTCGGCAGCCAGAACTCCGGCGCGGACGCGCTGCGGCTGCTCGGCGCGCATGCCTTCGGCGGTTATGCGGAATACGTCCGGGCCATTGCCGACAACACCACGATCATCCCGGACAACGTGGACTTCCCGACCGCGACCGTGGTGACGCGGCATGCGCCGATGGCGTTCCACATGCTGCAGGACCACGCCCGGGTCGAGCCCGGCGAATGGGTGCTGGTGATGGGCGCGTCGGGCGGGCTCGGCAGCGCCGGCGTGCAGGTCGCGAAGTATCTCGGCGCGAAGGTGATCGCAGCGGCCGGCAGCGACGACCGCGTCAAGGTCGGCCTCGATCTCGGCGCGGACGCGGGCGTGAACTATCGCGTGCAGGATCTCACCGTGGAGGCGGCGCGCATCACGGGGGGCAAGGGCGTCGACATCGTGTTCGAGAACATCGGCGATCCCACGACCTTCCCGAAGGCGTTCGCGGCGCTGGCGCGGCGCGGCCGGCTGATCACCGCCGGCGGCCATGGCGGCGGCGTGGTGCCGCTCGACGTCAACAAGCTCTATCTCAACCAGATCACGGTGATGGGCCGCACCGGCGAGACCGAGAGCGGGGCTGCGGAAAGCCTGAAGATGGCGTCCGAAGGCCGGTTCAAGGCTCTGATCGACTGCGTGCTGCCGCTCTCCGAGGCCGCGAAGGCGCACGAGATCGTCGAAGGCCGCGGCGGCATCGGCAAGGTGATCCTGGAGCCGACGCGGCTGGCCTGACATGCCCGCCGCGTTCGCATCCGGCGTCGTCGCCGGACGTAGCCGCCCTTGGAACGGCGGCGTCGCTTCGCTCGCCCCTGGCCGTCCGCAGGACGGCGTCGCTTCGCTCGCCTATGGGGCGGGGCAGGCGGTCCCTACGCTGAGGTCCGCTCGATGAACCTCTGCGGCGGCGGGTCGCCCCACTGCGAGACCAGGCCCTCCTCGGCGGACACCAGGTTGCCGCCGTTGTGGACGTTGAGGCGGTCGCTGTCGGCCCAGTGCTCGTGCACGCGGCCCCAGGGGTCGGACCAGTAGTCGTAGACCTGGCTGCCGAGCAGGTGGCGGCCGATGCCCCACATGTGCTCGTACTTGCCGGCGTCGCGCATGTGGCGGTGGCCCATGAACACGTCGTCGATGTCCTGCACCTCGAACGAGATGTGGTTGAGGCCGGCGCGCTCGTTGTGGATCGCGAAGAAGACGTGGTGGTCCACGAAGTCGTCGCCCGCGTCGCAGCGGTTGAACGAGCCGATCAGGTTGTCCTGGCTGCCGGCGTAGACGTCGTCGGAGCGGACGAAGCCGAGATGGTCGCGGAACCACTGCACGGTTTCCCTGACCTTCGGCGTGGTCATGACGCCGTGGCCGATGCGCTTGACGCACGAAGGCCCCCTCGGCAGGCGCATCATCTCGCCGGCGCGGGCGGTGGGCTCGCTGCCGGAGTTGACCTTCTGGCGCAGGGCCGGCAGCGGATCGACCTTCTGCAGTCCCCAGACCACCTCGATCTGGTAGCCGTTCGGCTCGGTCAGCCGCACGCGCTTGCCGCCGCCGGGCTCGTCCATGTGCTCGATGCCGGACGCGCCGGGGGCCCTGGCGATGCGGTCGAGGTCTTCCTCGCTGGCGGCGTGATAGGCGAAGCCGACCCATTTCGGGTCGCCCTTCTCGGTGATGTGGATGTGGTGGCTGGCGTCGGTGCCGCGGAAGTAGAGCGCGCGGTCGGTGCGCGTGACCTTCGTCAGACCGAAGTTGACGAGGAACTCTTCCATCAAGTCGAGGTCCGGTGCGCGGAGCCTCGCGTAGGCGATATCCCGTACCTTGATCATCGTTTCACCCTGTCCCTGGCCGGGCCGTCTCCGCCCGTTTCCGGCCAGATTATCGCACCGGAGGCGGCGGCACAATTTGCGCTGCCGCAAATCCGGTGCGGCGCGTCAGCCGAGCGCGTCGACGCCGGCCTTGGCCACCTGCTCGTCCTCGTGGGACTGTACGCCGGAGACGCCGACGCCGCCGACGCACTCGCCCTGGTGCATGACCGGCAGGCCGCCCTGGAACAGCACTTCGGACGGATAGGTGATGAACGCGGGCCGCTCCTTGACGCGATCCTCGAAGAACTTGCTCGACCGGCCGGTGACCGCGGCGGTGCGCGCCTTGCCGATCGCGACCTCGGCGCTGATGCCGCCCGCCCCGTCGAGACGCTCGACCATGAGGATCGCGCCGCTGTCGTCGAGGATCGCGATGGTGACCTTCCAGTTGTTCTTCGCGGCTTCGGCCTTGGCGGCGGCCATCATCTTGTGAACGTCGTCGGATGTCAGGGCGAACCGGGTGCGCATGTCGCTTCCTCTCTGCATGGGTGCGTGGGTCGGCGGCTACAGTGACCGGAATTTCCGCGGCGTCAATCGCCGTCCGTGCCGGAAACAAAAACGCCGCGCAGGATGCGCGGCGTTCTCTGTCTTGCGGAGTGCTGGAAGCGGCAGCTCACTCCAGGCCGGTCGGCACGTCCTTGTTTTCCGGCTCCAGCTTCATGCCGGCGGCGAGCGCCATCGTCTCGGCCAGCGCGGCGAAATCCTTCTCCAGATAGGCGGCCGGGTCCTTCTGCAGCGTGGCTGCGCCGAAGTGGCCCTGCAGCACCTCGCGGGTCGCGGCCGTCACCGGCATCGGCACGTCGAGGTCGCGCGCCAGCTCCAGGCCGAGGTCCAGATCCTTGCGCAGCAGCTCCGGCGTGAAGGTGGTGGTCCAGTCGAGGTTGACCAGCGCCGGCGACTTGTAGGCCGTGAACATCGATCCCATCACGCCGTTGTTGAGGAACGCCAGGAAGGCGTGGCGGGGGATGCCCATCTTGTTGGTGAGCAGCGTGATCTCGATCAGGTTCTCGATCACCACGCCGAGCATGACGTTGTGGGCGATCTTGCAGACGCGCGCCAGCTCGCCGTCGCCGACGTAGGACACGCCCTTGGGCGCGAAGTCCCGGATCAGCGGCTCGACCTTGCGGAACGCGGCCTCGGGGCCGGAGCAGACCGCCGACAGCTTGCCGGTCTTGATGACCTTGGCGTTGCCGGACACCGGCGAGCACACGAAGTCCGCGCCGCGGTCCTTGAGGCGCTTGCGCAGGTCCACCGATTCCTCGACCGCGATGGTCGAGCAGTCCACGAGGATCGGCGGGGTCTGGCTGCCGGTCAGCACGCCGTTCGGGCCGTAGTAGATCTGCTCCAGGTCGGGACCGGTGGAGACGATGGAGAACACCACGTCGAGGCCCGCGAGGTCGGAGGGCTTGTCGACGATCTTGGCGCCTTTGGCGGCCAGCGGCTCGGCCTTGGCGCGGGTCCGGTTCCAGATCGAGACGTCGTGGCCCGCCTTGACCAGCCGCTCCGCCATCGCGGAGCCCATCCGGCCCATCCCGATCCAACCGATCCGCGGTTTGCTGTCAGCCATTGGCGAAGTCCTCCTTCAGCACTTTTAAAACGGTGCGTTCTGCTAGCAGGGCTTGCGTGCAACCGCAACGTGGGCCCGGCGCAGCCGTCCCGGGCGGTCGCGAGGCTTGAGATTTGGCCGGGGACGTGCAGGGTTAGTGCGTGTGCTCCCGCGCGCGGGAGCCCGAATCCGGGAGCGGTCAGATGGCGGGCGAGAAGGCCGAGGTTTTGCTGGTCGGGGTGCCAAAGAAGACGATCGTGGACGGGCTGAAGGACCGCTTCACCCTCCATGTCCTCAAGGAGGCCGCGGACCCCGAGGCGCTGATCGCGGAGGTCGGCCCGCGCATCCGCGGCGCGGCCGTGACCGGCGCGCCCGATAAGCTGGACGACGCCATGATGGCGCGGTTTCCGAAGCTGGAGTTCGTGGCGAGCTTCGGCGTCGGCTACGACAACATCGGTGTGAAGCACGCCGCCGCCCACGGCGTCACCGTGACGCACACGCCGGACGTCCTCAACGAGGAGGTGGCCGACACCGCGATCGGGCTCCTGCTCTGCACCGTGCGCGAGTTTCCCAAGGCCGAGGCCTTCCTGCGCGCCGGCCAGTGGCTCAAGGGCCAGTATCCGCTGACCAGGGCGACGCTGCGCGACCGCAGCGTCGGCATCGTCGGCCTCGGCCGGATCGGCAAGGCGATCGCGCGCCGGCTCGAAGGCTTCCTGCTGCCGGTTTCCTACCACAGCCGCAACCCGCAGCCGGACGTCTCGTACCGGTATTATCCGAAGCTCACGGACATGGCGCGCGACGTGGACACGCTGATCGTCATCACGCCGGGCGGCGCGGCGACCCGGCACATCATCAACGCTGAGGTGCTGGCGGCGCTCGGTCCGCGAGGCATCGTCATCAACATGGCGCGCGGCACGGTGGTCGACGACGCGGCGCTGGTCGCGGCGTTGCGCGCGCGCACGATCTACGCGGCCGGCCTCGACGTGTTCGTCAACGAGCCCGAGGTGCCGAAGGAATATCTGGAGCTGGACAACGTGACGCTGTTCCCGCACCTCGGCTCCAGCACGGTCGCCACCCGGCAGAAGATGGAGCAGCTCGTGGTCGACAACCTCCTGGCCTGGGCGGACGGCCGGCCGCCGCTGACGCCAGTGCCGGAGACGCCCTGGGCGCCGAAGAGATAAGGACCCCGATGCGTGCCCGCGCCGCGCTGATCGCCTTGGGTCTGGCCTTGGGTCTGGCCTCGATCGCCGCGGTCGGTCGGGCGCAGGAGCCGGCGGGTGACGCCGTGGCGGCGATGGTCGGCACCTGGGAGTTCGCCAACGCGGATCGCGACCGCGTCTGCGCCGTCACGTTCCGCGCGGATCCGGGCCCCGCCGGCATGCGGGTCGAGTTCGACCGCCAGTGCGCGACGCTCTACCCGTTCGTCGCCGAGATTGCCGGATGGCGGATCGCGGAGAACGATTTCCTGCGCCTGCTCAACGCGCAGGGAGCGACCGTGCTGGAGTTCAGCGAGGTCGAGGGCGGCGTCTACGAAGCGCCGCGGCCGGGCGAAGGTATTCTGTTCATCCAGAATGCCGGCGCCGCGGGGCCTGCGCCGCGCACGGCCGCGGAGGTGGCGGGCGAATACGGCGTGATGCGCGGCGGCAAGCCGGTCTGCACGCTGGCGCTCGCCGACGCTCCGGTCGGCGCCGAGCTCGCGTTGCGGGTGCTGCAGCCCTGCGACGCCGTGGTGACGCGCTTTGCGCCCGTGGCCTGGCAGGTGGAGCGCGGCGAGCTGGTGCTGCGCGGCGCGAAGGGCCAGATCTGGCGCTTCGAGGAGGAGGGCGAGAACGCCTGGAGGCGCGTGCCGCAGGCCGCGGACGCGGTGACGCTGGTGCGCCGCTAGCACGCGGCCTCCGTCCGGTGCGTGGCGGCGCTAGAGTCGGATTCGTTGAGATTGAATCGCTTGGGGGCCGCTTTCTTGCGTTTGGGGCGTGATCTTGTCGGAAAACCGGTTTCCACTTTCCGGATCACGCCCTAGATCAGCCTTAGCCCCTTCAGGCTCGCGTGGCCTTCCTTGCCGACGATGATGTGGTCGTGCACGGAGATGCCGAGCGGCTTGGCGATCTCCTGAATCTGCTGGGTCATCTGGATGTCCGCGCGGCTCGGCGTCGGGTCGCCGCTTGGATGATTGTGCACCAGAATGATCGCGGTGGCCGACAGCTCCAGCGCGCGCTTGACCACCTCGCGCGGATAAACCGGCGTGTGGTCCACCGTGCCGGTCTGCTGCAGTTCGTCGGCGATGAGCTGGTTGCGCTTGTCGAGGAACAGGATCCGGAACTGCTCGCGGTCCTCGAACGCCATGACGGTGCGGACGTAGTCCAGCACCGTGCTCCACGACGACAGCACGGTGCGGCGCTTGACCTGGCCGCGCGCCAGCCGTCCGGCGGCGGCCTGCACGATCTTGAGTTCGGTGATGGCGGCCTCGCCGAGGCCCTTGGTCTCCGCGAGCCGCGCGGCCGGCGCGGCGAGCACCTCCGCGAACGAGCCGAAGCGGGCGATCAGGTCCTTGGCGAGCGGCTTGACGTCGCGCTGCGGAATGGCGCGGAACAGGACCAGCTCCAGCAGCTCGTAGTCGGTGACGGCGTTCGCGCCGGCCTCGCGGAAGCGCGTGCGCAACCGTTCGCGGTGTCCGCGATAGTGCGGCGCCGCTTCGGCCAGGCCCGACGCGGTTTCGATCTCGTTCTGGTCCGACATGATGCCCCGGCCGGATCGCGACCGAAGCAGGATGGAGGCAGACGCGGCGCTTTGCAACGCCGGCGTGCAATGCCGAGCCGGCGGTCCCCGGCCGGCTATTTCCGTCCGCTCAGGATCGCGGCCAGAAGGAACGCGCCGCAGGCGGCGGCCACGAAGACCGACAGGCCGTGCGCCGCGGCCTGCATCGCCGCCCCGGCGAGCAACGGACCGAGCAGCGCGCCCAGGCCCCACATCAGCCCCATCGCCGCGTAGATGCCGACCAGCTCGCTGCCGCGAAAGCGGCTGCCGACGATGGTCAGCATGATGGTGTAGATGCCGACGAAGACTCCGCCCCAGACGAACAGAAGCGCATAGGTGGCCCAGGCGCTTTGCAGCGCCAGGGGCCAGACCAGCGCGCCGAGCGCCGCGAGCGCGGCCAGCGCCAGGATCAGGCGGTGGCGATCCATCTTGTCGCCGAGCCAGCCGATCGGAAGCTGCAGCGCGATCGCCCCCAGCATCATGCAGGACATGAGCTGGGTGGCGTGGGTCTCGCCCCAGCCGAGGCCGATCGCGTAGAGCGCCAGGAACGAGAGGCCGGCGGTCTCGACAGCGGCGTTGAGCATGGTCGCGGCGATCGCCACCGGCGCAAGCCGCATGAAATCGACCGGATTGCCGTGCGCGGGCATGTCGAACACCGGCGCGGCCACGCGCGGCGAAGCCACCAGCGCCGCGGCCGCGAGCGTGAGGCCCGCGCCCGCCAGATAGGGCGTGAAGCCTTGCGTGCCGACCAGCGACAGGATCAGCGGCCCGAGCGCGAATCCCGCCGACAGCGCCGCTGTGTAGGCTCCCATCGCGCGCGCGCGAGTCTCTTCGGTGCTCAGGCTGTTCAGCCAGGTCTCCGACAGCACGAACAGCGTCTCGGAGGCCGCGCCGAGCAGGATGCGCAGGGGGAACCAGAGCCAGATCAGCGGCATCGCCGGAAACAGGCTGAGCACCAGCGCGGCTGAGAGCAGCGCGCCAAGGACCATTCGCCGCACGCCGACCCGCGCCGCCACCCGCGGGAGCAGAAAGGCCATCACCAGCACGCCGACCGCGTGCATGGCGGCGTTCGCGCCGATCATGCTCGCGCTCAGGCCCGCCTCGGCCAGGTCGAGGGCGATCAGCGCCGCGCTCAGGCTGTAGGTCAGCCCGAAGATCATGGCGGTGGCGATCACGGCCCCGCGGGCGAGCAGGTGGGGGCCGGGGGCCGGGGCATCGTGCGGGGACGCGGGCGGGTTCATTACGGGCTCGAAGGCTGGCAGACGGCCTCCCATACCCAACAGTTAAGATTTTCCGGTTAATGCCCCTGCAGGGACCGGGCCCGCCCCGGACCCGCCGCGAGGGTTGCAAGGTGATGGTGCGGCTTCTTCTTCTGCTGCTGGGGTCGGAGGTGGTGCGCCGGCGCTGGCGGCTGCTGGCGGTGCTCGGCGCGCTGTGGGTCGCGCTGGGCGTTTTCGTCATGGTGGATGCGCTCGACGGCCGCACCGTGATCAGGCCGCACTATTTCGGCTATTTCCTGCTGTTCGAAGGCGTGCTGGCGCTGGTCGTGGCCACGGCCGCGGTGTCGCGCCGCTCGTTCCGCTTCGCGCAGGCGGCGATCCTGCTGGTGCCGGCGGCGGTCATCATCGTGCAGCCGCCGCACAGCAACTTCGTCATCGCGATGGTGCTCGGCACGGTCCTGCTGCTCGACGGCGCGCTGCGCATCGCCAGCGCGCATCTGGTGCGCTTCCGGGGCTGGAAGAGTTCGGTCGCCGCCGGCGTCGTCGAGATCGTGCTGGCGGTGGCGACGCTGGAGCCGTGGCCCACCTGGTACGAGGGCACGATCGGCTTCAACATCGGCGCGCTGCTGGCGCTGTCCGGCTGGGGCACGATCCGGCTGGCGCTGCGGCTGCGGACCCTGCCGTCGGATGCGCCGATCTCTGTCATGCTCGGCGCGACCTTTCCGATGGCCGCGTGGCGTCGCGAGGCGGAGCAGGCCGAGCCCGCCGAGGAGAGCGATCTCGTCGTGTCGGTCTGGACGCCGACCGGCTCCGCCGACGCGGCCCGTCGCCGTCCCGTCGTCGACCGCTACGTCGCCGCGATCGACCGCAAGGGCGTGATCTCGACCGGGCACGCGGCGCTCGAGCTGCCGCCGGACGTCTACATCAGCCACTATCCGGCCGTGGAGATCGACCGGTCGCCGGACGAACTGGGGCAGGCGCTGCGCGCGGGCCGGGAGAACGACGTGCCGGGCCGGTTCCTGCGGGGCTATGCGGAGGAGGCGGCGGCCTGGTGCGAGGCGACGGAGCAGGTGCGCTTCACGTGCTTCGACCGCGAGCGGGTGCGCAGCTTCTGGCGCGAATACCGCAAGGACCCGACCTACAACCTGACCAGCCGCAACTGCTCCAGCGTGGTGGCGGCGGCGCTGGATACGGCGCTGGAGGGCGCGCTCGGACGCTCCGGCCGGCCGTGGCGCGCTTCCGTGCTGGCGCTGCTCAGCCCCGAGCTGTGGGCCGCGGGCGTGTTGCGCCGGCGCGCCGAGGCGATGGCCTGGACGCCCGGCCTCGTGCTCGATTACGCGCGGCTGCTTCAGGCGGTGGTGGAACCCGGCGGCAAGGCGTCGCGATAGGGCGGCTTGTCGAAGCCCTTCGGCGAGGCCGTGAAGATCTCGACGCCGTCCGCAGTCACGCCGACCGTGTGCTCGAACTGCGCCGACAGCGAGCGGTCGCGCGTCACGGCGGTCCAGCCGTCCGACAGCACCTTCACGTGGGGGCGGCCGAGGTTGATCATCGGCTCGACCGTGAACAGCATGCCCGGCCGCAGCACCGCGCCCTCGCCGGGACGGCCGACGTGAACGATGTTGGGCTCGTCGTGAAACAGGCGGCCGAGGCCGTGGCCGCAGAAGTCGCGCACCACGCTCATGTGCTGCGCCTCGACGAAGGTCTGGATCGCGGCGCCGATGTCGCCGGTGGTGGCGCCCGGCCGGATGGCCGCGATGCCGCGCATCATGGCATCGTAGGTGACGTCGATCAGCCGCTCGGCCCGGCGCGGAATCTCGCCCACCGGATACATGCGGCTGGAATCGCCGTGCCAGCCGTCGACGATCAGGGTGACGTCGATGTTGACGATGTCGCCGTCCTTCAGCGGCTTCTCGTTCGGAATGCCGTGGCAGACGACGTGGTTGATCGAGGTGCAGGTGGAATGGCGGTAGCCGCGGTACATCAGCGTGGCGGGCAGCGCGCCGTGGTCGAGGGCGAACTCCTGCACCAGCCGGTCGATCCGGTCGGTGGGAACGCCGGGCTTCACCTCGGCGGCCAGCATGTCCAGGCATTCGGCCGTGAGCCGGCCGGCCTTGCGCATGCTTTCAAAGGCCGCGGGGCCGTGCAGCTTGATCTGGCCGGTTTTGCGGTGGGGGGCGAGGGCCGCCTCGACGTAGCTCATCATCGGCGCAATTTCGGAAATGTGAGCCCGGATGTCCAGTATTCCCGCTGGCGTGCGCCACGCCGGTTCCTGCCCGCTGCTCGATTGTGATAAGGGCGTGAACCGCGGGAACGGGCGGAACATGTGGGAATGACGGGAATGACCGCTGGCTCCATCACGCAGGCCGGTCCGCACGGCGTCCTGGAACCGTCGCGCCTCGACCGGTGCGTCATCGCCGCGACCAGCCGGCTGCCGGACAACTGGCTCGGGCTCCGGCTGACCATTCTGCTCCGGCGCCTGGTGACCATGCGCCTGGCCGCCGGCGCGCTCGATGTCGTCCGGTGGGGGATGCGGCTGCGGCTGCATCCGCGCGACAACGGCTGCGAGAAGAACCTGCTGTTCACGCCGCAGATGTTCGAGCCGGTCGAGTGCGAGCAGCTCGGCCGGGAGATCGACCGCGCCCGGAGCCAGGGCCGGCCGTTCGTCTTCATCGATATCGGGGCCAATGTCGGCCTGTTCTCCTTCTTCGTGGCCGCGCGGGCCGGCGCGGCCGCCCGCATCCTCGCGTTCGAGCCCGAACCCGGCACCTTCGCCCGGCTGACGTTCAATCTGGAATCCAATCCCGGATTGCCGATCCGGCCGCTGCAAATGGCCATCGGCGACAGCGACGGCGAGGTGGCGATCGAACTCGACGGACGCGATCGGGGCGGCACCCGCACCCGCGCGCTGACCGGCGGCGAACGCGCTGCGGACGCGGTTCGCGTGCGGTGTCGTCCGCTGGCGACCGTCCTGGACGAGCAGGGCATCGTCGCCATCGACGCATTGAAGATCGACATCGAGGGCAACGAGGACGCGGCTCTGGTTCCGTTTTTCCGCGATGCGCCGGAGTCGCTGTGGCCCGGCCTGATCCTGATCGAGGACGCTCGCGGCGCCTGGTCCACCGACCTTTTCGCGCTGCTTGCGGCCAAAGGCTATGGGATCGAGACACGGACCAAGCTGAACGTCATGCTGCGCCGCCCCGCACGGCCGTAGCCGCTCAACCGGCGATCTCCGCCGGTCCGACGATCTCGATCCCCTCACAGGCGATGGTGCAGCGGAAGGCCAGCGCCTCCACGCCGCGCGCCCGCGCCCGGTCGTAGGCCGCGCCGTATTTCGGGTCGATGTCGCGGGCAAGCGCGAACCGCCGCGCCGAGCCGATCTGGATCAGGTACAGCATGACGGCCCGCGCGCCGGCCTCCACCATGTCGCCGAGTTCGTCGAGGTGTTTGGCGCCGCGCTCGGTCCGGGCGTCCGGGAACTCGGCAAGGCCGGGCCGGCGCATCAGGTGCACGTTCTTGATCTCGAGGTAGCAGGGCGGCCGGGCGGGGTCTTCCAGCAGGAAGTCTACCCGCGAGTTCCGTCCGTATTTCACCTCGCGGCGGATCGAGGCGTAGCCGGCAAGCTCGGGGATCGCGCCCGCGGCGAGCGCCGCGCCGACCAGCGGGTTGGGGTGGCCGGTGTTGACGCCCACCAGCTCGGAGCCGGCGCCGAAGTCGGCCTCGATCAGCTCCCAGCTGTAGGGCAGCTTGCGGCTCGGGTTGTCCGACTTCGACAGCCAGACCCGCGCGCCGGGCGTGGCGAGACCGGTCATCGCACCGGGGTTGGCGACATGGGCGGTGATCGTGGAGCCGTCCGGCAGCACCACGTCGGCGAGGAACCGCTTGTAGCGCTTGACCAGCGTGGCGGGGACGAGAGGAGGCAGGCGCATGGACGTGTTCTTACCCTCGCCCGCCTTCGGGGAGAAGGACGTCACGCCGCGATCCGGCCGCCCAGGTCTTCCTCGACGTGGACGCGGACGATCTCGTCGAAACTCTGCTCCACCGTAAAGCCCAGTTCGATCGCGCGCTGCGGGTCGAAGCGGTGCGGCCAGCCGTCGACGATGCGGCCGATCAGCTCGTCCGGCTCGCGGCGGATGCGCGCCACCGCGCGGTCGCCGGCGATCCGGCGCAGCGCCTCGATCTGCTCGGCGATGGTGCAGGTCACGCCCGGCATGTTGAGGCTGATGCGGGGACCGAGCCGGGCGCGGTCGAGCGTCGCGGCGTGCAGAAGGAAGCCCACGGCCGAACGCGGGCTGGCGTGGGTATGCAGCACCGTATCCGCGACGGGCAGGATCGCCTCCTGCCCGGCCAGCGGCTCGCGGATGATGCCGGAGAAGAAACCCGACGCCGCCTTGTTCGGCTTGCCCGGCCGGATGCAGATGCTCGGCAGGCGGATGCCGACTCCCTCCACGAAGCCGCGGCGGGTGTAGTCCGCGAGCAGCAGCTCCACGATCGCCTTCTGCGTGCCGTAGGAGGTCAGCGGCGTGAGGTGGAAGTCGTCGGGGATCGCCTCGGGGAACGGCGCGCCGAACACCGCCATCGACGACGAGAACACGACCCGCGGCCGGTAGCCGTCGCCCGCGGCCCGGATCGCCGCGAGCAGCGCGCGGGCGCCTTCGAGGTTGACCCAGTAGCCCTTGTCGAAGTCCAGCTCCGCCTCGCCCGATACCACGCCCGCCAGATGGAAGATCACGTCCGGCCGCTCGGACACCGCCTTGGTGGCGATGCCCGGCACCGCGAGGTCGCCGGCGCGGGTCTTCACATGGTCGGAGAAGCCCGCGGGCCGCGCCGGCTGCAGGATGTCGAGCAGCGTCAGCTTCTCCACCGGCCGGTCGCCGATGGCGCGCTCGGTGACGAGCCGCTCGGTCAGCTTGCGGCCGATCATGCCGGCTGCGCCGGTGATCAGGACGTGCATCGCGTTTCCTCCGTGTCCTTCCCTCTTCCCGCCAAGGCGCGATTAAGGGGCGAGAGGGACAAAGGCTATCGCTCCGCCTGCCGCGCCGCCAGAGCGGCGAGGCTGTCGCGCTGCCTGCCCTGTCCGTCGAAGTTCTCCGGCGCAAGCCAGGCCTCGAAGGCGCGCTTCCGCGCCGGCCATTCGGTGTCGAGCATCGAGAAATAGGCGGTGTCGCGGTTGCGGCCCTTGGCGATCAGGTGCGACCGCAGCGTGCCCTCGTAGGTGAAGCCATAGCGGTCGGCCGCGCGCCGCGAGGCCGCGTTGAGCGCGTTGCACTTCCACTCGTAGCGGCGGTAGCCGAGCGTCTCGAAAGCATAGCGCGCCAGGAGATACTGCGCCTCGGTGCCGAGCGGCGTGCGCTGGAGCGCGGACGAATAGACGATGTGGCCGACCTCGACGGACCTCGCCTGCGGCCTGATCTCCATCAGCGTGGCGATGCCCACCGCGCGGCCGGAGGGCTCGATCACGGCGTAGGCATAGGGGTCGTCGAGCGCGACACGGCTCGCGATCCACGCCGAGAAGGCCGCGAAATCTGCGAACGGCCCGTAGGACGACATGTAGGTCCAGATCGCGTCGTGGTCCTTCACGGCGGCCCACAGCGGCGCGTCGTGATGCTGCGCCAGCCGCTCGACGCGGCCGGTGCGGCCCTCGAGCGTGACCGGGCCCGGCCGCCGCGCGGGCGCAGCGTCCACCGGCACGCCGACCGGCTGGCCGGTGACGGGATGCGGCTCCGAGGCCGGAGTCACGGCGCGCGCCTCCCGAGATCTCCGGTGAAAAAGGCGTTCAGTTCCGCGTTGGACATGAGCCCGTCGAAGCCGTCGAATTTGCCTTGGTCCGCGATCTCGCGCGCAGTCTTGAGAAACGCCTGCATGGCGACGCGCGCCAGCGAGCCGCCGACCGAGATGCGCCGCACGCCCATGCCCGCGAGATCGCTCACCGTAAAGCCGAACGCGCCGGAGTTGAGGAAGTTCACCGGCTTCGGGGCCGCTGCCTTCACCACCGCCTCTATCTCCTCGCGGGTCCTGATGCCCGGCGCATAGAGGCAGTCCGCGCCGGCCTCCGCGAACGCCTTCACGCGGCGCACGGTCTCGGCCAGATCCGGCCGTCCGCAGATGAAGCCCTCGGTGCGTGCGGTGAACACCAGGTTGCGATCGGACTTGTCGATGGCCGCGCGCGCGGCGCGCACGCGGGCCAGCGCCAGGTCGAAATCGTGGAGCGGCTTGTCCGGGTCGCCGGTCGCGTCCTCGATCGACAGGCCGGCCACACCGGTCGCCACGCACAGACGCACGTTCTGCGCGACGTGCTCGGGATCGTCGGCGTAGCCGCCCTCGAAGTCGGCGTTGACCGGTACGTCGGTCGCCTCGGCGATCTCGCGGAAGTGCGCCAGCACGATGTCGAGCGGCACGTCGCTGTCGGGATAGCCGAGCGAATGCGCGAAGCCCGAGCTGGTCGAGGCCAGAGCCTTGAAGCCGAGGCTTTGCAGATAACGCGCGGTGCCCACGTTCCACGGATTGGGGATGACGAAGCACCCGCTCTCGTGCAGCTTGCGGAGAGCGCGGCGTTTGTCGGCGGTCGAGGGTCGAGATAGGGTCATGGTCGGTCTCCGGCGGGAGCGAGCCGGGCAAGCCTGCCACGCGCGCGGGCGAGGGGACAGTGCATTCGCGTGATGGCTGCATCAGCGCGGCCGATGGGAGGAGTCGGGGTGGCGTCTTCGATGGACTGCGTCGATTTCGACGCGCTGGAGCGGCAGGCGCGCCAAAAGCTGCCGCCGCCGGCCTGGGCGTTTCTCGACACCGGCGCGGACGACGAGATCACCGTTTCGGAGAACGCCGCGGCCTGGGCGAAGCTGCGGCTGCGGCCGCGGGTGCTGCGCGACATCGTGGAGATCGACACGTCGGTGACGCTGCTGGGGCGGAAGGTGGCGACGCCGGTCATGGTGGCGCCGACCGGGCGGCATCATCTGTTCCATCCCGGCGCGGAGTGCGAGACCGCGCGCGGCGCGGCTGCAGCCGGAGCGGCTTATGCGATGGCGACCAGCGGCACCACCACCCTCGAGCAGGTTGGCGACGTGCGCGCGACCGCGCCGCAATGGTTCCAGCTTTACATGGAGCCGGACCGTGACCACACGGAAGCCCTGCTCGACCGCGCCCGCGCCGCGGGGTTCTCGGCGCTGGTGCTGACCGTGGACCAGCCGGTGCCGGGCTGGAGCCCGCGCGCCTTTCGCACGCCGGTCGAGGCGCATCCCGACGTCCGCAGCGTCAACATGCGCGGCCAGCCGGTGGCGCGCACCGCCTACGATGCCGCGCGCAAGGGGGTGGTGACGTTCCCGACCAACTTCCGCGACCTGGAATGGCTGGTGCGGCGCGCCGGCATGCCGGTGGTGGTCAAGGGCCTGCTGCGCGGCGACGACGCGCTGCGCTGCGTCGAGGCCGGGGCGAAGGGGATCATCGTGTCCAACCACGGCGGCCGCCATCTCGACACCACGGTCACGACCGCTGAGGTGCTTTCCGAGGTTGCGGACGCGGTGGCCGGCAAGGCCGAGGTCTATGCCGATGGCGGCATCCGGCGCGGAACCGACGTGCTCAAGGCGCTGGCGCTGGGCGCGCGCGCCGTGCTGGTCGGTCGCCCGCCGCTGTGGGGGCTTGCGGTGAGCGGTGCGGCGGGGGTGCAGGCGGTGCTGGAGCATCTGCACGACGAGCTGGTGCGCGCGATGCGGCTCACCGGCACGGCGCGGCTTTCGGAGGCCACGCGCGACCTGGTGGCGAAACAGCAATAACGGAGAGATGAACGTGAACGAACTTGTTCCGACCGGTACGCTGCGCGTGGGCCTTGCGTTCGCACCCAACAAGTCGGCGCTGTTCGTGGTGCGCGACGCCTCGGGCGCGCCCGAGGGCGTCACCGTGGATTTGGCGAACGCACTCGCGAAGCAACTCGGCGTGCCGGTGGCGTTCACGGTCGCGCCGAACACCGGCCTGCTCACCGACGCAGTCGAGTCCGGCGCGGTGGACGTGGCCTTCATGCCGGTGGACGAGGAGCGCCGGCGGCGCATCGCCTTCGGCCCGACCTATTTCGTGGTCGAGAGCACCTATCTCGCCACGAAGGAATCCGGCATCCGCAGCGTGGCGGAGGTGGACCGGCCGGGCGTGCGCGTGGTCGGCATCGCCAACACCACCACGATCCGCGCGGCGGCGCGCACGCTGACCAACACCACGGTCGCCGCCGCAGCCTCGATCGACGAGGCGATGGCGCGGATGCAGGCGGGCGAGGTCGACTGCTTCGCGCTGTCGCGCGACGCCTTTCCGCCCTACATGGCGGCGGTACCGGGCTCGCGGGTGGTGGACGGCGGTTTCCAGAACACCGGAATCGCCATCGCCGTGCAGAAGGGCCGGCCGCAGGCGCTGGCGCTGGTCACTGACTTCCTCGAACGCGCCAAGGCCGACGGCACCGTGCGCCGCGCACTCGACGCCGCCGGCTTCGCAGGCGAGCCGGTGGCTCCGGCGGAAGCCTGACGTTCTTCACCTCACGCTATAACGCACGGGCCAGCGGTGGCCGTTGTCCTCGGCGGCCTTGAGTGCGGTCTCCAGAACCTGCGTGCCGGGCAGACCCTTCGCGTCCAGCTCGCGGGCCATCTGTGCCGGCCACCGGGCGAGCGACTGCGCCCAGTCCTGCCGCACCATCTCCGGCAGCTGTCGGACCACGCTGCCGGCCTGGCGCAATTGCTCGATCTGCCTCGGATAGTCGTCCCGGTTCACCGTGCCGGTGCGTGCCTCGAACTCCCTGGCGACCTCGAGGATGATGTCCTGCACCTCTCGCGGCAGCCTGCTCCATCGGAACTGGTTGACGGTCAGGCCGTGCCATGTGATCGCGCCGAAGCCGATCTCGGTGTAGAACCGGCCGCGCTCGTGGAGCTTGTAGTTGACGTAGCCGGACGGGAACATGATCCAGCCGTTGTAGGCGCCGCTCTGAAAGCCTTTGTAGGCGTCCACCAGCGAGCCCTGCACCGGCACCGCGCCCGCGAACTCCAGCCATTTGAGGTTCAGCCCCGCGCCCGCGAGCCGGACACCCTTGAGATCGGAGACGCTGTTCCACTCCATCGTGGTGCCGAGATTGTAGCCGTTATCGGCGATCAGGGCGATCAGCCGCTGATGGAAGCGCTGCTCGAAGACCTGCGTCAGATACGGCACCCGGTCGTAGACCGCGCGCGCGACCTTCAGGCTCGTCACCGGGTCCATGGGGCCGAACGGCAGCATCACCTGGAACGCATGCAGCGGCAGGTTCGAGGGCTCGAAGCAGAAGCAGAAGCCGCCGATGTCGATGATGCCGGACTGCACGCCCTCCAGCGTGTCCGCGACCTTCACCATCGAACCGCCGTAGCCCTCCAGGAACTCGACCCTGTAGCGGGTGCGGGCCGCGACGCGCTTCGTCACCTCCGGCACGAAGAACGTCTGCATCAGGCTGACGTAGGTGTTGAGGGTCGGGTGACCCGAGGCGATCCGGAGCTGGATGGTCTCCTGCGCGGAGGCCGGGGCGGCGCATGCCAAGATCGCGGCGCAGGCAAAGGCCCGCACCCGGGTGCGAATGGACATCGTTTCCTTCCCGCGCCGCCGTCCGGACGGCTCTCCCATGATGGCGTCCAGCATTCGCTGCCGGCGCGAGAACTGTCAACGGGCAACGGCGGCCGGCGCGGCCTGGCGGCTCCCCGGTCAGTGGTTGTCTCGCGGCACGTGCTTCTGCGCCACGCCACGGTACTTCACGGCGGGCCGGAGCACCATGCCCTCCGCGAGCTGGTCCACCATGCCGCGCTGGATCTCCTGCCACGGCGTCTGGTGTGCGGGATATTCGAAGCCGCCGCTCCGCGCCAGCGCCTCGCGGCGCGCGGCCAGCTCGCTCTCGGACACCAGCATGTCGGCCGTGCCCCTGCGCAGGTCGATGCGCACCCGGTCGCCGGTGCGCAGCAGTGCGAGCCCGCCGCCGGCCGCGGCCTCGGGCGAGGCGTTGAGGATCGACGGCGAGCCGGAGGTCCCCGACTGCCTTCCGTCGCCGATGCAGGGCAGAGAGACGACGCCGCGCCGGATCAGCGCGGCGGGCGGCTGCATGTTCACCACCTCGGCGGAGCCCGGATAGCCGACCGGCCCCGCGCCGCGCATGAACAGGATCGAATCCTCGTCGATCTTCAGCGACGGATCCTCGATCCGCGCGTGATAGTCCTCCGGTCCGTCGAACACCACGGCGCGGCCCTCGAAAGCCTCCGGGTCCTTCGGGTTGGAGAGATAGCGGGCGCGGAAGTCGTCGGAGATCACGCTGGTCTTCATGATCGCGGAATCGAACAGGTTGCCCTTCAGAACCTTGAACCCGGCCTGTGGCTTCAGCGGATCGCCGTAGGGCCGGATCACGTCGGCGTCTGCGCTTTTTTTTGCGCGCCGCACGTTCTCTCCGATGGTTTGGCCGTTGATGGTCTTCGCATCCCGGTGGATGCGGCCGGCCTTCATCAGTTCGTGCAGCACCGCGGGCAGGCCGCCGGCGCGGTAATAATCCTCCCCGAGATAGAATCCCGCCGGCTGCATGTTCACCAGCAGCGGCACGTCGAGGCCGATCCGCTCCCAGTCCTCGATACGAAGCTCTATTCCCGCATGGCGCGCGATCGCGTTGACGTGGACCGGCGCATTGGTCGAGCCGCCGATGGCGGAGTTGGCGACGATGGCGTTCTCGAACGCCTTGCGCGTGAGGATGTCTGAGGGCTTGAGGTCCTCGCGCACGATCTCCACCGCGCGCCGGCCGGTCTCGTAGGCGATCTGCGCGCGCTCGCGGTAGGGCGCGGGGATCGCGGCGCAGCCGGGCAGCGACATGCCCAGCGCCTCGGCCAGCGCGTTCATGGTCGAGGCGGTGCCCATCGTGTTGCAAGGGCCGACCGAGGGCGCGGACGCCGTGACGATGTCGAGGAATTCGTCGTAGCCGATGCGGCCGGCGGCCAGCTCCTCGCGCGCCTTCCAGACCACGGTGCCGGAACCGGCGCGCTCGCCCTTCCACCAGCCGTTCAGCATCGGCCCGCCCGAGAGCACGATGGCCGGGATGTTCACGGTCGCCGCCGCCATCAGGCACGCGGGCGTGGTCTTGTCGCAGCCGGTGGTCAGCACCACGCCGTCGAGCGGATAGCCGTAGAGCACTTCCACGAGGCCCAGGT
>CAZZCV010000008.1:0-98279 GCA_964653225.1 uncultured Rhodoplanes sp. | reverse complement strand
CAGCGACGCCTTGAAGGTGGCATGGTTGATGATGTGGAAGATGGCCGCCACCAGCGCCAACGGCTTGTCGAGCCCGATCAGCAGCGTGATCAGCCCGAGATGGCTGATCGTCGAATAGGCCAGAAGCCCTTTGAGGTCCTGCTGGAAGATGGCGAAATAGGCCCCGAGCACGAAGGTCGCGAGGCCGGCGCTGCCGACCAGCCACAGCCATTGCTCGGTGCCGCCCATGGCCGGCCACAGGCGGACCAGCAGGAACACGCCGGCCTTCACCATGGTCGCCGAATGCAGGTAGGCGGAGACCGGCGTGGGGGCGGCCATCGCCCGAGGCAGCCAGAAATGGAACGGGAACTGGGCGCTCTTGGTCAGCGCGCCCAGGAGAATCAGGATCAGGGCCGGAACATAAAGCTGATGCTCGACGATCCGGCTGTGGGCCGCGAGCGCATCGTCGAGGTCGTAGCTGCCGACGATGTGGCCGAGCACGAGCACGCCGGCGAACAGGCATAGGCCGCCGGCGGCGGTGATGGTCAGGGCCGCGCGGGCGCCGTCGCGGGCGGTCTGGTTGTGGTGCCAGTAGCCGATCAGGAGGAAGGAGAAGAGGCTGGTCAGCTCCCAGAAGAACACGAGCTGGATCAGGTTGCCCGACAGCACGATTCCCAGCATCGCGCCCATGAAGGCCAGCAGGAACGAAAAGAAGCGCGGAACCGGGTCCGACGGCGACATGTAGTAGCGGGCATAGAGCACCACCAGGAAGCCGATCCCGGTGATCAGCATGGAGAACGCCCAGGCGAAGCCGTCCAGCCGCAGGGTGAAATTCAGTCCGAATTGCGGCAGCCAGGGGGTCTCGCGCCGGACGACGGCGCCTTCCAGCACGGCCGGGTAGAGCAGGCAGAGCATCAGCACGCCCGCAAGCGCCACCGCGCCGGCGAGCCACGCTTCGGCGTTTCGGGCGTTGCTGGGGAAAAACGCGGCGATCAGGCTGCCGATGAAGGGAAGCGCGATAACGGCGATGAGAAAAATATGGTGCGACATCGCCCCTTCTGCGCCCTGACCTCCGGCCGATCACCCCGCGGATTGCTTCGCGACTGTCTACATTATGGTTGACTGGCGGTGGATGACAAGCGTGCGGCGCGGATGCCGCAGGAAATGGCGCGCGGCCGACGGCGGGAGGCGCGGATGCCTCGTCAGCGGCATCGGCATTCCGGAATTCATGGCTGGCGTTCTCCCGGCTCGCGTCGCGCCGCCGCGTGGGGAACAAGCCCGGCCAGCATCGCCCGAACGCAGGCTGCAGGGTCCTGCGCACGCATGACGCCGCCCATGACGGCCACGCCCTTCGCGCCCGCGCTCATGGCTGCTGCTGCGGTTCCCGCATCGATCCCGCCCAGCGCCAGCACAGGAACGCCGGCCTGCGCCGTGCGCATGATCGCGCCTGGTCCGAGCGCCGGTCCGTAGCCGGGCTTGCTCGCGGTCGGATGGATCGGACTGAGCGTCACATAGTCGGCCCCCGCGTCGCGGGCGTCGCCTGCCTCCGCGACGCCGTGCGCGGAGTAACCCACGAGGGAGGCCGCGCCGAGCCGCTGCTTCGCCTGTCGGATGGCGGCGATCTCCCGCACATGCACCGCGCCCGTTCCGGCGTCCCGCGCCAGTTCGATGTCACCGCCGATGGACAGCACGCCGCCTGCGGCCCGAACGATGCCGGCCAGGCGCAAGGCCAGTCGCCGCCGCCCGGTTGGCTCCATGTCGCGGTCGCGCAGCCAGAACCAGCGCGCGCCGCCGTCGATGGCGTCACGCACCACATCCTCCAGCGGCCGCTGGCACAGGTGGCGGTCCGTCACCACCAGGAGCGGCGACGGGACCGGCGTCACGAGCCGACCAGCCCCAGTTGCGGGCTTGACGGCTCGGCGCGGCCGCGGCGCGGGATGCGGCCGGCGCGCCAGGCGAGCCGGCCCGCCTCGACCGCGTGCCGCATCGCGCGCGCCATCAGCACGGGATCGTCGGATTTCGCGACCGCGGTGTTGAGCAGCACGCCCGACGCGCCCAGTTCCATCGCGATGGCTGCGTCCGACGCGGTGCCGATCCCCGCATCGACGATCACCGGTACGCCGGAGCGGCGGCAGATCAGTTCGAGGTTGGCGGGATTGGCCACGCCCATGCCGGAGCCGATCAGCGAGCCCATCGGCATGACCGCGGCCGCGCCCGCATCCGCGAGCCGCTGGCACGTCACCGGATCGTCGTTGCAATAGGGCAGCACCACGAAGCCGTCGTCCACGAGTTGGCGCGTGGCTTCGAGCAGCTCCGCCACGTCGGGATAGAGCGTCTCGCGGTCGCCGATGACCTCGACCTTGATCCAGTTCGTGTCGAGCGCCTCGCGCGCCAGCTCGGCGGTGAGGATCGCGTCGCGCGCGGTCTCGCAGCCGGCGGTGTTGGGCAGGAAGCGGCGGCCTTTTAAAAGACTCACGGTGTCGGAGCCGCGGCGGTCGAGCGAGATGCGGCGGATCGACATCGTGACGACCTCCGCGCCGCTCGCCTCGACGGCGTCGGCCATGATGCGCTGGCTGGGATAGCCGGCGGTTCCGATCAGCAGGCGGGAGCGCAGCTCCACGCCGGCGATGACGAGCGGATCGGTTCCGGTCATGTCAGCCTCCCTGCATTGCGCGGACGATCTCGACGCGGTCGCCGTCTGCCAGTGCGGTTCGGTCCCACTGGTTCTTGCGCACCAGCGCGCCATTGAGCGCGATGGCGAAGCCCTTCGGACCGTCGAGGTTCAGGTCCTCGGTCTCGCGTCGCCACAGATCCGCGAGCGTGGCGGCGGCCGTGTCGCGGCGTTCGCCGTTGACGGTGACGATCATGGCTGCGCTCCGATGGCTTGTTTCTCTTCGGGGAGGGGTCTGCGGAAGCGGTCGATGCCGAAGCGCCGCGCGGCGGCGCTCATGCCGCCGCCGGCCGCCAGGTCGCCGATGGCCTGCGCGGTGGCGGGGGCCAGCAGGATGCCGTTGCGGTGATGGCCGGTGGCGAGCAGCAGACCGGGAATGCCGGATTCGCCGAGGATCGGCGCGTCGTCGTCGGAGGTCGGCCGGAAGCCGGACCAGACCGCCTCGATCTCCATCTCCTCGCTGGAGGGCAGCGCGCGGTGCAGGCCGTCGAGCAGCGCCAGCACGCCGCCGGCGGTGATCGCCGGGTTCAGCCCTGCATCCTCCATCGTCGCGCCGACGATCAGCCGGCCGTCGTCCTTGGGCGCGAGGTGCACCTGTTCGGTCCACACCACATGCGACGGCGAGCCGGTCTGCCGCGTGGTGCGCAGCGCCAGCGCCTGCCCCTTCAGCGGCCGCATCGGAATGTCGATCTGCGGCGGCAGCAGGCCGTCCCCGCTCCATACGCCGTTCGCGGCGATCACGAGGCCCGCCTGGCAACGCCCGTTCGCGGTGACGATGCCGCGCACCGCTCCGCCGGTCGTGTCGAGGGCCGTGACCGGGCAGTTCTCGACCAGCGCGCCGCCGCGCGCCGCGAATGCGCGCGCCAGCGCGGGAATCAGCCGCCGCGGATCGACCTGATGGTCGCCGCCGCAAAAGATGCCGGCCGCGACCGACGCCCGCAGGCCGGGTTCCAGCTCCCGCGCCTCGCGGCCGTTGAGCCAGCGCGTGTCGAGTCCGGAGCGGCGCTGATGCTCGTGGCGGAAGCGCAGCCGCTCCACCTCGTCGCGGCCGAGCGCCACCACCAGCGTGCCCTCGCCGCGGTAGCCGATGGAGAGGCCCGATTCGGCCTCCACGGAATCGCGGAACGCCGGCCACAGCCGCTGGCTCTCGACCGCAAGCGCCAGCAGGTCCTCGCCGCCCGGTTCGTGCTCGGCTGCGGCGGCCAGCATGCCGGTCGCGGCGAAGCTGGTCCCGGTTCCGGCCTCGCTGCGGTCGAACACCGCGACGGACAGGCCGCGGCTGGCGAGCCGCCACGCGATCGACAGGCCGATGACGCCGGCGCCGATGATGGCCACGTCGGCCCTTGCGGGGACGGCCGCCGGCCGGAGGGTTGTGACTTGGCCGGGCGGCGGCTTGAGCCGCGAGCCCATGGGAAGGGTGCTGTCCGAGCCGGAAATCACAGGTCTCTCCGCCTTTCGTTCGGCGGAGGGATCGGGTTCGAAAGCCGGGCGCTCGAAATCCAATCCCTACGCCGGTATGAACCGGATCAGGTTCGAAGGATTTCCGCGCTAACCGCGTTCGCGCCGCAGCCCAGCGGTTTCTCAGCCCCTTGTCGGGGATCTCCCTGGAATGACGGAAGTTTAAACCAGGGCCGCGGAAGGTCAATCGGGCGCGGAGGTCGATCGTCCGGCGGACGGCGCAGGATTGTCGTGCCACGTCCGGGAACCCGGTCATCGCCAGCGCGCCCCGGCGATTGCCGGAGAAAATCTGCTCCGTTTCGGAGCGGCCGCCGCGCCCGGCGGCGGGCATCAGCAGATTTTGATCAGGCCGGTTTGCTCAACCCGCTTGAGCCGAGGGTTCGAGAGCGAAAAACTCCGGTTCCGATTGTCGTCCGCTAACAAATTGATTTCCCATGCGTTTAACTGAAATATCCGCGTGTTTTACGGCGTTTTTCTTATCATTTCATGCAGGTTGCGCCACAAATCCGACACGCACCGCCGAATCTGGCGTGTTCCGGCGTGGGGATGAGCAAAATTGACGCCTGACCGTCTCAAAACGCCGAGTTTCTTTCTCGACCAGGATGTCGTCTGGGTCGGCGACGATTCGCAGACCCTTGCCGCGCCGGTGGAGACGTTTTTCTCCGTCGAGGAGGTCTGCCGGCGGTTCGACGTGACGCCGCGCGCGCTGCGGCATTACGAGGCCATGGATC
Organism: uncultured Rhodoplanes sp.; assembly: GCA_964653225.1. Lineage (GTDB taxonomy): Bacteria > Pseudomonadota > Alphaproteobacteria > Rhizobiales > Xanthobacteraceae > Z2-YC6860. The sequence goes on along the minus strand of CAZZCV010000008.1, from coordinate 93,440 downwards.
TGATCCGGCCGGCCCGCAGCGGCAGCACGCGCCGCTACAGCCACGGGGACTGCGACCGGATCGCCTTCCTGACAAAGGACCGCCGGGTTGCCGCGGCCCTGTTCGAGATCGGCCAGCTCGCCCACCACGGGGACCGGGAGCCGCCCGCGCAGGCCCTGATGCTCGCCCGCGAGACGTGCTCCGGGGAAATCGCCCGCCTGGAGGCCCGCCGCTCCGACATCGAAATCGCCCTGATCGACCTGCGCCGGGTCCACACGATGCTGACGTCCCGAATCGGCGAGGGGAGTCCCCGACGATGACCCCCGCGGCGTGGCAGGAATGGCGCACGGACGCGGCCACGGCCTCTCCAAGACGGGAACTATCGCCCTTGATTGATCGGACGGAGTCCTCTCCGATGCGAACCATGCAGGCAGAGAACCAGCAATCCGGGCCGGCTGAACGGGCCACGGACGGGGAGCCGCCGCGGCACGCGGCCGCGGCGCTGTTCGATGGGCCCGACGGCCTGTCGGAAACCGTCCGGTTCTTCGAGCGGCTCGGCAAGGCCGGCCTTTGGAGCTGGCAGGTCGCCTCCGGCGAGATGAGCTGGTCGCGCGGGGTTTACGAGCTGCTCGACATCGAGCCGGGCTCGGCCGCGCCCTCGTTCCGCCAACTCCTGGCGATGATGCATCCCGAGGACCGGCTCCGCGACGTCGAGATCGACGCGCTGGTGGCCCGCGGGCTGCCGATCGACCGCCAGTTCCGGCTGATTCTTGGCAACGGCCGGCTGCGGGTGCTCGAAATGAAAGGCGAGGTCCTGTTCGACGCCAGCGGCAAGCCTCTGAAGGCGGTCGGCCTGTTTTTCGACACGACGGCGCGGCAGGAGCTTCTCCGTCTGGCACGCTCCGAGGCGGACCGCTATCTCGCGCTGCGCGATCTCGTTTCCGATCTGGTCGTGCTGACGCGCGGCGACGGCGTGGTGATCGAGGGTCCGAAGTGGCGCAGCCTCACCGGTCAGGACACCGCGCGGGCGGCCACCTGGCTCGACGCGGTTCATCTGGAGGATGCCGCCCATGCGCTCGCCCTGTGGAGGCAGGCGGCCGTGAACGGCGCGCCGTTCGCGGGCGAATTCCGTCTCGTCGATCCCGATGGTGTGTCGCGTCACGTGCTGGCCAGAGGCGCGCCGATCAAGTCCCGGAACGGCGCGGTCCGCGAATGGGCGATCGTCTTCACCGACATGCACGAGCAGGCTGCCCGGCGGGAGCAGGGCGAAACGCTGGCGCTGACCGGCGCGCAAATCCGCGCCGCCCGGGCGATCCTGAACTGGTCCGTCCGCGATCTGTCGGATGTCTCCGGCGTCTCGATCTCCACCATCCGCCGGATGGAGGAGTTCGACGGCACGCTGACCACACTCAGGGGCCGGCTGGGCGAGGTGAAGGCCGCGCTCGAGCGATCCGGGGTGGAGTTCGTGTCCTTCGGAGCGGGCAAGCCGGGCGTCCGCCCGCGCTGAGAACCCCGGGACGCTCCTGACGAGCCGCGGACCGGCTGTCCGCGTTCGGCGTGGCGGGTCCCCTGATTCCCATCCGGGCGTCGGCGCGATGGCGGCGACTCCTCGTTCTGTTTTCGGTCTTTCGATCCTGGATTCGGCGTGAGGTGACGGCCTTGCGAATGCTTCGTTCTGTTTACGAATGGGGCATTCCGGGGCGTTTTTTGCCTGTCGCGTCGGTCGAGTCCCGGCATTGGCAGGGCCCGAAAGATGTATTTTTAGCAAATAATGATCAAATTTCGTTCATGCAACATCCAATTATGGACAAAAAAACGTAAACGCTCCTTAGCGAATGCTCCCTAGAAATTTACCCTGACGGAGGGGGCTATGCGTTGGACTGCCAGCGAGCTGCGGGGAGTGGCGTGCGTCGGCCAGACGGCGCGCTCCCATGGCGCCGGGGCCGAGTTCGCTGATGCGGCCTGCACCGGACCCGCGACCCCCGTCCTTCATTCTTTGACGCTTGCGGCCCGGACACCGGGCCGTTCGCCGCCGGCTTGCAGCGTGTGGGGCGCGCTCTGCAGACCAATCGTCGAGGCTGGATCGTGAGAAAGGGTGGGCACCCGATGAAGCTGTTGAACCGGATCATATCCTCCGTTAGGGCGCGAATCGGGAATCTGCGCTTCGCCAACATGCGGATTTCCCGAAAGGTCGTCGTGGCGTTCGCCATTCTGGTTCTGGCTTCGCTGGCAACCAACGGCGCCGTTTACTGGAACCTCAAGCAGATCGAAGAGACCTCGCGCCAGCTCGAACAGACGACGAACATTCTCAACAACGTCGTGCAGATTCGCAGTGCGATCTACGAGCAGGTCAGCAATCTGCGCGCCTACACGATCTATGCGAACAAGCGCTACACGGACGGCTATCAGGAAAACGAAGCCAAGCTTCTCGAGTCGGTCGCGACTCTCGAGCGGATCTCGAACAGCGCACTCATCCGCCGCATCAAGGATCTCTACACCGAGTTCAACGACGAGGGGGCCAAGCCGCAGTTCAAGCTCGCCGGCGATCCGGAGACCCACGAGCAGGCCGTGGCGATGGTCAGGTCCGGCTATCTCGACAGCAAGGTCATCGACTTCAACCAGCTCCTGGCGGAGTTCGAGCGCTCCCAGAGCCGCGATCAGGTGCAGCGCAACCGGCGCCAGTTCGAGACCATTTCACTGTCCAATCTCATGCTCTACGGCGGCGCCGGCCTCATGATCGTGCTTTCGACCGTGATGGGCTGGCTTCTGGTGCGCGGTATCGGCAAGCCCGTGGTGGCGATGACCGGCGCGATGAACCGGCTCGCGGCCGGCGACAACACCGTCGCGATTCCGGCGGTCGGCCGCAAGGACGAGGTCGGAATGATGGCGGTGGCGGTGCAGGCCTTCAAGGACGCCGCGATCGAGAAGCTGCGCTTGGAGGGCATGACCGCCGAGCAGCAGAAGGCCGCGGAGGAGGAGCGCCGCCGAAACGAGGAGACCAAAGCGGAGGCTGCGAAGCAACTCGCCTTCGTGGTCGACTCGCTCGCGACCGGTCTCGACAAGGTGTCGCACGGCGACCTGACGGTGCGGCTGTCGCAGCCGTTCCCGGCCGAATACGTCAAGCTGCAGCAGGATTTCAACGCCGCGCTGGAGAAGCTCCAGGACGCGATGAAGGCGATCGTGCGCACGACGCAGGGCATCAAGTCCGGCACCGGCGAGATCTCGCAGGCGGCCGACGACCTGTCGCGGCGCACGGAGCAGCAGGCGGCGAGCCTGGAGGAGACGGCGGCAGCCCTCGACCAGATCACCGCCACGGTGCGCAAGACCGCCGAGGGGGCCCGGCACGCCAACGACGTGGTGGGCGCGGCGCGGAACGCGGCCGAGGAAAGCGGCGAGGTGGTGCGCGGCGCGGTCGCGGCCATGACCGAGATCGAGAAGTCGGCCAAGCAGATTTCGCAGATCATCGGCGTGATCGACGAGATCGCGTTCCAGACCAACCTGCTGGCGCTCAACGCCGGCGTCGAGGCGGCGCGCGCGGGTGAGGCCGGCAAGGGCTTCGCGGTGGTGGCCTCCGAGGTCCGGGCGCTGGCGCAGCGGTCGGCGGACGCGGCCAAGGAGATCAAGGGACTGATCTCGGCTTCGACCACGCAGGTCGACAGCGGAGTCGAGCTGGTCGGCCGCACCGGCAAGGCGCTTGAGCGGATCGCCTCGCAGGTCAGCGAGATCAGCAGCATCGTTTCGGAGATCACGGCATCGGCGCAGGAGCAGGCCACCGGCCTGCAGGAGGTCAACACCGCGGTCAACCAGATGGACCAGGTGACGCAGCAGAACGCTGCGATGGTCGAGCAGTCGACCGCCGCCAGCCATTCGCTCGCCGGCGAGGCGCAGGAGCTGGGATCGTTGGTCGCGCGCTTCGAGGTCGGGGAGGCGCATGCCGCCAAGGCCGAGCCGGTCCGCAAGCCGCGCGCCGAGCCCGCGATCAAGGCTGCGCCGCAGCCGGCGCGCAAGCCCGCGGCGGTGCGTCCGGCGGTGCAGGGAAATCTGGCCATGGCGGAGCTCGATCTGCCCGCGACCAAGGAAGAGAACTGGGAAGAATTCTGATCCGCTGACGGCGGGTGACCTATCGGAAGAAGCCGGCCATCGAGGCCGCGGAGCGAGCGATGTCAGACGACAATGAGCTGAAGCAGCGTTTGGAATTCATGGAGGTCGATGAGGCCTGCTGTGAAACGTTGCGCGGGCTGAAGCCACTCGTCGAGCGGGAGCTTCCTGCGGCGCTGGACGTTCTCTATGGCCGGATTCGCGAGACGCCGGAGGTCAACCGGTTCTTCTCGGACGAGGCGCTGATCTCCCACGCGCGGGGCGGTCAGCTCCGGCACTGGGGGGCGATCTCCGACGGAGACCACGGCGAGCGATACCTGGAGGGTGTTCGCCGCATCGGCAAGACGCATGCGCGGATCGGCCTCGAGCCGCGCTGGTACATCGGCGGCTATTCCATCATTCTCGATCACCTGATGCAGGCCGCCGTCGCGGCGCGCTGGCCCAAGGGCCTGATGGGCAGGAAGGCGGGCGCGGAGGCTCTGGGGCGTGAACTGAGCGCCCTGGTGAAGGGCGTCCTGCTCGACATGGACCTTGCCATATCGGTCTATATCGAGGCGTCCGAGGAGCAGCGCAGGAAGCTGGAAGCGGAGCGCGCGGAGGGCGCCAGGCAGCTCGCCCTCGTGGTCGACGCGCTGGCGGGCGGCCTCAACGGCGTTTCCGGCGGCGACCTGACGATGCGGCTGTCGCAGCCGTTCCCACCCGAGTTCGTCAAGCTGCAGCAGGATTTCAACGCCGCGCAGGAAAAGCTTCAGGATGCGATGACGGCGATCGTGCGCACGGCGCAGGGCATCAAGTCCGGCGCCGGCGAGATTTCGCAGGCGGCCGACGACCTGTCGCGGCGCACCGAGCAGCAGGCGGCGAGCCTCGAGGAGACGGCAGCCGCCCTCGACCAGATCACCGCCACGGTGCGCAAGACCGCCGAGGGCGCGACGCATGCCGGCGCGGTGGTGGCCAGCGCGAAGGCGGGCGCGGAAGAGAGCGGCGAGGCCGCGCGCGGCGCGGTCGCGGCCATGACCGAGATCGAGCAGTCGGCCAAGCAGATTTCGCAGATCATCGGCGTGATCGACGAGATCGCATTCCAGACCAATCTGCTGGCGCTCAACGCGGGCGTCGAGGCGGCGCGCGCGGGCGATGCTGGCAAGGGCTTCGCGGTGGTGGCCTCCGAGGTGCGCGCGCTGGCGCAGCGCTCGGCCGACGCAGCCAAGGAGATCAAGGCGCTGATTTCCGCTTCGTCCGCACAGGTCGATCACGGCGTCGACCTGGTCGGCCGCACCGGCAAGGCGCTCGAGCGGCTGGTGGCCCAGATCGCGGAGATCAACGGCGTGGTGTCGGAGATCGTGGCGTCCGCGCACGAGCAGTCGTCCGGACTCGCGGAGGTCAACACCGCGGTCAACCAGATGGACCAGGTGACGCAGCAGAACGCTGCGATGGTCGAGCAGTCGACCGCCGCGAGCCATTCGCTCGCCGGCGAGGCGCAGGAGCTGGCTTCGCTGATCGCGCGCTTCCGCGTCGGTCACGAGCAGGCCGTCGACGTCCAGCCGGTCCGCAAGCCGCGCGCCGAGCCCTCGATCAAGGCTGCGCCGCAGCCGGTGCGCAAGCCCGTGGCGGCGCGTCCGGCGGTGCAGGGAAATTTGGCCGTGGCGGAACTCGATCTGCCTGCGACCAAGGAAGAGAACTGGGAAGAGTTTTAAGCCGGGATCGTGCCGGGACGTTAAGGAACGCAAGCGATGCTGCAATTGCCGGAGGTGATGGATTTGAAGGCCGCGGCGCCGCTGGCGGACCAGATTCTCAAGTGGCGGGGCCAGCCGCTGACGCTTGACGCCTCCGGCGTCCAGCGCATCGGCGGTCTCTGCCTCCAGGTGCTGCTCTCGGCCCGCGTCGCCTGGAGCGCGGATGGGGTGCCGTTCTCCGTGGCGAACCCGTCCGCATCGTTTTCGGAAAGCCTCGCCCTGTTCGGGGCGGATGTCGATCAACTCGTCAATGCGCGGGAGTAAACCGTGGGAAAGACCGTTCTGACTGTCGATGACTCTCGCACCATGCGGGACATGCTGATGCTGGCGCTCTCGAACGCCGGATTCCGTGTCGTGCAGGCGAACGACGGCGTGCATGGCCTCGAGGTGCTGACCGCCGAGAAGCCCGACATCATCATCACCGACATCAACATGCCCCGGATGGACGGCTTCGGCTTCATCGAGGGCGTGCGCACCCAGGACGAGTATCGCGCGACGCCGATCCTGGTCCTGACCACCGAGAGCGACGACGCCAAGAAGGCCCGCGCCCGGCAGGCGGGCGCGACCGGCTGGATCGTCAAGCCGTTCAACTCCGACAAGCTCGTCGACGCCATCCGGCGCGTCGCGGCCTGACGACCGAACCAGAAGCGGGAACGTCCGTGGATCCGTTGGAAGCAATCAAGGCGACCTTCTTCCAGGAGTGCGAGGAGCAACTCGCCGAACTGGAATCGGGTCTGCTCGCGCTCAAGGAAGGCACCGGCGACCCCGACACGGTGAACGCCGTCTTCCGGGCCGTGCATTCGATCAAGGGCGGCGCGGGCGCGTTCGGTCTCGACAGTCTGGTGAAGTTCGCCCACGTCTTCGAGACCACGATGGACGAGGTTCGGTCGGGCCGTCTCGATCCGACGCCCGATCTCCTCAATCTGATGCTGCGCGCCTTCGACATGCTGTCGGACCACGTCCGGGCGTCCCGCAACGAGGGCACGGTCGACGAGGCGGTCAGCCAGTCCATCGCAGAAGAACTGAAGGCACAGTGCCAGGCGGCGGAGGGCGGGGACGACGACGGCCTGCCCGAGCCGGACATCGACTTCACGCCGATCCAGATCGAGATCGAGGATTTCGGCGCGCCGGAAGAGCCCGCGGGCCAGGACTGGATCGTGCGCTTCCGCCCCAAGGCGGAGCTGTACGCCAACGCGAACGAGCCGCTGCTTCTGCTGCGCGAGCTGGAGCGGCTGGGCGCGATCCGCGTCGCGCTCGACACCGAGGCGCTGCCGCCGCTGCCGGATCTCGATCCCGAAGGCGCCTATCTGTCCTGGACCGTTTCCCTGACCACCACCCACGACGAGCGCGACATCCGCGAGGTTTTCGACTTCGTGGACGGCCATTGCGACATCGAGATTTCCCGCGCGCCGGCCGATGCGGCTCCACCTGAAAGCGATATGGCCATGACCGATCTTCCCGTTGTGACGCCGCCGCCGCTCGTGCCCGAGATGACGCCGGCGGCCGCCGAGGCGCCGCCCGCCGCGAAGCCGTCGCCCGAGACAGCCGCGCCTGCGGTCGCGGGCAAGGCCGAGAAGACGGAGCAGCCGGCGACGGCCGCGGCTCCGGTGCCGACCATCCGCGTCGACCTCGACCGGGTGGAGCGCCTGATCGACTTGGTCGGGGAGCTGGTGATCAACCAGGCGATGCTGGCCCAGCGGGTGATGGAATCGGGCCTGGCGCGCGCGTCGAGCGTTGCGATCGGGCTCGAGGAGCTGGAGGGGCTGACCCGCGAGATCCAGGAATGCGTGATGGCGATTCGCGCGCAGCCGGTGAAGTCCGTGTTTCAGCGGATGACCCGTCTCGTCCGCGAGGTCGCGGCCGCCACCGGCAAGCAGGTCAAGCTGGTCATGGAGGGCGAAGGCACCGAGGTCGACAAAACCGTGATCGAGCGGATCGCGGACCCGATCACGCACATGCTGCGCAACGCCATCGACCACGGACTCGAGAATCCGGTGGACCGCGCTGCCGCCGGCAAATCGCCGGAGGGCCTCGTCAAGCTCGCGGCCCGGCATCGCAGCGGCCGCATCGTGATCGAGGTTTCGGACGATGGCGCGGGCATCGACCGCAGGCGCGTGCGCGCCATCGCGGTCAAAAAGGGCCTGGTCGCTCCCGACGCCAACCTGACCGACGACGAGATAGACAATCTCATTTTCATGCCGGGCTTCTCGACCGCGGAAACCGTGTCGGACATCTCGGGCCGCGGCGTCGGCATGGACGTGGTCCGGCGCAGCATCCAGGCGCTCGGCGGCCGCATCTCGATCACCTCCCGGCCGGGCCAGGGCTCGACCTTCTCGCTCAGCCTGCCGCTCACGCTGGCGGTGCTCGACGGCATGGTCGTCAGCGCCTCGGGCCAGACGCTGGTGGCGCCGCTCAGCTCAGTGGTCGAGACGCTGCAGCCCAAGGCCGGCGACATGCACACGCTCGAGGGCAGCGCTCCGCTGATCCTGATCCGCGACATGTACGTGCCGCTGATCGACATCGGCTGGCGGCTCGGCTACCGCGACCAGCCGATCGAGCCGACGGCCGGCGTCGCCGTGCTGCTCGAAAGCGAAAACGGCGGCCGGGTCGCCTTCCTCGTCGATGCGATCCAGGGCCAGCGCCAGGTCGTCATCAAGAGCCTGGAGGCCAATTACCGGAAGGTGGACGGCATCGCCGCCGCGACCATCCTCGGCGACGGCCGCGTGGCCCTCATCCTCGACATCGACGCGCTGATGTCGAGCCAGCGTCCCAGCAGTCAGCGCGCCGAACCCGCCACCAGCGAATTGCTCGAATCAGTAGGGTAGCAACATGAGCGAAGCCGCAACCAATTCAGGTGCCAACCGCCGCGAGCTGATCTCGTTCCGGATCGGCAAGCAGGAATTCTGCGTCAACGTGATGTCGGTGCGCGAAATCCGCGGCTGGACGGCGACCACGCCGCTGCCGCAGTCGCCGGCTTTCGTCCATGGCGTGATCAACCTGCGCGGTGCGGTGCTGCCGGTGATCGATCTCGGCGCGCGGCTGGGCATCTCCACCACGACGCCGACGGCGCGACACGTCATCATCGTGACCCGCATCGCCAACCAGCTCGTCGGCCTCCTGGTCGATGCGGTGTGCGACATCCTCACCGTCACCGACGACGCGCTCCAGCCCACGCCGGACGTGGCCTACGACCAGGCCAAGGAGTTCGTGAAGGGGCTGCTGCCGATGGACGGCCGCATCATCAGCCTGCTGTCGCTCGACCGGATGATGCCGACGGAAATCGAGGCCGTCGCCGCATGAGCGCAGCCGCGACCAAGACCGACCGGCCGGAGCCGATCGTCGAGGGTGAGTTTCCCTTCACCTTCGAAGATTTCCGCCAGATCGCGGAGACCCTGCATTCCGATGCGGGGATCGCCTTGCCGGACAGCAAAGCCACGCTGGTCTACTCGCGTCTGGCCAAGCGCCTGCGCGCGCTCGGGCTCGAAAGCTTCCGCGACTACTGCGAGATGATCCAGGGGCGGGATGGCGTTGACGAGCGCAAGCGCATGCTGGCGGCGCTTACCACCAACGTGACGCGCTTCTTCCGCGAGCCGCATCATTTCGAGCACCTGCGGGAAGAGGTCCTGCCGCAGCTCCTGGCGCGCGCGGCCAAGGGCGGCCGGGTGCGGCTGTGGTCGGCCGGCTGCTCAACCGGGCAGGAGCCTTATTCGATCGCGCTGACGCTGCTGTCGATGATGCCGGACGCCGTCAAGCACGACGTCCGCATCCTCGCGACCGACATCGACCCGAATGTGCTGGCCGAGGCGAAACGCGGCCTCTACAGCGACGACCACGTCGCGCCGATCCCTGCGGACCTGCGCGCCCGGTGGTTCACGCGTGCCGCTGGCGGCTGGCAGGTGAGTCCGCAGCTCGCGGCGCCGATCACCTTCAACGAACTGAACCTGATCGGGCGCTGGCCAATGAAGGGTCCGTTCGACGTGATCTTCTGCCGAAACGTCGTGATCTATTTCAATGAATCGACCCAGGTCGAGATCTGGAAGCGGTTCAAATCCCTGCTGGCGCCCGGCGGCGTCCTCTATATCGGCCACTCCGAGCGGGTGACGGGCGTGGAGTCGAGCTTCCGGAGCGACGGGCTGACCACTTATCGACTCGCGGGGGGCGGCGCGACATGAGGAATACACGGGTTCTGGTGGTCGACGACTCGCCGACCATGCGGGGGCTGGTGACGGCGGTGCTCAAGCGCGATCCGGCGATCGAGGTCGTGGGTTCTGCGGGCGATCCGCTGGAGGCGCGCGAGGCGATCAAGGCGCTCAATCCGGACGTGATCACGCTCGACATCGAGATGCCGAACATGAACGGGCTCGAGTTCCTCGAGCGCATCATGCGGCTGCGACCCATGCCGGTCATCATGCTTTCGACGCTCACCCAGAACGGCGCGGCCGCCAGCATCAAGGCGCTGGAGATCGGCGCCTTCGACTGCGTCGGCAAGCCGCTGACCGACGTGACCGCGCCCGGCGCGTTCGGCGATCTGGTCGAGAAGGTCAAGGCCGCCAGCAAGGCCTCGGTCCGCGCCACCGGCACGCCCGCCGGCCGCGCGGCTTCCTCGGCGGATTTCGCCTCGGACGGCCGGCTGGTCGCCATCGGATCGTCCACCGGCGGCGTCGAGGCGCTGCTGGCGGTGCTGGCGAGCTTCCCGGCCAATTGCCCGCCGACCGTCATCACCCAGCATATGCCCGCCACCTTCACTCGCAGCTTCGCCGAGCGCCTCAATCGCAGCTGCGCCGCCGAGGTCGCGGAGGCGACGGACAACGCGCCCCTGGAAGAGGGGCGGATCTATCTCGCTCCCGGAGGGGCCACGCATCTCGAAGTAACCGGCGCCAAGCATCTGCGGTGCAGGCTGCTGGCCGCCGACCTGGTGAACGGGCACCGTCCCTCCGTCGACGTGCTGTTCAATTCCGTCGTGCATTGCGTGGGCGGCAACGCCGTCGGCGTGATCCTGACCGGCATGGGCAAGGACGGCGCGCGCGGCCTTCTGGCGATGCGCCAGGCCGGCGCCTCGACGCTCGGCCAGAACGAGGCCACGAGCGTGGTCTACGGAATGCCGAAGGCCGCGTTCGAGATGGGCGCGGTGCAGCGCCAGCTGTCGCTCGAAAAGATCGGCGACGAGATCGTGAAGTTGTGCAACTCGAAAACGAGGGAGAGCCATGCCGGCCGCCCGATCCATTAGCGTCATGGTCGTCGACGACCAGTTCTCGATGCGTTGCCTCATCAAGGAGGGGCTGCAGCAGATCGGGTTCTCCGACATCCGCGAGAGTGGCGACGGCGAGGAGGCGTTGCAGAACCTGTCCTCGCGGCCGGTGCATCTCGTCATCTCGGATTTCAACATGCCCAAGCTCGACGGCATCGGGCTGCTGAAATCGATCCGCGGCAATCCGAAGACCAGCAAGACGGCGTTCATCATGCTGACCGGGCGCGCGGACGTTCAGCTTCTGCAGAGGGCCAAGGAGTTCGGCGTCAACAATTACGTGATGAAGCCGTTCACCGTCGCCACGCTGAAGGAGAGAATCGAGTCGGTGTTCGGCCGCCTGTCCTGACCCTCATGACCGCAAGTCCGTCACCCAGCGTCCGTCCGTCCGGGGAGCAGCGCCTGCACATTGTGCAGGGCGAGTACCATGTCACCGACGAGCCGAACGTCATGCTCACGACGCTGCTCGGCTCGTGCGTGTCGGCGTGCATGCGCGATCCGGTCGCGGGCGTCGGCGGCATGAACCATTTCCTGCTTCCGGGCGGGCAGGGATCGGGCGACAGCGATCTGCTGCGCTACGGCGTCCATGCGATGGAGCTGCTCGTGAACGGCATCCTGAGCCGGGGCGGGCGGCGCGAGCGCCTGGTGGTGTCGCTGTTCGGCGGCGCGCGCATGACCGCGCGGCTCAGCGACGTGGGCAGCAGCAACGCCGATTTCGCCGAGGAGTTCGTGCGGCGGGAGGGGATCGCATACAGCGGCGGCAGCCTGCGCGGCGATCGCGCGCGCCGCATCCAGTTCTGGCCCGCGAGCGGCCGGATGCGTCAGTTGCTGCTCGACAAGGGCGAGCAAATCACCGAACAGATGCCGCGTCCGGCAATCGCCGACGTCGGGCAGGTCGAGTTGTTCTAGAGGTTTCTCATGGAATCGCCGAGCCTCGTTCCCGGTCAGAGCCAGGTCATTCCGGCCACCGAGCTGCTGGCGCGACTGCGCACGGAGATGGTGGAAATCGCGTCCGCCGCGGACGGCTTGCAGGGGCTGGTCGGCGGGCTCGCGGTCCATCTCGATGGCGAGGAGCGCAACCTGTTCATGATCCGCGTGCAGGATCTCGACCTGCTGGTCCAGCGGCTGCAGGGCATGGCCGCCTTCCTGCATGCGCTGGAGCCGTCCGTTCCCGCGGAATGGACGCTTGATCCGGCGGAGGCTCTTTCCGGATTGCTGCTCTCGGAGCAGGCGCGCGCGCTGGGCGGCGGCGGAGCGAACCCGTCGAAGAAGCATACGCCGGAGGATGCTGGTGACTTCTTCGTTTTCTAGCATGCAGGCGGACGATGGCGTGCAGGCCGAAGTCGCGGAAGACCCGCCGTTCGAGCCGATCGAGATCATCAACGCATCGCCGATGGGCGACCTGAGCGGTTTCGACGCCGCCGGCCCCGGCGGCGAGTTCGCGCAGGCCGACATCGATCGCATTCTCGGCCTCGGCGGGGCCGGGGGGATGGATGCGCAGAAGTCCGGCATCCGCGCCATCATCGATTCGGCGCTGGTGTCCTATGAGCGCATGCCGATGCTCGAGGCGGCGTTCGGCCGCCTCGTCCGCACGCTGTCCCGCACGCTGCGCAACTTCACCTCCGACAACGTCGAGGTCACGCTCGAGAAGTTCGACTCGATCCGTTTCGGCAACTACCTGCAGTCGATTCCGCTTCCGGCGCTGATGGGCATCGTCAAGGCCGATCCGTGGGACAATTATTGCCTGCTGACCTTCGAGTCGGGGCTGATCTATTCGCTGATCGACGTCCTGCTCGGCGCCCGCAACAACGCCGACGCCGCGCCCGTGGAAGGACGTCCTTTCACCTCGATCGAGCGCGACCTGGTGGAGCGCATCAGCCGCCTGATCCTCGCGGACACGGAGGAGGCGTTCAAGCCGCTCGCGCCGGTGTCGCTGACCATGGACCGTCTCGAAACCAACCCCCGCTCGGTCATCGTCGCGCAGGAAACCGACGCCGCCATTCTGGTGCGCTTGCGGGTCAGCACCGACAGCCGCAGCGGCATGTTCGAGTTTCTCCTGCCTTATGCCACGCTGGAGCCGATCCGTCCGCTGCTGATGCAGAGCCTGCTGGGCGACCGGCTGGGGCGGAGCCGGGTCTGGGAGCAGCATCTCAGCGGCGAGGTGAAGAAGGCGCAGGTCGACCTGCGCGCGGTGCTCTACGAGAACGAAATGCCGCTGCGCAAGGTCAGGACGTGGAAGGTCGGCGACACGCTCGAACTCAACGTCGATCCGAAGGCGCTGCTTGACCTGCGCTGCGGATCGGTGACGGTCGCGCGTGGCAGCGTGGGCAAGGTCGACGGCGTGATCGGGCTCAAGCTCGCCCAGGTGCCGCAGGCCGCGGCTCGCCGCCGCCCGCCCGGCATCTGATCCTCTCTGATCGGCGGCCGGGGCCGCTCCCCGCGTCGCTCAGTTCGCAGCGGGGCGGCTCACCGTACCGAGTTCGGCGGTCAACCGGCTGATATGGGACGGCCGGCCGAAGTGCTTGGCCAGTTCGCGATCCAGATCGCGCCAGCCCGGCTGGACCAGGGTCAGACGCTCGAACAGATCGCGTGCGCGCTCGGGCTCCTGACGCCAGATCAGGATGAGGGTGTTGGCCAGCAGGCTGTAGGGGTTCTGGCCGTCGTCGAGCTGGTCGGCGTAATGCACGGCGTCGACCATGTTGTTCAGCAGATAGTTGCCGATGAACAGGCCGAAGATGTGCCGCGGCAACAGGATCTGCGAGTCTCCGACGTTGCGCAGGAGCATCGGCAGGCCGGTTTCGATGGCGCCGGACTGGATCAGGCTCGTGCCATAGTCCGCGGCGATGATCCGGTCGTAGGGATTGAGCGCCAGGGCGCGGTCGCCGGCCGCGAAGGCGGCTGAAAACTCCTTCCGGTAGAAGCGGGTCAGCATCAGGATGTGATGGGCCCGCGCGTTCTCCGGGCCCAGTTCGACGCCGCGCCGGGCAAGGCCCAGCGCGTGATCGAGCGGAGCCCGGTCGAAGGCGGAGGGCACCGGCTCGTACAGGAAGTTCTGGATGTAGATCTGCGCGAAGTAGGGATAGGCCACGGCCAGTCCCGGATCGACGCCGATCCAGTGCTGGAGGCATTGCTGGGCGCGCTGCTGCTGGATCGACCACGACAGGCGGCGCGACGCATCGGAGGCCTCCAGGATGCAGCGGTAACGCGAGCCTTCGGGATTCTCGCCGAACATGCGGGCGAGATCGCGCGAGCGGATCACGCCGTAAGGCTGAAGCAGGATCGTCGCCAGCTCCGCCACGATGGAATCCTCGATCTCCTCCTGGCTGTCGCTGGCGAGAGACCGTTCGAAGGCGCGCGACCAGACGACCTTTCCGTCGGCGTCAACCAGCCTGAATCCGATGTCGATCAGACGATCAGGGCGATGGGCGATCGAGCCGATTACGCGGTAATCGGGCGTCGGGCGGGAGGGCTCGGCGTTCCCGTCCGCCAGGACGTGGACGGTGTCGAATCGGGCGAAGGCGCCCGTGAGCCTGCGATGGAGGGACTGGGCGGACGGGCTCCCCGGACCGGGAGAACCCGAAATCTCCAGCGGCGCGACCGCCAGCGTGGGCATTTCGCCGCCGGGCTGGAACGTGGACGCGGTCAGGCTGGTCCCCGGTTCGGGCACCGTCGGATTGTGGGCGCTCCGCAGAAGCCAGGGCAGGCCGAGCGCCGCGCCCGCGAGCACGGCCAGCGCGGCTGCGGCGGCCGTGGTGTGGGTCCGGGACCATCGTCCGATCCGTCCGGTCGTGCCCGCGATCGCGCCGACTGCGGCCGGCCGCTCCACCGGCCGGTGGCGGAACGACGGAACGTAAGAGCCTCTCGGCAGGTCGATGCCGACCGGATCGGCGGCTCCGGGTCCGGAATAGTAGCGTTCGATGGCGCGCCGCAGCCGGCTGCCTTCGACCCTGACGATGGGATCGATCTGGGGATCGAACCGGGTGTCCCGGCGCAGAACCTCGATGCCGATCGTATAGGCCTTGATCCGGTCGCTCTTGCCCTGCAGCACGGATTCGACGACGAAGCGGAGGAAGGCCACGATCTGCGGCGAGCGGTTGAACACCTCGCTCGCGGTGATGCGTTCGACAGCGGCCCGAATCTCGTCCGGGCTGGGTGCGTCGTCGGTTGGATCGTCTGGCCCCATCGGTGTTCGAGCCGTGCGTTCACGATATGATTGCAGCACCCGTCGGGATCGCAAACCCCACGCTGGAACTATGATGACATTGAAATCCTTGGTAGCGAGAAACGACGCTCGTCAGAGCTAATCGTTACCAGATGGAGCCAACTTTTGAAATGCCGCTCCGACAATTTGTTCATTTCACGCGGGATGTCTGTTTTAAGTCGCAATTTTTGTCAGGGCTTCCGGGAAACATCGCCGCCTGATGCGGGACGGGGACGGCAGGCCCGGCGCGAAGCCTGTCGGGACTTTCCTGACTCGTTGAGAGCTTGTTAATCGCTCGCACTGCTTTCGGGAAGCCGCCGCCCTCGGAGGAGGAGCGTCCCCGACGCGAAAGCCGGCGCAGGGGTTGCCCCGATCCGATCGCGCGCAAGTAACCGCAAAACAACCTGTTTCGGAGTATGCAGGTCGAATGTCGCGACGCTTCGGACATTCGATGGATTCGCAAGCCGTCCGGGTCGGGTCCTGGAGTCGGCTCTCGGCGTGGCTGGCAGCTTGCGGGCGGCTGATCGCCCGCCAGAGTTCGGTCTGGCTCGGCGCAGCCATGATCGCGCTGGTCTGGGGCAGCATCGGCTTCTATCTGAAGATCGAGCACGACGCCGCGGAGCAGTCCGCAATCCGGCACTCGCACAACCTCACCCATGTGCTCGAGTCGCACCTGTCCCGGTCGCTGCACGATATCGACCGCTCGCTGAAGATCGTGCGGCGCAGCTACATGCTCTACCCGGAAGGATTCGATTTCAGGGACTGGATGCATGGAAGCCTGCTCGCGGACGACCAGGTTCTGCAGCTTTCGATCATCGGCGCAGACGGCTTTCTTAAGCGGAGCAGCTTCGGCAACGCGCCCTCGACCCCCGTCGACCTCAGCGATCGCGAGCATTTCCGTACCTTCGCCTTCGGCGCCGGCGACGACATGCTCATCAGCAAGCCGGTGGTCGGCCGCGTGTCGGGGCGCATGTCGATCCAGTTCGCGCGCCGGATCGGAAACCCGGACGGCAGCTTCGGCGGCGTGATCGTGGCGTCGGTCGACCCGGCCTATTTCTCCCGTCTGTACGGCTCCGTGGATGTCGGACCGAGCGGCCGGATCAGGGTCATTGGCACCGACGGCATCACCCGCTCCGTCGGCAGCCGCTCGCCGGAGCCGCCCGCACTGGACATGTCCCGTTCGACCCTGTTCGAGCGATACCAGAACGCCCGGAGCGACTGGTTCTACAGCCGAAGCGGATCGAACGACGACACCTGGCGTCTGATCACCTACCGGGTGCTCGACGATTTTCCGCTGATCGTGACGGTCGGGCTCGCGGCCGAGGAGCTGTTCGCACCGATTGAAAGTAAGCGCCGCTGGTACGAGGCGGTGGCGCTGGCGCTGACTGCCTTGATTCTGGTCATCGTGGGTTTCGCCGTGCGCAGCCGTCTGGCGCTGGAGCGGGCCTACGAGAAAATCAGGGAGCAGAAGCTGCAGCGCGACGCGGCGCTCGAGCACATGTCGCAGGGGCTGAGCATGTTCGACGGCCGCGGCCGTCTGGTCGTCTGCAACAACCAGTTCATGCAGCTTTATGGACTTGCGGACGGGGACGTGCAGCCCGGCCGCGCCCTCGAACACATTCTCCGCGCGTGCAAGGAGCGTGGAAGCTTTCCGGAGGACATCGACCGTTACGTCGCCGACCTGAAGACGCGCCTGCGCGACCGGGCGAGCTTCACCCTCGTCTCGCAGCTCGGCGGCGGCCGCACGGTGGTGGTGGTGAACTGCCCGCTGCCGGATGGCGGCTGGGTCGCCACCCACGAGGACGTCACGCGGCGCACCCGCGCCGAGCTGGAACTGGACAGCACCAAGCGGTTCCTCGATACGGTGGTCGAGAACGTGCCGCTGGCGATCATGGTCAAGGACCCCGTGCGGCTGTGCTACACGCTGGTCAACCGCGCGGCCGAGCGGCTTCTCGGGGTTCCGCGAGCAGAGATCCTCGGCCGGCGCGCCGAGGATTTCTGGCAACCGGAGCAGGCGGCCGCGATCTCGGCGCGCGACAATGAGCTTCTGATCCACACCGATCGCGATCTCTTCGTCGCCAAGAACCCGGTCCGCACGCCGGACGGCGTGGATCGGATCGTCACCACGCGGCGGTTCATGGTGCGCGACAAGAACCACGATCCGCAGCATCTGCTCGCCGTGATCGAGGACGTGACCGAGCGCGAAAGCTCGGAGGCCCGGATCGTCTACATGGCCAACCACGACCCGCTCACCGGGCTTGCCAACCGCACGCTGTTCGGCCAGTCGCTGGAAACGGCTCTCGCCGGCTTGCGGCGCGACATGCGGCTGGCGGCGCTGTTCGTCGATCTCGACCACTTCAAGGAGATCAACGACACGCAGGGACATCTGGTGGGGGACGGAGTGCTCAAGGCGGTCGCCGAGCGGTTGCGCGCCTGCGTGGGGGCGGGTGACGTCGTGGCGCGGCTGGGCGGCGACGAGTTCGCGATCATCGTAACCGGGGTGGAGCGGTCGCTGGACGTTGCGGCCCTGGCCGAGCGCATCCAGGCCGCCCTGGAGGAGCCCTTCGACATCGACGATCACCGTGCCAGCGTGGGCGTCTCGATCGGTATCGCGATGGCGCCGGGCGACGCCGACGAGGCCACCGAACTGCTCAAGCGCGCGGACATCGCGCTTTACCGGGCCAAGGCCGACGGGCGCAACACCTACCGTTTCTTCGAGCCCGAAATGGACAGGCGGCTCAAGGCCCGCCGCGGGCTCGAGGCCGATCTGCGCGCGGCGCTCGCAGCCGGCGCGTTCGAGGTGTTCTACCAGCCGATCCTGAACGCGCGCAGCAACGCCATCGTCGGAATGGAGGCGCTGCTGCGCTGGCGGCACGCGGAGCGCGGCATGGTCTCCCCGGCCGAGTTCATTCCGGTCGCCGAGGAGACCGGCCTGATCGTTCCGCTCGGCGAATGGACGATCCGGCAGGTTTGCGCCGATGCGACGCGCTGGCCGGCCGGGATCAAGGTGGCCATCAACCTCTCGCCCAACCAGTTCGCCAGCAAGACCCTTGTGCAGACCTTCGTCAACGCGCTGGCCGTCTCCGGCCTCGCGGCCGACCGGATCGAGCTGGAGATCACCGAGCGCATCCTGATGCGCGACGATCCCGAGAGCCTCGCCACGCTCGAGCAGTTGCGCGCGCTCGGCATGTCCGTGGTGATGGACGATTTCGGCACCGGCTATTCGTCGCTCAGCTACCTGCACCGCTTCTCGTTCAACAAGATCAAGATCGACCGCTCGTTCGTCAGCGGGCTGGCGGACGGCAACGACGTGTCGCTGGCGATCATCGAGACCGTGGCCTCGCTCGCGGAGACCATCAAGGTGCCGACGGTGGCGGAGGGCATCGAGACCGAGGCCCAGCTCGAACTGATCCGCTCGCTCGGCTGCACCGAATACCAGGGCTATCTGTTCAGCCCGCCGCGCCCGGTGGCCGAGATCGACGCCCTGTTCTTCGGCAGCGCTGCGACCGCGGCCTAGAGCGTTTTCGAGCGAAGCGGGAACCGGTTCGCGCGAAGAAAACGCGACAAGACAGCCACCTGGATTGCGCCGCGGCGGAGAGATGCTAGACCGGATCGCGGCGTCGATTCGGGCCGGTGCTGCGGCCCGACGGACGAATGGAGTGGCCCAGCCATGCGTCTTCCAGAAACGCGGATGGCCGGTGCGCTGCTGGCGGGATGTCTCTTCGTATACGCCGCGGTGCCCGCAGGAGCACAGGCCGCGCCGGATCGCGCCGCGCCGCAGCAGGCGGACGCCAAGGCCGCGCTCGACCGCTATCTGCAGGCCCGGCGCGCGTTCAATGACGTGGCCGCAGCCTATTGGGGCACGGTCACGGAAAAGCGCCGCGCCCGGCTCGCCAAGCGGCGCAGCGGCGAGCCGATCCGTCTCGAGGACTACGTCCTGACCCAGCCGCCGGCCTATCGCGGCCCGCCGCGGCCTCCGGTCGGGATTCCGGCGGACCGAGATCCCGAAGCCCCGCGGCCGCCGATTCCGGAGGTGGCCGATTTTCTCGCCGCCGCCAGAGCGGAGTTCGGCTTCGTGCCAGACCGGCCCGCGAGCGAGCTGGAGTTCAAGCGCGCCTATGCGCAGGTCGCGCGGGCGGCCGGGCTCACCCGCGAACAGATCGTCGGCATCTACGCCTTCGAGACCGGCGGCAACGGCACCTACGACGTGCAGGCGGGGCTCACGCATCGGCGGCCCGGCTCGCGCGCGATCTCGGCTGCGCTCGGCTACAACCAGCTCCTCTCCACCAACACCATCGGCCTCCTCGCGGAGCACGGCGACCGCTACGCCGGGATTCTGCTCGCAAAGGCGAAGGGGCTGGACGGGCCCGCGCGCGCGGCGATGGAGCGCAAGGCCGGCGTGCTCCGGAAAATGGCGGCGTTCACGCGCACGGTGCGCTTCGCCTGGGCGGAGCACGACAAGCTCGCCAAGACGCCGGGCGGCATCGGCGTGCACGCCGCGGTGCTCGACCGCGACATCGGTCCGCTGCTGCAGACCCAGAAGCTGCTCGACTCGGTGCTGTTCGCGCGCACCCGCGGCCACAAGCGCACGCTCACGGCGGCCGAACTGGAGATGATGAACTTCACCGGCGACGGCAACGGCTTCGACCTCGTGACCATGCCGCAGGCGCTGCGGCCGCAGGTGCCGACCTCGAACTTCTTCCAGCAGGCCGGCTACGAGCGCAATCCGATCGCGCGCCGCACGGCGACCGTCGCGGGACTCTACGCGGCGATCGAGGCGCGGATGGAGAAGGCGTCGCAGCTTCCCGGCGCGAAGGAGCTGGCTTCCGTCTTCTGAAAGGTCAGCCCGGCTGCGCGCGGGAGCCGTTCTCATCCGCCACGGTCATGGCGTTGCCGCGCCAGTCGAAGTCGTCGCCGGTCCAGCTCGCCACCCAGATCGCCGGCAGCATCAGGTCGCGCGCCACGCAGGCGGCGAGCGTGCAGGCGCGGACGTGCCAGCCGGCCCCGCACGCGAGCGCGGCCTCGGCCGCGTACCAGACCACGGCGAAGGCGGCGAGCGCGGGCACGAGCGGCCAGTCGAGGCCTGCGGCCAGCAGCCCGAAGGCCGCGAGCGGCGGCAGCGCCCCGGTCAGCAGCTCCGGCACGAACTGCGCCGGGAACGTGTCGCGGCGCAGGCGACCCCATCGCACCTGGCGCTTCCAGACGTCGTCGAGGCTGCGCGCGCCGAGCGGTTGCACGAACGGACGGCCCGCGAGGCGAACCTTCAGGCCCGCGGCGCGGACCAGCCTGGTGGCGGCGGCGTCCTCCGCGGGCTCGGTCCCGAGTGCCCGCAGGCCACCGTGGCGTTCCAGGAATTCGCGCCGCCACAGCATGGCCTTGCCCTGCGCGAAGCCGTATCCGGCGCTGTCGGCGAGGCACTGCCAGCGTGCCTGATGGGTGTTGAGGATCGCGCATTCGAGTTCGGCGGCGAGGCTTGCCGGCGCGCCGCCGACCGGCGGCGAGGACACCAGCCCGGCGTCCGGGGTCCAGGCGGCAAACATCTGCCGCAGCATGTCGGGCGGCATCAGCACGTTGCTGTCCACCATCAGCACCCAGTCGTGCGACGCCGCGTTCCAGCCCTTCATCATGTTGTTGAGCTTGGGGTTGGCCGACAGGTTCGAGGGTCCGATCAGGAGCCGGGCGTCGACATGCGGATGCGCCGCGATCAGCTTGTGCAACAGGGGCAACGCGGGATCGGAGGGCTGTGCGACGCAGAAGATCAGCTCGATGCGGGAATGGTCGAGGCGGAAGGTCGAGGCCAGCGTTTCTTCGAGGAAGTTCTCCAGGCCGCAGACCGGCCGCAGGATCGTGACGGCGGCGTCCGTCCTGTGCGGCGGGACCGGCACCGCGGGCGCGCGCACCCGCCGCAGGACGACGACGATGCCGGCGAGGTGGAGGAGGAGCGCCAGGCCGCTGAATGCGGCCGCCAGAGCGAGCACGGTGGTCATGCGAGCCGTATGGCCGTCGCCGGTGACGGCCGGATGACGCCGCCGGCTCCGCTGCCTCCCGACACTACCGGATGTTGGCGACCCGCCGCAGCGCGTCGTGGTCGAGAATCCGCATCACGCCGCCCGCGCATTCCAGAAGCCGCTCCCTCCGGAACTGGCCGATCACCCGGTTCACGTGCACCGCAGTCAGCCCCATCGCATCGGCGACGTGGTACTGCCGCAGCGGAAACGCGAACGACAGGCCCTGCGTCAGACCGCGCGCGCCGAGGCGCTGCATGATCTGCAGGATGAAGCGCGCGATCCGTTCGTCGGCCGGCCGCTGGCCGAGATCGGTCAGGCTGCGGTCGGCCTGCTCGCGCTCGGCCTCGAACAGCATGGCGAGTTCGTCGAACAGGCTCGGGTCGCCGGCCAGCCGCGCCCGCAGCGCCGTGCGGTCGTAGTGGCAGACGCGGGTCTCGGTCAGCGCCTGCACCGAGAAATCCAGCGAGCTCTTCACCAGCGCCGCCGCCGAGATCGCGTCGCCCGGCAGCAGCACCGAAAGGATCTGGCGACGTCCGTCCGGAAGCTGGGCGTAGCGCACCGCCCAGCCGTCGCAGATCACCGCCACGCCGTCGAGCCGCTGGCCCGCGACATAGATGTTGCGCTGGGCGCGCGCGAGCTGCCGGCTGCATCCGGGAGCCGTCCTGGAGGGCGACGGCTCGCGGAGCAGCCGGCAGAAGCCGGCGTGGGCGGCCGGGCATTGCGCGCAGTCGGATCGCTGGAGGGTGGGGAAACCTCCGATGTTCCGGTGCCTTGTCGCAATATCGAGGTCCATGAGCGGCCCTGCTGCTGGGGGTGGCACGCACGCCGACTCACATCGCTCATAAACTAATAGATGCAATTTTATATATATGCAACTTAAAGAAGAATAAAAGCAGGAAGACACGCTATGGCGTCGTCACGCTTGCCGGCTGGCCTCCAGCACCCTGCGCACCTCTTCGCTTCGCGAGTTGTGGGAGTGCATCAGGTCGTCGATGTCCCAGGGAACGCGCTGCGCCGGCGTGCGCTGCTCCGGGGGGGTGAGCTGGGCCGTCAGATATGCACCCTCGCGCTGGCCCAGCGCCACGAGACCGGCACCGAACGGCTTCTGCTCGCGCTGGTAGCGCAGCAGGCCGGCCTCCGCGCCTTCGGCGGCCACCGCGTCGGCGAGCGCGATTGCGTCCAGCGCCGCCTTGGTGGTGCCCGCGCCGGGATGCGGGCGCGCGATGAAGGCCGCGTCGCCGAGCAGGGCGACGCGGCCGAATGCGATCTGCGGCGAGACGAGGTCAAAGATCGCCTGGAAGAACGGCAGGCGGCAGCGCTCCATGATCTCGGCCACCTGCGGCGCCACCAGTTCCCGGGCGGCGCTGCGGATGCCCGCGATCACCTCCGGCCGGATCAGCGGAAGCGGGATCGAGGTGCCGTGACAGATGCCGGAGGCGTCGGTGCACAGGTCGGCGAGCATCTCGGGCGGCGTCGGACGATACCAGACGATGTTGTAGGCGCGCCGTCCGGGCTCGGTCTCGTTGTCGAGGCCCGGCACCGGATAGGCGAGGCAAAGCTCGCCCTGCGGCAGACAGTAGGTGTAGCGCTCGAAGATCTCGGCGCGGATCGCGGGCGGGACCTCGCGCTCCTCCAGCATGGCGCGCCAGGCGACGTAGCCGGCGTAGCTGGGTTGCAGGTCGGGCAGGAGCTGCTCGCGCACCGTGGAGCGTCCGCCGTCCGCGCCGACGAGGATGTCGCCGCGCTCGCGCTCGCCGTCGGCGAAAATCGCCGTGACGCCATCCGCGTCCTGCTCGACGCGCTGGAGCGCCATGCCGAGCCGATAGCTGCCCGGCGGCATCAGGTCGCGCAGCGAGCGGTAGATGCGGCCCCAGGAGCTCATGGTGCGCGTGGTCTCGCGCGTCTCGTATGCGCGGCCGGTCCGGTCGAGGAAGATCACCCGTTCGACGTGGATCGCCATCGAATCGTCGAAGGCGATGCCGAGGCGACGCACCGCGTCGCCGAGCTGCGGATGGGTGCTGATGCCCGCGCCGCGGCCGGCCAGCTCCTCCGGGTTGCGCTCGAACACCACGGCATCCCAGCCGACGCTGCGCAAAAGGTTGGCGGCGAACAGGCCGCCGACCGAGCCTCCGATGATCAACGCACGCTTTCCGCTCATTCCGGTCGGACGCTCCGGGTCAGGTGACGGGTTCGACGCGGCCGGATTTCGCCGAGCGCACGATGGCGTCGAACACCGACATGCCGTGCAGCACGTCGCTCGCGGGCATGGGGTAGGGCGTTCCGGTGCCGATGCTGTGCGCGAAGGCGTCGAGCTGCGCGGCCAGCATGTCGAAGCCCGTGTGCTCCGCGGTCTCGTCCGGCGGCGCGAGAACGACCCCCGTGGGCGGCGCGTCGGATGTCGGGGCGAAGCGGAAGCGGCTCAGGTCGGCCCGGGCGATCTCGGCCAGTCCCTTGCTGCCGTAAAGTGTGAAGTTGAAGTTCGTCGCGGTGGCGACGGAGCAGAACAGCGTGCCGGTCGCGCCGTTGGCGAAGCGCAGCATCACCGCGGTGGTGTCGTCGGACGGTCCCGGAATGTATCGCCCGGTGGAGCAGAGCACGTCGCTCACCGGGCCCGCGAACTCGATCATGTGGTCGAGGGCGTGGACGCCGACCGCGGTGAGCCCGCCGGCCGGAGCTTCGGCCGGATCGGCCCGCCAGTTGTCCGCGGCGATGAACTGGCCGGTGCTGGTGGTGTGCTGCGCCATCATGCCCATCACCCGGCCGAGCCGGCCATCTTTCAGCCGGCTGCGGATTTCGGCGACGGAGGGATGGAAGCGCCGGCAATAGCCCACGGCCAGCACCCGCTTCGCATCCTGCGCCGCGCGGATTATGGCCTCCGCGCTCGGACGCTCCAGCGTGAGCGGCTTCTCGACGTGGACGTGCTTGCCAGCCCCGATCGCCTGCATGACCTGTTCGGCGTGCTGGCTGTGGGGCGTCGCGATCACCACGGCGTCGATCGTCGGATCGGCCAGAATCTCCGCATAGCTGTCGCGGAGCGCGAAGCCCCTATCGCGGGCGAAATCCTCTGCGCCCGCGCGGCTGCGCGTGACGCCGGCCGTGAAGCGGATCGCGCCGCCTTTGTCCTGCACCGCGTCGACCAGCGCGCGGCCCCAGCGGCCCAGTCCGACGATGGCGGCGTTGATCACCGCGCGCTCCTTTAATGGCCTTGCGGCGCGGCGGTCCGGATGCGGTTGTTGTAAGTCTCGATGTCGAGCCCGCAGACCTCGAAACGCGCCAGGTATCCCATCAGGAAGGCGTTGACGCCCATCTTGTAGAGCTTCGCCACGTCGCCCGCGAGCAGCGCCTCGCGCTCCTGGCCGGTCAGGTTCTTGCCGGCGAGCGCGGCCTTCGGATCGGCCTTCATCGCGGCGCGGAACGCATGGTCGCGCAGGACCTCGCGGCAGAGATAATTCACGGCATAGATCGACATAGTCAGTTCCCCCGCCAGGCGGCATAGGCGTGGCCGTTCGGCGCCTGCGGCAGCACGAGCTCGGGCTTGCGCGCCGAGATCGTGCCGAGCATGGCGATCCAGTTGAGCACCTCGCCGCCCACGTTGCCGGCCTTCTGCATCTGCTCTTCGGTCGATTCCCTAATCAGCGTGGCGACGTCGGCCTGCTCGATCAGGCTGCACACCCGCTTGAACCATTCGGGATCGGGCACGCCGTCGGTGCGGCCGGGCGCGATGCGCGGGCCGAACACGTCGAGCGAGAAGCTGCCCGAACCCATCGTCACGACGCGCAACGGCTGGCCGTAGCTCTCCACGGCCTTCTTCACGGCGCGGCCGAGGTCGAAGGCGCGCTGCGCGGAGGGCAGGGGCGGGACGTGGCCGTTGACGAACACCGGCACCACCGGGATGTCCTTGTCGGGCGTCATGAAGTGCAGCGGCACCGCCACAGAGTGATCGACCGCGAACTCCTGCACCAGCGCCAGGTCGAATCCCGCCTCGATGCCCACGCGGCGCAGGTGCGCCGCGAACGCCGCATCCGACTTGATCGGGAACGGCGGCACGTCGCGCACCTCGTCGATCGGCCCCTTGAATTCGTCGGTCACGCCGACCGCGAACACCGGCAGGTTGTCGAAGAAGAAGGTGTTGAGATGGTCGGTATCGAACATCACGATCAGGTCGGGCTTGAGCGCCCGCAGCTCCATCGTGAGCGCGCCGAAGAAGCGCGCGATCTCGCAGTCCGGACCGTCCCGGTTCACGAACCACGGAAACACCGGCGTGTGCGGCACCCCGAATGCGCCGACGATCTCTGCCACGGTGAAACCTCCCTTTCCGTCCTGTGACGTCTTACTCGAAATCCTGCGTCATGTGCCCGCGGAAGAATGCCGCGAGTTCGCCGATGTCCCGGTCGCCCCAGCCCTGCGCCACCGCGGCGGAGAGCGAGGTCAGAACGCCTGCCGACAGCGGCAGGCCCGCGCCGCCGGCCGCTCCCGTCGCGACCGCCGACATGATGTCCTTGCGCAGCGTCTTCAGGTCAAGCGTGATGTCGGCCGGCCCGCCGAGCAGCAGGCCCTTCTTCGTCTTCAGCCATGGGTTGGCGGTGGGCGCCTCCGCCAGCACGTCGAGCATCTGCTCCATCGTCAGGCCCTCGCGCTCGCCGAGCGTGAGGGATTCCGCGAGGCCCTGGATATAGGCGGCAAGCCCGAGATTGACCGCGAGCTTCATCGCATAGCCCGCGCCGTTCGGGCCCATGTGGACGATCCGGCGCGCGAGTTTCTCCAGAACGGGCCGGCCGCGCTCGACGTCCTCCGCGCGTCCGCCCGCGAGCGAGAGCAGCTTGCCCTCGTGCACGGTCGGGATCGTGCCCAGCACCGGGGATTCGATCAGCCGCGCGCCTGCGGCCTCGACCTGCGGAGCCAGTTCCCGTCCGGTGGCCGGCCGCAGCGTGCTCATCTCGATGAACAGCTTGCCCGCGACCGGGCCGGACAGGAATCCGTCCGGCCCCAGGAACAGGCTGCGCACGCCGTTGTCCTCGGTGATGATCGAGATCACCGTGTCGGCCGTTTCGGCGACCGCGCGCGGGTGCGCGGCGGGCCGCACCCCCGCCGCGGTTGCGATGGCGGCCGGATCGCGGTCCCAGGCCGTGACCTGGAAACCGCATGCGGAGAGCCGCGCCGCCATGGCGCGGCCCATCCGGCCCAGTCCGACCAACCCGACCTGCATGGCGACGGTCCCGTGTCGCCGGCTACTTGCGGCCGGTCAGCTCGCGCGCCTTCTCGAGGTGCGCGTAGGAGCGCGTCGGCGCACACATCAGGAAGCGGTAGCCCTCGTCGATGATGCGCTGCGCGTTGCCGGTCTCGACGTGCGGATGGCCGACCACGACGTTGTGCTTCTTGCAGGTGTCGACCACGCGCTTCATCCACTTGAGCAGCTCGGGGTGCTCGTACTGCCGCGGGTAGCCCAGCTCCTGGCCGAGATCGCCCTCGCCGATCAGCACCGCGCCGATGCCGGGCACGTTCTTGAGCATGTCGTCCAGGTTCTCGACGCCGCGGGTGTCCTCGATCTGGATGATGACGAGAATCTCGCCCTCCGGGTTGAGCGGCCAGACGTCGGCCTTCCGGTAGTAATCCTGCTGGCTCAGCCCCCAATAGCGGACCGCGCCGTGCGGGCCGTCGCCGCGGATGCCCTGGGGCTCGTAGAGCGGGGCGCTCTTGAGGCGCGGATAGCGGCAGGCGGCGACCGCGTTGTAGGCCTCCTCCACCGTGGAGATGTGCGGCCAGACGATCCCGTAGCAGCCCATGTCCAGCGCCTGCTTGGCCTGCCATTGGGCCTTCTCCACGCCGTTGACCGGAATGCGGACCATCGGGGTGATCGCGGGAACGACGGAACCCTGCTTCACGATCTGGGCGCGGTTGAGCATGTATTGCAGGCTGTCGCGCAGCGCCTTGCCGTCCCAGGGCTGGTGCTCCATCTCGAACACGCAGCCGTCGAAGTTCGACACGCTCATCGCGAGCGCGGAATCGATCTCGGCCGGCGAAAACGCCGTCAGCGCGTGCTTGCCTTGCTCCAGGGCGCGGATCACGCCGTTGAGACGCGGTAAATCAGCCATTCTCAGGGTCTCCCGTTTGCGGCCGGCACCTTATCAGATCGTGCGGCGGGTTTGACAATGGCGGGGGCGGATTCGTAGATTTCGCGCGCTTCAACCCTCTGACCGGCGGATTTTCATGATCATCGACTGCCACGGCCATTACACGACCGAGCCCAAGGATCTGCCCCGCTTCCGGCAGGACCAGATCAAGGCCGTCAAGGACAAGACGGCGCTGCCGCCCCGGTCGGGCCTGAAGATGACCGACGACGAGATCCGCGAGAGCCTGGAGAAGAACCAGATCCGGCTGCAGAAGGAGCGCGGCACCGATCTGACGATCTTCTCGCCGCGCGCCTCGGGCATGGGCCATCACATCGGCGACGAGACCGTCTCCACGGAATGGACCCAGGTCTGCAACGACCTGATCCACCGCTGCGTGACGCTCTATCCGAAGAACTTCGTGGGCGTCTGCCAGCTTCCGCAGTCGCCCGGCGTGCCGATCGACGGCTCGATCCGGGAGCTGGAGCGCTGCATCAACGAGCTGGGCTTCGTCGGCTGCAACCTGAACCCGGACCCCTCCGGCGGCTCGTTCAGCGCTCCGCCGATGACCGACCGCTCCTGGTATCCGTTCTACGAGAAGATGGTCGAGCTGGACGTGCCGGCGATGATTCACGTCTCGGGTTGCTGCAACCCGGCCATGCACACCACCGGCTCCTATTACCTGAACGCCGACACGATGGTGTTCATGCAGCTCATCCTGTCGGACCTGTTCAAGGACTTCCCGACGCTCAAGCTGATCATCCCGCACGGCGGCGGGGCGGTGCCGTTCCACTGGGGCCGGTTCCGCGGCATCGCGCTCAACAACGGCAAGCCGGAGCTTGCCGAGATCATGGGCAACAACATCTTCTTCGATACCTGCGTCTATCACCAGCCGGGCATCGACCTTCTGACCAAGGTGGTGCCGGTCGACAACATCCTGTTCGCCTCCGAGATGGTCGGCGCGGTCAAGGGCAACGATCCGAAGACCGGTTTCGGCTTCGACGACACCAAGCGCTATGTCGATGCAAGCCCGCTCTCGGCCGCGGACAAGGCCAAGATCTTCGATGGCAACATCCGCCGCGTGTTCAGCCGGCTGAAGCTGCCGAACTGAGCGGTTTCCGATGGTGCCCGACGGGCAATGGAACGGCGCCGCCTGCGGCGCCGTTTTCGTTTCCACGGCTCGAATCCGCCGCCCGGGCTGATATATTGACGGGAACGGCCACGGAAGAGGCACGCATGGGCGCGCAGGCATTGGGCTATCTCGGCATCCGCGCGAAGGACCTGGGCGACTGGGGCCGCTACGGCGCGAACCTGCTCGGGCTTCAGCGCATCGATACGAGCCGCCGCTCGCTCGCCTTCCGCATGGACGACCGCAAGCAGCGGCTGGTGGTGGACGCCGACGGCGGCGAGGGCATCGGCTTCTTCGGCTGGGAGTTCGCGGACGCGGCGGCGCTCGACGCCGTGGCGGCGAGGCTGGAGACGGCCGGCGTCGCGGTCGAGCGCGGCTCGCGCGCGCTGGCGGACGAACGCCGCGTCGCCGGCCTCGTCGTCACGCGCGATCCGGCGGGCAACCGCCTCGAACTGTTCCACGGCGCGGAGGTCGCGGACGAGCCGTTCAGGCCGGGCCGTTCGATTTCCGGATTCCGCACCGGACCGCTCGGGCTCGGCCACGTGGTCATGCACACCGAGCGGACCGAGCCGATGCTCGCGTTCTACCGCGACCTGCTCGGATTCCGGCTCACCGACTATTACTCGTCGCCGTTCAAGGCGACCTTCATGCACCTCAACCCGCGCCACCACAGCCTCGCCTTCATCGAGACCGGCAGGAACGCGGTGCACCATCTGATGATGGAGTTGTTCAGCTTCGACGACGTGGGGCAGGGCTACGACATTGCGCAGGGCGAGGACGGCCGCGTCGCCACCACGCTCGGCCGCCACACCAGCGATTTCATCACCTCGTTCTACACCTGGACGCCGTCCGCCTTCATGGTCGAATACGGCTGGGGGGCGCGCTCCATCGACGTGGACGCCTGGCAGGCCTACGAGCGCAAGGAGGGGCCGAGCCTTTGGGGTCACGACCGCTCCTGGCTGTCGCCCGCGCAGCAGGCCGAGGCGCGCGAACTGCGCCTGAAGAACGCGGCCTCCGGCCTCCGCCGCCCGGTGCAGGTGATGGAAGGCAATTACGAGAGGATGTCCGGCATCTGCCCGTGGTGGGACAGCGTGCGGGCGCAGAACGTCGCGCCGTAAATTCGCGGCGACAGGGAGGATTGGATGAAGGCTGGAGTGGCCACGCCCGAAGGGCTTGCGATGCGCGATATTCCGCAGCCGAAGCCGGGGCCGAACGAGGTTCTGGTCAAGGTGAAGGCCGCCTGCCTCAACCGCGCCGACCTGCAGGCCGCCAAGGGTGGCCATGGTGCGGCGCTCGACAGCGTCGTCGGCATGGAGTGGACCGGCGAGGTGGTCGAGACCGGTTCCGCGATCAGGGATTTCAAGCCGGGCGACCGGGTGATGTGCTCGGGCCGCGGCGGCTACGCCGAATACGCGGTCTCCGACATCGGACGGGTCTGGCCGCTGCCGCAGGGCCTGGGCTTCGAGCAGGGCGCGACGCTGCCGATCGCGCTCATCACCATGCACAACGCGCTGGTCACGGCCGGCCGCCTCAAGGCCGGCGAGAGCGTTCTGATCCAGGGTGCGACCTCGGGCGTCGGCCTGCTCGGAATGCAGATTGCGAAGCTGATGGGTGCGAAGCTCGTGATCGGCTCCTCGACCAGCGCCGAGCGGCGCGCGCGACTCAAGGACTTCGGCGCGGACCTTGCGATCGACACGAAGGACGCGGCGTGGCCCGATCAGGTGCTTGCGGCGACCGACGGCAAAGGCGTGGACCTGATCGTGGACATGGTGTCCGGGCCGACCGTCGCGGCCGCGCTCAAGGCGACGAAGATCCTCGGCCGCATCGTCAACGTCGGCCGGCTCGGCGGCGAGCGCGCCGAGTTCGACTTCAACCTGCACGCCATGCGCCGCATCGACTACATTGGCGTCACCTTCCGCACCCGCAGCATCGAGGAGGTCCGTGAGATCAGCCGGTTGATGCGGGCCGATCTGTGGGATGCGGTGTCGGCCGGCCGGCTTTCCCTGCCGGTCGACCGCACATTCCCGCTCGTCGAGGCGCCGGCCGCGCAGGCCTACATGGCGAAGAACGGCCACTTCGGGAAAATCCTGCTGACCGTGTAGCATTGCGAAAACGCATGGCTGCCGAGCCAGCATGCTGGCCCTTTCTGCGCCGCAACAACATTTGTTTAAGCCGTGTCACCTACCAAGGCCGGGCGACATGGGGGCGCGTCGGCGCCGCAAGGACAATGCCTCGAATCCACGATCCGGCCCACGGGCCGGCCGATCCGGCCGCGATGACGCGGTACCCCGTGCCCGGGCGCAGGGCGTTGCGCAGGCCGGCCCGGCGGGTGGCCTGGGCGCGGGTCGATGAAAGCTCCGATCCGATCCGCTGCGTCGTCCTGGATTATTCCGAGGAGGGCGCGCGCCTGAGCTTCGAGGATTCGGAAACGCTGCTGCGCTTCACGCTGCTGAGCACGCCCGGGATTCCCAACGGGCGCGCGTGTCGCGTTCGCTGGCGCCGCGGCCCGGAGATCGGCGTCGAGTTCGTCTAGCGCATTTCCGTTTAGCGGAAACATCCGCCGTCATGACCGGGCATCGCCATCCGAAGGACGGCGTCGCTTCGCTCGCCCATGGCCGTCCGAAGGACGGCGTCGCTTCGCTCGCCTATGGCCGTCCGAAGGACGGCGTCGCTTCGCTCGCCTATGTCCAGGTCGTTCGCGTCTTCCTGACGCTATCAAGCAAGACATGCATGCCCGGCACGAGGTTTGTGCTCGGGCCGGCCAAAGGCCGGACCCGTGTGCCGGGCATGACGAATGGAGACAGCGATTCAAGACAAACGGGAAACGCTCCAGCCTGCCTCGGGCTGCTTTCCATTCAGCCCGCGATCTCGTGCCGGCGGCTGCGCACCGCGGGCAGGACGATGACGACCAGGATCGCGACCGTCGCCAGGATGAACGCCAGGCTGATCGGCCGCGTCACCAGGATGGTGAGGTCGCCCTTCGAGGTCAGCATGGCGCGGCGCAGGTGCTCCTCCATCATCGGCCCCAGCACGAAGCCGAGCAGCATCGGCGCAGGGCTGCATCCGAGCTTGATCCACATGAACCCGATCACGCCGAACACGGCGGTCAGATAGACCTCGAACGGCGAGTTGTTGACGCTGTAGATGCCGATCGCCGAGAACGTCATGATCGCGGGGAACAGGAGCCGATACGGCACCTTCAGCAGCTTCACCCACAGCCCGATCAGCGGCAGGTTGAGCACCACCAGCAGCGCGTTGCCGATCCACATCGACGCCACCAGGCCCCAGAACAGCTCCGGCCGGTTGCTCATCACCTCGGGACCGGGCTGGATGCCCTGGATCTGGAGCGCGCCCAGCATCAGCGCCATGACGCCCGAGGCGGGCAGGCCGAGCGTCAGCATCGGGATGAACTTGGTCTGCGCGTCGGCGTTGTTGGCCGATTCCGGTCCGGCCACGCCCTCGATGGCGCCCTTGCCGAAGCGGGACGGGTCGTCGGCGAGCTTCTTCTCCAGCATGTAGGAGGAGAACGAGGCGATGGCGGGCCCGGTGCCGGGCAGCACGCCGAAGAACGAGCCCAGCGCCGTGCCGCGCAGGATCGGCGCGATCGAGCGCTTCATGTCCTCCTTCGTGGGGAACAGGTTCTTCACCTTGTCGGTGAAGAAGCGCCGTTCCTCCGGATCGCCCAGGTTCGCCACGATCTCGCCGATGGCGAACACGCCGACCGCGATCACGATGAAGCCGATGCCGTCGGTCAGCTCGGTGACGCCGAAGCTGAAGCGCTGGGTGCCGGTGTTGACGTCGGTGCCGACGATGCCGAGCAGCAGCCCCATCGCGACCATCGCCATTGACTTCATCATGTCGCCCTGCGCCAGCACGGCGGCCGCGACCAGTCCCATCAGCATCAGCGAGAAATACTCCGGCGCGCCGAACTTCAGCGCGATGGAGGCCAGCGGCGGGCCCGCGATCGCGATCAGCAGCGTGCCGACGCTGCCGGCGATGAACGAGCCGATCGCCGCGATCGCGAGCGCGGGGCCGGCGCGGCCCTGCCGCGCCATCTGGTGGCCGTCGAGACAGGTCACCACCGCGGACGTTTCACCGGGCAAGTTGACCAGGATCGCGGTGGTCGAGCCGCCATACTGCGCGCCGTAATAGATGCCGGCCAGCATGATCAGCGCCGACACCGGCGCGACGTTGAAGGTCAGCGGCAGCAGCATGGCGATGGTGGCGAGCGGGCCGATGCCGGGCAGCACGCCGATCAGCGTGCCGACCGTGACGCCGATGGCGCAATACATCAGGTTCTCGAGCGAGAACGCGACGCCGAAGCCGAAGATCAGGTTGTTGAGGAGGTCCATGGCGGCTGCTCACAAGCCCACGATGAGGGGATAGGGGAGCCCGATGCCCCAGACGAACACGACGACGGCGAAGACCGTTAGCCCGATGGCGAGAAGCAGCACCTCGATGAAGTTGAACTCGGAGCCGGCGGCGGCCGAGCCGAAGATCAGCACGAACAGCGCGGGAATGAAGCCGGCGCGGTCCATCAGGGCGCCGAACAGGACGAGCGCCACCGGCAGCACGATCAGCGCACGCAGCGACCAGTTTCCCTCGATCTTCTCGTTGCTGCGCAGGCCGGTTGCGACCAGGTAGAGGCCGAAGGCGATCAGGATGCCGCCCAGCACCGAAGGGAAATAGCCGGGGCCCATCCGCAGCGTGGTGCCGAAGGCATAATCCCTGGCGATGAAAATCGCGACCGCTCCGGTCACGATCATCATCACTCCGGCCCAGAAGTCCCGGTTGTTGCGAATCTCGAACTGTGTCCCGGTCATCTTTGAATTCATCCCCATGGCGTATGGCCGGACGACCTCTGGAAGGTCGCTCGTCCGGAGTCAATCTTTCATCGGCCGTCACCTTGCCCCCCGGCCGCAAGCCGGCCGGGGCCGGCTTGCGTTTTCCAGGCGACGGGCCTCGATCCGGCGAAGGCCTATTGGGCCTTGATGCCGCCCTGCTTCACGACGCGCTCCCACTTGTTCATTTCGGAGACCATGAACTTGCTGAACTCGGGCGTCGACATCCTCATGACCGTCGCGCCTTCGGACGCGAACTGCTTGGTGACCTCGGCCGTGCCCTGCGCGGCCGTGAGCGCCTTGTGCAGCCGCTCGATGACCGGCTGCGGCGTTCCGGCGGGCGCCACGATGCCCCACCAGTTGACGGCCTCGTAGGACGGCACGCCGGCCTCCGCCACGCTCGGCACGTCCGGCAGCACCGGGCTGCGGGTCTTGCTGCCGACGCCGATGGCGCGCAGCTTGCCGGACTTGATGTGCGGCGTGGTCTGCACCAGCGATGAGAACATCACCTGGCTGTGGCCGCCGATCACGTTGATCATCGACGGGCCGCCGCCCTTGAACGGAACGTGCAGGATGTCGACGCCGGCCTCGAGCTTGAACAGCTCGCCGCCCAGGTGCTGGAAGCTGCCGATGCCGGCGGAGGCATATTGCAGCGCGCCGGGCTTGGCCTTGGCCAGCGCGACCAGCTCCTTGATGTTCTTCGCCGGGACGTCGGGGTGGACCACCACGACGTTCGGCCCGCTGCCCATCACGCCGATCGGCGCGAAGTCCTTGATCGGATCGTAGGGCAGTTTGTAGAGGTGCGGATTGACCGCATGCGCCAGCGAGATCACCAGCAGCGTGTAGCCGTCGGCCGGAGCCTTGGAGGCGATCTCGGTGCCGACCACGCCGCCGGCGCCGGCGCGGTTGTCGATCACCACCTGGCGGCCGAGCTGCTTGGCGAGCTGGTCGCCGATCATGCGGCCGACCACGTCGTTGCTGCCGCCGGGCGGGAACGGGATGATCAGCCGGATCGGCCGGTTGGGATAGTCGGACTGGGCGGCGGCGGGCAGGGCCATCGCCGTCAGCGCCAGCATCAGGCCGCCGGCCTGAAGCAGCATGGAACGCATTCTGGACATTTCGTTTCCTCCGGAGTCCTGTCGTTTTAATCCGTTAGCTGAAGCGCCGTCATCGTTTCGATGTCGTCGCCGAACCACGCCTTGATACCGGCTTGCCGCCGACCGAGATACTCCGGCCGGCCGTCTTTGAGGATCATGGGTATATCATGACCCGGAACCAGCACATTATCAGGCCGGGACCGCCATAATGTCCAAATTGCCGCAACCGAGGCGGCGCTGATGTTCTCGTCGTAGGTCATGTCGGTGCGGCCGCACACCAGTTCGGCCCGGTTCTTGGCCGCGTCGCCGGTGAAGATGATGTCCCGCTCCGGCCCTTTGAGGACATAGATCAGGTGGCCGGGGGTATGGCCGGGGGCGAGGCGGGCCTCGATGCCGGGCATGACCTCGTCGCCCTCCACCAGCGTCCGGAGCGTCGGCCAGTCCTGCAACTCGCGGACGTAAAGCTCGGGCACCACGGTCTGGCCCCACGGCTCCTTCGAGGCCCAGTCCAGCTCGTGCGCGCCGATCGCGATGCGGGCGTGCTGCACCGTTGTCCAGTTCATCATGTGGTCGTAATGGGCGTGCGTGAGCAGGACGTCCGTGACGTCGGCGGGACTGAGGCCGTGCTGCGCCAGCGCCCCGATCATGTGCCGCCGCACGTTGATGCCGCCGGTGTCCACGAGCGCGATCCGGCCGCGTCCGCGGATCAGCGCGATCGTGCTCCAGCCGAGCCCGCCGTGGCATACGGTCTTGCCGGGATAGCCGGTGACCAGCAGGTCGACGTCGTAGCCGCCGGCATGGAGCCGGACGCCCCCGGCGAGGTCCTTCGGCGCGTGCGTCACGGCTTGAACTCCCCGATCTGTCTGGCGCGCGCCGTGGCGGCTCCGAGCAGGAACGCGGTGTCGGTGCCGCTGGACACATAGCGCGCACCCATCCGGACGTATCTTTCCATCAGGTCGGGCCGGCTGGCCAGGCCGCCGACGCCGCAATGCTTGCCGTGCCTGCGGCAGGTCTCGATGACCTGACGGTAAATCTCGTCCACCCGCGGATGGTCGTACTGGCCGGCGAGGCCGAGGTCGCCGAGCATGTCGTTGAGACCGACCAGCACCAGATCGACTCCTTCGACCGAGACGATCTCGGAGGCAGACGCGAGACCATCCGCGGACTCGAGCTGCACGATCACCCATGTCGCATCGTTGATTGCCGCGCAAGTTTCAGCGGCCGGAAACGAGCGGTAGTGCAGTTGCGGGAACAGCCCGGTGTTGGAGCGCTCGCCCTGCGGCGGCAGCTTCGCGGCCCGCACCACGGCGCGCGCCTCGGCGGCGCTGCGCACATGCGGCGCGATGATGCCCGTCGCGCCGAGATCGAGCACGCGGGAGATGTATTCCGGCGCATTCGCCGGAACCCGGACCGCCGCGGTGAGGCCGAGATCCTGCGCCGCCATGCAAATCTGGCCGGTGGCGTCGAGCGTGAGCGCCGAGTGCTCCAAGTCGATGTAGAGCATGTCGAAGCCCGCGGTCCGGGCGATGCGCGCGATCTCGGCGGTGCGGGTCAGGCGCACGGTCATGGAGGACACGACCCCGCCGGCCGCGAGCTTGTCCTTCGCCGGGTTCCGCACGATCTGGCTGGCTGGCACGCACACTCCCGACGCTTCCCCTGCTTGGCCCGCTCCCCTTCGAGGGGCTATGCTGGAGCCCAGACAGGTTCCCGGACAAAGGCAGTCTCATGAACTACGCGACCGACTTCAAGTCCGTCAAAGACGAAGTGTCCCCGCAGGAGTGGCAGGCGCGGCTCGATCTGGCGGCCTGCTACCGGCTGGTGGACCGTTACGACATGGCGGACCTGATCTATAATCATATCACCGTGCGGATTCCGGGCACCGAGCACCTGCTGATCAACCTCTATGGCCTGCTCTACAAGGAGATCACCGCATCGAGCCTGGTGAAGATCGACGTCGAGGGCAACATCGTCGCCAAGCCGGACACCGACTACGGCATCAACAAGTCCGGCTACGTGATCCACGGCGCGATCCACACCGCGCGGCCGGACGTGGCCTGCGTGCTGCACACGCATACGCGCGCCGGCATGGCGGTCTCGGCCATGACCTGCGGCCTGCTGCCGCTGTCGCAGACCTCGATCCGCTTCGTCGGCCACATCGGCTATCACGAGTACGAGGGACCTGCGATCGACCTGGCCGAGCGCGAGCGCATCGTCGCGGACCTCGGGCCGCACGACGCGCTGATCATGCGCAACCACGGCCTGCTGACCTGCGGGGCGACCATCCAGCAGGCCTTCAACACCATGTATCAGCTCGAACTGTCTTGCCGTTCGCAGGTCGACGCGATGGCGGCCCGCACCGAACTGACCATGCCGGGCGAGAACGTGCTGGCCCACACGGCCCACCTCTACCAGCCAGGCGCGCGGCGGCCCTACGGCGTGCTGGAATGGCCGGCGATGCTGCGGCTGCTCGCGGCCGAGGAAAAGAACTCGGGCTATCCGCCGTACTGGCATTAGGCTGGTTCTTCCGCTAGTCCAGGGGAGAATGAAAGCCGCTCCCTTCGAATACGCCCGTCCGGCGAACCTCGACGAAGCCTGTGCGATGCTGGCCGCCGACGACGGCGCCCGCGTCATCGCCGGCGGCCAGACGCTGGTGCCGCTGATGGCGATGCGGCTGGCCCGGCCGACCCTGCTGGTGGACATCGCCCGCATTCCGGGTCTCGCCGGCGTGCGCGACGAGGACGGGGCCGTCGCGATCGGCGCCATGACCCGGCAGGTCGTGATCGAGACCGATCCGCTGATCCGGGCGAAGCTGCCGCTGCTCGCAAAGGCCATTCATTTCGTCGGACATGCGCCGACGCGCGCGCGCGGCACGGTCGGCGGCTCGCTCGCCAACGCCGACCCGGCCGCTGAGATTTCGCTCTGCGCCGTCACGCTCGGCGCGACACTCACCTGGCGCGAGAATGGTCGGGACGTGGACATGGCCGCGCAGGACTTCTTCGTCGGCCCGATGGTGACGGCCCTGCCCGAGACCGCGTGTCTTGCGGCCGTGCGCTTCCCCGTGTGGAGCGAGCCGCGGCTCGGCGTCGGTTTCCACGAGGTCAACGCCCGGCAGAGCGACTTCGCCTTCGCCGCGGCCGCCGCCCAGATCGCGGTCGATGCCGACGGGCGATGCACGCGCGTCGCGGTCGGCATCGGGGCTGCGAGCGCGTTCCCGGTGCGGCTCGACGCGGCGGCCGACGCGCTGGTCGGCACGCAGGCCGAAGAGAGCAGGGTGCGCGAGGCGCTGCGCGCCGCCATCGAGGATATCGACATCATCATCGACCCGCATGCTTCGGTCGCCTACCGCAAGCGCGCGGCGCTCGCGCTCGGCCGGCGCGCCGTTGCCGATGCCTATGCGGCAGCCTTGGGAGGCGCTCGTGCGGGTTGACCTCACCGTCAACGGCGCGACCCACGCCATCGACGTGGAGCCGCGCACCACGCTGCTCGACGCGCTGCGCGACGAACTGCGGCTCACCGGCGCGCACGCCGGCTGCGAGCACGGCGTCTGCGGCGCCTGCACCATCCTGATCGACGGCGCGCCCGCGCGCTCCTGCCTGACCTTCGCGGTTCAGTGCGACGGCCTCGCCATCACCACGGTCGAGGGGCTTGCGCCCGGTCCCGGCGAGCTTTCCCCGCTGCAGGACGCCTTCTGCGAGACCCACGGCATGCAGTGCGGCTACTGCACGCCGGCGATGATCCTCACGGCGCATGCGCTGCTGGCGAAGAACCCGTCGCCCAGCCGCGCCGATATCGTCGAGGCGATCTCCGCCAACATCTGTCGCTGCACCGGCTACGCGCAGATCGTCGAGGCGGTGGCGCTGGCGGCCGAGCGCCTGCGCGGCCTCAACAGCCCGGCGGCGCGGCCATGAGCGAATCCGGGAAATTCCGCTTTATCTCGTCGGACCGCCGCGTGCGCGAGGACCGGCGCTTCGTCGTGGGCAAGGGCAACTTCGCTGCCGACATCGTGCCGCAGGGCCTCAGGCACGTCGCGCTGGTGACGTGCCCCTATCCTGCCGCCCGCATCGTTTCCATCGACAAGAGCGCGGCGCTGGCGCTGCCCGGCGTGCATTGCGTGCTCGACGGCGAGGAACTGGCGAGCGGCACCGGCCTGCTGGCCGCGGGCCTCGACACGCCCGGCGTGCCGCGCCGGCCGCTGGCGCTGGGCACCGCGCGCTACGCCGGCGAATGGGTCGTGGCGGTGGTCGCCGACACCCGCGCGCTGGCCGAGGATGCGGCCGAGCTGGTGGCGATCGAATACCAGGAGCTGCCCTTCGTGCTCGATGCGGAGGAGGCCTATGCCGGCGGCACGCTGGTCCACGAGGCGCACGGCTCCAACGTTCTGCTCGACCGCACCTTCGTCTGGGGCGAGGTCGAGGCCGATTTCGCCGCCAGTCCGCACACGCTGAAGCATCGCGTGAAGTGGGGCCGCAGCGCCACCGTACCGATCGAGACCTTCGTGGTCACTGCAAGCTGGGATCCGTGGCGGGAAATCCTCGACGTCTGGGCCTCGATCCAGATGCCCAAGTTTCCAGACCAGATCGCGGCCGCGCTGAAAATCCCGATGTCCTCGGTGCGCGTGCATTTCGACGTGGACGTCGGCGGCTCCTACGGCGTCAAGCGCGGCATCAAGCACGCGGTCCTCGTCGGTTACCTCGCCAAGCGTCTCGGCTTCCCGGTGCGGCTGATCGAGGACCGGCTGGAGAACATGCGCGGCGGCGACATGCACGGCCCGGAGCGGCTGTTCGACATGGAGGCCGCGTTCGACGATCGCGGCGTCGTGCGCTCGCTCAGGATCCGCGCGCTCGACAACGTCGGCGCCTATGCCGGCCGCTCGCCGTTCCAGCTCGGCAAGCCGGTGGGCGCCATCGTCGGTCCCTACAGGATCAACAGCGTGCAGTATCAGGCGATCGCGGTCGTCACCAACAAGACGGTGCAGGAGGCGGTGCGCGCCTTCGGCCAGTCGCCGACCAACTACGCCATTGAGCGCACCATCGACGAGGTGGCGAACCGGCTCGGCCTCGACCGGCTGGAGGTGCGCCGCCGCAACCTGATCCGGCACGAGGATTTTCCGTACCTGATCCCGAGCGGCTCGACCTACGACAGCGGCAACTACGAAGCCGTGATCGCCAAGGTGCTGGCGCAGGCGCCCTACGAGGAGGTGCTGGCCGAGCGCGACCGGCTGCGCCGCGAGGGCCTCCTCGCCGGCGTCGGCATCGCGAGCTGCCTGGAGCCGTCCGGCGGCAACTCGTCGTTCGAGCCGCTGCTCAACCCGAAGAACGAGACCACCACCTGGATGGACTCCTGCCGGATCAGCGTGGACCTCGGCGGCGCGATCACCGCCACCATGCACACGACCTCGGCCGGGCAGGGACACGAGACCCTCGTGGGCACCGTGGTCGGCGAGGTGCTGGGGCTCGATCCCGAGCGGGTGCGCGTGGTGCGCGCGGACTCGCTCAACTCGCTGCCGTCCAACAGCCCGGTCGGCAGCCGCATGGCGATCATGCTCGGCGGCGCGGCCTTCCATGCCGCGAACAAGCTGAAGCAGAAGCTCGTCGCCATCGCCGCGCACGATCTCGGCGTGGCGCCGGAGCAGGCGGCCTACGAGGACGGCGCGGTGTTCGTCACCGGAGCACCGGAGAAGCGGCGCTCCTGGATGGATCTCGTCACCATCGCACACCGCAACTTCCACAAGCTGCCGGAGGGCTTCGAGCCCGGCCTGTCGGTCAGCCACATCATGCAGGTGCCGACCGGCGGTAAGCTGCCGACCGCGGACGGCCGGGTGCAGATGTATCCCTGCTACTCGTTCGAATTTCACCTGGTGCTGGTCGCCATTGATCCCGATCTCGGCAAGCCCGAGATCCGGCGCTACGTCATCGGCCACGACTGCGGCACGGTCATCAATCCCAAGATCGTGCGCGGCATGACGATGGGCGGCATCGCGCACGGCATCGGGGCTGCGCTCTACGAGGAGTTCGCCTACAACGAGGACGGCCTTCTGGTGGCGCAGACCTTCATGGACTACCTGCTGCCGTCGGCGCACGAGGTCCCGCATGTCGAGATCGTGCATCACGAGACGCCCTCGCCGCACACGGTCTTCGGCCAGAAGGGCTCCGGGGAGTCCGGCTATCTCGGAGCGCCCGCCGCGGTTTCCGGCGCGATCAACGACGCGATCGCGCCGCTCGGCATCGCGGTGAACAGCCTGCCCATCAGGATGACCGCGCTCGGCGACCGGATCGCCGAAGCGCGCGAAGCGCTCTCTTCTCCCTTCCCCTGAAAGCGGAAGGGTGGGGAGGGGGCGAGCCGACAACGAAACTGCAGAGAGAAAGACCGGGAGTATGATCGTCGATTGCCATGCCCATCTCGTGCCGCCCGCCTGCCTCGATGCGATGCGCAAGGAGCAGGCGAAGGTCCCCTCGGTCCGGCTGATCGAGCAGGACGGCGGCCTGGCGTTTTCCTTCGCCGGCAACAAGCCGACCCGGCCGGTGGCCAAGGGCCTGACCGACATCCCCGCGCGGCTCGCCTGGATGGACAAGAACGGCATCGACAGGCAGGTCTGCGGCGGCTGGGTGGACTCGTTTGGCTACGAGATCCCGCCGGCCGAGGGCGAGACCTGGAGCCGGATCATCAACGACACGCTCCTGGCGGCGTCGAAGGCCGAGCCGCGGATCGTGCCGCTCGCCACCGTGCCGCTGCAGGACGGAGCGCTGGCCGGCCGGATGCTGAAGGAGGCGGTGGCCGCGGGCTTTCCCGGCGCCATGATTGCAACCCTGCCGCGTGGCATCGGCAGCGTACTGGATGCGCCGGACCTGGACCCCTTCTGGCAGGCGGCGGACGAGACCGGAGCCGTCATCCACATCCACCCGAGCTTCGACGCCGGCGACGCCCGCGTCCACGACTACGGTCTGGCCAACGGCATCGGCCGGATCAGCGACGCGGTCGTGGCGGTGTCCCGCCTGCTCATGAGTGGGCATGTAACCCGTTATCGCAACGCGAAAATCTTCGCTCCGATCGGCGGGGCGGGGCTGCCCTTTGCGATCGGCCGCCTCAAAAAGACGCAAAGCATCACGCCCGGCACCTCCGATCCGGTCGAGGCCCTGTCGCTTCTCTACACCGACACCGTGGTCCACGATCCCCGGGTGCTGCGATTTGTCGTCGAGATGATGGGGACGGACCGCCTTATGATGGGATCGGACATGCCGTTTCCCATCGGCGACACTGAGCCGCTGGAAATTGTGCGGGCGGCAGGCTTGAATCCAGTGCAAATTACAAGCATCAACGGCGGATTGGCTGCCAAGCTGTTCCGCATTGCATAACGGACGCGACCAGGGAGGACTATCCATGAAATCTCTTCGCTTGAACCGACTGGCCGGTGTCGCGCTTGCGGCGCTTGGTCTTGCCGCGGCGCCGATCGCTGGCGCGAACGCGCAGACTCTCGAAAAGCTGACCATCGTGATCTTCGCACCGCCGTCGCTCGGCGCGATGCTGCCGCCGGTGATCAAGTCGCAGAAGCTGGACCAGAAGCACGGCCTCGACATCACCTTCCAGGAGCGCACGCCCGACGCCTACGCGGCGCAATTCAACTCCGGCGAGTTCAAGGTCGGCGGCAGCGCCTCGCTGACCACTCTCGGTCTCGCCGACACGCGCGGCGTCAAGGTCCAGTATCTGTTCAACATCTTCGACTTCTGGGGCACCGTCGTGACCTCGCGCGACAGCGTGAAGTCGCTGAAGGACCTGGAAGGCAAGGATCTCGCGGGGGCGCGCTCCACGACGAACTACCAGATGTACGAGTTCTTCGCGAAGAAGCAGGGCGTCGACGTCTCCAAGATCAAGGTCGTCAACACCGCACCGCCCGGCCTGATCGGCTACGCGATGGCCGACCGCGCCGACGCCGTGCAGGTCTGGGAGCCGGCCTACACGCTGATGATGGCGAAGAAGCCGTCGATCCGCACGCTCGACCTGCAGATCAACAAGATCTGGAAGGAGTTCGCGGGCACCACCAACCTGCCTTATCTGGGCGTCGGCGCGCACGCCGACTGGGCGGCTGCGAACCCCGCCACGGTGCAGAAGCTCTATTCGGCCTACAAGGAGGCCGCCGAGTGGGTGCGCAAGAATCCGGCCGAGGCCGCGCCGCTGCTGACCAAGGGCGCGACGCCCGATGAGCTGAAGGCGGTCGCCGAGATGATTCGCTCCAACGAGCGCCTGGGTCTGAACTTCAAGGCCGCGGGCGAGATCCGGAAGGAGATCGAGGCGGTCTACAAGGCGGGCATGGACACCAACTACCTGCCCCGGATGCCGTCGTCGGGCTCGATCTATGACAAGCCGCTGAAGTGATCGCACCCGCTCTATGAACATCCGCAGCGATCAATTCCGCAAGGCGGCCATCGGCACGTTCGTGCTGCTGGCCGCCTGGCAGACGGCGTCCTACTTCTTCCCGCCGTATCTGTTTCCGCCGGTGCAGGACATCGTCGCGCGCACGGCGAGCATTCTGCTCAATTGGACGGAGCTGTCGCAGGTTCTCGAAACCGCGGCGCGCATCTTCGCCGGGCTCACCGGCGCCTTCCTTCTCGGCTGCGTGGTGGCCCTGATCATCGGCCGTTCCCCGAGCATCGAGAGCTATGTCACGCCGCTGCTGGTATTCCTTCAGGGCATCCCGGCGCTGTCCTGGGTGGTGATCGCGATCATCTGGTTCCACGGCACCGAGTTCCGCATCTTCTTCATCATGGTGCTGACCACGCTGCCGGCCTTCACCTTCCAGATCCTCGACGCTTACCGCTCGATGTCGAAGGACCTGTTCGAAATGACGATGTCGTTTCGGCCGCGCAGCTGGACGCTGTTCAGGGTGCTGATCGTCCCGACCATCGTGCCGGGCATCCTGACCGCGTGGAAGGTCAATCTCGGCAACGCCGCGCGCGTGGTGGTGGTGGCGGAGCTGGTCGGCGCGACCGGCGGCGTGGGCTACGAGCTTCTGCGCCAGCAGCAGCTCTTCGACATGACCGGCGCCATCGCCTGGACGCTGCAGCTCGTGCTGTTCGTCCTCGTCGTGCAGCAGATCATCGTGGCCATCGAGAGCTGGGTGCTGCGCTACCGCCCGGTCTCGGAACGGACAGCGTGACGCCGTGAGCAACCAGTTCATCCAGTTCAACGAGGTCTCCAAGGACTTCCCGCGCCCCGACGGCTCGGGAATGTTCACCGCGGTCGACCGGCTGTCCTTCGGGATCGACAAGGGCGAGATCGTGGCCGTCCTCGGCAAGACCGGCTGCGGCAAGTCCACCATGTTCAACCTGCTCGCGGGGCTGATCGA
This sequence comes from uncultured Rhodoplanes sp., assembly GCA_964653225.1. Classification (GTDB taxonomy): domain Bacteria; phylum Pseudomonadota; class Alphaproteobacteria; order Rhizobiales; family Xanthobacteraceae; genus Z2-YC6860. The sequence continues at coordinate 49,665 of CAZZCV010000008.1, read as the reverse complement.
ACCAACGAAGGGCACGGTCGGCGTGAACGGCCACGATCCGTTCCGCGAGTTCGATCACTTCCGCGGCAAGATCGGCATCGTGTTCCAGAACGACCGGCTGATGCCGTGGCGCTCCGCGCTCGACAACGTGATCCTGGGCCTCGAGATCCTCGACAAGGACCGGAAGGAGGCCGAGGAGATCGCGCGCCGCTGGCTCACCCGGCTCGGCCTCGCCGGACATGAACATGATTATCCGCATGCGCTGTCCGGCGGCATGCGCCAGCGCGTCTCCATCGCACGCGCCTTCGCGGTCGAGCCGGAGATTCTGCTGTGCGACGAGCCGTTCTCGTCGCTGGACGAGATGACGGCGCGCGACCTGCGGCAGGAGTTCCTGCGTCTGGTCCGGCAGAACGGCAAGACGGCGGTGTTCATCACCCACCACATCAACGAGGCGATCGACGTGGGCGACCGCGTTCTGGTGTTCCACCGTCCGGCGCGCATCGCCTACGAGGCGCGCATCGACGACCAGATCCGCCAGACCGGCCGCAAGCCGATCCAGGACGAGATCCTCAAGGTGCTCTCGCTGGAGGCGCCGGTCGCGACGCCCTGAGGCCTCGCGGCGGGCGGTGCAGGTCCGGCGAAGACGTCGGCTTCCGGTGGAGGTCGCGCTACGGCTGCCGGCATTCCGAAAACATCGGTCCGTTCGAGGATTCGAAGCTTTCGAGGCAATGCGCGACCGACACCGGCGAGCCCGCCACCGTGAAATCGTAGCCGGTCCCGCCGAGGACCAGCACGTAGCGTCCGGGCGGCAGCGTCAGGCCGGCGTCGGGCTGGATCGTCACGATCTCGCGATGGTTCGGAACCGGCGTGACGCGCAGGTCGAGGGAGGACGAGCGGATGCGCCACGTCCCCTCCACCGGCGTGACCGAGGCGGCACCGCCCTTGAATGTCATCTCCCGCAGCACCTGCGCCACCACCCGGATCGGCACGCGGGCGGGCGCGGCGTTGGTCAGCTCGCGGCGGAAATAGACGAACGTGAGATTCTCCCCCGGCACCGTGGTGACGCTCGGCGTTGTGATCTCCGCCGACATCTGGATCCGCGGGTCGGGCACCTTGATCGGCAGGCTTTCCAGTTCGTAGAGCCGGCCGTCGTTGACCGCGTAGACGCCATAGGATGTCGGCAGCGGGAACGGCAGGTCGGGTGCCGGGGGCGCCGGCGGCGGCACTTGCGCCTGCACCTGAGCCTCAGCCTGAGGCGGAGTCTGCGGCGCTCCGGCCGGTGCGGGGGGGCCTGACGTCGCCGCTGGCGCAGCAGCAGGGATGGGGGGCGCCGGCGGCGTGGACCCGAACAGATGCCCGAACGTGAGCTGTCCGGTCACGATCGCGAAGACGATGACGCCGATGGCGGCGGTGCCGATGAACTGCAGCACCGCGTTGAAGCCCGCCGCGGCGCGGCTCGACGCGCGGGCCGGCGTCGTTTCCTGGGCCGAAGGCTCGAGCGACACGCGCCCCCGGCTGTCGAGCCAGCGCGGAGGCCGTTCCGGCAGGATCAGCTCCTGCACGCGCGGCGGCGGAGGTTCGATCAAGGCTGGCGGCGGCCTGAAACTGCCGCTTCGGTCTTCCGCCTCGATATCGGCCTCGACCTGGCGGATCGCGTGCTCCAGCTCGGCAAGCTGGCGCTCGGCCTCGGCACGCTCGAGCACATGATAGTTTTTGAGAGCCTCGCGCTTCAGATTGATCCGCGCCAGCTCGTAGACCAGCGCGCGCATGTGCGCCGGATCGTTCCGGACCTGCCCGATCGCGTCGCGAAGGACGGTCTGGTAGTTCGTCGGAATCGCGGGCGGCGAGCCTCCGCTCTCCGGGGGAGCCTCGGGGGAATCCGGGCCTTCAGGCTCCCTGTCGCTCATGGCGTCGGATTCTCGATCGTTGCGGCGCTGCCGTCAAATCCGGCCGGAGTCGCGGTCCTGCGGAGGCGTGACGCCGGCAGGAGGTGTGGGCGGCACCGGATCGTCCGGTGGCGGCATCAGGATGACGTCGGGCTGCAAGGGCGCTGCGGCTTCCGGCTCGGGCTTCCGGAGATCGGGCTGCACCGCCGGCGATTCTGCCAGTGGCGGCGTGATCGGGGTGACAGCGGCGGCGGTCGGCGCAGCGGTCTCCGCCCTGGGATTGCTGCGCGCCTTGAGAGTCTCGATCAGGCGCCGCTCCTCCGCCTGGATGACTCGGTCGAGATCGGCCCGCAGCCGCGCCAGCTCCGCCGCGATCCGGCGGTTGCGGAACGCGGCGACCACGGCCATCACGCCCATCAGGACCGAGGCGATATAGGCGCCGGCCGCCGCGAGGGCCCCCGCCGACGCGGATGACGGGTCGATCGCCAGCAGCCCGCAGATCACGAGCAGCACGCTGAAGAAGGCAAGCAGCTGGCGCGCCAGCGCCGTCAGCAGGATGGGGAGCAGCAGGGCGGCGATCACCAGCGCCACCGGTATTTTGGCGGCGGATATGCCGAGCGCCTCGACCCGCATCGACAGCAGCGTCGTCAGGTCGTTCCAGAATTCCATTGCGGGTCTCCACCGGCTGAATCGCGCCGCACATTAGGGCTCGATCCGGAAAAGTGGGAACCGGTTTCCAACAGGATCGCGTCAAAATGCGGGACGCGACACCCGGACGATGGCGTCGCGACGAATTTTGGCCCCAGAGTGATCCTGGGGGGCAGCGGGCCTCGTGGAAGGGACCGGGAATCCGGTGGACGATGCCGCCGGTTCCCGCCTAGCATTTGCTAATTGTTTGATTCGTCGGAGTGTTTTTGCAGTGCGGTCGATGTCGGCGTGAGTCGCAGGCGTCGTTCAGAGTCTCTTAGCAATTGGCTTGGATGCTCTCTGTTCCACGATGGGGTCCGCCCATGCTGTTTTTCATTCTCAGCTTTCTCTTCGGAGCCGTTCTCGGGCTGCGGTTCGACATCCGTATCCTGATCCCGGCGATGCTGCTGGCATGGGCCGTGACCCTCGGATCGGGAATGGCCGCCGGCCATGGCTGGGGTGCGATGGCGCTCCAGCTCGCGCTGGTCACGGTGGTCCTGCAACTCTCCTATCTTTTCGGCATCGGGCTGCGTCATGGCATCCGGGCCTTGCGGGTGCCGCGCCGTCAGGGTTGGCCGGGCCGCGTGCAGTCGCAGCCGGTGCGGTCGGGTCTCGGGTAAACCCGGAGCCCTTCGGGCGTCAGCGGGGCTTGCCGCTTTTCAGGCTTTCCAGAAGCGCCGGTTCGGCCTGCCCGAGCATGGCTTCGATCGCCTTGCGCCCCTCGGGCGCGGCATTCCGGTAGGCCGCGGCGAGCGCGGGCCTCAGCTCGGGGTGCCAGGACACGACCTTCTGGACCTCCAGTTCGAACAGGCTGCGCAGGTCGGCGTCCGTCGCAAGCCGCGCGGCGACCGCCATGCGAAGCGGCACCAGCGCGAGGTCGTTGGTTCCCGTAAAATAGGAGAGCTTCAGCATCTCCGCGGCGTGGCTGCGGGGCGGAGCGCGGTCCGCTTCGAGCCGGGCCAGCGCGAGCCAGATGCGGGCATCGTGCGGCGACGATCCGGCCGCCTTCCGCAGCATCAGAAGGGCGCTTTCGGTGTCCAGGGGTGCGGATGTGGAAACGGTGCCGTCGCGTCCGATGGTTTGCGGGTCCAGGAGCGGCGCGGCATGGGCGAGGCCCGCGACCGACCACAGGTCGCCCCGCACCATGCCGATGGCGGCCGCGGTGCGGGCGGCGCTGCGATGCGCGCTCCAGCGGGCGGCCGCGTCCTGGCTGCCCGGAAACCAGCCGGGCCGGGGCGCGATCAGATCCGCGGACAGTGCCCAGAGGCCGGCGACACCCAGAAAGCCCGCCAGAGCGAATGAGCCGATACGGACGATTGCAAACGGGGTCATGTCTGGCTTGCAGGTCTTGCGTACAGGTCTTGCGCGCAGGCTGGCCGCCGGGAAGGCTGGCCGATGACGGGCCCTGATTATGGGCGCGCGGCCGGCCGGGGTCTACTGCGTCGCTTCAGAGCCGGCGCGTCAGATGAAGCGGATGCGGTCGCCCTCGATGACCAGGCAGGCCAGCCGTCCGGTCGCATAGGCGCCAGTGTCGAGGTTGATCCGGTTCGAGCGGACCTCGGGCTCCCGCACTGGCGTATGGCCGTGGACCACGATCTTCTCGAACTCGCGCTCGTGCAGCAGGAAGTCCTCGCGGATCCAGAGCAGGTCTTCCTCCTTCTGGTCGGCGATGGCCACGCCCGGCCGGATTCCGGCATGGACGAACAGGAAATCCCCGCAGCGATAGGTGAGCGGCAGCCGCGCCAGCAGCTTGCGGTGCGCGGCCGGAACCGCCTGCGCGAACGCCTCCGACAGCTCGCGCCGCTCTGTCGCGCCGGGTTTGAGCGACGGCTTGAGCCCATAGGAGATCAGGGCCTGCAACCCGCCGTGCTGCCGCCAGACATCCAGCACCGATGGATCGTCGAAAAAGTCCATGAAGAAGGTTTCATGGTTGCCTTTGAGCAAAAGCACCTCGTGCTCTTCTTCACGCTTCAGCAACCGTTCCAGCACGCCCCGCGTGGCCGGTCCCCGGTCGACGTAGTCGCCCAGCAGCACCTGGACTGTGCGCAGCGTGGGACGCTCGACCAGATCGCGGTCGATCCGGGCGAACACGTCGGCCAGCGCGTCGTCGCGCCCGTGCACGTCTCCCACCGCGTAGATCCGCAATCCCGGCGGGAGTGTCGGCGGTTTCTTGCTGCGCGACGTCCGCAGGATCGTCATTCCATCGGGCTTTCGAACGAAAGGGTCGGGCAATCTAGCGGCCGGGTTCAGGCTTAACAATCGATGACCGGAGCCGCTCTGATTTGAAGCGTATTTGGCGCGCGTTTCCAACGGGATCGAAGAGAATTGCGACTATTGGTCGTGTCTGCAAAGGGTTGGAGGCACGGGATGCGTCACTCGAAAATCATCGTTCTGCTGGCGGCCGCCGCGGCCTGCCTGGCGGCTTACCCGGCGCAGGCGTTCGTCGGACTTCCGAAGGCGCTCAAGCCGCAACTGGAGCGCATCCAGATGGCGTCGCCCGCGCTCGCGCCGATGGCCCACAGCATGTTCTGCATCGACTATCCGGACCAGTGCGCGGTGCGCCGGATCGCGTTCCGGGGCAAGCCGTTCGAACTGAATCAGGACCGCTGGCGCGAATTGCGCGAGGTCAACGCCGCGGTGAACCGCAGCATCTCCTACGAGCGCAACACGCTGGGGCTGGCCGGCGACAAATGGGTCGTGGCGCCCGCCTCGGGCGACTGCAACGACTATGCCGTCACCAAGCGGCAGCAGCTGCTGGCGCGCGGCTGGCCGTCGCGCACGCTGCTGCTGGCGCATGTCGTCACCCGCTGGGGCGAGCACCATCTGGTGCTGGTGATCCGCGCGAAGGAGGGCGACTACGTGCTCGACAACATCAACGCGCAGATCCGCCCCTGGTCGAGGGCGCCTTACCAGTGGGTCCGCATGCAGTCGCCGCATAATCCGAAGTTCTGGTCCGCGGTGCGCTCCCACAGCGTCTGACCGAAGCGCGGGGCGGAGTGCCCCGGTCGCCCGGCCATCGCATATCCGTGAAGAATGGCGGGCCGCTGCTTCACAACCGCTGCATTCTTTCGCACTATCCGCGTGGTCGTCGGCGTCTTATGGACGCCAGACTGCAGGCCGTGGCTTTTCCCGACCCGGCCGTTACCGGAGGCACCGATGACTGCAGACGTCCGACCCGCGCTGTGGCTGCTCGCAGCGGCTGCGGCGGTATCGCTGTGGAGCGCCACGCCGGCCGAGGCCATCACCGCGGACCTTGCGAAAAAGTGCCGCGAGATGGCGAACAAGGCCCATCCCGTTCCCAGGACCGGCAACACGGCAGACGCGGCGCGCGCCAATCTTCAGTATTACCGCCTGTGCGTCGCGCGCGACGGGAAGATGGACTGATCGGGCCGAAGGCTCCGGTCCTGCTCCTTCGAAAGCCCCTCGCACGTTTCAGGTCGTGCGGCCGGTGCTCTGCGCCAGCGCCAGCCCGAGCGCGGTGGCGAGCAGGACGGCGACGCCGCTGTTGCTCAGGCTGTCGTCGCAGAACGCCAGCACCAGCGTGACGACCACGAGTCCCGCGCCGATCGCCGGATAGACGAAATCGCGTCCGCGGCTGAACCCGCCTGCCGCACACAGCAGCGCTAGAAACGCGGCGGCGGCCACGAACATCGACAGCGCGATGCGGCCGAACTCGACCGCGATCCGCCCGGCGAAGGTCGGCGCGGCCATGGTCATGCCCCCCGCATCCTGCGCGGTATGGAGGCGATAAAGCGCGTCGAACGTGCCGCCGCCGCTGCCGAACAGACCGGCGCCGGCCAGCATCCGCTCGGCCGCTGCCAGAGGCTCGCCGCCGGCCCACGCCGCATACCGCAAGGCGAGATCGGTGGCCGTCGACGGCGCGTTTGCCGAAGCGATGAGGGCGGCTCCGATCGCGGCCACGGCACCCATCGCGAGGCCGGCCAGCCAGCCGAAGCCGAGCCGCCGGACGACATAGACGACGAAAACCGTCGTCAGGCCGCAGCCGGCGGCGAACGCGGCATGGCCCGGCGCGCCGGCAAGCGTCGCCAGCAGGCAGACGGCGAAGCCGAGACCGGCCGCGCCCAGCATCGGAAGAAACGGCGTGCGTTCCTTCGCCTTCTGCCGCGTCCCGCGCCGCTCGACGGCGAGAACGACGATGCCCGCGAACAGCACCACGCCGTAGCAGCTCGCGGCGATCGCCGAGGCGCGCAGGGGATCCTGACGGTCGCCGAGCCATCTCCGGGCGCCTGCGGCGTCGATCACCGCGATCAGGGCGATCACGGCGGCGGCTGCGCCGAGCGCGTAGAACAGCCGCTCGGCCTGCGTCCGCTCCAGCGTCGCCGCCGCTGCGGCCAGGACGACGGCGGCGATGGCCAGATAGTGAAACAGCGTCAGCAGCGTGAGGCCGGGATCGATGCTGATGCGCGACCACATCGGAGTGCCGAGCGCGGCCGCCGCACTCTGCCAGATCGAGCCCGATACCCCGCCGAGCCCCGGCATCGGCAGGAGCTGAAGGATCAGCCAGGCCGCCGGCAGCGCCGCGAGGATCGCGGCGCGCCGCAACGTCTTCACGAGATGCGCCGCCTCGCCTGGACGGATCGCCAGCGCCGCAAGCGCCAGCGCCACGGCGGCATAGATTTCAATCAGGCCATGCGGGATCGCGCCGTCGAGCAGGAGCAGCGCCGGCGACAGGCCGAGCAGCGCGAGAGTGGCGACATGGGCGGCGAGCACGGGCGATCCGAGGGTTCATTTGGCATCCGGCGTGCGGATGCCGGGCATGGCGGCACGGGCGCGGCACCATGCCCCTCCGGTCGCGGACAGGCAAGATTGATGCTTACCGCTGGCGTGGCTGGACCGTGCAGGCGGTCGAAAGCGCTGCGAGGGCCCTCTCGTAGTCCTCGAGTTGAATATGTCCTTTCACCGTCGAGCCGCTGTCCCCGATCTCGAACGATAGCGTGCGCATGGACGGCCAGAGCTTCCGGGCGGTTTCCGCCACCGTCGGCGGCAACAGGATGGAGACGCCGGGCGGGGCCACCGTGCCCTCCACCCTCCGGCCGTTGACGAGAACCGGGACGCGGGTGCGCAGCGGGCGCGGCTGCATGGTCACCAGCAGCACCTCGATGTCGGGCTCGGCACAGCGGATCGTCAGGCCGACGAAATCGGGATCGGAAAACGACAGCTCGCCCGGCCTGTTGATCGCGATCGCGTCCTTTCCGCCCTCGGGATGGCGGGTCTGCACGAGCCGCCAGCGTCCGATGGACTGCGGCGCCCGCGGCGTCGTGGCGACGGCCGCGGGCAGGTCGGGCGTCGACATGCTCTGGAAGCAGCGGGCGCGCGCCATCGGGTCCGGGATCGCGCGGCAGCGCTCCAGGTCGTCCGGAGCGGAATGCGCAGGGCCGAACGGCGCGGCGGCGAGACACGCCGCAGCCATGAGCCGCCGGACGACGCGGGCAGGGGAACGGCGTGACATGCCTTTGACGATCCTTCGGCTTCTGGCGGTCGATCCGTTAGCCTTGGCCCCGGCCGGCAGGACGGCTTCGCAGGCCGCCTTGAGCGAACAATATGAATCGTTCTGCCGCGATCGGAAAGGAGTCTCCGCTCAAAAGCCGAACGATGCTCGCGCGACGGAAGCGCTTGCGGCCTGATGAAAGTTCGAGACGGTTTTGGAAAGCAGGAGTATATTTGAACGGTCAGGCTCATTAGGGGGAACCACCCATGACACGCCGTATCTCGCAGTTCGTGATTGCGTCCGCCTTCGCTGCGGCTGTGACAGTGACCGGCGGCATGACGCTCCCGGCGCAGGCCGCGCCGATCTATCCGACCGACCTGTCGCAACGCCTGCAGTCCGCCGCCGAGCTGACCTCGTTCTGGGGGCGCGCCTATCCGCACGGCTACGCCTATCGCGGCCACCGCTGCATTCGTTACACCAAGGTCCGGACGAGCCACGGCTGGCGCACCAAGCGCGTCTGGGTTTGCTGACCATCGTTCCAACGTTCGACTTCGCCCACGGAAGCGAAGACAGGCTCGATGCTTTCAGGGCGGCCACGCGGCCGCCCTTTCTTTATGGTCGTCGCGATGGATGGGCGACCGCCGACGGCGTTGAATCTGTGTCTGCGGAGTAACAGTCGGCGGAAATAGTCGGGCGGCATGGGATGGCGGACGAGGATGGAGAATATCGGTTCTCCCTTCGTCGCCGTATCAATTTGGGACAGAAGTCAATCATGCCGGCTCGCGCGTGCCGCGCTCGCGCAGAAGATCGTTTTCAAAATTATCCTGTTGAGTCAGATGCCTTGATCGAGGCGCCTGCCATTTCATCGCGCGCAAAAAAGAAATGCGGACAGGCAATACCCACAAATTCCAGATTGCAGATGGTCGCGACAGGATGCCTATCCACAGGTTTCTGCTTAACCTAAACGGAACCGTTGCGTGACCATGCTAGATTGCAACCACGGATTCGTTGCGCTTTAATCTACTCAAAACGCGGGGGCTGTGAGTAGTCGTGCGACTGCATTCATTTATGGCGCGCTTTAGCGCATGCGTGAGCCTATTGGCTGTTGCAGCCTGCGGCATCACGCCCTCGTCGGGGCCGGGCACCCCTGAGGTGCACACCCAGGTTACGGCCTCCATCCCTTACGCGCTGGTCAAGCTGACGCCCGAGACGGTCGGCGTTCTCAGCCACGGCGAGCCGTCGGTCCTGGCCGGATCGTTCACGGACAGACGGGCGCCTTCGGCGATCCGCTTCGGGGTCGGCGATACCGTCACCGTCACGATCTTCGAAGCCGCCGCGGGCGGCTTGTTCATTCCGATCGAGGCCGGCGTGCGGCCCGGCAACTTCGTGACGATTCCCGAGCAGTCCGTCGACAACGACGGCAACATCAGCGTTCCTTACGCGGGGTCGATCCGCGCGGCGGGACGCACCAACGTCGAGATCCAGAACAATATCGTCGAGCGTATCCGCAATCGCGCGATCGAGCCGCAGGTCGTGGTCGCGCTGGCGCGACAGAACTCCAGCCTCGTGAGCGTATTCGGCGAGGTGAACAATTCCGTGCGCTATCCCGCGCTCGGCACCGGCGCGCAGGACCGGATCACCGACGCGATCACGCGCGCCGGCGGCATCAGCGGACCGGGACATGAGTCCTGGGTCACGCTGGAGCGCGGCGGACGCCGCGCGACCGTGCCCTTCGCCAACCTGATCTACTCCTCGAACAACAACATTTACGTTCAGCCCGGCGACCGGATTTACGTCTATCGCGAGCCGCAGAAGTTCATGGCTTTCGGCGCCACCGGGCAGCAGGGCGAATTCCCCTTCAACGCCTGGCGCATCAACCTGACCGAGGCGGTCGGCAAGGCCGGTGGTCTGTTCGATCTGCAGGCCGATCCGGGATCGGTGTTCCTGTATCGCCGCGAGCCGCGCGAGGTCGCGAAGAAGCTGGGCGTTGACCTGTCCCGCTTCCAGGGCGACCTGGTGCCGGTGATCTTCAGCATCAGCTTCCGCGATCCCGGCGGCTACTTCATCGCGTCGAAGGTGCAGATGCGCCACGGCGACGTGCTGTTCGTGGCCAACGCGGCGTCGGTCGAGGTCACCAAGTTCCTGCAGTTCATCAACGTGATCATGGCGACGGGCAGCAACGGCATCTCGCTGCGCGAGCAGATCAAGGACACCGTCCGGCGGTAATCCGCCGGACGGAGCGTCTGCTGGAGGCTGGTGGCCGGCGTATGGCAGACGGCGCGTTCAGAGCGAACCGGATATCTGCCTATCTGCTCTATGTCGTCATGGCCGGCGCGCCGCTGCCGCTCGGATCCCGCGATCCTGCGACGGTGGCGCTCTGGTGCGGGGTTCTCGGCGCGGGCTTGATCCTGTCGTCGCCCGCTCGGCTGCGAGGCGGACACCTTGCGCTTCTGGCGGGTCTGGGCGTCGTCTTTCTCGGCTTCGGCTTCGTGCTGCACGAGCAACTCGCCATCGAGCCCTGGATCGCCGCGCCCCATCCGATCTGGGCCAAGGCATCCGAACTTCTGGGCCAGGCCGTCCCGCCCAGCGTGTCGATCATCCGCGGCGAGCCGTTCTATGCCCTGGGGCCGTCGCTGGCTGCGGTGCTGGCGCTGACGCTCGGTCTCGTGGTGGGGGCCGACGGCGCGAAAGCCGACCGTGCGCTGCTGGTCGTGGCGTGGTCCGGCGTGGCTTACGCGGTTCTCGGCTTCGCGAGCCTCGTGGCCGGGCCGCTGGACTTCCTGTTCTCCCGCGATCTGCATCTGCGGACCAGCGGGTTCACCGGCCCTTTCATCAACCGCAACACCGCAGCCACCTATTTCGGTTCCTGCGCCGCCGTCTGGCTGGTCCTGCTCATGACCAGCGTCCGGATGCGCCTGCCGTCGGGGTCGATCGCATGGCGGGCCGCGGCGCGGACACTGGCGGCCGAGGCTGCGCAGAACAGAGACATCATGGTCCGGTTCTGCATGCTCTTCGTCTGCCTCGCGGCCATGTTCATGACCAATTCGCGGGCCGGCGTGCTGTTCTCGCTGTTCGTTATGATGCTGACGGCGGTTCTTTTCTTCCGGCGGGATCTGCCGACCGGAAAGAGCATGATCGTGGTGCTCGCGGCGGCGGCCACCGTCGTCCTCGTGCTGCTGCAATTCATGGGCGGGCAGGTCGAGGGCCGCATCGACACGGCCGGACTGTCGGACGCCGGCCGCCTTTCGGCCTATCGCTCGACGCTGCAGATGATCGCCGACCATCCCTGGTTCGGGACCGGGCTCGGCACGTTCGCCGCGGTCTTCCCGTCCTATCGGAGCGGGGAGATCTCGATCTACGGCGTCTGGGACAAGGCGCACTCCACGCCCCTGGAGCTTGCCGTCGAGGTGGGTGTTCCGCTTGCCGCGCTCGTCGCCGTCGCATGGCTGGTCGCGCTGTCGGTGCTGGCTTACGGCACGCGACGGTCGCGGCGCGAGACCGTCGCTCCGTCTGCGGCGCTGGCCGTGGCGCTGATCGCGCTGCTGCATTCGTCGGTGGATTTTTCGCTCCAGGTCACGGGCTATGCGCTCGTCGTGTTCGCCTTGCTGGGCGTGGGTCTTGCTCAATCGTTCCAGGGCGGGGAAGCGAACGTGAGAAAGCGCCGTCGCCGGCGGGTCGTTCGGGACGTCTCCTCCCCGGATGAAGCGGCGGTGCTCCAGCCGGACCAGAGGCGCGTCGGCATCGATCCCGCGACGTCATAGGCCGGCCTCGTCCCGGCCCGGCTGAATTCTTTTCTGGTTATGAGCGGTGAAAAGGGGCGGAGGGAACAACGTCCGCCGCTGTACGGCACGCGACCGCGCGGCCCGCGGCGCTTCTAGACCTGCGGTCATGAACAATGCGGTTCGGGAGTCTGCGCGCGCTGCGACAGCCTGAGCGACCCCAAAAACAAACCGGCTGCCCGTGTCCGGGCAGCCGGTCGAACCCTCCAATATTGAAATCCGGTTTGCGTCAGTTCGGGCTCACGCTGCCGCCGACAGTGGTGGTCGTGGTGCTGCTGCCCCGGCCGACGGTGCCGCCCCCGGTCAGGCCGCTGCTGCCCCCGGTGCCCGTGCCGCCCGCTGCGGTGCTGCCGCTTCCGCTCGGGCTGCCGCCGCCGCCAGTCGGAAAGGCGGTGTTGATCGAACCGCCGATGCCGCCGCCACCTCCGCCGCCACCGCCACCTGCGCCGGGACTGCCGGCCGCGGTCACGGCGTTGCCGGTGGTCGACGAGTAGGCCGCGGTCGCCACCTGTACGTTCGCGGCTGCGATCGCCTCCTGGATCTGGTTGGCGAGCGACGGATTATTTTGCACCGAGGCCAGGGCGGCCTGGCCGAGGCCCGTGCCGATGGCCGACTGCTGCGCCGGATTGGCGTTGTTCAGCAGGGAGATGATTGAGGCCAACGTCGCGGGATCGGCGAGAACGAGATCGCGAACCGCCGAAACCAGCTGGCTGCCGCCGTTGGGATTGTTGGCCAGCAGCGTGTTCGGGTTGGCGAGAAACTCGCTGACCGCCTGCGCCGGAAGCGTTTGCGCGCTGGCAGCCCCCGGATGGGCCAGCAGAACCGCGGCAGTCAGCGCGCCCGCCAGCGAGCGGCCCAAAACCGCCAGAGACTTCGGATACATGGAGCGTCTCCAATCAAAGGGTTTTATCATGTTAGCGCTTCAACCGACGGTTCGCCAAGGGGGCGAGGGGCGCGGAAGCAGCAAAATTAGGAGATTGTTAAGAGCCACGCGGGGGGGGGCTGACCGGCGGGGAGAGGAGGGCGGCCTCGCGACGGGCCCCTCCGGGCTCTTAACCTTAATTTCCGGCTGGGCGTCGGCACTGCGCAGAAATTTGGTCTCCATTCCGTTAATTTGATATGCTTTTCATCCGGAAGTAGCGCAACCAGACGTTTGCGGGCGTTCGGTAGAGGCACCATCAGAAACCATCAGACGCGAGGACAGGGCCGCGCCGGAAACGGACGGTGCGGTTTCGGCTGGCCGGGCGCAGGGGCCGGCGTGCTTGCGGAGTTGGGGTGCGTGCGCGGGTGTGAGTGATGGACAGGATGCTGCAGAATCCAGGCGCGGACCAGATCGACCAGCGATCCTGGAGCGATTCCGTCTCGCTCTCCGAACTGCTCGAGCAGGCCACCAGCTTCCTGCGCCGGCAATACCCTCTCATCGTTTTCGTGCTGACCTGCGTTCTCGGACTCGGCTCCGTGTATCTGTTCACGGCGCAGGAGCGGTACACCGCGAACGCGATGCTGCTGATCGACACCGGCAAGATGCGGGTGCTGCAGCAGCAGCAGGCGGCCTTCGGCGAAGCCCCTCTCGACACCACGCAGGTGGACACGCAGGTCGAGATCCTGAAGTCCGATATCATCGGACTGTCCGTCATCCGGGAGCTGAAGCTCACGGAGGACGCCGAATTCGTCGGCTCCCAGACCGGATTCATCGGAGCGATCCTCGGCGCGATCACGCGCCCCTTTCTGTTCGGCGGCGGGGATTCGACGACGGCCTCCGAGCATGAACTCGAAAGGCGCGCTCTCGAGCGCTTCCTGAAGCAGCGGGCCGTGCGCCGCGTGGCGCGGACCTATGTGCTGGACATTTCCTTTACGTCGACGAGCCGGAACCGCGCCGCCGCCGTCGCCAACGCGATCGGCGAGGCCTACATCCTCGACCAGCTCGAATCCAAGTATCAGGCCACCCGCAGGGCCAGCAAATGGCTCCAGGAGCGGATCGCCGAGCTTCGGCTTCAGGCGCTCGCGGCTGACAAGGCCGTGCTCGAATTCAAGGAGCAGAAAAACATCGTCGGGATCGGCGGCCCCGACGACCGCCTGCTCGGCGAACAGCAGGTGGTCGATATCAACACCCAGCTCGGCCAGGCGCGCGCGGTCACGGCGGAGACCAAGGCCCGTCTGGACCGCATCGAAGAGGTGATGAAGCAGGAGGTTCCGGACGCGGCCGTGGCCGATGCCCTGCGCAACGAGATCATCAACAAGCTGCGCTCACAGTATATCGAGTTCGATCGCCGGCATCAGACGTGGGCGGCGTTGTACGGGAAGGATCATCTTGCCGCCGTCAATCTTCGGACGCAGATGGCTCATCTGCGCCGTTCGATGGTCGAGGAGCTGGGCCGGATCGCCGAAAGCTACAAGAGCGATTACCAGATCGCCAAGGCGCGCGAAGAGGTGCTTGAAAAGAGCCTCTCGGGGCTGGTGTCCGGCGCGCAGTTCACCAATCGCGACCGGCTCGGCCTGAAGGAGCTGGAAAGCTCGGCCAAGGTCTATCATTCCATCCACGACACGTTCCTGCAGCGCTACATGGAAATGACGCAGCAGCTGTCGTTTCCGATCACCGAGTCCCGCGTGATCAGCGCCGCCTCGCCGCCGGTCGACCGGAGCAGCCCGCGGACCCTGCTGGTGCTGGCCCTTGCCGGCGTTCTCGGCATCGCCCTCGGCGGCGGCCTGGCCATGCTGCGCGAGGGGGCGGACAGGGTGTTCCGCACCACGCGGCAGGTGGAGGATCTGCTGAGGACGAACTGCCTCGCCGTCCTGCCCGCCATCAGGAACGCCGGATCCAAGAATGCCGGATCGGCGCCGGTGCGCGGGGAGGGCAGGAAGGCCGCCGCGCCGCTCGCACCGGCAGGACCGGGCAAGAAGATCGATCCGCAGGCGCCCCGCCTCTACCGTTACGTCGTCCACGAGCCCCTGTCGTCGTTCACCGAGGGGTTCCGCGCCATCAAGGTGGCGGCCGACATCAGCGAGGCCATCAAGGAGACCAAGGTCATCGGCCTCACGTCGACGCTGCCGCACGAGGGCAAGTCGACGTCGTCGTCCAATCTGGCCCAACTCATCGCCAACGGCGGCAGCAAGGTCATTCTGGTCGATGCGGACCTGCGAAACCCGTCGCTGTCGCGTCGGCTGGCTCCGAAGGCGGACGTGGGGCTGCTGCAGGTCCTCAGCGGCAGGGTGCCGCTTGGCGAGGCGCTTCACGACGACGACCAGACCGGCCTCGTGTTCCTGCCTGCCGTCATCGAATCGCATCTAGCGCATTCGAGCGAGATTCTCGGCTCGGACGCCTTCAAGCAGTTCATCGACGGCCTGCGCAAGATCTACGACTACGTGATTGTCGATCTGCCGCCGCTGGCGCCGGTGGTGGACGTACGCGCCACCAGCAAGGTCGTGGACGCCTATGTCTACATCGTCGAATGGGGCAAGACGCGGCACAACATGGCGCAGCGCCAGCTCGCGTCCGCGCCCGAGGTGTACGATCGCCTGCTCGGCGTGGTCCTGAACAAGGCCAACATGAAGGTTCTCGACCGCTACGAGAATTATTACGGCCGATATTATTATAAGAAATATTATGCGCGTTACGGGTACACGCACTGAAATGAGCGTCGGCCTCGGGCTCGTGCGGGCCGCGCTGGCGGCCGCCGGGTTCGCGGCGATCGCGTGGAGTGCCGTGGCCATGCCGGCGCTGCTGTCGGAGCAGGTCGTCGTCCGGGCGGGACGCGCGATCGCTGCCGGAGAGGGCTATCGCGCCGAGGTGCTCGATGCGATCGAGAGCAGGATCGCCCCCGAGCGCGTCGCCAAGCTCCGGTCGTCGGTGCTGGGCGACGTCGCCGTCATCCGTCTTCGCCTGGCGGAACTGGCCATCCGCGCCAACGCCGGCCGAATCGACGAGCGCTTGGACGCCCTGAGGGAAAGCACGGCTCTCGCGCTCGCCAACGCGCCCGGCGACTCGTTCCTGTGGCTGGCGCGATTCTGGCTCGAAAACACGCGAAACGGCTTGCAGCCGGCGCATTTTCCGCTTCTGCAGGCGTCCTACGATTTCGGCCCCCACGAAGGTTGGGTTGCGCTCCGCCGCAATCGCCTGGCTCTCGCGGCGTTTCCCCTGCTGCCGGACGGGCTTTCGGCGCGGGCGGTCGCGGAATTCGCCGGCTTCGTGCGGTGGGGGCTGGTGCGGGAGGCCGCCGATCTCGTCGAAGGGCCGGGACGGGCCCTGCGGTCCCGGCTCTATACGGCGCTCGGCGACCTGAAAGACGACAGGCGCCGGGCCTTCGCCCGCGAGCTTTATCGGCGTGATCTCGACGACGTGCCGGTTCCCGGCGTCGACGTCACGCGGCCGGCGTGGCGCTGAAAACAAGATGGCCTTTTCGCCGGCCAATGATTTCTTGGGAAAATAGATTGGAAGTTTAATAAAAAAGACAAATTAATGCTTTTTCGTCATTTCATGCCGCATTCCAATAAATTTGCTATGGTGGCTGCGCGCAGAGTGGGAGCGTGGGGCGACATGCGTGCGGCATCCAAAGAGCAGCCTGGGTCGGCGAATCCGCCGGCCGGCATGCCGGCGGCTGCAGGCGAGCGCTGGTACGTCGTTCACACTCGCCCGCATGCGGAGTTTCGTGCGCAGTCGCATCTTGCGGCGCAAGGGTTCCGCACCTTCCTGCCGCGATATGCAAAGACCGTGCGCCACGCGCGGCGAATGCGCAGCGTCAATACGGCCTTCTTTCCGCGCTATCTCTTCGTCGCGCTCGATCTCGAACGCCATCGCTGGCGCAGCATCAACGGCACGTTCGGCGTCGTATCGATGGTGATGAACGGCGTCGGTCCGCGTCCTGTTCCGGGCGGAGTCGTCGAGAATCTTCTCGCCATGTCCGACAGTGCGGGTGTGGTGCGGTTCGGTGACGGCCTCGAACTCGGCGAAACCGTCCGCGTGCTGTCGGGACCGTTCGCCGACTTGATGGGGCGGCTGGTGCGTTTCGATGGGGCGGGGCGGGTGCGCGTGCTTCTGAGTTTCCTGGGCGGCGAGGTTGCGGCCTCGATCGACCGAAACGATCTGATGCCCGCAAGGGCGGCCTGAAAAAATCCGGCGACGCCGTTCGTGCGCCGCCAGACCGAGCACAGCAGAGGGGAGTGGGACGGCCGCGGGGCCGCTCACCCCAAGTGCGGTAGCATTACCAGTGTCGAATGCTGAAGAGCGTGGATACGATCAGCCGCCTGCGGCGTCTGCCGGGTTTCTAGGGCAGGACGCAGGGTGAGGGCGCAGATGCTGTCCCTGTTCGGAGGAAGCGGAGTCGCGCGCCCGCGGCGTCCGGCGTCGAGCGCACGGGTGTTTTCGCGACTGGCGCCGTTCGACCTGATCTGGGCGGCCGCAAGCCCGATCCTGGCGTTCATCATCCGGGATGGCGGCCTCGGCCGGATCGACGTCGCGATCGTCTACGGCGGAATCGCGCTGCTCGCTTCGGTGTTCGCGTTCCAATGGTTCCGGATCAGCGATCCGCTACCGGGATTCTTTTCCGTCCACGAAGCTGTGGGCGTCGTAAAGGCGTCGCTCGCGACGGTGGCGATCACCACCGTTGCCCTGTTTCTTCTGACCCGGCTCGACGACGCGCCGCGCTCTGCCCCCGTCATCCATCTGCTGATGCTGGCCGGCGGACTGATCGGGGTTCGCGTCGCAGCCCGGATGGTCGCACGTCCGCAGACCGTCGAGACTTCTCGGCCTTCGTACGATGCCGTGGAGAACGTTCTGATCGTTGGAGCGAGCCGGCTGTCCTGGTTCTTCATCAGGATGGTGGAGGAACTGGCGTCCCGCGAGCAGCGGATCGTGGCGCTGCTGGACGAGCGGTCGGGATTGCGGCACCGAACGCTCAATGGCTATCCGATCGTGGGCTCGCCGGAGCAACTCGCCCGCGTCATCGGCGAATACGCCATGCACGGGCTGCAGATTTCGAAGGTGGTGGTCGCGCTGCATCCCGCAGAACTCTCCCGCCCGGCCTGGCTCCACGTACAGGCAACCTGCGAGAGCAAGGGCATTCCGCTGGAATGGCTGCATGAGCGGTTTTCGTTCCCGCCCGCGGCGGCGCTCGGCGGCGACGCCGGCGGGCCGCAGAGCGGCGCGGTCGCCGGCCTCGGGATGCGATCCTACTGGGGCGTCAAGCGAGCTCTCGACATCGTGATCTCGCTGGCCATGATGATCGTGATCGCGCCGGTTGCGGCCGTGGTGGCGATCCTGGTGTTCATCGCCATGGGCAGCCCGGTCGTATTCTGGCAGCAGCGCCTCGGCCACCACGGCCGGCCGCTCTCGGTCTACAAGTTCCGCAGCATGCACAGCGCATTCGACCGTTATGGCCGTCCGTTGCTCGAAAAGGAGCGGGTGTCCGTGCTGGGCTGGGTCCTTCGCCGCAACCGGCTCGACGAGATTCCGCAGCTCGTCAACGTGCTGACCGGCGGCATGTCGATCGTAGGCCCCCGGCCGCTGCTGCCCGTGGACCAGCCCAAGGGCATGGGTCTGCGGCTGCAGGTGCGGCCCGGCCTGACGGGCCTCGCGCAGATCAACGGCGGCAAGCTGCTCACGCCGGACGAAAAAGACGCGCTCGACGAATGGTATATCCGGCATGCGTCGTTCTGGCTCGACCTCAAGATCATGATCCTGACGGCCTGGGTGATCGTGCGCGGCGACCGGCGCAACGAGGCGCAGGTCGCGGCGGCGATGGGCGAGCGGGTGGAGCGGCAGGCGACCGCGGGCCGGGATCAGGGCGTTTCCTGAACCGCGGCGTTGACCATCTTCTCCTCCCGTGAGAACGACAGGCGGCCGCTCGGCCCGCAGCTTCGTCGCCGGACCTGAACCTTGACGATCAAACCATCGGAAGCGAGTCCCCCCTTCATGAAAACCTTCGCCCTGATCGGAGCCGCAGGCTATATCGCTCCCCGCCACATGCAAGCGATCAAAGCCACGGGAAACAGTCTCGTGGCCGCCTGCGATCCGAGCGATTCCGTCGGCATCATCGACAGCCACTTTCCGGAGGCGCATTTCTTCACCGAGTTCGAGCGCTTCGACCGCCATGTCGACAAGCTCCGCCGGGAAAGCCGCGCCGTCGACATGGTCTCGATCTGCTCGCCGAACTATCTGCACGATGCGCATATGCGCTTTGCGCTGCGTTCGGGGGCGGATGCGATCTGCGAGAAGCCACTGGTGCTCAACCCGTGGAACATCGACGCGCTCTCGGAGATCGAGAGCGAGACCGGACGGAAGATCAACACCATCCTGCAACTGCGGCTGCATCCGGCGATCGTGGCGCTGCGCGAGAAGGTCCAGGCGGGCGGCGTCAACAGGAAGCACGACGTCGATCTGGCCTACATCACCTCGCGCGGGCGCTGGTACCTGCAAAGCTGGAAGGGTGACGACAAGAAGGCGGGTGGCATCGCCACCAACATCGGCGTGCATTTCTTCGACATGCTGGGTTTTGTGTTCGGTCCGCTCCAGGACAACGTGGTGCATCACAGCTCCGCCACCAAGGCGGCCGGCTATCTGGAATACGAGCGCGCGCGCGTGCGCTGGTTCCTGTCCGTGGACGTCGGCGACGTGCCCGACGCCGCTCGCACCAAAGGGCAGCGCACCTACCGCTCGATCACCCTCGACGGCGAGGAGCTCGAATTCTCCGAAGGCTTCACCGACCTGCACATCCGCAGCTACGAGGAGATCCTAGCCGGACGCGGCTTCGGTCTCGAGGAGAACCGCGGAGCGGTCGAAACCGTCTCGGCGATCCGCAAGCTCGCGCCGCGCGGGAAGACGGGCGAGTATCATCCGTTCCTGGAGAGGGTGGAGGGGTAAGGGCGGGTTGGGCAGCAGCTCGGAGCCGGAATTGTCGTCGATACGAGTGCGTAATGCTGTGGTCTTCGTTGATAAGCCCGGCGTTTTGCCAACCTCTGCTCCGAGCGTGATCGGCCGCGGAGTGCCGCTTGACCAGACCAGATTCGTCGGAGCGGACGTGGGATACAGGCGTAATCGTCGGCATTGCGCCAAGGATTCTTCCTAATCATGTCCGGTGTGGTGAAGCGTTTGCTCCAGCAGGGGGGATTCGCGCGCGCAACGCTTACCTTGATGATGGGCACGACTGTGGCCCAGGCCATTCCAATCGCCATCAGCCCTTTGCTGACGCGGCTTTACTCTCCTGCCGATTTCGGAATGTTCGCGCTGTTTATGGCCCTCTTGGTGTTTCTGTCCGCTGCTGCGACCGGGCGCTACGAACTTGCCGTCATGCTGCCTGAGCGCGAGGAAGATGCCGATGCGCTGGTTATCCTTTCTATTGCCGTTGCGGCCGGCTTGGGGGTGCTCCTGTTTGTCCTGGTGGTGATTGCGCGGAACTCGGTCGCGAACATGCTTGGAGAGCCGAAGATTGCTCCCTGGCTCTTTCTTATGCCTGTGGCCGTCTTCGCGATGGGCTCCTATAACGCCCTGAACTATTGGCTGAACCGGCATGGGCATTACCGCCGGATGGGCGTCAACCGGGTGGTGCAAAGCGGATTGGGTGGCGGTCTGCAACTGTCCCTGGGCGCGGTGGGGGGCGGCGCAGGCGGACTCATCCTCGGCCAACTTGCCGGTCTCGTGGCGACCACCGCGCAGATAGCCGTGAGCTTCTCCCGGTCGCTGCAGTCCTGCGATACGCAGGATATGCGGGAGCGGATGAAGCGCCTCGCACTGCGCTATCTCAACCACCCGAAACATCTCCTGCCTGCGCACTGGGTCGGCGCGGCGGCGATGCAACTGCCTATTCTCACCATCTCAATTCTATACGGCGTGGCGACGGCAGGCCTGTATGCGCTCGCTTACCGCATCATGGTCCTCCCCTCAGCTTTGATTGCGAACGCCATAGGCGACGTCTATCGGCAAAAGGCCAGCGTCCTGTATCGGCAGCGAGGTGAATTCCGGCGGCTGTTCCTCATTACGCTGGCGACATCGGCGGCGCTGGCCGCTGTGCCTGTCGGAGTGATTTTTGTTGTCGCGCCTGACCTGTTCGCGCTGGTGTTCGGAGAATCGTGGCGTGTTGCCGGCGAATACGCGAGAGTTCTCGCTGTCGCGGCATTCTTCCAGTTCGTGTTCACACCCATCGACAAGGGCGCACTGATCGTCGGCGCGACCCGCTACATCATGATCTGGCATGTGGTCCGTCTGGTAAGCTTCGCATCTGTACTGCTTGCCGGATGGGTTTTCAGTCTCTCGGTCGAAATGACTCTCATGCTTTTTGTCTTGGCAAACACAGCGTTTTACATTCTCGACGGTATCGTGGGATACCGGCTTGCGGGGTCGAGCGTCGGCCACTCCAAGTGGCTCGTATAGGATAAATGTATGATGGAGGATATTACTCAAGAGAAATTCTGGACGGAGGCATGGCAGAGACACCTCGATACTTATCTGAAAGCACCGCCTCGGGCGGGGTACTGGCTTGAGCGCCGTTTCGGCAGAAAAATAAGTGCGCTCGAACTGGCGGGCGGCAGTTGCCGAGACAGCCGATACCTCGCGACCCGTGGGGTCAACGCAATCGGCACCGATTTCGATCAGAAGACGCTTGCCTATCTACAGCAGAAGTTTCCGAATTCGCCGCTCGATCTGCGTCGTGAAGATGCTTTCGCTTTGAATTTCCCGGATCGTTCTGTTGATTTGAGTTTCTCGAACGGGTTCTGGATACTGTTTACTGATAACGCCAAACTTATTCTGCTTGCACGGGAGCAGGCGCGGGTTACGAGAAAATGGATGGTAATTATTGTCCACAATGCAATGAATTCTAATTTGCGAAAAACTTTCGCTGAGTGCGCCTCGAAAGATCCGCTGTACGATATCCGTTTCTTTGAGCCACAAGAGGTTGGAAATTTGATCCGATCTTCGGGAATCTCTTTCAAATCCATTTCCCTGGAGAAGTTTGGGGGGGGGGTTGATTTATTTTATCATTCTCGGTTGAAGGGGGTGCCCAATCCGGTCGCTGCGGTCGCGCCAGGTCTCGTGCCGCATTTATACAGCCTGCAGGGATGGGCAAGCACCGAGCGAATCGCATGCGTGGTGGAGTTGGCCTGATGGCCCTGCACTCGGTCGTTCTCTCTCCCGCACTCGACCAGTCTCATACGATCGCGCGACTGCTTAAGCGCGTCGATCCAGCTCTCCGGCTCACCGGAATGATTATGCCCGGCGAGGGACGACCGTTTCGTCGTGCTCCGTTCGACAGAATCGAGCCGTTTTCAGAGCTCGAGATCGCCGGTTCTTCGCGGGTCGTTCCAACAGGGGCGCGGTCGACGGCTTTCATGCTTCAGCGCGGCGATATCGCTCTTGGCTGCATAACGATGCGCCGCGAAGCCCTTCGCTTCTACGACAAGCGCTGGTCCATCGAGGCTGCGGCCGCGGCGGGCGTTCCGGTTCCCAAGACATGGTTCAAGTCCGATGAAATTTCTGTCTTTCCGGTTTTCTTCAAGTCGAAGGAGGAAGGAGGAGGGACTCGCGGCATCGCCAACCGTCGGGAGGAGTTTCCACGCTTCTCCGATGATTTGATCTTCCAGGAGTTTATTTCTGCCCCGGGGACCTATGGGGTTTCTTTCATCGCGACGGAAGGAGTTGCGCAGGCGCTCCATATCCATCACGAAGTCGAAAGCTATCCCGAAATCGGCGGGTCTGCGGTCGTCATCGAGCGGAAGGCGGATGACCGGTTACTTCGTTATGCGGAATCCCTGTTGCGGCATACAAATTTTAGCGGATGGGGATTGATCGAATTCAAACACTGCCCGCTTCGTGACGATTACGTTTTTATGGAGCTGAATGCCAAATTTTGGGCGTCTTGCGATTTTGCATTCCGTAACGAGCCGGCTTTCGCCAGGCTGCTGTTCGATGCCGAGCCGCCCGGCCCGCCTCTGTCGCGCATGGTCTTCATGCATCGGGCCTTTGCGCGCGGTCCTCGTTTCGTAACGACAAGACTTCCGACATTCATACGCGGTGCTGAACTGAACTTTGTTTCGGGGGAATGGCAGCGTTCGTTGCTTGGACTCTTGCTTCCTCGGCCTGCACAGGTCCTGTTGCGAAGTCTCCGCGGCCGATGACGCTGCTGCTGTCCATTCCCTCTGCTCGGTCCGAAGCTATCCGCTGGGTCGCCGAGGTGGTCATCGGCGAGATGCTGGGGCTTTCGTTCGAGATTATGGAGGGCGCGGAAGCGCAGGTGGCCCTGGAAGCGAGTGGGCGCAGGCTCGCGATGCCGTCACTGTTTCCCAATCTGGAGGATGATCAGGCCGCATGGGCGAGCCAGATGCCGGCGCTGCCGCTCGCTGTGCTGGATACGGCGAAGGCGTTGCCGGAGGCGGAACTGGAACAGCCGCTGCCGGTCCTGTTCGGTGCGCCAGAAATTGAGATATCCGAGAGCGCGATCCGGTGCGAGATCGACATCTTTGGTTCGATCTTCTTCATGCTGTCCCGCTTCGAGGAGGTTGCGCTGCCTAACCGCGATGCGCGCGACCGCTTTCCCGGCGCCGCGTCGCTCGCGTGGAGGGCCGGCTTTCTTTATCGCCCCATTGTCGATGAATATGTCGAGGTGCTCTGGGCAATGATGAAGCGGCTCTGGCCAGGTCTGATGCGTAGACGGCGCGAAGGCCGGGTCAGGGCGAGTTGCGATGTGGACGTGCCTTATGATTCCTCGAGTCCCTACCGCGTTGCCCGGTCGCTGGCTTCCGATCTCCTCCTGCGCTGCGATGCCGGGCTCGCATCTCGGCGGGCGCGCAATTTTGTGGCCCACCGCAAGGGAGATTATCGCTTCGATCCCAATCACACCTTCGACTGGTATATGGACGCCTGCGAGCGGCACGGACACCGCGCCGCTTTCTATTTCATCGCCGATCATTCGGCAGGAGCCATAGACGGCGACTACGATCTCGCTGAGCCGCGCATGCAGTCATTGCTCCGCAGGATTGCGGAGCGGGGACACGAGATCGGCATGCATGGCAGTTACAATACTTTCAGAGACGGAAGGCAGATCGCAGAAGAGCGAAGCCGACTGGGATCGGCATGCGAGAGCGCTGGCGTGAATATCGGCGAGCTTGGAAATCGCC
Organism: uncultured Rhodoplanes sp.; assembly: GCA_964653225.1. Classification (GTDB taxonomy): domain Bacteria; phylum Pseudomonadota; class Alphaproteobacteria; order Rhizobiales; family Xanthobacteraceae; genus Z2-YC6860. Next base: position 25,783 of record CAZZCV010000008.1, on the reverse strand, counting down.
AGCACTTTCTTCGCTGGGATGCGACCGAAACGCCCGATCATCTCGAGGATGCAGGATTTCACTATGATGCCACGGGCTCCTTCGCGGACCGGCCGGGATTCCGATACGGGACCGCACATCCGTTCCGGATGTGGAGCTGGTCACGAAAAGCACCTCTGCGCTTGATCCAGAGGCCGCTGGTTCTCATGGAGTGCTCGGTCATCGCGGCCAGCTATCTCGGCATGGGATACTCGGACAAGGCACTCGCATTCATGTTGGATCTGAAGCAGCGTGCATTGAGATACGGTGGTGATTTCACCTTTCTGTGGCATAACTCACACCTGCTAGGGGCAGCAGACCGGTTATTCTTTCAGGAGCTGCTGCAATGACCCCCCTTTCGCACGCCGGCGCCTCCGAACCTTTGAAGACGCCGTATCGCAGAGGAAGCGAAACGTTCGCAGATCGACGACGTCCACGAAGAACAATTCCGAGCGGAGATCCATCAACCGATCGGCGATTTATAATGGTTATTCTATATATAATCGGATTTGGATTGCTGTCGTTGACATATGTCTTGTTTACATCACCGCGATGGGGATATATGGGCTTGCTCACTTCGATCAATAGTTCGAAGGTTTTCACAGCAGCTTCCGTACTTATATTATTTGTGCTTTTTACTCCTCTTCGGGAGGGCGCTAGAACTTTCTTTTTGAATGTGCTTCTGACTTCTTATCTGGTGCCGTCTCTGGTGTTGTATGCTTTTGCCGACGAGCCGACGTCGGCGGCCCTGTTGATTTGGCTGGCTTTGGGTATCGTTTATGCTGCTAGCGCGTTTCCTTTTCCACGCATCGAGCTGACGAGAATATCGCCGATCACAATGATGTGGTTTCTGGCGTTGGCGAGCTTCGGACTTATCTTTTCTTTTTTCATTTTTGGTGGGTTTCGCTATTTTAACTTGGATTTTAGTAGGGTTTATGACCTCAGGCGCGAAGCAGCCGAAGATTTGCCCGGAATTTTTGCTTATCTCTATTCTGTTTTCTCGAAAACGGTGATTCCATTTGGTATAACTGTCGCGTTGTTGTATCGCAATTATTTATTCGTCGTATTTTTCTTCTGTGCAGCGATCCTGCTTTTTGGACTAACGACGCACAAGTCGATCTTGTTTACCCCAATAGTGGTCTTGGGGGTGTTCTTTTTCCTCGCGCGATATAGACGCTATTCAGTTATTATATCGCTATTTATAATAGCGATTATAGCGGCGCTGATTGCAGCCTATCTCGACTCGGTCTATGACGCGAGTCCGCTATTTGGATGGTACGAAAGCCTATTTATGCAGAGGGTGATGATGGTGCCGCCTCTGCTGGATTATTTTTTTCTTGAGTTCTTTTCCGAAAATCCAAAGTATTTTTGGTCGGACTCGCGGGTGACATTCGGTTTGGTGGGGAGTCCCTATGGTGGGATTACGGCTCCGTTCATAATTGGAGAGGCGTATTTTGACAATGTGGCGATGAGTGCCAATGCTGGGTTTATTGGAAGCGGTTATTCCCAGGCGGGTATCATTGGTGTTGTTGTATATGCGATTTGTGTAGGTTTGACCGTGTCGATCTTCCAAACGTATGGCCGTCATCTGGGGGTGCCATTCGTGGCGGCATCGATGTTGGGGCAATTTCTTTCTATGAGCAGCGCAACCGACTTTCTCACAATGTTTTTAACTCATGGTTTGTTGCTGGCATTAATTATTCTCACGCTAGTAGGTAAGCCGGGCATCGGAAATGCCTCTGTAAGAAATAACGATCAATTATTCCAACCCAAATCGCGGGGCGGTTCTGGATTGTATAATAATTAGTGGTGGTGGATGCCGAATGATGATTCAGGGCAGATCGATTGAATTTTACGTGCGGCGGTAATTAACCCGAGCGATCGAGCAATGTGTGGGGTGACAGTTTGCTTTTCCTCCTCGGCGAGTGCGGAGGACGTTTCTGCGCGGCTGGCCGCGATGGAGCGCGTGCAAACGCACCGCGGCCCGGACGGCCGTGGGGTGGTGGTCGAGGCGATCGGCAACGGTGTGCTCGGGCTTGGCCAGCAGCGTCTGTCCATTCTCGACCTGACCCCTGCCGGAAGTCAGCCGATGGTGTCGCCCTGCGAGCGATATGTGCTGAGCTACAATGGAGAAATCTATAACTACCGTGAGTTATCCGCGGAACTTGGCGAGGATCCCATCACCGCCATGTCGAGCGGCGACACGGCCGTGGTGCTCGCAGCGCTCGCACGCTGGGGGAGCGACGCTTTCAGACGTTTCAATGGTATGTGGGCGCTGGCTTTCCTTGACCGGCGCGAGCGGAAGCTTCTTCTCTCGCGGGACCGTCTGGGGGTCAAACCGCTCTATTTCACCTTGGATGGACAGGCGCTCGTTGCGGCGTCTGAGGTCAAGGGCGTGCTGGCCGGCTGCATCGGCCCCCGTTTCGGTCTGAATAGGGAGGCCGTCGCGAGCTATCTCCTCCAATCCTTGATTTCGGCCCAACCGCAAAGTTTCTTTCAAGGCGTAGAGGCCTTTCCTGCTGCGTGTTACGCTGAAATCGACCTTGCCTCATCGCCGATCGTCGTTGATCCGAAGGCATTCTGGCGTCACCCCTTCGAAGAGCCCGACGACGACAAGTCCGTCCCGGACGCCGCCGACGTCCGCGAGCTGTTCTTGGATGCGGTGCGCCTGCGCCTGCGCTCCGACGTGCCGGTCGGCATCATGCTGTCGGGCGGGCTGGACAGTTCATCTATTCTGGCAGCGGCGAGCCGGGTGATCCCGGGCGGGAAGCTGCGTGCGCTCTCGGTCATCAGCAGGGATCCGGCCTCCAACGAGGAACCGTTCATCGACAGGATGACGTCGCATATCGGTTGCGAGATCATCAAGGTGCAGAGCGACGACGATCCGGTGCGGGCATGGGACGACCTGTCCGATACGATCTGGCATTTCGATCACCCGGTCATCAGTTTCTCGAACGTCGCACATCGTGAAATCATCCGGCAGGGTCGCGAACGCGGGCTGATTGTGTTGCTCACCGGCCAGGGAGCGGACGAGCAACTCGGCGGGTACAACAAGTTCCTTTATTTCTATCTTCAGGATCGGCTGCGACGCGGCCGCATCGGCGGACCGCTGTCGATGCTGGCGGGCTGCCTCCGGCATGGAACGATCCTGCCGGAGTTTTCCCTTGGCCACGCCAAGCGATACATTCCCTTCTTGCGCGGCCGCCTGTCGCGCGCGTGGGTAGGGCCGGCGCTGTCAGGTGCGCGCCTGCTGGATGCGGGTCTGGGGGCTTCCTACGAAGAAAGGGAATGGCGCGATCTGCGGCATTTTTCCCTGCCTGGCTTGCTGACATCCGAGGACCGCATGTCGATGTCGCGGTCGTGCGAGATGCGCACTCCTTTTCTGGATTACAGACTGGTCGAGGCGTTGGCCCGCGTGCCGCCGGAGGCCAAGCTCGTCCGCGGCTGGACCAAACACATTCTGCGAGAGGCGATGAGCGGCCTGCTGCCGCCGGAGATCGCGTGGCGCAAAGACAAAAAAGGCTACACCTTGCCGGGGGCGATATGGATGCGCACCGCCCTGCGTTCCAGGATCGAGGACATGCTCAACCAGCCGATGATGGCGGCCGAGTTCGGTCTGATCGATGTTGCCGGTGCGCGCTCCCTGTTCGCGGACCTTCTGGCGGAACGCCCCGGTGTGCGCTACCAGGACGTGCTGAGCATCGTATCGCTGGAGATATGGCTGCGCCGTTTTGCTCCGTATATCGGAGATGTCGCCGGTGCATGACGCTGGGGCAAGGCCGAGAGTGCGCACCCCGAAGAGCGCCGTACTCCTCAGTTTTTCTGTTCGGTGTTGCGTATGATGGCCGAGGCGCTCCGAATAGCCCATCTGACGTCCGTCCATCCTCGTGACGACACCCGAATTCTCCTGAAGATGTGTCGCAGCTTGGTAAGGAGCGGTCACCAGGTCTTTCTAGTTGTCGCCGATGGGTTGGGCGACCATGAGCGGGATGGGGTGCGGATTGTCGACGTGGGAACATCGCGCGGGCGACTAAGCCGGGCGCTGGGGGCGACACGTCGGGTTTTCACGCGCGCGCTGCGGCTGAACGCGGATATTTATCATCTTCATGATCCGGAGCTTCTGCCGGTCGGTCTTGCGCTCAAGCGATACGGCAAGCATGTCATCTACGATTCCCACGAGGACGTGCCGCGCGACATTCTCTCGAAAACATACATCCGGCCTGTCCTGCGTCGACCGATTGCTGGGATGGCGAATATGGCCGAGCGCTTCGCCTGCTGCCGGCTCGACGCCGTGGTTGCGGCCACGCCGGCGATCCGCGACAAGTTCATCGGAATGGGCATTTCTGCCGTCGATGTGAACAACTTTCCCATGCTTGGCGAACTCGAAACCGGGATCGCCTGGAGCGAAAAGGGGAAAGAGGTCTGCTATGTCGGCGGCATCGGCTCGGCGCGCGGCATCCGTGAACTCGTCGCTGCGATGAGCCTTTTGACGTCGGAAGCGCGCCTCAATCTCGCAGGTGCGTTTTCCGAGGCTGTGACAAAATCCGAAGTCGTGACCATGCCCGGATGGGCGCGAGTCAGCGAACTTGGTTTTCTTTCGCGCTCCGCAATCAGGTCGGTGTTTGCACGCTCGGTCGCCGGAATCGTCACGCTGCATCCGACGCCCGCTTATGTCGACTCGCTGCCTGTAAAGATGTTTGAGTACATGTCCGCAGGCCTCCCAGTCATCGCCTCGGACTTCCCGCTCTGGCGAGACATCGTGGAGGGCAACGACTGCGGCGTCTGCGTCGATCCGCTCGACCCCAAGGCGATCGCAGCTGCCATCGACCGGCTGGTGGAGAATCCGGATCTGGTCCGCAGCATGGGCGAGAATGGCCGCCGCGCTGTCAAGGAACGCTACAACTGGGGCGTCGAGGAGAAGAAGCTCCTGGAGCTTTACCGGAAATTGCGGCCGGCAGCCTGAATGATCGTCATGTCACATGCTTTGCGGCACGGTCATGCGAAGTGCGAGACGAAGGCCGATATGAAAATTGCAAGAGGAGGACGCCGGGTTCTTGCCATTTTTCTGGCAGTGGGATTGGCGGTTGTTCATGCCCGGGCCGAAACAAGAATATCACCGCCCGCGGAAAATCTCATTGTCGCAATGCTCTCGAAGGAATTGTGGACCCCGCAGGAGGCCTACAACGCCGGGCATTATCTCATGGTGCCGCTGCATCACGCCTTCAAGAATCCCGGCAGGATTCTTTCTGCCTTTGAAAACCACTTTGCGCGTGCTGCCGAGGCCTATCGTGCAAAAGACATCAAGATCGAAATCTCCGGAGTCTCGGAGATGCAATATCTTGCTCTCGCGAGCCGATACCTGGCGATGAACGCCGCCAATCCCGATCCGCGATTGAACGAGGCCGTCGCGGCCCTGATCGAGGAGCGCGTCACCCATTACTGGCAGAAACTGCCCGCATGGCAGTGGGGCCGGGCTCCTTTCCCCGGAGGCATCAGGGAGCGTCTGGAGTGGAAGCTCGCCAACAAGCCGACGAAGCCGTCCTACTATCGCGTGATCTTCGACCAGGAGATGTACGTTATCGGCATGGCGGCCGACCTCGGCGTCTGGAGGGCTCATGTGGGGCAGCCTTGCGCCGTGTGCGAGGATGCGCTCCGCATGTTCGACAGGATCATGGAGCGCGAGCTTGATCGCTCGGGCGAGGGCTGGCGGTTCCAGGTCGGGGTCTGGGCGGATCATCCCGACTATGCCCATGCCGGCTACTTCACCGTTCCCGGCGAAAACGCCAGGCCCGTCCGCATTGCCTCGATCCAGGAAGACAGCAGCCATGCCCACCGCTGGCCGTTGTGGCTGACGCAGGTGCGCGCCCACCGCGACGTGGACGATCTGGTCGCGCGATTGAAGTGGCAGTTGCTCAACCGGGTGGTCGATCGGCATCAGGAGCTAGGTGTGCCGGTGCTGCGCAACTACATGTCCGGACACAACGGATATTATCGCTGGCTTTATCAGAAGCGCCCGAACTTCGGCTATGCTCCCTACCAAGTCAGCGGCACCTTCACCCTTGGCTGGTGGAGCTTCCTGGGTGGCGAGGAGATTGGGTCCCTGTACGAGCAACTGTCGAACGCTTTTCCGCTTAACCCAGGTCAGCATGGCCTCTACTTCACCATGATGGCCGATACGGAGAAAAGCGGGTTGGGGCCAGCCCTCGCGCGAATGGCGGCGTCGATTTCCCGCGGGCAGGGCGGCCGGAAATAGGCAGTCGCGCAGAAGAAACTCCCGATCCATAGACGTCTCTGCCGCACAACGCCTAGCCGCGACGCGGCCTCATGTATGCCTGATCCAACTTCTCCGCTTTCGAAAGCACCTTCCGTGAAAACCATCGTCACCATCGTCGGAGCCCGCCCGCAGTTCATCAAGGTCGCGCCGGTGAGCCGCGCGCTCGCCGCCACGGGCGCCGTGCGCGAGGTGCTCGTCCACACCGGCCAGCATTTCGATGCCGGCATGTCGGATGTCTTCTTCGAGGAGCTGGGCATCGCCGCGCCCGACCATCACCTCGACATTCATGGCGGCGGCCACGGCGCCATGACCGGCGCCATGCTGCAGAAGCTCGAACCCGTGCTTGAGGCGCTGCGCCCCGACCGGGTCCTCGTCTACGGCGACACCAACTCCACGCTCGCCGGCGCGCTGGTCGCGGCCAAGCTGCACATCCCGGTCGCGCATGTCGAGGCCGGGTTGAGGTCGTTCAACCGCGCCATGCCGGAGGAGATCAACCGCATCGTCGCCGATCAGCTTTCCGACATCCTGTTCGCCTCCACGGCGGCCGCCGTGGGCAACCTGGAGCGCGAGGGCGTCGAGGCAGCCCGCATCTTTCCCGTCGGCGACGTGATGTACGACGCCGCGTTGCAGTTCGCCGAAGTCGCGAAGCTGCGCGGCAGCCTGCTGGCGCAATTCGGCATCGCGCCGAAAGGCTATGTTCTGGCGACGATCCACCGTGCGGAAAACACCGACGATTCCGCTCGGCTGGCCCGGATCGTGTCGGCTCTGGAAAGCGTCGCAGCGAGGCTTCCCGTCGTGCTGCCGCTGCACCCGCGCACGCAGGGGCGCATGAAGGCGGCCGGCCTTGCGTTCGGCAAGGTGCGCACGGTGCCGCCGGTCGGTTATCTCGACATGGTGACGCTGGAGTCGCAGGCGGCGCTGATCGCCACCGATTCCGGCGGCGTGCAGAAAGAGGCGTTCTTCTACGGCGTGCCCTGCGTGACGCTGCGCGACGAGACCGAATGGGTCGAACTGGTGGAGCTGGGCTGGAATCGGCTGGCCTCGCCCGAAAGCGATGACCTTGCGGGTGCGATTCTCGGTGCGCTCGGCAGCCGCGGGACGGACGCCAGCCCCTACGGCGACGGCAAGGCCGCACAGGCGATCGCGGATATCCTGGCGCGATAAGGGCCCGCTACGCGGCAGAGAGCACCGGCCTGTCGGGGCTTGCCGCACGAACGTGATTCAAGGAAACGCTCACCCATGACCAAGCCCGCTTTCGTCCATGAAAGTTCTTATGTCGATGACGGCGTCACGCTCGGCGACGGAACCAAGATCTGGCATTTCAGCCATATCCTTTCCGGCAGCCGGCTCGGCCGCAACTGCTCGATCGGGCAGAACGTCATGATCGGACCCGATGTGGCTGTCGGCGACAATTGCAAGATCCAGAACAACGTCTCGCTCTATAAGGGCGTCGAGCTTGAAGACGGAGTGTTCTGCGGCCCGTCCTGCGTCTTCACCAACGTCCTCAACCCGCGCGCCGAGGTGGAGCGCAAGGACGAGTTCCGCCCGACGCGCGTGCGCCGCGGCGCCACCATCGGCGCCAACGCCACCATCGTTTGCGGCAACGAGCTGGGCGAGTATTGCCTGGTCGCCGCCGGCGCAGTGGTGACGAAGCCGGTGCCGGCCTTCGCGCTCGTCGCTGGCGTGCCGGCGCGGCGCATCGGCTGGGTGTCGCGTGGCGGCGAGATTCTCGACGACACGCTGACCTGCCCGCGCACCGGCGAGCGCTACGAACAGCACGGCGGGACGCTACGCCTGGCGGACTGAACCCAGCTCCGCCTTACGCCAGCCAGCGATTGACGCCCGCGATCACGCCGACGTTGTCGTCCACGGGGGTGATGCCGCCCATCAGGGCGGGGCAGGCGAGCAGGAAGCGATGGCCCACGGCTTCTCCGTGCAGGTTGAGCGGCGTCGGGTTGTAGCCATAAGAGGAGTAGGGGTCCTGCTCGTCGCGCACCGTCATCGAGACCCAGCCTTCCCCCGGCGAGATCGGGACATGCGTCGTGAAGGCCGTACCGTTCTTGATGATCGTCTGCCCCGGATACCAGCGGTAGGCGATGGTGCCGTCGAGCGCGCGCAGATAAATGTGGAACGTCATTCGCGGCGGACGCGGTCCGAATCCCATGAGCAGTCCCAGATAATAGGGGGTGCCCGATACGGAAATCGGGGTGCTGGTGTCCGCGCCCATCGTGATCTCGGCCACCCGGTACTCGACGCCGTAGCGCCGGTGGGACGGACCGCGGATCTGGTCGACGAGGTCCCTGACGCTTGCGGGCAGCGCGCCTGCCGTTCCGCCGTAGTCGCTGTTGTTGGTGATGTACTTGCCGCCGTCCGCCGCTGTCGCGCCGCCGTAGAGCGAAAGATAGGATGGAAGGGAAAACGAGCCGACCGTGTTGCCCGTCGCGCCGTTGCCGGCGAAGCGGCCGCTGTCGGGCAGCAGGCTGACGGCGAAATCGGTCAGCAGATTGGTGCGCGGAAAGGAAACGCGGCCGTTCTGCCGGTCGATCCTGAGCGCCTCGATCCAGCTCGAGCCGTTGGCGCTCACCTTGATCGAGAGGTCTTCGTTTCCGACGAGGCCGATCTCGGCGCGGCCCGACCAGTTCGACTGCATCAGGAGCGACAGCACGTTGGCTGCGCCCTGCTTGTTCATGGTGTAGCGCAGGTCGCCGTCGCCGCCTTCGCCCGTGCCCAGCGCCGCCCACAGCGCCTTGTTGAGCTTGGCGGCGAACGGGTTTGCACTGTCCGCCGAGGTGCCGATGCCGAGCAGAGAAAGATTCTGGAGCGCCGTGACCTCCTTGGTTGCGCGCTCCCAGGAAGCGCCGGTCCAATAGAGCAGGGTCTCCTCGTCGATGGCCCACGCCGTCCAGCCGGGCGTCGGAACGAGGAAGGTCCAGCCGTCATCCTGCCACACGGCGATCCTGTCGTCCTGCTCCGCCCAGGCGCCCGTCGCGCCAGCGGCCACGATATGGCGCTCGCCCTCGTCCGGCATGGCGGGCGGCTCGGTCAGGTCGCGGTCGACGACGGCGAGCTGGATGGCGGCGTCGAGGATGCGCAGCGCCTCGTTATGAGTCACATGCTTCTGCGCCTGCGAAGACATGATGTAGGGAAGGGAAAGATTGGCTGTGTTTTCCATGATCCAGACCTGCGAGAAAGATGCCTTGCATGAGTGTAAGGCGGCGGTATGAGGAGGGGATAAGTGTGCGGTCCCTGCATCGCCATCAGGACCTGCGCGTGAAATGGCCTTCCTGAATCCGGCATGAAACACGTCTGGATGCTGAACCACTATGCGGTGGAGCCGGGCGGGGCCGGCGGCACGCGCCATTTCTCGCTGGCCCGTCATTTGCCCCGGTATGGGTGGAGCGCGACGGTCGTTGCCGCGAGCACCGACCATGCCACGGGCAGGCAGCGCCTGGCTCCGGCGGAGGACTTCCGCCTTGAAACTTACGATGGCGTGCCGTTTCTCTGGCTGCGCACGCCGGACTATTCGGGCAACGGCGGCGACCGGATCCGCAACATGGTAGCCTACACGCGCGCCGCCTTGAAACGGGAGAATCTTGCCGGCCTCGGGGCTCCTGACGCCATCATCGGCTCGAGCGTGCATCCGCTCGCCGCCTGGGCCGGCCGCAGGCTCGCGAAGCGTCACGGCGTGCCCTTCATCTTCGAGGTGAGGGACCTCTGGCCGCAGACGCTGATCGACATGGGTCGTATCTCGCACCGGCACCCGGCCGCCGTCGCACTGCGCTGGTTGGAGAGGTCGCTTTACCGGGATGCGGCGCGGATCGTCGTTCTTCTGCCGAAGGCGCACGAATATATCGAGACGCTGGGGATAAAGCGGGAGAAGATCGTCTGGATTTCCAACGGAACCGATCTTGAAAACTTTACCGTGAAGCCTGCGCAGCCGTCGGACACGTTCACGCTGATGTATTTCGGTGCGCATGGCACGGCGAACGGCCTGGATAATCTGCTGGCTGCCATGCAGCGTGTCGAGAGCAACCCTGCCGGTCGAAACATCGTGCTTCGGCTGATCGGAGACGGGCCGTTGAAGTCCTCTCTTGTGGGCATGGCCGCAGAGCGGCGTCTCAAGAATGTGCGCTTTGAAAACGCCGTGCCGAAAGCCGATATTTCCGCTTTGGCGTCTCAGGCGGATGCTTTCGCGCTCTGCGTCAGAAATTTTCCGGGCCTGTACCGGTTCGGCATCAGCATGAACAAGATTTTCGACTATATGGCCGCCAGCCGGCCCATCGTCATGAGCGTGGATGCGGCCAACAACCCGATCGCGGACGCCGGCGCGGGGCTTGTCGTTCCTCCCGACAATCCGGAGGCGCTGGCCGCGGCCATCCTCGATCTCGCGGCGCTTCCCGCAGCGCGGCGTGCGGAAATGGGTGCTGCGGGGCGCCGGCACCTGGAGGAAAATTACGATATGAGGAGGCTGGCTGGACGTCTCGCCGCGACGCTGGATGACAGCCTGGAGAAACGATGATTCGCTTTTCCTTCCCATGGCCGATGTGCCCGCCGGCTCCGCAGACGCAGGCCGGCCGAACGGAGATGCTCCCGTGACGAGTGCAGGCCTTCCCGCAGACGCAGCGGACCGGCTGCTCGCGCTCGTCGGCGACATCTTCGGCCCGGCCCCCACGCCGCTGCATCGCCCAGTCTTCGAGGGCAACGAGCGGCAATATCTTGTCGACTGCATCGACTCGAATTTCGTCTCCTCGGTCGGCGCGCGCGTGACCGAATTCGAGGAAAAGGTCGCCGCCTTCACCGGCAGCCGCTTTGCCGTCGCCACCGTCAACGGCACCGCCGCCCTGCACGCGGCCCTGCAACTGGCTGGCGTGGAGCGGGGCGACGAGGTGATCGCCCAGGCGCTGACCTTCATCGCCACCTGCAACGCCATCAGCTACATCGGCGCGCGCCCCGTCTTCGTCGACGTGGACGAGGACACGCTCGGCCTCAGCCCCGCGGCGCTACGCCGCTGGCTGGCGGCGAACACGCGACGCGAGAACGGCCGCACGATCAACGCCGCGAGCGGCGCGCGCATCGCCGCCTGCGTGCCGATGCACACGTTCGGGCTGCCGCTGCGCATTGCCCAGGTGGCCTCCGTCTGCGAGGAGTTCGGCATCGCGCTGGTCGAAGACGCGGCGGAATCGCTCGGCAGCTACGTCGGCGACCGCCACACCGGCACCTTCGGCAGGCTCGCGACGCTGAGCTTCAACGGCAACAAGATCGTCACGACCGGCGGCGGCGGCATGATCGTCACCGACGACGAGGATCTGGCGCGGCGGGCGAAGCATCTCACCACCACCTCGAAGATTCCGCACCCCTGGGATTTCGTGCACGACGAGGTGGGCTACAACTACCGCCTGCCCAACCTGAACGCGGCGCTCGGTTGTGCCCAGATGGAGAAGCTACCGACGATGCTGGCGATCAAGGCCGAGATCGCCGACCGTTACCGCCGCTTCTGCGCCGGGAGCGGCCTTCGCTTCGTCGATGCGCCTGAAGGCACCACGCCCAACTGGTGGCTGAACGCCATTCTGCTGAAGGACCGGGCCGAGCGCGACGCCTTCCTCGCCCACACCAACGAGCGGAAGGTGATGACCCGCCCGGTCTGGCGGCTGATGAGCGAGCTGGACATGTTCTCCTCCTGTCAGTCGGACGGCCTGGCCGTGTCGCGCTGGCTGGCCGACCGGGTGGTCAACCTGCCGTCCAGCGTGCCCGAGCGCGAGTTTCACAGGATCAGCAATGAACGTTCTTGAACTCGTCGGCCGCGAGCGGCCGCTGTTCGACACCGACATCGCCCGGCACGAGGCCGAGCTGTCGGAGCGGGTGCGCGCCTCGCGCTTCCTGGTCATCGGGGGCGCGGGCTCGATCGGGCAGGCGGTGACGCGGGAAATCTTCAAGCGCAATCCACGCGCGCTGCATGTCGTCGACGTCAGCGAGAACAACATGGTCGAGCTGGTGCGCGATATCCGCAGCACGCTCGGCTACAACGACGGCGATTTCCGCACCTTCGCCATCGATTGCGGCGGCCGCGAGTTCGCCGCGCTGATGGCGGCCGAGACGGGCTACGATCATGTGCTGAACCTTTCGGCGCTGAAGCACGTCCGTTCCGAGAAGGATCCCTTCACCCTGATGCGGCTGATCGAGGTGAACATCCTCAACACGCTCTCGACGCTGCGGGCGGCGCGGGTCGGCGGAGCGAAGAAGTATTTCTGCGTCTCCACCGACAAGGCGGCCAATCCGGTCAACATGATGGGGGCCTCGAAGCGGATCATGGAGATGTTCCTGATGCGCGAGAGCCTGACCCAGCAGATTTCGACCGCGCGTTTCGCCAACGTGGCGTTCTCGGACGGCTCGCTCCTGCATGGCTTCAACCAGCGTTTCGCCAAGAGCCAGCCGATTGCCGCTCCCAATGACGTGCGCCGCTATTTCGTGACGCCGCAGGAATCGGGCGAGCTTTGCCTGATGTCGTGCCTGCTCGGGAACAACCGCGACATTTTCTTCCCGAAATTGTCCGAGGCGCTGAACCTGACGCGGTTCTCGGATATCGCCATGCGCTATCTGCACGCGCGCGGATTCGAGCCGCACGAATGCGCGACCGAGGACGAGGCCCGCGACAGGGCCGCCGAGCTGATCGCGGCCCGCAAATGGCCGGTCTATTTCTTCGCCTCCGACACCACCGGCGAGAAGGACTTCGAGGAGTTTTTCACCGCCGCCGAGACGCTCGACATGGATCGCTTCGACTCGGTCGGCGTGATCCTCAACGAGCCGGATTTCGACGCCGCGGCGCTCGACCGTTTCCTTGCGGAGATCGGGAAAATCCGCGCCGGCGCGACGTGGGACAAGCCGGAGATCGTGGCGCTCTTCAACGCCATGATCCCGGATTTCGATCACAAGGAAACCGGCCGGTATCTCGACAGCAGGATGTGAGCGATGCAGCGCCTTCTGGATATCCTGTTTTCCGGGATCGCCCTTCTGGTCCTCTCGCCGTTCCTCGTTCCGGTGGCGCTGATCCTGCGCTTCACCGGCGAGGGCGAGATTTTCTTCCGTCAGAGCCGGGTCGGGCGCGACGGCCGGATGTTCCACCTGCTCAAATTCGCCACCATGCTGAAGAACAGTCCCAACATGGGCACCGGCACCGTCACGCTGAAGGACGACCCGCGGGTGCTGCCCTTCGGCCGGTTCCTGCGCAAGACGAAGCTCAACGAACTGCCGCAGCTTCTGAACATCTTCCTCGGCGACATGAGCATTATCGGGCCGCGCCCCCAGACGTCACGCTGCTTCAATGCCTTTCCTGAGAGATCGCAGGCGGCGATCGTCACGGTGCCGCCCGGCCTCTCGGGGGTCGGCTCCATCGTCTTCCGGCGCGAGGAAGAGATGATGCACGCCGCCAAGGATCCGGATCGTTTCTACGACCACGTAATCGCGCCGTATAAGGGACTTCTCGAGGAGTGGTATGTCCGCCGCCGGAGCGTCGGTCTTTACCTGCACTTGATCGTGCTCACAGCCTGGGTCGTGCTGTTCCCGCGTTCGAGCATCGTCTGGCGAAGTTTTCCCGATCTGCCGCCGCCGCCGGACGAACTGGCGGCCGACATGAACTGGCCCGGAGCCGCCGCCGCGCCGCACGACGCGGCGACCTGTCGCCAGGTCGCGGATATTCATGCCGCCTCCATCAACCAGGGGTTCCTCTCCAGCCTCGGCCCGCGATTCCTGACGCAGCTCTATCGCGCCATCGACCGTTGCGACGACAGCGTGCTGATCGTTGAAAAGAACGGGGATCAGGTCGTGGGATTCGTCACGGGAAGCCGGGGCATGGGCGCGATATACCGCCAGCTTCTGCGCAACGGGCCCGCTCTGTGTCTTGCGCTGGCGCCGCTCATCGTCCAGCCGCGAAAGGTCCTGGGGATTCTCGAAATCCTGCGGCACAGCCGCAACCACGATGCCGGCGCCGGCCTCCCCGAACACGAGCTTCTCAGCATCGCGGTCGTGCCGGAATTTCGGGGAACCGGAGTGGCCGAACGCCTCTACAATTCGCTCGTGCATCATTTTCAGGAGCGGGGAGTCCATGGCTTCCGCATCGTGGTCGGAGAGTCCCTCGCCCCCGCCCATCGCTTCTATCGGCGCATGGGCGCGCAGCCGGCTGCGACGGTCGAGGTCCACGCCGGAAGAAGCTCGACGATCTACGTTCATTCGTTGCCGCAGCGAGCCGCCGCGGCGGGCGCGGGGCTGACGGATCGCTCGCCGGGCTACCGGCCGCGCTCGGGTAAGCCGACATTTTGACGGTCGCATCGCTGTTCCGTGCCGGTGGGCGCGGGTTCTCGATCTTCGATGTTCGTCGAAGCAAGGACCAGGAAGGAGGCCCGGCCGTCTCCTTAACCGCTTCTTTCAATTTATCTTCCGCAGGCTTATGCCTTCGTCCGCCCCTCCAGTATAACGTCCGCATCAGGGTTTGTTCATGGTTCAGCCAAGCCGCCGCATCTCCGTCATCGGTCTGGGTTACGTCGGCCTCCCGGTCGCCGTGGCCTTCGCACGCGCAGGCAAGCCGGTGATCGGCTTCGACATCGACCGGGGACGGATCGAGGAGCTGAAGAGCGGCCACGACCGGACCCGCGAGATCGAGCCGGAGGACCTTCGTCATCCCACGTTGACCTATACGAGCGACCCGGCGGCGCTGCGCGACGCGGATTTCCACATCGTCACCGTGCCGACGCCGATCGACGGCGACAACCGGCCGGACCTGCGCGCCATGCTGGGCGCGTCGGAGACCGTCGGCGGTGCGCTCAAGCGCGGCGACATCGTGGTCTATGAATCCACCGTCTATCCGGGGGCGGTCGAGGAGGATTGCGTGCCGGTGCTGGAGCGCGTGTCCGGGCTCAAGGCGGGCGCGGATTTCACCGTCGGCTATTCGCCGGAGCGCATCAATCCGGGCGACAGGCAGCATCGCTTCGAAACCATCACCAAGGTCGTGGCCGGACAGGACGCACGCACGCTGGACATCGTGGCCGGAGTTTATGGCTCGGTGGTCACCGCCGGCGTGCATCGCGCTCCGTCGATCAAGGTGGCCGAGGCGGCCAAGGTGATCGAGAACACCCAGCGCGATCTCAACATCGCCTTCATGAACGAGCTGTCGCTGATTTTCGACCGCATGGGCATCGACACCGGCGACGTGCTGGCTGCGGCCGCCACCAAATGGAACTTCCTGCCGTTCCAACCGGGTCTTGTCGGCGGCCACTGCATCGGGGTCGATCCGTATTACCTCACGCACCGCGCCGAGCGGGCCGGTTATCGGCCCGAGGTCATCCTGGCCGGCCGTCGGATCAACGACGAGATGGGGCAGCGCGTGGCGCGCGAATGCCTGCGGCGGCTGTCGGAGCGCGGCTGCACGAATCCGCGGGTGACGGTGCTGGGCATCACCTTCAAGGAAGACGTCCCCGACATCCGAAACTCCAAGGTGATCGATATCGTTCGCGGGCTCGAGCAGGGCGGAGCCGCGGTGCAGATCGTCGATCCGCTGGCCCTGCCGCACGAGGTCGAGCACGAATACGGAGTCCGGCTCTCTTCTCGGGACGGACTGCCGCCCGCGGATGCGGTGATCCTCGCCGTCACCCATGTCGAATATGTCCAGGCGGGCTGGCCGCTGGTGTCGCGTCTTCTGAAGGACGGGCGAGGGCTGGTGATGGACGTGAAAGGCCGGCTGGATCGCGCGGGACGGCCGGACGGTATCGACCTGTGGCGGCTGTGAGCCGCC
Organism: uncultured Rhodoplanes sp.; assembly: GCA_964653225.1. Classification (GTDB taxonomy): domain Bacteria; phylum Pseudomonadota; class Alphaproteobacteria; order Rhizobiales; family Xanthobacteraceae; genus Z2-YC6860. Next base: position 9,710 of record CAZZCV010000008.1, on the reverse strand, counting down.
GGGTTTCGTCTCGCGGAGTGACGCCTCTCCGATAACGGAAAGCGAGTCTCGCCCGGTAGGGAACTCACCTGTCGGCGACCGCCGTTCCTCGCTGCTGTGCTTGACCCGCCAGCCGCCCGGCGCGAACCTTCTTCCAAGCATCGGCCGCAAGAGCCGGATGCAGGGAGGAAGCCCCATGCTTACATCTTCGATCCGCCGGCGCCTGACGGCGTCCTGCGTCTGCTGCCCCGAGCCGTTCGCCGCAACCGGCACGAGCCGCCGCGAGGTTCTCGGCGGCGGCGCGGCCGCGGCGCTCGCGGCCGCCACGGGCCTCGCCGCGCCGAAAGCGCTGGCGCAGGCCAGGCCGCACCGCATCGACGTTCATCACCATGTCGTTCCGCCGAACTGGCTGAACGCCATGAACATCATCGGCCGCACCAATCCGCCGCTCACGCACTGGTCGGTGCAGCGCTCGCTCGACGACATGGACAAGGGCGGCGTCGCCACCTCGATCCTGTCGCCGACCGCGCCGCAGGTCTCGACGCTCGGCAAGCCGGTGGCGATCAGGATCGCCCGCGAGGCCAACGATTACAGTGCAAAATTGATGGCCGACCATCCGGGCCGGTTCGGCATCTTCGCGACCCTGCCGCTGCCGCACATCGACGAGTCTCTCAAGGAGATCGAATACGCCTTCGATACGCTCAAGGTCGACGGCATCGGCATGCTGACGAACTATGGCGACAAGTGGCTTGGCTATTCCTATTTCAATCCGATCTGGGAGGAGTTGAACCGTCGCAAGGCGACGATCTACACTCATCCCTCCGACGCCAACTGCTGCGTCAACCTGGTGCAGAACGTGCCGGCGACGGCGATCGAGTGGGGCACCGACACCACCCGCACCATCGCCAATCTGATCTTCAGCGGCTCGTCGCAGAAATATAAGGACATCAACTGGATCTTCTCGCACGGCGGCGGCTCGCTGGTGGCTTTCGCCGAGCGTTTCCTGGTTCAGATGGTGAGCGCGCCGCCCTACAAGGGCAAGTTCACGCGCGAGAGCGTGCTGGCCGAGTTACACCGCTTCCATTACGACACCGCGCAGGTGACGATGGAAGGCACGCTCGGCGCGCTCTCGAGGCTCGTTCCGGTCTCGCAGATCGTCTATGGAACCGATTATCCATATCGCACGGCGGCCGACCACACGCGCGGCGTCACCGCCTTCTTCAAGGGCGACGATCTCGCGAAGGTCGATCGCGGAAACGCGCTGCGGCTGATCCCCCGCCTGAAATCCTGACCAGCCGAGTCCGGCGCGGGGAATGACGAGCCGGCGGCCTTCGGGCCGCCGGCTTTTTTGTGCGGGCCGGGTTCCGGAATTCGTTCCGAAGGACTCCAATTCGACCGTCCCGCCGCGCAAATTCTTAACCAGCCGTGTCTACAAGGAAACGGGGGCAGCGGCCGCGTGATCGGCCTGTGGCGTGACGGTGCGGGACTTGCGGATTTGACACCGGAACTCAAGAATCTCCTGCTGCTCGGCGGCGACGCGCTGCTCTATTTCGCCGTCCTCGCCGCCCTGTTCCGGACCCGTCAGCGGCTCGGAATCGGCGCGTTCTTCTGCGCGCTCGGCGTGATGCACTTCATCGAGACCTATCTCGCCAGCATCTTCTACGTCGCGCTGCCGATGGGCATCGTCACCTCGCCCGGCTCCAGCATCCTGTTCGCCGGCAAGCTGATGCTGCTGCTGATGGTCTACATCCGCGAGGACGCGGTGGTGGTCCGGCAGCCGATCTACGGGCTGCTGCTCGGCAACCTGCTGATGATCGCGCTGGCGCTCCTGATGCGCAACCACGAGTTGGTGGCGCTTGCGCCGGGCCAGGCGGCCGATCTCGGTCTGGTGGACCGGATGGGCGTGTTGATGCTGTGGGGCACGCTGCTCCTGTTCGTCGACTGCATCCTGATCATCCTCGTCTACGAGCGCACCCGCACCTGGTTCGGCGACCGGCTGCTGGCGCGCGTGGCGCTGAGCGGAGCCGCGATCCTGAGCTTCGATCAGGTGCTGTTCTTCGCGGGTCTGCATGTGCTCACCGGTGCGCCGGTGTCGGTGCTGGTCGGCGGCTGGGTCGCCAAGATGGCTGCGGTCGCGCTCTACAGCGGCCTGGTCTACGCCTATCTGTGCTGGCTGGAGCGTCCCGCAGGCGTGAGCCGCGCGCCGCGGATCGCGGACGTGTTCGACCTGCTGACCTATCGCGAGCGCTACGAAGACCTGCTGGCGCGCACCGGGCGCGATGCGCTCACCGGGGCGCTGGACCGCGGCCGCCTGGAATCGCAGGGCCGGCGGGTCATCGAAGCCGCGATCCAGGCGGGCCGGCCGGCAAGCCTGCTTCTGATCGACATCGATCACTTCAAGAGTTTCAACGACCGCTTCGGGCACGCGGCCGGCGATGGCGTGCTCAAGCGCATCGCGCGCGACATCATGGCCAGCGTGCGGGCCGGCGATCCGGTGTTCCGCTTCGGCGGCGAGGAGTTCGTCGTGATCGGCGAGGGACTCTCTGCGGAAGCCGGACTGGTGCTCGGCGAGCGCATCCGCCGCGAGATCGCCGCGAACGTCGGCGATGGCGTGGCGCGCGTCACCGCCAGCGTCGGGCTTGCGACCTGTCCCGGTGACGGGGCCGACTACGACATGCTGTTCAAGACCGCCGACCGGCGGCTCTATCAGGCCAAGACCGCGGGCCGGAACTGCGTCATCGGCGAGCGGGTGGCTTCGGCCGAGACGCCCGTGCGGCTGGCAGTCAGCAACCTGTCGCCGGCCTCCTGAAAACCGCTTCACGACTTTGTGCGGCGTCGCCGCCCGGACGTGGGGACGAGATCGTCCCTCCGGTTGTTTCCGCTTTATCGGCGCTGCGAACGGCAGCGCAACTCCGGGGAGCGAAACTATGAACAATATAACGTTGCGGGTTTCGATGGCTGCGGCTGCGGCTCTGCTGCTGGGTGCCGGCATGCCTGCGCAGGCGCAGCAGGCGGACATGAGTTTCTTCGTCACCAGCACGGGCTCCGGCAACGGCGGCGACCTCGGCGGCCTGAGCGGTGCGGACGCGCATTGCCAGAAGCTCGCGGCGGCGGCCGGCGCCAAGGCCGCGACCTGGCGGGCCTATCTCAGCACGCAGGGCAACGGCGCGGTGAACGCGAGGGACCGCATCGGCAAGGGCCCGTGGCTGAACGCGAAGGGCGTGGCCGTGGCCAGGGACGTGGCCGATCTGCACGGGCCCAACAACAATCTCAACAAGCAGACCGCGCTGAGCGAGAAGGGCGAGGTCATCAACGGCCGCGGCGATACGCCGAACCGGCACGACATCCTCACCGGCTCGCAGTCTGATGGAACCGCGTTTCCGGCCGGCGAGGATCGCACCTGCGGAAACTGGACCAGCAGCACCAAGGGCGCCGCGATGGTCGGCCATCACGACCGCATGGGACTGAACACCGAGCCGCCGGCGCTGTCATGGAACTCGTCGCACCCCTCGCGCGGGCCGGGCGGCGGCTGCGCGCAGGCCGACCTGCGCGGCACGGGGGGCGACGGCCTGTTCTACTGCTTCGCGGTCAATTGAACCGGCTTTGTGAATCGGGCGACCAACAATGGTCGCCCGATACCATGCGGCATGACGGCTCTTAACAAAGCCGCATGCAGCCATGATATATTGTGCTTACGAAACTTGTTCTCATGAAACAGCCCCGAGGGAGGACTGACTTGATGATCCGCTTCCGGACCATGCTGGCCCTGGCCGCCGCGGCTGTCGTGCTGACGGCCGCCGTGGTCGAAGCCGACGCCCGCGCGCGCGGCAGCTTCGGCAGCCGCGGCGCCCGCACCCATTCCGCACCGCCGCCGACCGCGACGGCGCCCAATGCGGCGACACCGATGCAGCGCTCCATCACCCAGCCCGGCCAGACGGCTCCGGCGGCGACGGCCGCGCGCACCGCGCCGCAGCCGGCCGCGGGCGGCCTGTTCAGCCGGCCAGGGATGCTCGGCGGGCTTGCCGCCGGCTTTCTCGGGGCGGGCCTGCTCGGCCTTCTGTTCGGCCAGGGCCTGTTCGGCAACCTCGGCGGGCTTGCCGCCTTCCTTGGTCTTGCGCTCCAGATCGGCCTGATCGCCATGGTCGGCTGGTTCCTGCTCAGCCTGTGGCGCCGCCGCAGCGCGCAGCAGCCGGCGCCGGCCTATGGCTCGTCCGGTGGACCCGCGATGCGCGATGCTTCGCCGGAGCCGCAGCGCTACGGGGCGCAGCCCGGCGCGATGGGCCTCGGCGGCCTCAACCTCGGCGGCGGTGCGCCGCAGCCGTCCGCGCCCTCTGCAGGCGGCGACGAGATCGGCATCCAGCCGGCCGACTTCGACGCCTTCGAGCGTCTGCTCGGCGAGGTGCAGGGCGCCTATGGCCGGGGCGATCTCTCGGCGCTGCGCGCGCGTGTCACCCCCGAGATGCTGTCCTACTACTCGGAGGCGCTGTCCGCCGACGTGAGCCGCGGCATGGAGGCGAAGATCGACGGCGTGAAACTCCTGCAGGGCGACCTCGCGGAGGCCTGGCGCGAGGGCGAGATGGAATACGCCACGGTCGCGATGCGTTACGAACTGATCGACAAGCTGGTGGACCGCGCCACCGGCCGCGTGGTCGAGGGCGGCGACGAGCCGCAGGAGGCCACCGAGATCTGGACCTTCGTCCGCGCGCGCGGCGGCAACTGGCTGCTTTCCGCGATCCAGCAGGTCGAGGAGTAGGCACGGCAACGCCGGCCTCCTGAATATAATATCGAAAGCCCGGCGTCTCCGACGCCGGGCTTTTTGCTTTCCGCATGCGCGCTGCGCTGTGCGCGATCCGATTCAGCGTCTTCCGTTCCTGCGCCCGTTTGCGTCAGCGGTTGGCCGCTCCACCCCCACCGCGAACTGCGCCTTCCAGCTCTTCATCCCGGCGTCGAAGCCCTTCGGCTCCGTCGCCATCCGCATGGCGCGCCGCCGCCCGGAGACCAGCGATCCAGAAAACCGCAGCGGTCCGGAGCCCCTCGCGGCTGGCGCCGCCGCGAACCTTCGCGGTGGGTATGGTTGCCTCCCATCTTTCGCGCAACGCCGGCATGCCGTGCATCGAGAAGCGCCGTTGCGGCGCGTTCTGCGTGTGGCGTCTGGCTGCCGCTCGTGCCGGCATCTTGCCCTTGAATCCCGCTTCCGTATGGTCCCGCCGGAGTTATGGAGGAAATCTGATGGGCGGCTTCGAGGACTACTGCTGGCGGGACGTGGTTCCCGACGACGTACTGAAAATCTATCGGCGTTACGAACGGCCGTTGCGGATCGGAAAACGGCCCGCGCTGCTGGCGATCGACCTCTACCGTCTCACGTTCGGCGGCGGTCCGCGGCCCGTCGTCGAATTGCAGGAGACGCATCCGAGTTCGTGCGGCGAGCACGCCTGGGCGGCGCTGCCGCACCTGCAGCGCCTGCTGGCGGCCGCGCGCAAGGCGGGTCTGCCGGTCATCTATTCCACGCAGGAAACCCGTGCATCGGCGCAGCCCCAGCGGGCGCTCGCGACCAACCGGCGCATGGAGGCCGTCGACAACACGGTTTACGAGATCCAGCCGGAGCTTGCGCCCGAGCCGCACGACATGATCGTCTGCAAGCAGCGCGCCAGCGTGTTCTACGGCACGCCCCTTGCTGCCCACCTGACGCAGCTCGGCATCGACAGCCTGATCGTCTGCGGCGAGTCGACCAGCGGATGCGTGCGCGCGACCGTCGTGGACGGCTATTCGCACGGCTTCCATGTGACCGTGGTGGAGGAGGGGTGCTTCGACAGGAGCCCGATCTCCCACAAGATCAACCTGTTCGACATGCATCACAAGTATGCCGACGTCCTGCACCTCGAAGATGTTTTGACCGAGCTTGCGCGCCGCGGCGCGCCGAACCAGGAGATGCCGTGATGGAGCCCCGTCCCTATGGACCCTTTCCCTACGTCCCGATCCATCAGCGGCCGCGGCTGACCTGGCCCGACGGCAAGCGGCTGGCCTTCTGGGTGATTCCGAACATCGAGGTGTTCGCGCTGAACGAGCGGATGCCGGCCATGCCGGGCGGTTCGGGCGGCAAGATTCCCGACGTCCACACCTGGGCGATCCGCGACTACGGAGCGCGCGTCGGCGTCTATCGCATGATGGAGGTGATGGCGCGCCACGGGGTGCGCGGCACCGTCGCCCTGAACAGCGAGGTCTGCGATGCCTATCCGCAGATCATCGAGGAGGCGATGCGGCTCAAGTGGGAGTTCATGGGCCACAACCAGAGCAACACGCGCCGCCTCAACGAGATTCCGCCGGAGACCGAGCGGGCCGTGGTGCTCGACACCTGCGACCGGATTTCCAAGGCGACCGGCCGGCGGCCTGCCGGCTGGCTCGGCTCGGGCCTGCAGGAGACCTGGAACACGCTCGATCATCTGGTCGAGGCGGGCTGCACCTACGTCAGCGACTGGGTGAACGACGACCAGCCCTATCTTATGGACCTGGGCGGCGGCCGGCGGATCGTGTCGATGCCTTATTCGGCGGAGATCAACGACAAGCCGGCGTTCGAGACGTTCACGGTCACCTCGGCCGAGTTCGAAGGCATGATCAAGCGGCAGTTCGACGTGCTCTATCGGGAGAGCGCCACGTCCGGCCGGGTCATGGCGATCGCCCTGCACCCCTACATCACCGGCGTTCCGCACCGCATCGACGCGCTGGATTCGGCGCTGCGCTACATCTGCCGGCACGACGACGTGTGGCTCGCGACGGGCGAGGAGATCGCGCGTCACTATCTGTCGACGCTGGAACGATAGCCGTCCGGATGCCGCAGCGCCCGCCCGGTGACCCGGGCGGGCGCTGTTTCGATTCCTGTGGGGCCTCGATGGCCGGGCCCCGATGGCGCGCCTCGATCAATCGACCTTGGCGCCGGAGACCTTCACGATCTTGCCCCACTTTTCGGTCTCGGCCTCGACGAACTTGCGATACTCGTCAGGCGTCGTCGGGTGGGGAGTGGCGCTGAGGCTGGCCAGACGCGCCTTGATCTTGGGATCGTCCAGAGCCGCCCGGATCTCCCGGCTCAGCCGCTCGACGATCGGTCGCGGCGTGGCGCTCGGCGCGCCGATTCCGAACCATCCGCTGATCTCGTAGCCCGGAATGGTTTCCGAAACCGTCGGCACGTCGGGCAGCACGCCGACGCGCTTGGCGCTGGTGACGGCGATCGCGCGTAGCTTGCCGGCCTGAACGTGCGGCAGCGATGCCGGCATCGAGTCGAACATGAGCTGGACCTGCCCGGCCATCAGGTCGGCCAGCGCCGGCGCCGAGCCGCGGTAGGGGACGTGGACGATGTCGACGCCGGCCATCGACTTGAACAGCTCGCCGGCCAGATGCGCCGAGGTGCCGTGGCCGGTGGAGACGAAGTTGACCTTGCCCGGGTTCGCCTTGGCATAGGTGATCAGCTCGGCCACGGACTTCACCGGGAACGACGGTGTGACCTCGACGAGATTGGGCACCTGGGCGACGCCGCCGATCGGCACGATCTGCTTGAGGAAGTTGAACGACAGGTTGCGGTAGAGCGTGGCGTTGATGGCGTTGGGATGCGCGATCACCAGGAGCGTGTAGCCGTCGGGGTCGGCGTTCACCACGGCCTGCGCGCCGAGGTTCGTGCCGGCGCCGGGCCGGTTCTCGATCACCACGGGCTGGCCGAGCCGCTGCGAAAGATAATCGCCGATGATCCGTCCCAGGATGTCGGTGGGTCCGCCGGCTCCGGCCGGCACCACGAGCCGCACCGGGCGGGTCGGATAATCCTGGGCCTGGGCCGCGGGGCTATTCCATGCGCAAGTCAAAGCAACGGCGAGCGCGTAGACAAATCGCATCATCATGATCTCCGGAGATGCCGCTTTCATGTCGGCATCTTAGACATCACGACGCGACGCTGGGAAGCACTATCGACGCGCGCGCTGGTCGCTGCGCTTGCTGGCGCTCGCCTTTACGTTGCTTGCTTTTGCGCGACTTGTCCTTGTCGGACTTGTCTTGGCAGAACTTGCCGCTGTCGCCGGCTTTCTGGCTGCTGACGCTCGCACGGCACGGCGTTCGCGCGTGGGCGAGCCAGGGTTGCGCGCGGCTTCCGCCTTGCGGGCCTCGCGCGCCTTGCGGCGCTTGGCGGCGAGGCGCTTGGCCGCACGCTCCTCGCGCCGCTTCTCAAGGCACTTGAGGCATTTGCAGCCGATCGGCTTCAGGTAGATGTCAAAGTAGTTCTTGCCGTAGTGGTAGGTGATCTCGTCGCCCGGCTGGATGTTCTTGATCGCCCGGATGAAGACCTTGTGACCGCGGCTGTCGGACTCGGCGTTGGGGCGGCACGAGTGGTTGCCGTAGCGCGCGACGTTGCGACGCGACGACCCGTCGATCACCCACTTGCTGTTGATCTCGTAAAGATAGCGGTTGCCGCGCGCCTCGCGCTTCTCGGATTCCGCGGCGGTGATCTTGGAGCCGCGGTAATAGACGATGATCGTGCCCTTGGCGATCGGCTTGGTGGCGAAGAGGCCCAGTCCCGTGCGGGAGCGGCCGACGCGGAAAGGTCTGCGAGACATGCAGCCGATTTAACGCCGATTCGCCGGCAAGGAAACGGATCCGTGCGGGTTATCCAACATGGGCGGTCTTTTTCCGGGCCTCGTGCCAGAGCAGGAACAGCCCGGAGCCGACGACGATGGCCGAGCCCAGGAGCAGCGTCAGGGTCGGCATGTCGCCCCAGACGAGAAACCCGAGCAGGATCGCCCAGACCAGCATGAAGTAATAGAACGGCCCCACGGCGGAGGCCGGCGCCAGCACGAGCGCGCGGGTCCACCAGTATTGTCCGAAGGCGTTGGTCACGCCGTTGGCCGCCATCCAGCCCAGGTCCGCCGCATCGAGCGGCGTGCGCCAGCCGAACGGCAGCATGGCGGCGAAGATCACCGTCAGGAACACCATCTGGTAGAGCATCAGGGTCTCGGTGGACTCGGTCGAGGTCATGCCGCGCACGCCGGCGGTCACGGTGCCGTAGAGCATGGCGTTGCCGAGTGCGAACAGCGCGCCGGCCGTGAATGTGTCGGCGCCCGGATTGGTCACGATCAGCACGCCGCCGAAGCCCACCACCAGCGCCATCCAGCGTGCGGCACCGACCCGCTCCTTGAGAAACCAGGCGGCTGCGAGCGTGGCGAACAGCGGCGCTGAGAAGTTGATCGCCACGGCGCTGGCGAGCGGCATCAGGCTGAACGCGACGATGATGAGCGTCTGCGACACGCCCTGCGACGCGCCGCGCATCATGTGCGCGGGCAGCTTCCTGGTCCGGAAGGCTGCGAGCCCGGCGAACGGCAGGATGATGGCCGCCACGATGGCGAGGGAGACGAGGGTGCGCATGAACAGCACCTCGCCTACGGGATAGCGCTCGACCAGCCACTTCGAGACCGCGCTGGAACTCGCGAACATGACGGTCGCGCCGATCATGTAGGCGATGCCGAGCGGGATCCGCTCGGTCCGGGGCCGTTCCGCGGGCGTCGCGGCGTTCAAGGTCGGAGGCTCCTGGGGGGAGGGGAGAAGACGAGCGTCGCTTGGTAGCACGCGCCGCGCCACACCGGGACTGCGCGGAGCGAGCGGCTCCCATGCGGGAGCCACGCCCGCTCGCCGCTACACCCCGTAACTCTGCACCAGCGAGCCCGCGACCAGGCTCCAGCCGTCCACCAGCACGAAGAAGA
>CAZZCV010000007.1:32504-100678 GCA_964653225.1 uncultured Rhodoplanes sp. | reverse complement strand
TGACGCGCGAGCGCATCCGCCAGATCGAGGCCAAGGCGCTGCGCAAGCTCAAGCATCCGAGCCGGAGCCGGAAGCTGCGGAGCTTCCTGGACAACTGAGTTCCAGCTTCCTTCGTCAAACGTCGTCGCCGGGCATTGCCCGGCGATTTCGTTTTCAAGCCCAGGTCGCGTTGAGGAATGGGAAACCTCGCGCCGCGGCCGGCGTTGTCTCCGCAAGAGCATCCCCAAACCGACGGAGACACCCATGCCAGGACATCTCGACGGCAAGCGCATCCTGATCCTCGCCACCCACGGCTTCGAGCAGTCCGAACTCGAGGTTCCCCGCGACAGGCTCAGGCAGGCCGGCGCGACCGTGCATGTGGTTTCGCCCGAGACCGGCGAGATCAAGGGCTGGGACGAGAAGGACTGGGGTCGGCCGGTGACGGTGGACAAGGCGCTCGCCGACGCGCGGGTGGACGACTACGACGCCATCGTGCTGCCCGGCGGCCAGATCAACCCGGATCTTTTGCGCGTGCAGGCCGATGCGCTGAAACTCATTCGCGGTTTCTTCGACGCCGGGAAGACGGTGGCTGCGATCTGCCATGCGCCATGGCTGCTGATCGAGGCCGGCATCGCCAGGGGCCGCAAGATGACCTCCTACCATTCGATCAAGACCGACGTGATCAACGCCGGCGCGAAGTGGGAGGACTCGGCGGTCGTCACCGACAACGGCGTCGTCACCTCGCGCAATCCGAAAGACCTCGACGCCTTCTGCGCCAAGATCGTCGAGGAGGTGCGGGAGGGGCGGCACCGGCGCGCGGCGGCGTAGCCTTCAGGCCCTCCGCGGCCGAGCGAGGCGTTCGTCGCGGTTTACGTTCATCCTTCGAAAAGCCCGGCCTTGCGCCGGGCCTTGCGTTGCGCGCCGGAGGGAGCGCAGCCGCCCGCGCGATATCCAGCCGGCCCTTCCCGCCGCGCGCGCGGAATGCCATGATGGATCGGGGGAATGACACAAGGATTCGCATGCCGAACCGCAGGCTCAAGATCCTGGCTTCCGCCCTGGTGCTCTCCGTCATCCTCGCTTTTCCGGCCCCGTCCCGCGCCGCCCCGTGCGGCGGCGATTTCAACACCTTCCTCTCCGCGATGGCGCGCGACGCGCAGGCGCAGGGCGTCTCGCGCGACGTGATCGGCCGCGCCTTCGCCGGCCTCGCGCCCGATCCGGCGGTGCTCGCCTTCGACCGGCGCCAGCGCGGCACCTTCCGCAAGTCGTGGCAGGAGTACGCCGCCACGCGCGTCATCCCCGCGCGCATCAAGCGCGCCAGGAGCCTGCTCCAGAAGCACGCCGCACTGCTCGCCCGCGTGGAGCGCCAGTCCGGCGTGCCGCCACAGATCATCATGGCGATCTGGACGCTGGAGAGCGACAACGGCACCGGCGACCTCGGCAAGATGTCGGTGGTGCGCACGCTGGCGACGCTGGCGCACGACTGCCGGCGCACTGAGCTGTTCCAGGGCGAGCTGATCGCGGCGCTGAAAATTCTTCAGCGCGGCGACATGACGCTGGAGACGCTGCGTGGCGCCTATGCGGGCGAGATCGGCCAGACCCAGTTCCTGCCGTCGTCCTACCTGAAGTACGGCCTCGACATGGACGGCAACGGCCACGTCGACCTGCGCCGCTCGATCCCGGACGTGCTCGCCTCCACCGCCAACCTGCTCAAGGTCAACGGCTGGCAGGCCGGCCAGCCCTACGGCGAGGGCACACGCAACTTCGAGGTGCTGCGCGAGTGGAACCGCTCGATGGTCTATCGCCAGACCATCGTCTATTTCGCCGACAAGCTGAAGGAGTGAGCGCCACGGTTCGCGGGCCGCCGCGTTGCGGCGGGCGCGGGCATCCGGGCGGTGCGGGGATTTCGATGCGGGATACGATCGCGGGCAGGGCGTTCGGGGGCGGGATATTCAAGAGCATGGCGTTGCTCGTCGCCAGCCTGCTGCTCGCGGGCCTGCCGACGGCTGCCCCGGCGCAGAATCTCGCGCAGGACCCGGCCGCGGCGCGGCCGGGCCGCGTCCGCCACGAACTCGTGCCGCCGCGCAGCCCCGCGCATCAGTTCCTCCACGACAGCCTCGCGCGCCGCAAGGCGCTCGAACGGCTCGGCCGGCTGCTGAGTCCGTTCCGCCTGCCGCGAGACGTTCTGATCAAGGTCGAGGGCTGCGACGGCGATGCCAACGCCCATTACCACGACGCGACGATCGTGGTCTGCTACGAGTATCTCGACTTCGTCATGGCGAGCGCCCCGCATGGTCGCGGCGAGGGCGTCCGGCGCCGCGACGCGGTGATCGGCCCGACCGTCGACGTGTTCCTGCACGAGATGGGCCACGCGGTCTTCGACCTGCTGAAGATCCCCGTGCTCGGGCGCGAGGAGGACGCTGCGGACCTGTTCTCCGCCTATATCCTGCTGCTGACCGACCCGCAGGAGGCGCGCGCGCTCATCACCGGCGTGGCCTTCCTCGGCCGCGTGGAGGCCAACGCGGCGGCAGTCCGCACCGTCGAGGCGAAGCACTACGCGGATGTCCATGGCCTGCCGGCGCAGCGCTATTTTAACGTGATCTGCATCGCCTATGGGTTCGACCGCACGCTGTTCGCCGATGCCGTCACCCACTGGCACCTGCCGGCCGAGCGGGCCGAGGGTTGCGCCGAAGAGTATCAGCAGCTTGATTACGCCTTCCGCACGCTCATCATGCCGCACATCGACCCCGACGTGCTCGCGCAGGTGCGCGGGCTCAAAGGGCTCATCCTGGGCCCGCCGGACTAGATCGGAGAGACGAGGCATGCCCCAGCCGACCAGCACCGAGAATGGCGCGCCGCGCGGGGCGCTCACCGTGCGCGTCATCGCGATGCCGGCCGACACCAACGCCAACGGCGACATCTTCGGCGGCTGGGTGCTCGCGCGCATGGACCAGGCCGGCGGCATCGCCGGCGTCGAGCGCGCGCAGGGCCGCGTGGTCACGGTCGCCATCGACGCCATGACCTTCATCCGCCCGATGTGGGTGGGCGACGTGCTGGAGGTCTACGCCGAGGTCGAAAGCGTCGGCCGCACCTCGATGAAGATCCACATCGAGGCCTGGGCGCGGCGCTTCCAGACCCGCGCGCAGGAGAAGGTGACGGATGCGACCTTCACCTTCGTCGCCATCGACGATCACGGCCGGCCGCGGCCAATCCCGGCGATGCCGGCGGTCCCGTGAGCGGGCCGCCGCCGCGCGCTACTCCAGCCCCTCGACGAGGCGGAAGTCGCGCTCGGCCGCGTTGCCGAACACCCTGAGTGCCTCCTGGTAGGCGGGGCCGTCGTGGCAGGCGGCCGCGGCCGCGAGGCTGTCGAACTCGATCACCACGATGCGCATCTTGATGCCGGCCTCGTAGACCTGGGCCGCGTCGCCGCGCGCGAGGAACCGGCCGCCTCCGGCGGCGATGGCGGGACCCGCGAGCTTCGCATAGGCCGCGACCGCCTCCGGGTTCGAGATCGAGCGATAGGCGGAAATCCAGTAACCCTTCGGCATGGTCGTCTCCCGATGATCCGGCGCGGGCGCGCGCCCGGCTAAAACAAGATCCCGCGGCTCCGGAACGGAAGCGCAGGCAGCGGCGGCGCGACGTTATTCGAGCGCCTCGACGATCCGCACGTCGCGCTCCGCGCCGTCGTCGAGCGCGCGCAGCGCCTCCTGGTAGGCGGGGCCGTCGTGGGCGGCCACGGCGCTCTCCAGGCTCGGGAACTCGGCCACCACGATGCGTTCCGCGAGCCCGGCCTCGTAGGCCAGCGCCGCCGTGCCGCGCGCGAGATAGCGCCCGCCGAACGGCGCGGTCGCAGGGCCGGCCAGCTTCGCATAGGCCGCGAGCTTGTCGGGGTCGGCGATCTTGCGGTAGATCGTGACCCAATAGGCCTTCGGCATTGCCTTCCTCCCCGGCGGTCCCTGCGCCCGCACAGTAAGGCCGTCGCGGGCTCCGGGAAAGCGCCGGGAGGCCCGCCACACCATTGCCGGATTCGCGGGCTCTTGCTGCCCGCGTCCCTCAACAAGCTGGAACCCGTGCCGATGCGACTGCCCCTGTTTGCCGCCGCGGCCCTGGCCGCATTCGCCGCACCCGCCCCATTCTCCGCAGCGCAGGCGCACGAGGCGCTGATCGCCCGCCACGCCGCCGCCAACGGCATCCCGGAATCGCTGGTGCGGCGCGTCATCCACATCGAGAGCCGCGGCAATCCGCGCGCGGTCTCCAAGGGCAATTACGGTCTCATGCAGATCCGGCTCGGCACCGCGCGGGCCATGGGCTATCGCGGCGATGCGGGCGGCCTGCTCGATGCCGACACCAACATGACCTATGCGGTGAGATATCTCGCCGGAGCCTATCGCGCGGCCGGCGGCAGCGAGGCTGGCGCGATCCGCCACTACCAGCGCGGCTATTACCATGCCGCCAAGAAGCAGGGCTTCTCGCCCTACCGGACCGCGAGCGCGTCGAGCCGGCCGGCGCAGCCGCTCTCGCTCCTCCCGACGCTTTCGGCCGAGACGAAACCCGCGCGCAAGGAGCGCAGCCGCAAGCGCGCGGTGGCTGCGGCCACGCCGGCGGATTAATCCCGCGGCCGCGTGCCGAAGATGTGCTCGAAGCGCTCGCAGTAGCGCGGCCAGACCTCGGGATTGACGATGCGCGGCGGCCGGCCGCCGTCGAACGCCATGATGAGCTGCTCGGCGGCGATCTTGCCCATGTTGCGCCGCGCCTCGTGGGTGACGCCGGCGGTGTGGGGACTCGCGATCACGTTGTCGAACTGCAGCAGCGGATGGTCCGCGGGCGGCGGCTCCTTGTCCCAGACGTCGAGGCCCGCGCCCGCGATCCGGCCCTCGCGCAGCGCCTTCTCCAGCGCGCGCTCGTCGTGGATGAAGCCGCGCGCGGTGGTGATGAAATAGGCCGTGGGCTTCATCCGCGCGAACTGCGCCTCGCCGATCATGCCGCGCGTCGTGTCGTCGAGCGGGCAGTTGATCGACACGTAGTCGGACTGCGACAGCAACTCCTCGAGCGTCACCTTGCGCGCGCCGCGCACCGTCACGGCATCCTCGTCGAGATGGGGATCGCAGGCGATCACGTTCATTCCGAACAGGCCGCGGCACAACTCGGCGACCCGGCGGCCGACGTTGCCGAGGCCGACGATGCCGATGGTGCGGCCCTGCACTTCGTCGCCCATGAAGGCGTTGCGGTCGTGCATCGTGCCCTTGCGCAGCGTGTGGTCGGTCTGCACGATGCGCTTGGCCAGCATCAGCATCATCGCCAGAACGTGCTGCGCGACCGATTCCGCGTTGCCGCCGGTCTGGTTCAGCACCAGCACGCCGGCCTCGGTGCAGTCCTTCACGTTCACGGTGTCGAAGCCCGCGCCGCCGGTGGAGACGATCAGCAGGTTGGGGCACTTCGCGATCAGCTCCCTATGCGCGTGATAGGCCACCGGCGTCTCGTCGCGCGCCGAGCTGATCTGGTAGGCGTGCGCGGCCGACAGGATCGGCGCGGCGAGACCGGGCGGCGTCTCGGCCTCCAGCCGGTCGAGCCGGATCTCCGGCCGCCGTGCGATGATCTCGGCGTAGCAGGCATGGGCGAGATAGCGCACGTGGAACACGCGCTTGACGTTGTCCTTCATCGAAGTCCCTGGGATCGCTCTTGCGGGGGCCGGGCCGGCCGGACGGTGAGGGCGGGAGTGTTCCCCGTCACACCACGACCGTCAACCGCTTGGCCGCGCGGGTGACGCCCGTATAGAGCCAGCGGCTGCGGCTGTCCTGGAACGCGAAGGATTCGTCGAACAGCACCACGTCGTCCCATTGCGAGCCCTGCGCCTTGTGCACGGTGAGGACGTAGCCGTAGTCGAACTCGTCGAACCGCTTGCGCAGGCTCCAGTCGAGGCCGTCGATCTCGCCGGTGAAGCATTCCGGCCGCACCGACACCTTGATCGGCTTGGCGCTGCCCATGTCCTCCGGCCGGATCCGCATCTTGAGGATGGCCTGCGGCGTCGGGCTCTCCGTCACCGACCAGAGCCCGCCGTTGAACAGGCCCTTCTTCCGGTTGTTGCGCAGGCAGACCAGCTTGTCGCCCGAGGCCGGCATCGCGCCGGTGAAGCCGCGACGCTCGCGCATGCGCGTGTTGTAGGCGCGGCGGGTGTTGTTGCGGCCGACCAGCACCTGGTCGGCATCGAGCACGCGCTGCGGGTCGAGGTCGGACTTGGCCACCACCTCGGTTTCGCCGTAGCGGCCGGGCTCGAGCCCGCGGCCCTCGCGCACCTCCATCGACAGGCGCACGATCGGATCGTCCTGCGCCTGCCGGTGCACCTCGGTCAGCATCGCGTCGGGCTCGGCGTCGGTGAAGAAGCCGCCGCCCTGGATCGGCGGAAGCTGCGCGGGATCGCCCAGCACCAGGAGCGGCACGTCGAACGACATCAGGTCGCGGCCCAGCTCCGCATCCACCATCGAGCATTCGTCGATCACGATCAGCCGCGCCTTGGAGGCGGGCGCCTCGTCCCACAGGTCGAAGCTCGGCGTCTCCTCGCCGGAGTCGCGCGGCTTGTAGATCAGGCTGTGGATGGTGGAGGCGCTAGCGCAACCCTTGGAGCGCATCACCTGTGCGGCCTTGCCGGTGAAGGCCGCGAACAGCACGCGGCCGTCCACGCCCTCGGCGATGTGGCGCGCCAGCGTGGTCTTGCCGGTGCCGGCGTAGCCGAACAGGCGGAACACCGGCGGCACGTTGCCCCGGCCCGGACGCGACTTGAACCAGTCGGCGACCGCCTTCAGCGCGGCGTCCTGATGGGGAGAGAAAACGGGCATGAGCGGCCGTGCGTTGGCGGATCGACGCGCCGTCTATAGCGTTGGAACAAAAATAGAACAAGTGCCGGGGTGCGACCGCTGCGCGAATGCAGAGAAGGACGCGGAGCGCGGCCGCAGGTCAGGCGGCGTCGCTGTCGCCTTCGACGTCGGCCTTGAGCCTCTTGAGCACGCGCTTGAGCGCCGCAAGCTCGGCTTCGAGTCGCTCCACGCGCACGGTGAGATCGGCTGCAGGCTCGCCGGGCGCAGCGTCCGCAGCCTGCGCGAAGGCCACGCCGCAGTCCGGTCCGTTGCGCCAGATCACGTGCACGCGGAGCGTCTGGTCCTTCTGCGGGATATGCAGGTCGAGCGTGTCGGGGAGGGCGATGGAATCGGGGAAGACCAGCCGTGCCCCATGGGGCGAGATGTCCCGGATCACGCAGTCCACCGCGCTGCGGCGGTTGTTGGCATAGACCGTGCCGCGCAGCAGGCTTTTCTGCCGCGGAGCCCGGCGGCGCTCGGTCTCACGTCTTTCGGGTTGCGTGGTCATGCCGCAACCCTAGCGAGGCATCGTAAACGCCTCCTTGCATTCGCCCGCCTCCGGAGGTGGCGACCCGGCGGTATGATGAAGCATTTGTTGCAAATTGTCGGAGCGGCCCGGCGCGCCGGCGGTGCGTCGGATGACAGCACGGCGGACGCCTGATACGAAACCGCCGATAAAATGGCCGGGGAGGAGACCGCCGATGTTCAGGAAGCCGCATTGTCCGGTGATCGCGATCGAGGAGCATTACTGGGACGCCGAACTGGCCAAGACCTACGTCGGCCTCGAAGCGGCCCGGCCGGGGCCGCAGGCCGACCGGCTCGCCGACCTCGGCGCGCTGCGGCTGAAGGAGATGGACGAGGCCGGCATCGACATCCAGGTGATCTCGCACGGCGCGCCCTCGGCGCAGAAGCTGCCGGCCGGGACCGCCGTCGCCTTGACCCGTGCGGTCAACGACCGCCTCGCAGCCGCCTGCAAGGCCCATCCCACCCGTTTCGCGGGCTTCGCCGCGCTGCCGACCGCGGTGCCGGAGGCGGCGGCCGACGAACTCGAGCGCTGCGTGACCGAGCACGGCTTCAAGGGCGCGATGCTGCACGGGCTTGCGAACGGCGAATTCCTGGACAAGCCGAAGTTCTGGCCGATCTATGCCCGCGCCGAGAAGCTCGACGTGCCGATCTACTTCCACCCGGGCCTGCCGGACGCGCGCGTGATGGACGCCTATTACAACGACTACGCCCAGGACTTCCCCATGGTGGTGCGCGCCGCCTGGGGCTACACGGTGGAGACCGCGACCACCGCGATCCGCATGGTGCTGTCGGGCGTGTTCGAGAAGCACCCGAACCTGAAGATTGTGCTCGGCCATCTCGGCGAGACGCTGCCGTTCCTGGTCTGGCGCGTGGATCACGCGCTGGCGCGGCCGGGCGCCAAGCCGATGAGCTTCCGCGACATCTTCTGCAAGCACTTCTGGATCACCACCAGCGGCAACTTCTCCAACCCGGCGCTGATGTGCTGCGTGCAGGAGATGGGCGTGGACCGCATCCTGTTCTCGGTGGACTGGCCGTTCGTCGCCAACGGCCCCGCGGTGGAATGGGTGAACACGGTGCCGCTGTGCGACGAGGACAAGGCCAAGATCCTGAGCGGCAATGCCCGGCGGCTGCTGAAGATGTGAACGGCCACCGCTTTTGCCGCCGGTCCGGTTCGGCCGCCGGCGGCCATGCTATAGTGTGATTCAAGCCCCGGCGTCGGATCGGGCCTGTAGCTCAATGGTTAGAGCCGACCGCTCATAACGGTCTGGTTGCAGGTTCGAGTCCTGCCGGGCCCACCAATATTTTCAAACACATACCGACAGTACTCAGTCCTCTACGCGGGCTGCCGCCCCAATAACCGCCCCAGTTTCGTCGGGTCGTCAGGCTCATAAAATGGACGTCAGGGGTTCGCGTCTTTTCGGCCGCGCCATTTTTCGCCGAATCCACGATGCGATCCCCTACTCCGGGCCTGCTCGCCGCGATCCTCCGCCGGAGCGGCCGTGGCGCCCGGCGCCGACTGCAAGCCGAAGCCCGCCGCAACCTGCGCAATGAAGTCGCGGGTCACGGGCGCGCCGCTATCGGCACTGTGGCGGTCGGCCAGGTCCTGCCGGCGCGCGACCAGCCCGCGCCGGGTCTGTTCGGCGGCATCCCACTATCCCTTGCGGATCGCCTCGACCATCCGCTCGATGATCTCGGCTTGTGCCGTGGGATTGTACTGCTCGAATCAGACGGCGAAGTCGAACCCGCGGATATCCCGGATGAACGTGTCGTGCATCACCCGCCACTGATCGGCGCGCATAGTGGCCGGGTCGGTCGCCTGCCTGCCCCAGAGATTGTTGACGGCGTTCAGCAACGCGAGCGTTGCGGCACAGCCGTCCTGCTCCATGCCGCCGATCCCATGTGGGGTTGAGCGTGCGCATCTCGTCGGGGAGGAATCGCGCGGCGGAGGTGACGTGGACGGTCGCCAAACGAAAGCGGGTGGTGGCGGACTGGACAAGCCATGCTGCAGGATGTCTTGCAAAAAGTGGTGCGGCCCCTCGTTCGGCGCGAGATCTCGCAGGCCCGGCTGGTTCTGTGTTGGGATCACTGCGGCGGATCTGGCGTCCGCTGCTCCGGTGGGTGGGGCAGCGCGTTCGGGTCGTAGCCAGCGAGCGCGGCTGAAGCTTGGTATTATGGCGCAAACGCCACAGGCGTTGGAAGCGGCCGGCTCTTCGCTCCAGTTCCAGTAAAGGAACCGCTTCTCTGAGAAGAGCAAGCTGGTTCCTGTTGCTCCTCGCATACGCTGGACCTCGGCTTAGGTGGTTGTTAGCGTCCCGCCGATGAAAGGGACCGCACTCGCGCTCACCGCCGTCCTTCTAGCGACCGCACCCACCGACGCGCAGCTTCGCGGCCACGGCGGGCCGGTGCGTGCGGTCGCGGTCGCGCCGGACGGCGAGACCGCACTCTCCGGCAGCTTCGACACCTCCGCGATCCGCTGGTCGCTGAAGCGCAACGCCGCTGACCAGGTGCTGCGGTTTCACGACAGCGCGGTCAACGCCGTGGCGCTCCTGCCGGACGGAAGCGCGGTGACCGGCGGCGAGGACGGCCGGATCGCGGTCTGGCGGCCTGGCGACATCGCACCCGCGACCGTGTTCGAGGGACACACCGCGCCGGTCGCGGCACTCTCGATTTCTCCCGATGGTCGCACCCTGGCTTCGGCGTCGTGGGACCGCACTGTGCGGCTGTGGCCGCTCGACGGCGGCCAGCCGCGCGTGCTCGAAGGCCATCAGCAGAACGTCAACGGCGTGGCGTTCACGCCGGACGGAAAGGCCGTGGTCAGCGTCAGCCACGACCCGCAGGTGCGGATCTGGCCGCTCGACGGCGGCGCGCCGGTCATCGTCACCATGCTCGTGCCACTCAACTCCGTGACGGTCGCGCCGGACGGCGAGATCGTCGCCGGCGCCGCCGACGGACGGGTGTTCTTCATTTCGCCCGTAGGAGAGGCGCGTGGCGAGGTGGCGGCGGCCGAGGTGCCGGTCGTCTCCGTCGCCGTTTCGGGCAATGGCGCGCTGGTCGCTGCCGCGGGGATTCGCGGTTCGGTGGCGGTGATCGAGCGCGGGCCGCGCAAGCTCGCGCGCACGCTGGTCGGCCCGGGGCTGCCGGTGTGGTCGGCCGCCTTCCTCCCCGACAACCGCACGCTTCTCACCGGCGGCGCCGACCGGATGGTGCGCCGCTGGGACGCAGTGACCGGCGACCATCTCGGCCCGGTCGCGACGGTGAACGCCAGTGATCCGCTTGCGGCCTATTCCGGCGACCGCGGCGCCGAGGTCTATCGTGCCTGCATCGCCTGTCACACGCTCACGCCGGACGAGGGCAACCGCGCAGGGCCCACGCTTCACGGCATCTTCGGCCGCCGCATCGCCTCGCTGCCCGGCTACGACTTCTCCGGGGCGCTGAAGAAAATGGACATCATATGGACGCCGGAAACAGTGGCACGGCTGTTCGAGGTGGGACCGATGCAATACACGCCCGGCACCAAGATGCCGGAGCAGACCATCGGTTCGGCCGAGGACCGCAAGGCGCTGGTGGAGTTCCTGGCACGGGCAACCAGATAGTCCTGCCTCAGGTGTTTTCCTTGCGCGCCTGCCGATCGCGATCGCGCAGGTAATCGTCGGTGGTGCGCGGCGCAGGACGCGGCGCGCCATAAGGATCGAAGTCGGTTTCGGACATCGCCACAACGCGGCAGTCGTCGCACATCTTGATGACGTTCAGGCGCTGCGCCGAGTTCTGGTACATCCAATGCTTGCCTTCGAGCTTGGCCAGCACGCGCTCGACCGTGCTCCTGACGCCGAACGGCTTGCCGCAGGAGATGCAGGCGAACGGCTCCTCCTGCTTGATGACGCGCGCGGCCGCGGTCGCGGCGGTGAAGTCGATCCGCGGCGTCAGCGTGATCACCTTCTCCGGGCAGGTTGCGCGGCACAATCCGCACTGCACGCAGGCGTCCTCTGCGAAGCGCAGCGTCGGCCGCTCGGGATCGTCCTTCAGCGCGCCGGTCGGGCAGGCCGAGACGCAGGACAGGCACAGCGTGCAGCCCTCGACATTGACCTCGACGGAGCCGAACGGCGCGCCCGCCGGCAGCGCCACCCTATCCACCGGCGCGGGTGCCGCGCGGTGCAGCTCGCGCAGCGCCATCCGCAGCACGTCCCGCTTGTGGCCCACCGGCGCGAAGCTCGCGGGACGCGGCGCAGTCTCCTGCGGAGCGATGGCCCGCAACTCGGCGCCAAGCGCGTCGGGATCGTCGGTTTCGATCACGGCGACACGACCGGGGCCAAATCCCAGGCCGACAAGGATCGGCTCGGCCAGGGCGATGGTCTTCTTCAGGCCCTCGGTGTCATGCAGCGGCCGGCCGCGCAGCAGGAACCGCATGCCGCCCGCACCATAAGCGAAGGCCGCGGCCACGGTTTCGAGGCCGATCTGCGTCACCTCGTTCACGGCGAGCGGCAGAACATCCGCCGGCAGGCCCTCGCCGTGACGCGCCAGCGCGTCAATGAGAGGCGTGCCATGTGGCTCGTCGTGCACCAGCACGAGCGGACGCTCGCCGCCCGCCTCGCGGTACGCGATGAGCATGGCGCGAAGCCGCCGCATCAGCGCATCGGCCGGGGGCAGGGCATAGGCTGCGGCCCCGGTCGGGCAGACCGCGGCGCACTGGCCGCAACCCGCGCAGATCTGCGGGTCGATCGCGACATGATCGCCGGCCGGGGCGATCGCACCTGTTGGGCACAGGTCGAGGCAGCGGCGGCAGCCGACGATCTGCGAGCGCGAATGCGCGCAGAGGTTCTCCGTGAACGTGACATAGCGCGGCTTGTCGAAGGTGCCGACCATGTCGCGCGCCTTGAGCACCGCGCGCAGCACGGCCGCGGGATCGCCCGGATCGGCGCGCAGGTAGCCGTCGCGAAGCTCGTGCGCCGGGAACAGCGGCGCGCCGCCGGACAGGTCGATCACCAGGTCGCAGCGCGACACCGCACCGTCGCGCGGCGCACCGAACGCGAGCACGCGGCGCGACGACGGCGCGGGCGCCGCGTAGTCGTCCACCACAAGTTCGAACGCGCCGAGATGGCCCTTGGCGGAGCGGATCGTACCCTTGACCACCGGGATCTCGGTGACCCGCGGCGGCGCGATGTCGCGCGGCCGCGTGATCAGGACGGTCACGTCGAGATGCTCCTTGAGCAGCGCCGCGGCGTCGACGGCCTGCTCGTCGCGGCCATAGACGAGCGCCACGCCTTCGCTCGCCAGGCTGACGAACGGCGCTTCGGGCATCGGCTCGGCGGCCGCTGCGAGCAGCGCCGCCATCTTCGGTCCGGCGCGCGCGGCATCGGCCGACCAGCCGCCCGTCTCGCGCACATTGACGAAGCGCACCGCGGCGGCCTCTCCCGCGACCTCGGAGAACAGCGGCGCCTCCTGGGTGCAGCCCACGGTGAGGGGCGCGTGAGTGGCCGCAGCCTTGCGGAACTGGTCGAGCTGGTCGCGGCAGAGAAAACGGGCGGTCTCGACCTGCGCACCTTTGCAGCCGCGCCGGATCGCGTCCGCGTCGAGCGGCATCGTGTCCTCGCAGGAACACACCAGAATGGTGCGTCGGTCCGCCACTTCGCCTCCTGGACTTGTGCGCCGGCATGTTCCCACTGGCCGCAGCGCGCCATAGGTTATAACTATACCAAATAAAAACGCCAATCCTGGGACCCGATGGCTGCCGAAACCCGCCTGAACACGCCGTTTCCGCCGCCGTTGAGCCTGCCGCCCGGGTTCAACCTGGTGACGTTGCGCGAGGTCGGCGACGCCTTCGCCCACGCCGTGACCAACGCCGCGGAGCTGGGTGCGGGCACGCTGGTCCATGTCGGCCGCTTCGACCTGTCCGAGTTCGCAGTGGTGCTGGAGCCGGACGAGCCGCTCGCCACCGCTCGGCGCGCGTTCTATGCCGGCATGGCTGCGCTCGCCGATGCGCTGGCCGCGCACGCGCCGCCCGAGAAGCCGATCGACCTCGTGTGGCCGGACGCGATCCGCGTCGATGCCGGACTGGTCGGCGGCGGCCGCCTGGCTTGGTCCGAGGGGCCCGAGGACCTGCCTCCACAATGGCTGGTGTTCGGAGCCATGATCCGGGTGGTCTCGCTTGCCGGCGACGAGCCCGGACTGCTGCCGATGTCGGCGGCGCTGGAGGACGAAGGCTTCGACGGCCTGGAAGCAGGACGGCTTGCGGAAAGTTTCGCACGGCACCTGATGACGCTGGTTGACTCCTGGCAGGAGAAGGGCTTCGGCGCGGTGGCTAAGGATTACCTGTCGCGCCTCGTCGCCGAGAAGGGCGCAAGCCGCAACATCGCCGACAGCGGCGACCTGCTGGTGCGACGCATGGGCAAGCTGGACGTGGAACGCCGCAGGCTGGTGCCCGCGCTCACCGCGCCGAGCTGGCTCGATCCCGAAACCGGAGGACCGCGGTGAAGCTGCTGCGCACCATCCGGCTCGATCCCTCCGACACCTTCGTCTTCGACCACGCGGCGGAGCCCGGCGAATGGGCGGTGCCGGGCGGATTCGCGTTCTGGAACGCCGATCCGGCGAAGCTCGAGGGCAAGGCGCGCGCCGCGTTCCGGGCGGGCTTCCTCGGCGTGCCGTCGCTTGGCTGGTCCACGCTGGCGCAGATCGTGGAGGCGGGCGAGGACGACCGGCGCGCCGCGGTCGAGGCCCTGGCCGAAAGGCTCGTCCAGCAGTTCGGCGCGCCGACACGCGAGGACGCGCTGGCGGCGGCAGCCGAGGAGTTCGACTTCGCCGCCTCGCTCTGCAACCATCCGCACGACACGCTGATCGCGATGCACCGCACCTGCGAAGATGGCGCGATCCGCGAAACCTTCCGCACGCTGCAGCCCAAAGCCGGCTCCAGACCTTTGCGCGCCTTCGCATTCCTGGAGGTCGAGGGCGAAGACGAGCCGGCGGAGCGGGTCGATCTCGCGCGCCTGGGCCGGGAGCGCGGTCCATGAAGGACTTCTGGCTCTCGTGCGGACATCATCTGCTCGATCGCGACGAAGGCGGCGGGCTGCTGCTGACCGACGACTTCCTGAAGGTCTATCTGGCGCGGCCGGAGCTTGCGCCGCCTCCCGAGGCCTGTGCCGCCGAGCGCGCGCTGCACGCGACGCTGCTGGCCGATCCGCGCCGGCAGGTTGCCCCGGCGCAGGTCGCGGCCATCGCGGACGCCGACGCGCGCGAGAACTGGCAGGTCATGCTTTCGTTCCGCGACCTGCTGTTGCATCACCGCACGCTGGAGGCGGCCTATCTGGACATCGTGCGACGGCGCGTGACGCTGCCGCACCTCTTCCTCGACCAACTCGTCCACGTGATCCTGCGCAACGCGCTCGATGGCTGCGAGGACGCTTACGTGCTGCGAGCCGCCGAATTGTTCTTCCGGCCGCAGCGCATGACGCTGCACGAGGGCGCGCTGATCGCCGCCGACGAGGAGACCGTGTCCGGCACCGGAGCGAAGCCGGCATCGCCACTTGTGTCGATGCTTGGCATTCCTCCGGAGGCGGAGATCGACGTGATGAACGACGACAACGCCGATCACTATTTCGAGCACAGTGACCGCTTCCACGTTGCGCTCGACATGACCGGTGGGCGGCGCGGTCTCGAGGCGCTGGCCCGCGTCATCGAACGCTGGGTCGGGCATGTCCTGTCGGTCGAGGTCTCGGTCGAGCCGTTCACCGAGGTGCGCGACGCCACGCTCGCGTGGTACGTCGGTCTCGACGCCGACGGCACGCGGATCGGCGACGCCCTCTGGAACGGCGAGGAACTCGGCGAGACGCAGCGCTCCAGCGTCGTCGGCCTGTTCCGCCTGACCTTCCGCGACCTCAATGCAGCCTTAGATAAGGTCCGAGGCGAGCCGGTCTACCTGATCCTGGCGATGGGCGCGGACAAGGTCCTGCGCCTCAAGCCGCAGAACCTCTCGACCGGCCTGCCGGTCAGGCATGCGGGGGCTGCGACATGAGCAGGCCGTTGCTGAGCATTCCGGTCGGGGTGGTGGTGGAGCGGCGCAAGGCGGCTTCGCCCTGGATCGACTTCGTGTGGCGGCCCGTGGCCGCGATGGCCGGCGTGCCGGACGCCGCGCCCTGGACCATGCTGAGCCAGGACGGCGACGCCGCGACCTTCTTCGCCGGCAGCGCCGCGGTCGAGCTTTATCCGAGCGACACCGCGCATTACCGCGACAACCTCGCCACCGGCGCGCCGCGCCTGTGGGTGGTGTTGCGGCCCACCGGCGTCGAGCCGCCCTTCGACGTGGTCTGCGTCACGGCGGATCCCAACGAGGGTGAAGGCTACACATCCGCAGGCAATGACATCGTGGACCAGGTCCCGATGCCGGAGCCGATCTGGGACGCGATCGATGTCTTCATCGCCGAGCATCACGTCGAGCGCCCGTTCCACAAGCGCCAGCGCACGCGCGCCGACCCAGAGGCACTGGCGCGCCGGCAGCGGATTCGTGAGGCCGACGAATGAACGAGCCGGAGAACTTCCTGGCGCGCTGGTCGCGCCGCAAGCAGCAGGCCGTTCGCGAACCGGACATGCCGCACGGGCCGGATGCGGAGCAGGCTTCAGCGCCTCCCGAGCGCACGGACGACGTAAAACCTGCGGCGGAGAAGGAGCCGGCGCTCGACCTTTCGAGTCTGCCCTCGCTGGATTCGATCGGTGCCAATACCGACATCAGCACCTTCCTGCAAAAGGGCGTGCCGCTTGATCTCGCCCACGCGGCGCTTCGCCGCGCATGGGGCGCCGACCCCGCAATCCGCGACTTCATCGGCATCGCCGAGAACCAGTGGGACTTTGCCACCGGCAGCGGCATCCCGGGCTTCGGGCCGCTGGAGGCCAGCGACGGGTTGCGGCAGATCGCGGCCCGGGTGGCGAACGAAGGGCTGCCCGACCTTGGGGACCATCGCACCGAGATCGCCCGCGCAGGCCAACATGCTTCGGAAAAGTCCGAGGAATCGGCTCAGGGGGAACCGCCGCAGGTTGTAAGCTCGCCGCCGCCCGTCGATCAATCCAGCACGCTCGAGGACGGCCCCGACCAGGCCTGTGCGGACCATGAGCCTGCCCAAGTTCGCGCCACGGATCATGCTGCATTGCAACAAGAAGATAAGCCGGAACAAACGGTTGTGCCGCCATCGCGCGGCCATGGCGGCGCACTGCCGCAATAAAAAGCGGCCCATAGCCTGAACCTATTGCGCTTCCTGAGAATGGTCGTTAGGATTTTTGAACTGTTCTTATTTGAGACAGCATACAACTTTTTCGAGCAAGCGGATGATGCGGGATTCGGGCCTTCAGGAAGCCATCCGCGCCGCAGGCAGCGTGAGCGAGCTGGCGCGCCGCATCGGCATCTCGCAGCCCTCGGTGTCGAACTGGGATCGCATCCCCGCTGACCGCGTGCTCTCTGTCGAATCCGCAACGGGCGTCAGCCGTGCGGTGCTGCGACCCGATCTGTTCGTCACGCCCGCAGGCGGCGATATCGATGAGGTCGATGCCGCCCGCGCGCAGGAATATGCGCTCCTGTCGGTGCTGTTGGCGCGCGCACCTGACGCCGCGCTGCTCAAGCGGCTTGCGACGCTCCGCGGCGACGCGAGCCCGCTCGGAATGGCCCATGCGGCGCTCGCGGGGGCCGCGGCCACCGTCCCGCTCGCGCGCATCGAGCGCGAGTATTTCGACCTGTTCATCGGACTCGGCCGCGGCGAGCTGATGCCCTACGGCTCCTACTATCTCACCGGCTTCCTGCACGAGCGGCCGCTGGCGCGGCTGCGCGACGACCTTCTGCAACTCGGCATCGAGCGTGCCGAGGGTGAGGTCGAGCCCGAGGATCACGCCGCGACGCTGTGCGAGATCATGGCCGGCCTCGCGGCGCGACGCTTCGGCGCCGCCGACGGCAGCGACCAGTCCATCTTCGAGCGCCATGTCGCGCCCTGGATGGGACGCTTCTTCATCGACCTGGAGCGCGCCGAGACGGCCGGCTTCTACCGCCACGTCGGAACGCTTGGACGCATCTTCATCGACATCGAGGCCGAGGCGTTCGCGCTGCCGTCGTGACGCGGCGCGGATCGCTTGCACAGGAGGGAACGAGCAATGGCAACGCAAGGCAAAGCGACGGTTGATCGCCGCAATTTCCTTCGCGCGTTGGGAACCGGCGCCGGCGCCGCGGCGACCGCCACAACGTTCGCGACCGTGGCCAAGGCCGATTCCGAGACCACAGACGAGAAGCGCAAGGCTCGTTATCGGGAAACCGATCACGTGAAGGCATTCTATCGCGTGAACCGCTATCCGGCTTGAGGGGAGTGCAGCCATGCTGATCAAACGCACCGAACGCCAAGCCCGCCGCACCGCGCTGTCCGGCGCGCTGGCCATGCAGGCCGGCGGCGCGCTCGACCGCCGCACCTTCCTGCGTCGCTCGGGCCTCGCGGCCGGAGGTCTTGCCATGGTCGGCGCGCTGCCGCTGACCGGCGTGCGCAAGGCCGAGGCTGGCCCGCCGCCCGCTGCCGGCGCGCAGGTGACCATCCGCAAGAACATCTGCACCCATTGCTCGGTCGGCTGCACCGTCACGGCCGAGATCTCGAACGGGGTCTGGATCGGCCAGGAGCCAAGCTGGGATTCTCCGATCAACCGCGGCTCGCATTGCGCCAAGGGCGCCGCGGTCCGCGAGTTGGTGCATGGCGATCGCCGGCTGCGCTACCCGATGAAGCTGGTGAACGGCCAGTGGACCCGCGTCTCCTGGGACGTCGCCATCAACGAGATCGGCGACAAGATGGCCGAGATCCGCGGCAAGTCCGGACCGGACTCTGTGTACTGGCTCGGCTCCGCCAAATTTTCCAACGAAGGGGCCTACCTGTTCCGCAAGTTCGCGGCTTTCTGGGGCACCAACAACGTCGATCACCAGGCGCGCATCTGCCACTCGACCACGGTGGCGGGCGTCGCCAACACCTGGGGCTACGGCGCGCAAACCAACAGCTACAACGACATCCGCAACTCCAAGACCATGATCATCATGGGCGGCAACCCGGCCGAGGCGCATCCGGTGTCGCTGCAGCATCTGCTGGAAGGCAAGGAGCTGCAGCGGGCGAATATGATCGTGATCGATCCGCGCATGACCCGCACCGCGGCGCACGCGACCGAGTACGTCCGCATCCGTCCAGGAACCGACATTCCGGTGATTTGGGGCCTCCTCTGGCACGTCTTCAAGAACGGCTGGGAGGACAAGGAGTTCATCCGCCAGCGCGTTTACGGCATGGAGGACGCGCGCAAGGAGATCGACAAGTGGAATCCGGAGGAGGTTGAGCGCGTCACCGGGGTGCCGGGCGCCCAGCTTGAGCGCGTCGCCAAGCTGTTCGCCACCGAGAAGCCGGCGACGCTGATCTGGTGCATGGGCGCGACCCAGCACACGGTCGGCACCGCCAACGTGCGCGCGTTCTGCATCGCGCTGCTCGCCACCGGCAACGTGGGCGGCTTCGGCAACGGCGCCAACATCTTCCGCGGTCACTGCAACGTGCAGGGCGCGACCGACCTGGGCCTCGATATCGGCACCCTGCCGCTCTATTACGGCCTCGCGGAAGGCGCTTGGCGGCATTGGTCGCGGGTTTGGGAGGTCGATTTCAACTGGGTGCAGGGCCGCTTCGCCGATCCCAAGATGATGGGCACGCCCGGCATTCCCTCGACGCGCTGGTTCGACGCCACGCTGATGCCGAAGGATCAGGTGTCGCAGCGCGACAACATCAAGGCGATGATCGTGTTCGGGCACGGCGGCAACACCGTTACCCGCATGCCGGAGGCCGCGAAGGGCATCGAAGCGCTCGACCTGCTGGTCGTCGCCGATCCCCATCCGACCACCTGGGCCGCATTGTCCGAGCGAAAGAACGGCACCTATCTGCTGCCGATCTGCACCCAGTTCGAGTGCTCGGGATCGCGCACCGCATCCAACCGCTCGATCCAGTGGGGCGAGCAGGTCGTCAAGCCGGTCTTCGAATCGAAGAACGACTACGACGTGATGTACATGCTGGCCAACAAGCTCGGCTTCGCCGAGCAGCTGTTCAAGAACATCAAGGTCGACAAGGGCGCGCCGGTTGCGGAGGACATCCTCCGCGAGATCAACCGCGGTGGCTGGTCCACCGGCTATTGCGGGCAGTCGCCGGAGCGTCTGAAGACGCACATGGCGAACCAGAAGGACTTCGATCTGATCACGCTGCGCGCCAAGGATGGCCCGGCCAAGGGCGACTATTACGGTCTGCCGTGGCCGTGCTGGGGCACGCCGGAGATCAGGCACCCCGGCACGCACCAGCTCTACAACACCAACCTGCATGTGAAAGACGGCGGCGGCACGTTCCGCGCCCGCTTCGGCGTGCAGCGCGTGGTCAAGGAAAAGGTGGTGGAGAACGGTACCGAGGTCGAGAAGGAGACCACTCATAACCTGCTGGCCGAAGGCTCGTACTCCCTCGGCTCGGAGATCAGGGACGGCTATCCGGAGTTTACGATGGCCGTGCTGAAGAAGCTCGGCTGGGACAAGGATCTCACCGCGGCGGAATTGGAGTCGATCCAGAAGGTCGGCGGCAATAACATCGACGCGGTGTCGTGGGCGATCGACCTGTCGGGCGGCATCCAGCGCGTCTGCCTGGAGCACGGCGTGATCCACTACGGCAACGGCAAGGCCCGCGCCAATGCGTTCGGTTTGCCCGATCCGGTGCCGGTGCATCGCGAGCCGATCTACACCCCGCGCATGGAGCTGGTGGCGAAGTATCCGACGCTGCCGGACCGTCGCGAGTTCCGCCTGCCGAACCAGGGCTTCACGATCCAGAAGCAGAACGTGGAGAAGGGCATCGGCAAGCAGTTCCCGATCATCCTGACCTCCGGCCGCTTGGTGGAATACGAAGGCGGCGGCGAGGAGACGCGCTCCAACAGGTGGCTCGCCGAGCTGCAGCAGGACGCCTTCATCGAGATCAACCCCGCCGATGCATCCGCGCGCGGCATCCGGGATGGCCAGTGGGTCTGGGTGCACAGTCCCACGGGCTCGCGCGGCAAGGTGAAGGCCCTCGTCACCGAACGGGTCGGACGCGGCGTGTCGTGGATGCCGTTCCACTTCGCCGGCTGGTTCCAGGGCGTTGACCAGCGTTCCAAGTATCCCAAGGGAGCAGATCCGATCGTGCTGGGGGAGAGCGTCAACACCATGACGACCTACGGCTACGACCCGGTCACCGGAATGCAGGAACCAAAAGCCACGCTTTGCCAAATCTCGGCGGCTTAAGGAGCGACGATCATGGCAAGAATGAAGTTTCTCTGCGACGCCGATCGTTGCATCGAATGCAACGCCTGCGTCACCGCCTGCAAGAACGAGCACGAGGTGCCGTGGGGCATCAACCGCCGGCGCGTCGTCACCATCAACGACGGCAAGCCGGGCGAGCGGTCGATCTCGATGGCCTGCATGCACTGCACCGACGCGCCCTGCGCGGCAGTCTGCCCGGTGAGCTGCTTCTACACCACCGCGGACGCCGTGGTGCTGCACTCCAAGGATCTGTGCATCGGCTGCGGCTACTGCTTCTACGCCTGTCCGTTCGGCGCCCCGCAATATCCGCGGGTCGGCAACTTCGGCTCGCGCGGCAAGATGGACAAGTGCACCTTCTGCGCCGGCGGTCCGGAGACCGACATGACCAAGGTGGAGTACGACAAGTACGGCGCCAACCGTCTGGCCGAGGGCAAGCTGCCGCTGTGCGCGGAGATGTGCTCGACCAAGTCGCTGCTGGCGGGGGATGGCGAGATCATCGCCAGCATCTACAAGGAGCGAGTGGTCAAGCGCGGCTACGGCTCTGGCGCATGGGGCTGGAAGACGGCCTACAAGGAGACCGTCGCGATCTGACGGTCATGAGCGGACGGCAGGCTTAAAGCCATGTCGTCCGAGTTTCCGTTGTTCGGGGCATTCTGAAATCCAAGGAGGCGTGACATGGCGAGATCGCTGGCACGGACCGGGTTCATCGTCGGAGCGCTGGCGCTCCTGTTCGCGTTCGCCACGCCCGCGCCTGTCTCGGCGCAAGGACAGCCGACCTCGGTCAATCCGACCGCAAGCTCGGTCACCGAGGAGCAGCTGCTCAACGCGCTGCAGGGCGGGGGCACGATCAGCGGCAGGGTCACCATACCGGACCAGCGCTCCGCGGTGCTGATCCAGCCGGCGGGCCAGAGCTGGCGCGCCTTTCACGAGAACACAATGCACTGGCTCGGTGCCATAGCCATCCTGGGGATGCTAGCGCTGCTGGTGGGTTTCTACCTCTGGCGCGGCATGGTCCGGATCGAGAAGGGGCGCTCGGGCCGCACGGTGATCCGCTTCAACATGTTCGAGCGGTTCGTGCATTGGATGACCGCAACCTGCTTCATCATCCTGGCGATCTCGGGTGTCAACATCACCTTCGGCAAGTCGCTTTTGCTTCCCCTGATTGGGCCGGAGGCCTTTACTGCCTGGTCGCAGTGGGCGAAATACGCGCACAATTACCTGAGCTTCCCGTTCACCATCGGCGTGGTTCTGATCTTCCTGATGTGGATCACCGGGAACATCCCAAACCGCACCGACGTGGAATGGGTCAAGCGCGGCGGCGGCATGCTCGGCAATGACCATCCGCCGGCTTGGCGCTTCAACGCCGGCCAGAAGATGATCTATTGGATCGTGGTGATCGGCGGCACTGCGGTCGCGATCACTGGCTACATCCTGATGTTCCCGTTCTACGGAACCACGGTCTCGGGAATGCAGCTTGCCCAGATCATCCACGGCATCGTGGCGCTGCTGTTTATCGCGGCCATGCTGGCCCACATCTACATCGGCTCGATCGGGATGGAGGGCGCCTTCGAGGCCATGGGCACGGGCGAGGTGGACGAGAACTGGGCCAGGCAGCACCATGCGCTGTGGCTTGAGGAAGAGCAGGCCGGGTCGCGCGCAGGTTCGCCTGCGCATCCGCACGCGACACCGGCCGAGTAGATCCGGTCGTCGGAGGCCGGAAACGAACGCGAACGGGCGGCCGTCAGGCCGCCCGTTCTGATTCCACATGCAGGGCGTCAGAGACGAACGCCAGTCCGGGACGCGAAGGCGGTTTCCGCCGGCTGCTGATAGGCCTCGAGCAGATAGAGCGAGGCGACGGCGATCACCAGGGCGGCAACACAGGCGACAATGAAGCTGCGCATCGTTTTTCTCCAGCATCCATAGGCTCGTGCTATGGATTTGGAACGATTATGATGTGAGCCGGTCGGAGATCAAGAGATTCCACGGTCGCATATCGACGGCGAGGACGCCCTATCCCGGCCATCCAGCACCGCCGCGATCTGCTGTTCTGGGCAGAGGATCTTGCCCGGTCACCACAGACCGATCAGCCGGTTCACCGAAGGCGGAAAATCGACCCATCCGAACGGCAGCTTGGGGAGAGGTGGACGCGCCCCCCATGCGCCGCCGCAACGGGCGCCCACACCGGCATCAGCGCGGGCGGGCCGGCCGCAAAACTGTGGCGGCTGACAGACGCGGCTCTGCTCCGGCTCATGCGCCGTCACGGCGCTCGGCGCGCCGAATCCATGTCTCGCAGGATACGCCGGCCGGCGAGAGCACGCGCAGCACGAGCTGGCAGACAGACCGCCTGCCGCTTCGAACGCCGCGCCACCTCGGTGGGCGCGGCGCGTGGGCTGCCCGCGGCCTACCGCACGATCACGCACCCGGGGCGTTGGCGTTGGCGAAGAAGAGCTGCTGACCCTGGATCTTGTAGTCGTTGATCGCCTTCTGGCCTTCCGCCGAGATCAGCCAGTCGACGAAGGACTGGCCCATGTCCTTCTTCACATGCTTGTGCCTTTCGGGGTTCACCAGGATCACGCCGTACTGGTTGAACAGCCGTTTGTCGCCCTCGACCACGATGGCGAGATCGCCGCGGTTCTTGAACGAGATCCAGGTACCGCGATCCGCGAGCACATAGGCGTTGGAGGCCGAGGCGGTGTTGAGCGCGGCGCCCATGCCCTGGCCGATCGAGCGGTACCAGCCGCCCTTGTCCTTTCCGCCCACCTCGATGCCGGCCGCCTTCCAGAGCGTCAGCTCGGCGGCGTGCGTGCCGGAGCGGTCGCCGCGCGAGATGAAGGGCTGGCCCTTGGCCTGGATCGCCTTCAGGCCCGCGACGATGTCCTTGCCCTTCGCGCCGGCCGGATCGTTCTTCGGGCCGATCAGGATGAAGTCGTTGTACATCACCGGATGGCGCTTCACGCCGAAGCCGTCGGCGACGAATTTCTCCTCCTGCGCCCTGGCGTGGACGAACACCACGTCCGCATCGCCGCGCCGGCCGGTGTCGAGCGCCTGGCCGGTGCCCTGCGACACCACCTTCACCGCGATGCCGGTCTTCTTCTGGAACAGCGGCAGGATGTGGCCGAACAGGCCGGAATCCTGCGTCGAGGTGGTCGAGGACACCACGATCGACTTGTCCTGGGCAGCAGCGGGATGGCCTGCGGCAATCAGCGCCGCGGCAGTGAGAAGCATCAAATGGCGTCGAATGATCATGGTCGGTTCCTCCTCAGGGTTGAAGCGTGTGGTCTCAAAGCAGAAGCTCGCCGGCGACGAAGCGGCGCGCCTCTTCGCTCCTTGGCTGCGAGAAGAATGCCTCGGTCGGGCCGGACTCGATGACACGGCCGCGGTGCATCAACACAATGTCGCCGGCCAGCCGCCTCGCCTCGCCGAGATCGTGGGTGGACATCACCACCTTGATGCCGCGTGCGGCGACGGTGCGTACCACGTCCTCCACCGCCTTGGTGGCCGCGGGATCGAGACTCGCGGTCGGCTCGTCGAGAAACAGGACCTCCGGCTCGCGCGCCAGCACCCGCGCCAGCGCCAGCCGCTGCTGCTCGCCGCCGGACAGCCGTCGCGCCGCGCGCTCGCCCATGCCGCCGAGGCCGACGAGTTCGAGCAGTTCGGCGATGCGCGCGGGTCGCTGCGCCCGCGCCACGTTCGCGTGCGCCAGCGCATAGTCGAGGTTGGCCGCGGCGCTGCGCCGGAGCATGGCCGGGCGCTGGAACACGATGGCGCGGCGCCGCGGCGGCGTTCGCTCGCGGCCGCCGAAGCGGACCGAGCCCGCGGTGGGTTCAATCAGCCCCACCGCGAGCCGGATCAGCGTGGTCTTGCCGGAGCCGTTCGGCCCGATCAGGACGGTGGGCGCTCCGGGCTCCAGCGTCAGGGACACGCGGTCAAGGATGGTCAGGCCGGGCACCGCGAAGCTCGCGGCCTCCAGCACGATCGGCAGATCAGAGTCGGGCGCGCGCATCGCCGTCACCCGGCGTACCGTTCGCCGGAGCGCCGCAGCGTCCAGGCCAGTGCGTTCACCACGAAGATGATCGAGATCAGCATCACGCCGAGCCCGATGGCGAGCGGCAGGTCGCCCTTGGAGGTCTCAAGCGCGATGGTCGTGGTCATGGTGCGGGTGAAGCCCTCGATGTTGCCGCCGACGATGATGACCGCGCCCACCTCGGCCGCGGCGCGGCCGAAGCCGGCCAGCAGCGCGGTGAGCAGGCTGAAGCGGGCTTCCCAGATCAGGGTGCGCACGCGGCCGATGGGGCCGACGTTCATCGCCGCCAGTTCGTCGCGGTATTCGAGCCAGAGATCCTCGATGGTCTGGCGCGCCAGCGCGGCGATGATCGGCAGCACCAGGATCGCCTGGGCGATCACCATGGCCTGCGGCGTAAACAGGATGCCCCAGGAGCCGAGTGGTCCGGAGCGCGACAGGAGGAGATAGACCACGAGCCCGACCACCACCGGCGGCAGGCCCATCAGCGCGTTCAGCACCACGGTCAGCACGTCGCGGCCCGGAAAGCGCACGAGCGCCAGCAACGCGCCAAGCGGAAGCGCGACAATGGCTGCAACCAGCACGGCAGCGAGGCTGACGGCCAGTGACAGGCGGACGATGCTCATCAGCACCGGGTCGAGCCCCAGCACGAGCTGAAGCGCATTCGCTTCGCCGGGCATATCCCGTCCTTTGCGAAGATGACGAAAGATTTTGCATTCATTCTGAAACAGGTCAAAGTATGAATTATCTGCAAGGATATGCAGGTTTATTCATATGAACGAACTGATGACCACGGACGAAGCCGCCTCCTACCTGCGATTGTCGGAGCGCAAGCTCTACGATCTCGTGGCGCAGGGGGTCGTGCCGTGCAGCAAGGTCACCGGCCGCTGGCTGTTCCCGAAGGCCGCCCTCGACCAATGGATCGGCGAGAGCCTTCCGCCTGTCACGGCCCGCGCGGCACCGCCGATCGTCGGCGGCAGCCACGATCCCCTGCTGGAATGGGCACTACGCGAGAGCGGCTGCGGCCTGGCGTCGCTCGCGGAGGGCAGTGAAGCCGGTCTCGATCGCCTCGCCCGCCGCGAGGTGCTGGCCGCGGCCATCCACCTGCACAGGCTCGACGGCGACGACGAGACGGCAAATGCCGACGCCGTGGCGCGCGCGTCGGGCCTGCACGACGCAGTGGTGATCGCCTTTGCGCGGCGCGAGCAGGGGCTTCTGGTTGCGCCCGGCAATCCGCTTGCGCTGTCAGGCGTGTCGACCGTCGCGGCCCGCGGAGCGCGGATCGCGCTGCGGCCGCAAGGCGCCGGCGCACAACTTCTGCTGTTGCGGATGCTTGTGCAGGCCAGTGTTCCGCTTGAAATGCTGACGGCCGTCAAGCCGCTCTGTCCGACCGGCGCAGATATCGCCCAGGCGGTGCGCGCGGGGCGGGCTGACTGCGGAATAGCCACGCGCTCGGCCGCTGAGGCGGTGGGTCTCGGCTTCGTCCCCCTGGTCTGGGAGCGTTTCGACCTGGTGCTGCGGCAACGCGACTATTTTCTGCCTGCGGCGCAGACCCTGTTCGCGTTCCTGCGCACGCCCGCGTTCTCGCGCCATGCTGCCGAGCTTGGCGGATATGACATTGCCGCTGTAGGCAGCATCCGGCACGTCAATTGATGAAAATGGAAGGGCCGTGCCGCTTCAGCCCTTGACGATTGCGCAAGTTTAAGGCCGGGCGAGCCTGCAGCATCAATGGCCAAGTATGGCTGCAATTTGCGAAGTCGTCGTAGCCGTCAAAAGAGCCCCTCGAAGTTGGGATGACGGCTATCAATCCACGGTGCGTCACCTGGCCAAGCGTCGGAGACCTTACGTCGGCATGTGTGTGATCTGAAACTCGTCAATTCACCGAGCTGCCGCCGCGAGTTGATGGAAGCTTGGTGACCTGCTCCCCTTGAATGTCCCCGGCTTTGGGAAGAGTCCGTTCCTTCGAGAACGGACGTGCGGGAAACGGACGTGCGTAAGAGCAGATTGACCGAAGAGCAGATCATCAAGGTTCTGAAGAAGCACGCTGCCGGGCTGTCGGCCCGCGAGGTGTGCCGCAAATACGGCATCAGCGACGCGACGTTCTACAAGTGGCGGTCGCGCTATGGTGGGATGGGTTTCCGGGCACAGGTGGGCGCACCGGCAAGACAGCCTCCTCAGGCACCGCCCCAGTTTCGATGGCTCGTCAGGCTCATGACCTGAACGTCGCAAGCCCGAATTCAGCCCTCGCAAAAAATTTACCCCGTCATGTCAGGCGCTTGAGTCCGATAGGCCGGTTTTTCCGCAGCACCTCGACGTGCGAGAGATCGAGTTGTCCGTGGGACGGGTTCGGCAGGGAACGCGATCACGCGCGCGTCATCTGATGTTGAACGTGTCGCATGTCTGGCGCGGCCGGTCGCATTGACCGCGCGCATCGGATGGGCAAGACTTTCTTTCAACAAATACTTTTCGCAATCCGAAAAAATAATCGGCGCGGGAGGCGCTGGCTTCGGATTGAGGGAGACGCTTGCGTGACCGTGCAGATGCGCCGCTCTCAGGCTCCGACGCGCAACGGCAAAAGGCCGGGCCGCGCGGCCGTTGCCGCGGCGTCCAAACCCTCCGGGAAGAGCACCGCGGCCGAGGATTCCCGCAGCCTCGTCAACTCGCTGTCCAAGGGCCTGCGCGTGCTCGAGGCCTTCACCGCCGAGCGTCCGGAGATGACGCTGAGCGAGGTCGCGAAGACCGCCGCGATCGACCCCGGCACCGCGTTCCGGATGCTCAACACGCTGGTCATGCTCGGCTATGTGGCGCGGGTGCCGGACAGCAAGCGGTTCCGGCTGACCCTCAAGGTGATCGACCTCGGGCTGCACGCCATCGGCCACTCGGATCTGCGCGAACTGTCGCGCCCGATCCTGCGTTCGCTGGTCGGCGAGATCAGCGAGGCCGCGAGCGTCGGCGCGCTCGACGGCGCGGACGTTCTCTATATCGAGCGGGTGCGTGCCGGCCTCACCCGGCTCGGCGTCGACATCCGCATCGGCACCACGATCGCGGCCGCCACCGGCGTGATCGGGCACGCCATCCTCGCTTTCCTTTCCGAAGCCGATCTGGAGCGCGCGCTGGCCATGCAGCCGCGCCGCGGCGATCTGGCGGTCGTGCCGTTTTCCGAGACGGAGCTGCGGCGCACGCTCAGGGCGGTGCGCCGGAACGGCTACGCGCTGGAGGATTCCGCCTTCCGGAACGGACTGATCGTGCTGGCGGTGCCGGTGCTCGACGTCGACGGCTACCCGCTGGCCGCGGTCAGCGTGGCCGCGCCTGCAATCCGGGTTTCGCCCGATGAGCTTCGGGCCCGCGCGCTGGAGCCCGTGCGCAGCGCCGCGGCCGACATTGCGCGTGCGGTGCAGGCGAGCGGTACGGTGTCAACGGCGGTTTAGGCCCGCAAGGATGAAGCGAGAGGGAGGAACGATGCCACGCATGTCGGTCGCGCCAGGGGTCGCAGCGTCATGAGCGTCGCTGTCACCGACGCCTATGCCCTGGATGGAGCTGCGGCCGCGGCGGCGTCGTCCCCGCCCGACGAGGCGATGATCCAGGCCACGGGCGTGGTCAAAATCTATCCGACGGTGTCCGGCGAGCCGGTGCTGGCTCTCGATCATCTCGACCTGGCGGTGAAGGACGGCGAGTTCGTTTGCCTGGTCGGTCCTTCGGGTTGCGGCAAGAGCACGCTGCTGCGCCTGCTCGCGGGGCTCGACCGCGCCGATGCAGGCCGCTTCTCGCTGGCGGGGCGGACCATCGACGGTCCGTCGGGCGAGGTCGGCGTGGTGTTCCAGCAGGCCACGCTGCTGCCGTGGCTCACGGTCTGGCAGAACGTGATGCTGCCGCTGCGGGTCGGCGGCCAGCGTCCCGGAGGCCGCGAGCAGGGGGTCCGCGATCTCATCCGCATCGCCGGCCTGCAGGGCTTCGAGAACAAGTATCCCTACGAGCTGTCCGGCGGAATGCAGCAGCGAGTGGCCATCGTCCGGGCGCTG
This sequence comes from uncultured Rhodoplanes sp., assembly GCA_964653225.1. Taxonomy (GTDB): domain Bacteria; phylum Pseudomonadota; class Alphaproteobacteria; order Rhizobiales; family Xanthobacteraceae; genus Z2-YC6860. The sequence goes on along the minus strand of CAZZCV010000007.1, from coordinate 71,986 downwards.
TCGCGCGATCCCAAGCTGCTGCTGATGGACGAGCCGTTCGGCGCGCTCGATGCGCTGACGCGCGAGAAGATGAACGCGGAGCTGCAGCGGATCTGGCTCGCCAGCCGCAAGACCGTGGTTCTGATCACGCATTCCATCGACGAAGCCGTATTCCTCGGCGACCGGGTGGTGGTGATGTCGCCGCGACCGGGCCGCATCGTGCGCGAACTGGCGGTGAATCTGCCGCGTCCGCGCATCCCGGCCGAAACCTTCGGCCATCCCGACCATGTGGCCCTCTCGCGCGAGATTCGCGGACTGCTGGAAGGCGACGTGCCATGACCGACATCCCGACCGAACGCAATGCGCTCGATCTGATCGCGGCCTCGGCCGCCACCGCCCAGGACCGCCGGCGGCGCGAACGCTATCGCAACGTCGCCATCGGCTTCGCGGGCCTGCTGGCTTTGCTGCTGGTCTGGAAGCTGAGCGTCGAGGCGCTCGATGTGCCGCCCTACATCCTGCCGCCGCCGGAGCAGGTGTTCGTGGCGCTCTGGAGCGGGATCGCCGTGCCGATCTCGCATCCGCTGGGGTTCTACATCCCGCTCTGGAGCACGCTCTCCAATGCGCTGCTCGGCTTCGTCATCGGGGCTGGCCTTGGCATCGTCTTCGGCTCGCTGATGGCCGAGTTCCGGCCCGTCGAGACCGCGCTGATGCCCTATGCCTTCGCGCTCCAGAGCCTGCCGAAGGTCGCCATCGCCCCGCTGATCGTGATCTGGTGCGGGTTCGGCGACGGATCGAAGATCGCGATGGCCGCGTTGCTCGCGTTCTTCCCGATGCTGGTCAACACTTTCGCCGGGATGCGCTCCGCCGATCTCGAGCGCCTGGAGCTGATGAAGGTGCTTTCGGCTTCGCGGCTCGAGACCTATCGACTGGTCAAGCTGCCCTCGGCGGCGCCGTATATCTTCGCCGGTCTCGACATGGGCATCGTCTACGCGCTGCTCGGCACCATCGTCGCCGAATTCCTCGGCGCGCAGGAGGGCATGGGCGTCGTCATCACCAAGGCGCAGGCCGTGACCGACGTGGCCGGCGTCTTTGCCGTTCTGGTCATTCTCGGGACCACGGGCATCATCCTGCACCTGGCCGTGCGCTGGGCGCAGCGCTCGCTCATCCACTGGAGCGACCGGGGACAACACTAGACCGCTTGAGCAGGGCATTTGAAAAACCGGATCCCGCGTTCGGGGACCATAACCAGGCACCAGGGAGGAAACCAATGATCAGTCGACGCAAGATCGTGAAGGGAATGGGTGCGGCCGGCGTCCTGTCGCTTGCCGCGCCCGGTATCCTGAAGGCGCAGCAACTCCGCAAAGTCCGGATGGGCTTCGGCATCAAGTCCGTGAATCCGATCGTGATCAACATCCTGATCGGTGAGGCGCTGGGCTACTACAAGGAGGAGGGGCTGACCTTCACGCCGGCGGCACTCGGCTCGAACTCCAACGTCCAGATCGCGCTCGACAAGAACGACATCGAGTTCGGCGTCGGCACACCGAGCTTCCAGCTTCCGCTCTATGCCAAGAACCAGCTTCCGCCGATCGTCAACTATTACGAATACACCTATCCCTACAAATGGGACGTGACGGTGCTGCCCGGCTCTCCGATCAAGAGCTATGCGGACCTCAAGGGCAAGAAGATCGGCGTCTCCGATCTCGGCACCACCGACTATCCGGTCACGCGCGCCGTGCTCCAGAACCTCGGCATCGATCCCGACAAGGACGTGCAATGGGTCGCGGTCGGTGCGGGCGTTTCGGCGGGCGTCGCCCTGCAGCGCAAGGTGATCGATGCGCTGGCCTATTTCGATACGGGATTCGGCCAGATCGAAGCGGCCGGCATCCAGATGACGTTCCTGCCGCGCCCGAAAGACATTCCGCTGATCGGCGGGCTCTTCATCAGCGCCCGTGCGGATTTCCTGAAGAACAACCGTCAGGCCGCCATCGGCTTCGCTCGGGCCGTGAACAAGTCGTCCGAATTCCTGATGACCAATCCGGAGGCGGGTGCTCGCGCCTTCCTCAAGCTCCATCCCGAAACCGCGCCTCGCGGGGCCAGCGAAGCCGACGCCATCAAATCCGTGCTGTTCGCGGCGCGGCGGCGCATTCCGCTCTACCGCCCGCCCTACGAGAACACCAAGATGGGCTTCATCCGCGAATCCGAGCTGCTGCTCGACGCCAAGTTCCTCGGGCTCGGCGGCATCAAGGACGTGAAATCCCTCTACACCAACGACTTAATTGACGAGATCAACAACTACGACCGGGCCAAGGTGATCGCCGAGGCCAAGGCATACAAGGGCTGAAAGCCCGGTGCAGCACGGCGGTGCCCGGATCGTCGGTCCGGGCCCGCCTTTTCTCCGGTGACGCAGTGACCAAAGGCGCAATTTATCCCGCGGAAAGCCGGGAGTTCGTCGATCCGGCTTCGGGGCGGCGCATCCGGCAGGTGACGAGTCATGCCTCGATCCACCACCACCCGTTCTTTTTCGTGCCCGCCTACGATCGTGCGATGCGGAGACTGATCTTCGTATCGTACCGCACGGGCGCGCCGCAGATCTTTTTCGAGGACCGCGCCAGCGGCGATCTCGTGCAGGCCACCGACCGGCCCGATCTCGCCGACTGGTCGATCTCGCCCTCGGCCGACGGCCGCTTCGTGTATTTCACCGCCGGCACTTCGGCGTGGCGCGTCGATTTGGACACGTTCGAGGAGGAGGAACTGGCCGATTTCGGCGCGGTCGAGATGCGCGAGAAGGGCATGGTCGGCGCGGCGATGGGCACCACGGCGCTCTCCGCCAGCGGCCGCTGGTGGGCGGTGCCGGTGAAAGCCGGCCCCGTCACCCGTTTCGTGCTGATCGACACGGAGAAGAAAACGTCTGCGGTGTTTCTCGAGCGCGACACCATCGGCCATCCGCAATTCTGCCCCGACGACGACGACCTGATTTTGTATGCGGGCCCGCTCACCGACCGCGTCTGGATCACGGACCGCAGCGGTGCGGAGAACCGCAGGCTCTACGCGCGGGAGGACCGGATGCAATGGGTCACCCACGAGGTCTGGGTGCCGGGCCGCCGCGCCGTTGCCTTCGTGGACTGGCCGCGCGGCACGCGGCTGATCGACATGGCGAGCGGCGAGGCGCGGTGGATCACGCGCTTCCCGGCCTGGCACGCCGCGCCGGATGCGCAGGGCCGGCGTTTCGTCTGCGACACCACGTTTCCCGACCGTGGCCTGCATATCTACGATCTCGACGGCGAGGCCGATGGCAAGGACGCGCACGCGCTCTGCGCGAGCGAGGCGACCAACGAGGGTGCGCACTGGGGCGGCCCGTTCCCCTACAACGACGGGCCCGTGGGGGTGGAGGCGCGCCAGCACACCCATCCGCATCCGCGTTTTGCGCCCGACCATTCGCGCGTGCTCTTCACCTCGGATCGGACCGGCCACGCCCAGCTTTACGAGGTGATGCTGGAGGATGCCCGATGAACGCGGACGCGATGCTCGAAAGCCAGCGCGTCCGCGCGGAGATCCGCGCCGGCCGCATCACCGGAACGAGCCGTGGTCTCGCCCACGGATTCGTGCAGTGCAATCTCGCGATCCTGCCGAAGGAATACGCCTTCGACTTCCTGCTCTATTGCCAGCGCAACCAGCGTTCCTGTCCGGTTCTCGAAGTCACGAATCCGGGCAGCCCGGTGCCGCGCAATCTCGCGCCCGCTGCGGACCTGCGCACCGACTGCGCACGCTATGCGGTCTACCGCGGCGGCGTCCATGCCGGCGATCCCACGGACATCTCCGGCCTCTGGCGCGACGATTTCGTCAGCTTCCTCATCGGCTCCGGCATCAGCATCGACGGCGCGCTGGAGAAGGCCGGCGTGCCGACCCACAAGGATCGCTGGGTGCTCCGCACCGCGTTGCCGACCGAACCCGCGGGCCCGTTCCACGGCGACCTGATCGTCACCATGCGTTGGCTCACCGCGCAGCAGGCCATCACCGCAACCCAGGTGACGGCGCGCTTTCCGTTCAATCACGGCGCTCCGATCCACATCGGCGATCCGGCGGAGATCGGCGCGGACCTGCAGCGGCCGCTGTTCGGTCCGCCGGTGCCGCCGACGCCCGCCGGCATCGTGCCCGTGTTCTGGGCTTGTGGCGTGACGCCCCAGAGCGCCGCGGAGAACGCGAAGCTGCCGCTGTTCATCGCGCACGCGCCGGCGCACAGCTTCATCACCGATCTTCCGGCCGACGCCCTGATGAATCCCTGATCTTTCGGACCTGCGAAGGAGCCTTCGAGCGTGAGCGTGACTGACAGTTCTTCCGCCTCCATCCGCCTGTCCGCCGACGTCGGCGGCACCTTCACCGACGTCGCGGCGTTCAACGAGGCCACCGGCGAACTTCGGCTCGGCAAGACGCTGACCACGCCGGAGCGTCTGGTCACCGGAATCGAGAACGGCGTCGGCAAGGCCGGGTCCAGCTTCCAGGCGTCGCGGCTGTTCCTGCACGGCACCACGGTCGCCATCAACACCATTCTGGAGCGCAAGGGCGCGCGCTGCGCGCTGCTCACCACCGTCGGATTCCGCGACATCTACGAGATCGGTCGCGTCAACCGGCCGGAGTCCTACAACCTGTTCTTCCGCAAGCATGTGCCGCTGATCGACCGCGAATTCCGTTTCGAGATCATGGAGCGGATCGATGCTGAAGGCGTGGTGCTGATCCGGCTCGACGAGGAGCAGGTGCGAGCCACGGTCCGCCAGGCGGTGTCGCAGGGCGTGGAGGCGGTGGCGATCCTGTTCCTGCACTCCTACCGCAACCCCGCGCACGAGATCCGCGCCAGGGAGATTGTCGAAAGCGAATTCCCCGGACTGTTCGTTACCGCCTCGCACGAGCTGTCGCAGGAGTACCGGGAGTACGAACGCACCTCGACCGCCGCGGCCAACGCCTATGTCGGGCCGCGCGTGCGCAGCTATCTCACCGAGATGGAGAGCCATCTCGGCGAAGCCGGCTTCGGCGGCAGCTTTCTGATCGTGCAGTCCACCGGCGGGTTGTTCGATGTGGGCGATGCCCGCAAGTCCTGCATCCGCATGCTGGAATCGGGGCCGGCGGCCGGCGTGGTCGGCGCCAAGGCGCTGTGCGATTCCATTGGCATGAAGAATGCCATCGCCTTTGACATGGGCGGCACCACAGCCAAGGCCGGCGTGATCTACGAAGGCGAGGTGCTGATGACCGGCTCCGCCATGATGGGCGGGTACGCCACCGGCCTGCCGGTGCAAATCCCGATGATCGACATCCAGGAGGTCGGCACCGGCGGCGGCAGCATCGCGCGAATCGAAACCGGCAACGCGCTGCGCGTCGGTCCCGAGAGCGCGGGCGCTGTGCCCGGCCCGGTCTGCTACGGTCTCGGCGGCGCCGAGCCGACGGTCACCGATGCGAACCTGATCCTGGGCCGTCTCGGTGCGGACCGCTTCCTCGGCGGCGAGATGACGCTCGACCTTCCCGCCGCGCGCAAGGCCACGACCGAGCGGGTTGCGGAACCCCTCGGTCTCGACACGGTCGAGGCCGCCGAGGGCATCCTGCGGATCGCCACCACCAAGATGGCGCATGTGGTGCGCTGGGTGACCACCGAGCGCGGACTGGACGCGGCGAATTTCGCGATGGTGGCTTATGGCGGAGCCGGCCCTCTGCACGCCGCCGCGGTGGCGCGCGAGTTGTCCATCGCCACCGTTGTCATTCCGCGCGCACCGGGACATTTCTCCGCCTACGGCATGCTGGTCGCGGACCTGCGCCGCGACTTCGTCAACACCTGGTTCACGCCGCTGGCCGACGCCTCGTTCCCCGAGATGGAGGAGCGCTTCCGCGAGATGGAGGCGCGCGGCCGCGAGACCGTGACCCGCGGCCGGCGGGCCTCCACCACCTCGGCCAGCCGCGCGGCCGACATGCGCTATGTCGGCCAAGAGCACGCCGTCACGGTGGATCTGCCGATGGAGCTGTTCGAGCGGCAGGACCGCGACGGCATCAAGCAGCGCTTCGATGCCGTGCACCAGACCCGCTACGGCTTCTCCGTGCCGACCGAGAAGGCCGAGATCGTGAGCCTGCGCAGCGCCATCGTCGGCGAGATGCGAAAGCCGCCGTTCGAGCATATCGCCAAAGGTGAGGCAGAGCCCGACGCCGCCGCGTTCCGCGGCGCGCGGCCGGTCTATTTCGCAGCCACCGGATTCGTCGATACGCCCACCTATCACCGGCCGGCGCTGAAGGCCGGCAACCGGATCGCGGGCCCGGCGTTGATCGAGGAACACGCTTCAACGACGGTCGTGCATCCCGGAGACAGCATGGAGGTCGATGCCTTCGGCGACCTCGTCATCGCGATCAAGAGGAGCTGACGATGGATGCGATCGCCCCCAAAGCGGCCGTGCGGCACAACCCCGTCGTCACCGAAATCGTGCGCAACGGTCTCGTCGCCGTGACCGAGGAGATGAAGATCAACCTCATGCGCACGGCCTACAACATGATCATCTACGAGGCGCTCGATTTCACGGTCGGTCTGTTCGACGCCAAAGGCAACACCGTGTCGATCGGCCTCGGCCTGCCGATGTTCATCCGCGGCATGAGCGACACGGTGAAGACCAAGCTCGAGCATTTCGGCGCGGAGAACCTGGAGCCGGGCGACATCCTGCTGACCAATGACGCCTACATCACCGGCTCGCACCTCAATCATATGACCTTCACCGTGCCGATCTTCCATGAAGGTGAACTGGTCGCGTTCTCCTGCTGCATGGCGCACTGGCCGGACGTGGGCGGCACGCTGATGGAAGGCACCACCGACATCTTCTCGGAAGGGCTACAGATGCCCATCGTTAAGATCTACCGCAAGGGCGTTCCGAACGAGGAGTTGATCTCGGTCATCAAGACCAACGTGCGCCTGCCCGAGCGCGCGATGGGCGATTTCCGCGCCCAGATCGCGGCGGTCAAGACGGGAGAAAAGCGCTTCTCGGAGATGTTGCAAAAATACGGCCGCGACGACGTGCTGGGCGGCATCGAAGCCATCATGGAGCAGAGCGAAGCGGTTGCGCGCGCGCGCGTGCGCGACATCCCGGACGGGGTCTACGAAGCCGAGTCGTTCATGGACGACGACGGCATCAACGTCGGCCAGCGCGTGCCGATCCGCGTCAAGGTCGCGGTGCAGGGCGATCGCATGACGGTGGACCTCTCGGATGTGTCCGGACAGGTGCAGGGGTTCTACAACTCCGGCATCACCGCGGGCCGCTCATGCTGCCAGGTGGCGTTCAAGTGTCTGACCTCGGCGCTCGACCTGCCGATCAACGACGGCAGCTTCCGCGCGCTCGACATCGTGCTGCCGCCGGGCCGCGTGGTCAGCGCGCAGAAGCCCGCCGCCATGCGCATGTGGATGACCTATCCCATGACCATCGTGGATACGATCTTCAAGGCCCTGGCTCCCGCGCTGCCGCGCCAGACCATCGCCGGCCACCACGCCGATCTGGTCGTGGGCCGCATCAACGGCCGGCGTCCCAAGGACGATTCGTTCTACATTTATCTCGGCGGACTGATCGGTGGCGGCTGGGGTGCCAAGCACGACAGCGACGGCATGAACGCGGTGATCGCCATGAACGACGGCGACACCCACAACGGCCCCTCCGAGCAGGTCGAGGCGAAATATCCGCTGCTGGTGGAACGCTACTGCCTGCGGCCGGATTCCGGCGGCGCCGGCCGTTTCCGTGGCGGGCTCGGCACCGAGCAGGTGGTGCAGGCGCGTCATCCGATCCGTTTCAGCTCCCAGATGGACCGGGTGAAGTGCAAGCCCTGGGGTCTCGATGGCGGCCTGTCCGGCCTCGGCAACGGCGTGGCGCTGCACCGTTTCGGCAAGGACGAGGAGCAGCGTTTCCCCAACGGCAAGGCGCTCAACCAGGTGCTCCAGTCCGGGGATGCCTACATCCTGCGCTCGGGCGGTGGCGGCGGCTATGGCTCGCCGCTGGAGCGCGATCTTGCGGCGCTGGAGCGCGACGTGCGCTGCGGCTACGTCACGCGGCAAGCCGCGGAGGAAATGTACGGCGCGGTGTTTATGGGCGATACGCTCGCCATAGACGCCACGGCCACCGAACAGCGGCGAGCCGGGATGCGCGAGCGCGGCGAGCCCTTCGACGATCCGATCGCCGAGACGCGCATTCCCTTTGCCGAACCGCCGCCCGCGCCGGGGAGCGCATCCGAGCCCACGAATCTGACCGCGGAGGAGCGCGTGGCCTTTGCCATGCAGTGCCGCTGCTGTACCTGACCGATCTCCGGCTGGCCGCTGCTTCGTGCCGGCGCACGGCTTCGCCGGCTCGTCACGCAGTCAGAAAAGTCCGGCTGTCTGGGCGTCGCAGAACACATCCGATCGCTTGAGGACCCATTCGCCGGACCGGGGCAGGCGGCGTGAACGCTGGACTGCGGAGCATGGCCCCTGTGGGGTGACTTGCGAGCCGCGGCAAGGGCAGCCATCGATCCGCGAAACGCACTGGTCGATGCCTCATCTGGTTTGAATCTCCGTTGGTCGCGGCCCTATCTTCCGGGGGCTCGTTGCAGGCGAATAGGAGGTTCGGGAAATGGCGTCGGGAACGTCACCGTCGGAGCTGGCTTCTCGAATCGGAGCGGGGCTTCTCTCGTTTCCCGTGACGCCGTTCTCGAAGGACTTCGAGATCGACGAGGCCCAATTCCGCGATAACCTCGCCTGGCTGTCGAAATACGAGATCGCAGGCCTGTTTGCGGGCGGTGGCACGGGCGAGTTCTTCTCCCTGACTCCGGCGGAGGCCGCGCGGGTGGTCTCCATCGCCGTGGCCGAGGTGTCCGGCGCCGTGCCCGTGATCGCGGGAGCCGGTTACGGGACGGCGATCGCGCGGGAGATGGCGGCTCGCGCGGAAGCCGCCGGCGCCGACGGGCTTCTGCTGTTGCCGCCTTATCTCGTCAACGCCACGCAGGCGGGGCTCGCGGCGCACGTCGAGGAGGTCTGCCGGGCCACCCGTCTCGGCGTCATCGTCTACAACCGCGACAACGCGATCCTCCAGCCCGATACGCTCGAGAGGCTCTGCGAGCGCTGCCCGAACCTGGTGGGCTACAAGGACGGGATCGGCGACATCGAACTGATGACGCGCGTGCAGTCGCGCATGCAGGAGCGGCTTTGCTACATCGGAGGCCTGCCCACGGCGGAGACCTTCGCGCTGCCCTATCTCGAAATGGGCGTGACGACCTATTCGTCCGCGGTGTTCAACTTCGTGCCCGAATTCAGCCTGGAGTTCTACGGTGCCGTGCGCAGGCGCGACCGCGACGTCGTGGCCGACCTTCTCAGGACGTTCATTCTGCCGCTGATCGAGATCCGCAACCGCAAGCCGGGCTACGCCATTTCCATCATCAAGGCGGGCCTCCGGATCGTCGGCCGGGATTCGGGGCCGGTCCGGCCGCCGCTGACGGATCTGGACGCGGCCGAAACCGACGAGCTTGCCGTTCTCGTCGACAACGTGAGTTCGGCATTGAAGCGGGTCGCGGCTGAATAGGCGGGCTGCGGATCGAATCATGTCCGGGATGCCCACCCTGTCGGTCCGCGTGGCGCGCAGACGTGTCGAGGCGGAATCCATCGTCAGCTTCGATCTCGTGGCGGCCGCAGGCGATCCGCTGCCGCCGTTCGAGCCGGGCGCGCACATCGACGTCCGCGTGAGCGACGATATCGTCCGGCAGTATTCCTTGTGCAGCCGGCCGGGCGAGGGGCATTATCGGATCGCGGTCCTGCGGGAACCGGGGTCGCGCGGCGGGTCCAGCGCGCTGCACGAGCGGGTGAACGAGGGCGACGTTCTCCGGATCGGTCCGCCGCGCAATCTGTTTCCGCTCGAGGATGGCATTTCCGAAAGCATCCTGCTTGCAGGTGGCATCGGCATCACGCCCATTCTCTGCATGGCTGAATCGCTCGAAAGGAGCGGTCGCCGCTTCCGGCTTCACTATTGCGCGCGCTCGATGAAGGGCATGGCCTTTCGCGAGCGCATCGCCGCATCGTCATTCGCGGCCAGCGCGGAATTTCATTGCGACGACGGCCAGCCCTCGCAACGCTTCGACCTGGACGTCATGCTCCGGGCCGCGAGCCGTGAATCGCACATCTATGTCTGCGGTCCCGCCGGGTTCATGGACATGGTTCTGGACGGCGCACGGGCGGCCGGCTGGCCCGAGGCGGCGCTGCATCATGAATGCTTCTCGCCGCGGACGCCGGAGACGCCGGGCGGTGCGTTCGAGATCGAACTGGCCGGCTCGGGGCGCGTGATCGTGGTCGCGGCCGGCCAGTCGGCGGCGGAGGCCCTGATGGATGCGGGCATCGATGTCCCCGTTTCATGCGAGCAGGGCATCTGCGGGACGTGCATCACGCGAGTCGTCGCGGGCGAGCCCGATCACCGCGATTCGTATCTGAGCCCGAGCCAGCACGCGCAGAACGCGATGTTCACGCCCTGCTGCTCCCGGTCGAAGACGCCCCGGCTGGTGCTCGACCTTTAAGAGGCCGGGTGCGGCGTCGCGGTTCGCGGGCGCATGTGCGGAGAGCATGGACCCGTGCTATGTTTCCGGCCGTCAGGCGGGAGCACGCATGTACGAGCTGAGCCAGCTCCGGGGTTTTGTCGCGGTCGCCGAAGAGCTTCATTTCGGCCGCGCCGCCGAACGCCTGAACATGACGCAGCCCCCGCTCAGCCGCCAGATTCAGATTCTGGAGCGCATCCTCAACGTCAAGCTGCTGAGCCGGACCAGCCGGGCGGTCAGGCTGACGCCGGCGGGAAAGACGTTTCTCATCGAAGCCCGCAAGGTTCTCCGCATGGCGGACGCGGCCGCGGTGGCCGTCCGCCGCATCGCTCTCGGTCAGCTCGGCTCGGTGACGATCGGCTTTACCGCGGCGTCCGCCTACAGCTATCTGCCGAACCTGATCCGTGCGGCGCGCCGGATCCTTCCCGACGCGGATCTGGTCCTCAAGGAGATGATCAGCTCGGAGCAGATCGAGGCCCTGGGCGCCCGCCGGATCGACATCGCCTTCATGCGGTCGCCCCAGCCGCAGCGCGGGCTCGAGATCCTCAAGGTCCAGTCCGAGCAGTTGATGGCCGCGCTTCCGGAGCGCCACAGGCTGTGCGCGCAGAAGCGGGTGCCTCTGGCGAGTCTGGCGGAGGAGCCTTTCATCATGTATTCGCCCGACGAGGCCCGCTATTTCAACGACCTCGTCAGCCGGGCGTTTTCCAGCGAAAACCTGACCCCGCGCTCGATCCAGTATCTGACGCAGGTCCATACCATCCTCAGTCTGGTGCGGAGCGCGCTCGGGGTCGCACTGGTGCCGGCCTCGGCGGCCGCGCTGGGCATGAAGGGCGTGGTTCTCAAGGAGCTTCACCAGCCGCCCAGGCGGCCCGTCGAGCTGTTCATGGTCTGGCATGCCAAGAACGAGAATCCGCTCGTGGCGACCTGGGCCCGGATCGCGCGAGAGGCCGGAGCCTGCGCGTCCGTCTGACGGCGTCAGACCGCGGGGCTGGCGGGCCTGCTGCCGTCGATCATGTCGCTGATCCGCCTGCCGGAGCCTGCGCCCATGGTCCACCCCAGCGTTCCGTGTCCGGTGTTGAGCCAGAGATTCGAAAAGGTCCGCGTGTTGCCGATGTAAGGCAGGTTGGAGGGAGTCGTCGGCCGCAGTCCCGTCCAGAAGCGGGCGTTGTCGAAGTCGCCGGCATTCGGAAACAGCGCCCGGACGTTGTTTGCGATCGCCTCGCAACGGTCGCGGTTGAGATGCAGGCCGTAGCCGGAAAGCTCTGCGGTTCCCGCCACTCTCAGCCGGTCTCCGAAATTGGAATACACCAGCTTGTACTGGTCGTCGGTAAGGCTGACCTTGGGCGGCATGTGCGTTCCATCGACCGGGATCGTGATCGAATATCCTTTCGCGGGATAGATCGACAGGGCGATGCCGGCTCTGCGCAGGAACGCCGCCGAGTGGCTGCCCAGACACACGACCACGTCGCGGGCCCGGATCGTCTCGTAGCCGGCAGGCGTGCGCACCTCGATGGAGTCAACCGCCCTGCCGGATTTGTTCGCCGCGATGGCGGTGGCTTCGGAGCCGAACAGAAAGGTGACGCCCTTGTCCCGGCACCGCCTTGCCAGCGCGTCGGTGTATTTGTAGGCATCGCCGCTTTCATCGTCGGCCGTATAGGTCGCGCCGACGATGCGATCGATGTTTTCGCGGAAGGCCGGCTCCATCGCCACGATCTCGTCCGGAGAGATCACACGCCGGTCGCAGCCGATCTTGCGCATCAGTTCGGCCACCGGAAGCGCGGCCTCGAACTCCCGCCGGCTCCGGTAGAAGTGCAGGATGCCGGCCTGCCGCTGGTCGTATTGCAGGCGCTCGGTTTCGCGAATCTCCTTCAGAAGCGAGCGGCTTTCGGTTGCGAGCCCGACGATCTCGCGCGTGTGCCGGTCGGCGCGGGCGGGAAGGCAGTCGACGAGAAACCGCGCGATCCAGGCCCATTGGTGGACATCCAGCCTTGGCCGGAAGAGCAGCGGCGAGCTGCCGTCGAACAGCCACCGGAGGACCTTCAGCGGGGCGGACGGATTGGCCCAGGGCTCGGCGTGGCTGACGGAAATCTGCCCGCCGTTCGCGAAGCTCGTCTCCAGTCCCGCGGCGATCTGCCTGTCGACGACGCACACGCTTTTTCCGGACCGGCACAGCCAATAGGCGGTGTTCACGCCGATCACGCCCGCGCCAAGGATCACCACGTCGAAATTGGAAGCTGCTGTCCGCATGGTCGATATACCAAAGGTTGCCGCCCGCATGGCCTGCGGGCCGCCCCCTCTGTCATTGACCTGAGAGCATCGACGTCAACGCGGAGCGTCGCGTCTTACACCTTCGGTGGGAACGAATGGCGTTCCGCTTTCCAGAGTGTTTCGTGGCAGGCGGTTCTTTTGCCTGAGAGTTTCCGGGGCGGTTGCTCCTTCGGCGCTGGCGTCGCCAGTCTCTCCCACCTGCGGCTTTCACATTAGGCCTGAATCCGGGTCCGTCAACTCGACGCTGCCGGGCACCATGCGCAAATAGGATCGACCCATAGCCGAATTGACACGATCCTTGGCATCGAATGCCTAGAGTTGCATGATCGGGGGGAGCGACGCGGAAATCAGAAAAAGGGCGCCTCCGCCGTGGTCGTTTCGGAATGCTCTGGCCGAATATTTGCTTCGGCGTACGAGATGGACAAACACGGAGAGAAGAATGTCGTCTCTGCACTCCTTGCGTCGGACAGCGACCGGCCGGACGAGCATGCTGCGGGGCCTCTATGGCTTCGGCGTTGCGATGGTCGCCGGGGCGCTCGCGCTCACACCGGCACTCGCGGATAACTTTCCCTCGCGCGCGATCCGGATCATCGCGCCCATCGCGGCCGGCGGTCCTTCGGACACGGCGGCGCGTCTCGTGGCCCTCGCCCTGGCCAAGCAGCTGAAGCAGAACGTCATCGTCGAAAACAGAACCGGGGCGGGCGGGGTTCTCGGAACCGAGCTGGCGCTGAACGCCCCGGCGGATGGATACACGCTGCTGCTGAGCATCGCGGCGACCTTCACGGTGATCCCCGCAGCCAAGCCGGTGAGCTACGACGTCGACAAGGATTTTGCCGCTCTCGGACAGATCTGGAGCGCGCCCCAGGCTCTGGTCGTGAACGTGAACTCGCGCTTCAAGTCGGTGGCCGACCTGATTGCGTTTGCCAGGGAAAACCCCGGCAAGGTCATCTTCGGATCGGCCGGCATCGGCACCACGACGCATCTGTCGATCCAGCTTTTGCAGCAGGGCGCGAAGATCAAGGTCGTTCACGTTCCGTATCGCGGCACCAGCCATTCGGTGGCGGATGTGGTGAACGGCAACATCGACGCGGTCTTCGGCGATATCTCCAACCTCATGCCCTTCGTCGAAGCCGAAAAGCTCAGGGCGCTGGCCACGACCGGAAAGGAGCGCTCGCTCCTTCTTCCGAAGGTCGAGACCATGGTCGAGGCCGGCGTGCCCAATGTCATCACCGTGAACTGGTATGGACTCCATGCGCGCTCGGGGACACCACCGGCGGTGCTGGCGACGTTGAGGGCGGCCGTCCGCGCGGCCCAGGAGGACCCGGACTTCAAGAGCGCCTTGAAGAAAAATGCGACCAACACCGGAACGCTCGGCGCCGACGCATTCGAGACGATGATTCAAGAGGAACGCACGCGGCTCACGCCCGTCGTCCGCTCGCTCGGAATCAATTGAGGAGGTTCGACATGAACATTCGCGACTTGATCGACGTCGGGAACGGCACCGCCAGCCGGGAGATTTTCGTCGATCGAGACGTCTACCGCCAGGAGCAGGAGCAGATTTTTGCCCGTGCGTGGCTCTTCGTTGGACACGAATGCCAGGTTCCCAACCCCGACGACTTCTACGTCTCGCGGATGGGCGAGGAATCCGTGATCATGACGCGGGACCGTCAGGGCAAGATCCACGTGTTCCTGAACAGTTGCCGTCATCGGGGCATGAAGCTCTGCCGCTCCGACGAAGGCAACACGCGGGTGTTCAGTTGCCCCTATCACGCATGGAGCTACTCGACCGACGGAAATCTTGTTTCCACGCCGGGCGAGCTGTTCGGCGTCCCCGGCTACAAAAAATACTACCACGAAGAGCTGGACAAGAAGCAGTGGGGCCTGGCGCCCGTTGCCCAGATGGTCAACTACCGCGGAACCATCTGGGCGACGTGGGACAAGGACGCCGCGCCGTTCGAGGACTACCTCGGCGGGATGCGGCTGTGGCTCGATTCCGCGCTCGACCACAGGGACGGACGCGAGGGCGGCTCCGTCATGCTGGTCGGCGTGCAGAAGTGGCGGACGAACTGCAACTGGAAGTTTCCGGCCACCAACTTCGTCGGCGACGCCGCGCACGCGGTCAGCCACCATTCCGTGGACATGGTGAAGCTGTCTCCCAGCAGCAGCACCGGGCGCCGCGACGAGCGCCCGGAAGGACACGCGGCGTTCGGCTGGCCCGATCTCGGCCACGGCGGCCTGGGCTTTGCGTCGCGCCCGGAGGAGGAATTCCCCCGGCCGGCGGCGTTCCAGAAGCACCCGCACGTATCCGCGTATCTTGCGGAGGCGGCGAAGTCGCACCTCAAGCGACGCGCGGGCCAGATCCACCAGCAGGGGAAGGGGACCATCTTCCCGAACATGTCGTTTCACGAGGACCAGCCGCGGACGATCATCGTCCACCACCCGAACGGGCCGACCCAGACCGAGTTCTGGCGCTACTATCTGGTCGATGCGGACGCCCCCGAAGAGGTCAAGGATACGCTGCGCCACTACTACATGACGTATTCCGGTCCGGGCGGCATGACCGAGCAGGACGATCTGGAGAACTGGACGTCGGCGACGGAGGCGAGCCAGGGCGCGGTGGCCCGCCGTCTTCCCTACAATTATCAGCAGGGGCTGCGCTACTCCGTGCCCTACGAGCCGCTGCCGGGCGCGGTGTGGTGCGGGGAACGCGTGACCGAGCAGAACCAGTTGATCTGGCTCAAGCGCTGGGCCGAATTCATGGAGGGGCGCGACTGGGATCAGCTGATGAGGCGTGCTCCCATCAGCGAAGACGTGTCTTTCCCGCTCAAGATGGTTCGGTGATCGTCGTGGCTCAGTCGCAATCGGCGCTCGACGCATTTCACCTGAGGCTCGAGATCGAGGATTTCCTCACCCGGGAATCGGGGCTGGTGGATGAGCGGAGATACGACGAGTGGCTTGCGCTGTTCGCGGACGACCTCACGTACCGGATGCCCATCGTCCGCAATCTCGCCGCGCCGGCCATCGGCAGCGAATACCTGACGGGCCCGCTCGACGTGTCGTGGTTCGACGAGGGCAAGGCCACGCTGACCACGCGGGTCGAGCAGATCAAGACCGGCGTTCACTGGGCCGAGGAGCCGTTGTCCCGCACGACCCGTCTCATTACGAACGTCCGCGTGGTGAAGGCGGAGCCCTCGGTCGCGGAAGCCCGGGATGTCGAGGTGAACTGCAAGTTTCTCGTGAACCGCAACCGCACGACCGAGACGGAAGAGGTTCTGATCGGCCGCCGCGTGGATCGTCTTCGCAAGGGCGAGACGGGCTGGACGATCTATCACAGGACGGTCCTCATCAATCAGACCGTGCTGCGGGCGAGCAGCCTCAGCTTCTTTATCTGAGGCGGGCGGGCCGCGTGCGCGGCCGGGACGTCGGGCTGTAGCCCCCCCCGGCTCGATGGGCGATGACGGGCGGGCTGCCGGTTCGTCACCGTCGACGCGAACGTTGAAGGGGCTGTTGCCCTGCGTGCGCCGCTGCGGGGCCGGCATTTTGCGCGGGCCTTGTCCCGGACAGCCTCGAAAGGGGGGCCTGCGGGTCGGCCGCCGGGATCGGGCCGATCGATAGCACGGGCTTATAAAGCCAGACGAAATTCCGAACTTTTGCCGAAACGCGGTTTCGCGGACAATGGCTGACGCCTTTTGCCGCCGGACCGGTGCCGCGCGAGCCGCGCCCGGGCAGGCCCGCATCGGGCGCGTCGGAATGGAGTTTCGCGCCGTGAATCCTCACAAGAATCCTCCCGTCAACCTCGAACGATGGATCGAGGCCAACAAAAGCGCGCTGAAGCCGCCCATCGGAAACGTCCAGTTCTGGAAGGGCGACTGGCAGAATTTGATCGTGATGATGGTGGGCGGGCCAAACGAGCGGCCCGACTACCACGACGATCCCGGCGAGGAATTGTTCATCCAGCTTCACGGGGACGTGGTGCTCCGGCTGATCGATCCGGTGACGCGGGTGCGGAGCGAGGTGGTGGTGCGCGAGGGGGAGATGTACCTGCTGCCCGCGCATGTCCGGCACTCGCCGCAGCGCGGCGAGGGCTGCGTGGGCCTCGTCATCGAGCGCTACCGGCAGCCCGGTGAGGTGGACGCCCTTGAATGGTACGACAAGGACGGCAACCTCGAATTCCGCGGCGAATTTCTCGTCGCCAACATCGAACAGGATCTCACGCGGGTGCAGCAGGCCTGGAAGGCGTGGGCGCAGGACCCGAACCGGACAATCCCCACGGTCTGGCGCAGCCCGGGCGGAACGGAGAGCCAGGTTCCGAACGCGGGCACCTGACGCCGGGCCGCGCTTTCCACTGTCCATCCGGGAAGCAGGCTGCCATGAAACCGCGACGGCGTGGCGGGCGGCGCGATGCGCCGTCCCGCCGCCCCGCCCTCGAACCGCAACGATATCCAGTCGCAACGATCCCAGGGAAAAGCACGATGGCGCGCGTTGTCATAAACAACCCCGATCTTCCCCGCTCGAAGTCGCCGCATGCGAATGCGGTGAAGGTGGGAAACCTGATCTTCGTGTCGGGCTGGCCGGGCTATGACAAGAACATGCAACTGGCGAAGGGCGACTTCGCCGCGCAGATGCGGCAGGCGCTGGAGAACGTCAAGAGCACGCTGGAATATGCCGGCAGCTCGCTGGACAAGATCGCGAAGGTGAACGTCTATCTCGACCGCCGCGCCGATTTCGACGAGATGAACGCCATCTATCGCGAGTATTTCGGCGACGACGCCGCGCACTGGCCGGCCCGGACCACCATCGAATGCCGCCTGCCGCGCCCCGATTTCCTGCTCGAGATCGATTGCATCGCAGAGGCCTAAAGATTTTCGAGCGAAGTGGGAACCGGTTCGCGTGAAGAAAACGCGACAAACAGGGGATCGGGAGTCCTGCGCCGTTTCCATGAAGCGGCTCCCGACACCCGAAACCGGATCGTGCGCGCATCGCCGCGCGGACACCGTTCCGCGCGGCGTGAAGGCCCAGCCCGGGTCGCTTGACCCATCGGACGCAGCAGCAGGACGCCCGTCATGACACCCCACAGGCAATGGACCTTCGGCGCCTCCTCGCTCACCCGGATCGTCGAATCGGAGGGGCCGCTGCTTTCGCCGTTCGAGCTGTTCGCGGAATGCACGCCCGAGCTGCTTGCTGAAAACCGGCCATGGCTGATGCCGCGCTTCCAGGATTCGGCCACCGGCCTGCTGCAGATCTCGATCCAGAGCTTCCTGATCCGGCAGAACGGGCTCACGGTCCTGGTCGATGCCTGCGGCGGAAACCACAAGAACAGGGCGCGGCCGTTTTTCCACCAGAAGGAATGGCCCTGGATGGACCGGCTGCGGCAGGCCGGAGTCGCCCCGGAGGACATCGACGTGGTGCTCTGCTCGCACTTGCATGTCGATCACGTCGGCTGGAACACGAGGCTCGAGAACGGTGCATGGGTTCCGACCTTTCCCAACGCGCGCTATCTGATCGCGCGGCGCGAATGGGAGCACTGGCAGGCCGCGGGTCCGTCCGCGATGCTGCGCACGGGGGACTACGTCACGGACAGCGTCCTTCCCGTCTTCGCCTCGGGGCAGGCCGAGCTGATCGGTGATGAGCACGCCATCGCGGGCGACATCCGGATCGAGACCGCGCCGGGCCACACGCCCGGCCAGGCCATGGTGCGGCTCGGAGGGGGCGGCCGCGAAGCGGTCCTGTGCTCGGACCTGATGCATCACCCGCTCCAGATCCGCTATCCGGACTGGAGCACCAACTTCTGCGTCGACAAGGCTCAGGCGCGGGTCACGCGGGCCAACTTCCTGGCCGCGTGCGCCGGCGCCGGGACGCTGGTGTTTCCGGCGCATTTCCCGTCGCCGACCGGCGGCCGCATCGAGCGGGACGGGAGCGGCTATCGTTTCTCGTTCGACGGAGAGACCGGGCCGATCTGGTAGACCGGCCCGGCCGAAAGAAGCGCGAGGTGCGGCCGGGGTTCGATCGGCCGGCCGCTGCGCGCCTTACTGGTCGATGCTGACGCCGGTTTCCGCGATGACCTTGCGCCACTTCGCGGTTTCGCTGGAGATGAATTTCTGAAGCTCCGCGGGCGTGCTGGCCGCGGGCAGCGCGCCCAGCTCCCGGAACCGGGCCGCGATCGCGGGATCGGCGATGGCCTCGGCGATCTCGCGGTTGAGGCGGGTCACGATCGGCTGCGGCGTCCCCTTGGGTGCGACCACCGCGAACCATCCGGCGGATTCGTAGTCCTTCATGCCGGCCTCGCGCATCGGCGGCACGTTCGGCAGCGCGGCCAGGCGCTGCGAGCTGGTGACCGCCAGCGCCTTGGCCTGGCCGTTCTGGATCGGGCCGGCCACGCTCGACAGCAGCAGGAAGCTCAGGGGCACCTCGCCCGAGATCAGGTCGCCGACGAGCTGCGCGGTGGAGCGGTAGGGAACGTGGGTCATCGTCAGGCCGGCGAGATGCGCAAAATAGGCGCCCGCGATGTGCGTCGAGGTGCCGTTGCCCGGCGAGCTGTAGTTCAGCGGCTTCGGGCTCTTCTTCGCGAAGGCGATGAATTCGGACACGGTGGAGACCGGCAGCTTGGCGCTCACCACCATGATGTTCGGCAGGATGGCGACGAGCGAGATCGCCTCGAAATCCTTTTCGGGATCGTAGGGCAGGTTCTTGTAGAGCGACTGGTTGATCGTGAGCGGCCCGCTGGCGTTGAACAGCAGCGTGTAGCCGTCGGGCGACGCCTTGGCGACCGCCGCGGTTCCGACATTGCCGCCCGCGCCGGGCCTGTTTTCGATGACGAAGCGCTGGCCGATCTTGTTGCCGACGCGCTCGAACAGGATGCGGGCGATCACGTCGCTGCCGCTGCCTCCGCCGAACGGAAGGATCACCTGGATCGGCTTGGTGGGATAGTCCTGTGCGGCCACGCCGCCCGCATGAAGCGCCAGGGCAAGCGCGCCGATCACAGGCGTCAGGACGAATTTGTGCATGTCAGGCTCCTTTGCGGTTGCGGCGTGCTTTACGCAATGTTCTCGCGGTCGTGTTACCGGGCGACCCTCTCGCCGGTGCCGGCGAGCCGTCGAAGGTCGATGGGATCGTAGTCAACACCCAGCCGCCGCACCTATGGCGAACTTGATATCCAGCCATAATCTCTACTAATAGATGACCGCGGCCGATTGGCCGGTCCGATCATGCTGCGCGGAGGCTGCGGAATTCTACGAAGGGACGATGCTTCCGTCGAGCGCTGCGTGCGCTGACGTCAGGAGAAACGCCGTGAGCGGCCTGAAGAACATCTCCCTGCGGCAAATCCAGGCCTTTCTTGCCGTCGCCGAGCTGGGCAGCTTCACCCGCGCGGCGGAGCGGCTCAACATGAGCCAGCCCGCGCTGTCTCTCCTCGTCAGACAGATCGAGGGCGAGCTGAGCCTGCGGCTCTTCGACCGGACCTCCCGCAGGACCGAGCTGACCAGCGGCGGCCGCGAGTTCGAGCAGGTCATGCGGAGGCTCATGGCGGACTTCGATCTCGCGATCGACAACGCCACCGCGCTTGCGTCGCGCAAGCGGGGCCGGCTCGTGATCGCGGCGCCGCCGACCTTCTCCGCCGTGCTCCTGCCGCAGGCCATCGCCGAGTTTCAGGGCGCGTTTCCCGGCGTGCAGATCGTGCTGCGGGACACCACCGACAACATCACGGACCTGGTGCGTTCCGGCGAGGTCGACCTCGGCGTCGGCACGATCTCGCCCGGAGAGGGCGAGATCGACCGCAAGGTGCTCGTGCGCGACACGCTCATGCTGATCTGCCATGCGACGTCGGATCTGTCCCGCCTCGACCGGATCGGCTGGCGCGATCTCGACGGCTGCCCGCTGATCGCGTTGACCCGGGAGAGCGGCGTGCGCCATCTGGTGGACACGGGCTATCAGCGGGTGGGGCTGGAGGCGCGGCCGGCGTTCGAGGTCAGTTCGATGAACACCGCGCTGGCCTTCGTCGAGGCCGAACTCGGCATCACCATCCTGCCGACCTATGCGCTGGCGCTGGCGCGCAGCAAGGCCACGCTGGCCAAGCCTCTGGTGGACCCGGAGGTGTCGCGCGAGATCTGCGCGATCTTCCGCCGGGGCCGTTCGCTGCCGCCGTCCGGCGACCAGTTCGTGGCCATTCTGAGGAGGTGGGCGAGGCGCTCGGTGCCGATGGCCGCCAGGCGATAGACGCCTGCGCGCAAGAGGGCGGTATGCTCCGCGCAGCCCCGGCCGGCCCCGTCCGGCGGCGCGCTCAAATCACGACCAGGTGCGCGCGCCGCTTGGGTTTCTCGGTGCGCTTCCAGTCCTGTGCCTCGCCGTGGGTGAGATAGCTGGTCACGAAATCGATCACCGCGCGCCTGCGCTGGGCGATGCTTTCGCTGCTCATCAGGTTGCGCGCGAATATGGTTTCGAGCGTGTGCTGGTTGGAGAAATACATGATGCAGAGCGCGCAGATCGAAATGTAGAGATCGACCGGATCGACGTCGGTGCGGAACACGCCCATGCGGCCGCCGCGCTCGAGGATGCCGGCGATCACCTCCGTCAGAGGCGTCGTGAACTCCGGAAGCCGCTTGGATTTCCGGAGGTTCTTGGCCTTGTAGAGGTTCTCCATGTTGAGAAACGAAACGAAGTGCGGATTGTCGATGTAATAATCGATCTTCAGGTTGATCATCTGGGCAATGGCCGCGACCGGATCGAGATGCTCGACCTCGATCCGCCGCTCCAGCGCGGCGAGGTCCGCGTAGGCCGACTCCAGCGCGGCGAGGTAAAGCCCCTCCTTGCTGCCGAAGTAGTAGTAGATCATCCGCTTGTTGACCTGGCAGCGGGCCGCGATGTCCTCGGTGCGGGCGTCCGGCAGGCCGCGGCTTGCGAATTCGATGCGCGCGGCTGCGAGGATTTTCGCGCGCGTCGCGTCGGCGTCGCGGGTCTGTCGGGCTTTGGAATCTCGGGTCTGTCGGGCTTTGGAGGCGCGCGGGGTCTTCATCCGGGCAAGATGCCTTCGATTTGCGGCCGCCGCAACGATCCTGCCGGCACGGCACTCGTGTTCGCAAAATCCTTGACCGTGCCGCCCGCGCGGCCTGACCGCCCGCGGCGTCGGTGCCGCTTGACAGTCTGCGCCGCAGACAATTAACTCGCCAGTTAATTAGTAGAGGGGACCGCGCGGCCGTTGCGGCCGGGGCGGGGAAGGAGCGAGGGATGAGCGAAACAGCCGGCTATCCGCCGATCCGGCGCGTCGTCACGGGGCACTCGGACGCCAACGTCGCCAAGGTGCTGATCGACGCGCCCGCCACCAATGCCAAGCATCCGAGCGCGGGCCTCGTCTCCACCATGATCTGGTGCACCGACGGCGCGCCGGCGCGGGTTCCGGTCGGCGAGCAGGTCGAGGACATGGGCGCCCGCGTGCTCGGCACCGCCCCGCCCGCGAACGGATCGCGCTTCGCCGTAATCGACTTCCCGCCCGGCAATCATGCGCACATGCACCGGACCGAGACCGTCGACTACGTCATTGTAATCGAGGGCGAGATCGACATGGACATGGACGACTCGACCGTCACGCTTCGCCAGGGCGACGTGATGGTGCAGCGCGGCACCAACCACGCCTGGGCAAACCGCAGCGACAAGCGCGCGCGTGTGGCCTTCGTGCTGATCGACGCCGAACCGCTCGGCATCGGCAAGCCGGTGCTCGGCGCCGCCAGCGCCCGCTGACCACAATCCGCACCAAGCGACCAGCCAGGGAGGAATTCATGCTGAACATCGCCATCAAGGCCCGTCCCGCGCTTGCAGCCGCCTTCGGCGCGCTGCTGCTCGCAGGCGCGCCCGCGGCCGCGCAGAACTATCCGAACGCCAGCGTCAAGCTGCTGGTGCCCGTGCCGGCGGGCGGCGTCACCGACACGATGGCGCGCATCGTGGCCCAGCGGCTGAACGAACTGTGGGGCCAGACCGTCGTGGTGGAGAATCGCCCGGGCGGCAATTACGGCGTGGCGGCCCAGGCGGTGGCGCGCTCGCCCGCCGACGGCTACACGCTGCTGGTCGCGCCGGATTCCACCTTCACGGCCAACCCGCACCTTTCCAGCAATCTCACCTACAACGTGAAGGAGTTCACGCCGATCATCGTGCTGAGCCGCGCGACGCCGATGCTGGTGGTCAGCGAGGCGCTGGGTGTGAAGTCGGTGAAGGAGTTGATCGACCTCGCCAGGGCGAAGCCCGGCACGCTCAACTACGGCTCCTACGGCATCGGCACCTATGCGCACCTCAGCATGGAGGACTTCAAGCAGCGCACCAAGACCGACATCGTCCACGTGCCCTATCGCGGCGCGGCGCCCGCGGCCACCGGCCTGCTGGGCGGCGAGATCTCGATGCTGCTGCTCAACCTGTCGAGCATCGCGGCGCACGAGAAGACCGGCAAGGTCCGCATCCTTGCGGCCGCCGGCGACAAGCGCGCCGCGGCGCGTCCCGAACTGCCGACCGTCGCCGAGGCGGGCGTGTCCGGATTCCAGACCAGCGTCTGGTTCGCGCTGCTCGGGCCGGCTAACATGCCGGCGGACGTGGTCGCGAAGATCCATGCCGACGTCAGCAAGGCCCTGGACAATCCCCAGACCAAGGCGTTCTTCGACAAGAACAGCTTCGAGCGCGTGACGCTGTCGCCGGCCGAGTTCGGCAAGCTGATCGAAAGCGATTCCCGGCATTGGGGCGCGCTCATCAAGTCGGTCGGCGCCAAGATCAACTGAACCAAGATCAACTGAGCAACGATCAACCGGACAGCAGCACGGACCCTGTCATGAAAGTTCTGATCACCGGCGGCATGGGCGTCATCGGCGCGGAGACCAGCCGCAAGTTCGTCAAGGAGGGTCACCGGCCGGTGATCTTCGCCCGGCACCGGGACGACAGCCTGATCGGCGACATCGCCGACAAGGTGGACGTGGAACTGGGCGACGTGACCGACCTGCCGCGGCTGCTGGACGTCATCAAGCGGCGCGGGATCACGCACATCGTGCACGCCGCGGCCTTCGTCGGCGCGGTGTCGGCGCAGAATCCCGCGCTCAGCATCCAGGTCAACGTGGTCGGCCTCGTGAACGTGCTGGAGGCCGCGCGCGCGCTCGGCGTCAAGCGTGTGGTGTTCACCAGCGCCAAGGGCGTCTATGGCCCCGTCACCGGCGAATACGGATCTCCGACCTGGAGGCCGATGACGGAGGATCTGCCGGCGAAGCCAAAGCGCATCTACGATTCCGCGAAGTTCATGGGCGAGAACGTCTGCGCCTATTACAACGACAACATGGGCATCGAAACCGTTTCGCTGCGTTTTGCCTCGACCTACGGCCCCGGCAAGACCGCGCGCCACGGGCCGATGGCGGTGATGAGCCGCATCGTGGAGAACCCGGCCAACGGCCTGCCGTTCAAGCTGGAGCAGGGCGGCGACGACAAGGACGACTTCGTCTACAATAAGGATTCCGCGCTGGGCATCTATCTCGCGACCGTCGCCGCCAAGGTGCCGAGCCGCGTCTACAACATCGGGACCGGCGTGGGCGTGACGCTGCGCGACTTCGAGCGCGTCATCAGGAAGCACATCCCGGACGCGCAGATGGAGATCGGCGGCGGGCTGAACTTCTATGGCTTCGCCTATCCGGCGACCGGCGTGTACGACATCTCTCGCGCGCGCGACGAATTGGGATACAGCCCCGAATACGATCTGGAGAAGGGCATCGCCGACTATCTGGCGAGCCTGAAGCGGATGAATCAGGCGGCGTAAGCGCGCCGGAAGCGCAAATGCGGCGCGCCGCGCGCGCCGGCCGGCCCATTCACGAAACGCAAACGAGGCTGACCATGCGGCCCTCTCTCGAACTTCCCCGCCTTTCGCTGGCCGAGCGCGACCGCCGCTGGGCCGCGGTGCGCAAGGAGATGGCGGCGCGCAAGCTCGACGCGCTGGTGCTCTGGGGCTGGCCCATGATGTGGGACTTCTATACCGCCAACGCGCGCTATCTGTGCCCGATCGGCGGCAACGCCGAGTTCAACGTGCTGGTGTTTCCGGCCGAGGGCGAACCGACCGCGATCGTGCAGATGCCGACCTTCCTCGAAGGCTGGCGCAGCGCGCAGGACTGGGTTTCCGACGTGCGGCCGCGCACAAAGACCTGGGCCGACTCGGTCGTGAACCGGCTGAAGGAGCTGAAGCTCGATGGCGGGCGGATCGGCATGGACGGCTACGCCGGCCCGCTCGATCCCGACGGCTGGCTGCCGCACGACGTCCACAACCGCCTCGTCGAGCTGATGCCGCAGGCGGGCATCGTGGCCCTTGATGACATGCTGGAGAAGATCCGCGCCATCAAGAGTCCCGAGGAGCTTGCGGCGCTGCGCCAGGCCGCGCGCCTCGGCGACCTGATGCTCGCGACCTGCCGCGACACCGCGCGGCCCGGCGTGAAGGACTGCGAGGTCTACGCCAACATGATGCAGGCCATGCTGGCGAACGGCGGCGAGGAGCCCACCCTGTTCCTGTGGGCCTGCGATCCGCGTCCCTATCCGCATCCGTTCCGCGTGCCGACCACGCGGCCGATGGAGCGCGGCGACGTCATTATCTGCGAAATGCATCCGAAGATCGGCGGCTACTTCACCCACGTCGAGCGCACCTTCAGCCTCGGCGAGCCGCACGCAAAGCAGCTGGAAATCTACGAGGGCTGCCTTGCGGCCTATGAGCGGGGCCTGGCCGGCTTCGGTCCGGGACGGACGGTCTCCACCGCGATGGAGGCGGTGAAGGACGAGATCATCTCGCGCGGCCTCGGTATCTGCGAGGCCGGCATCCACGGCCACGGCCTTGCGTCGCTGGAATATCCGCGTTACCGCCACCACGCCATCGCGGCCGACCGCGAGGCGATCAAGGTGATCGGCGACCGCTTCGAGGAGGGCATGGTGTTCGCCTTCAACATCGACCTGTTCGACCCGTCATGGCACGACGGGAAAACCGGCTGCGTGTTCGCCGAGACCATCGAGATCACCGCCAACGGCGCGCGGCGTCTGCACGACTTCCCCATGGAGTTTCAGCGGATCGCGGTTTGAGGCTCGGCGCCCGGCGTCAACCCCGCTGATCCCGCCGCCGGGCAGGCCTACCCGCCGGCCCCGCGCGGCGCGGCGGTGGAGCGCCGCTCGATCAGTTCCGGCCGCAGCAGGATGTCGGCGGCGATCTCCTGGCCGCCCAGCCGCGCGAGCAGAAGCCGCGCGGCCTCGACGCCCATCTCGCGCTGCCCGATCCGCACCGTGGTCAGCGGCGGGCTGACCATATCGACGAACGGCGCGTCGTTGTGTCCGGTGATGGAGATATCCTTCGGGCACGACAGGCCGCGCTCCGCGAGCGCGTCGTAGCAGCCCAGCGCCAGCAGGTCGTTGGCCGCGACGATCGCGGTCATGTCCGGATGCCGGTCGAGCAGTTCGAAACATGCCGTCCGCCCGGCCTCGCGGGAGAAGGCGCCGGCCTCGATCACCGCCGGTTCGCGCTCCGCGAGCGCCAGCTCGCTCATGGCGAGCCGGAAGCCGCGCAGGCGCATCGCGCCGGTGGACAGCCAGGCCGGGCCGGCGATGTGCGCGATGCGTCCGTGTCCCAGCTCCGCGAGATGCCGCACGGCCATCCCGATGCTCCTGATCTCGTCGTTGATGACGGCGGGCGCGCGTCCGGTCTCGTCGGTGCGGTTGATCAGCACCACCGGGCGGCGGCCCCCGATCCATTCGTCGAGCGCCGGGTCCTGCAGGGTCGCGGTCGCGAGGATCAGGCCGTCCACCTGCCGTTCGATCATGCCGGACAGGATGCGCCGGTGGCGGGCCGGATCGTTGGCGGTGTTGGCCACGATCGTCATGTAGCCCTCCCGGAGCAGTGTGGCCTCCACGCCCTCCAGGATCGGCGGAAACAGCAGGCTGGCGATGTCCGGCACCACCATGCCGACGACGTGCGAACGGCGGGTGCGCAGGCTCGAGGCCAGCGCGTTGGTGCGGTAGCCGAGCCGCTCGGCGGTCTGCAGGATGCGTGCGGCGATCTGCGGCTTCACCCGGTCGCGGGTCGCGGGGTTGAGCGCGCGCGAGACCGTCGAGAAATGCACCCCGGTCGCTTCGGCCACCTGCTTCAGCGTGGGGGCTGCGTGTCGTGTGGAATCCGTCATGCTCTGGAGCGGGCCCGGCTGGTTGCTCGCGCGAATCTAGCAGAAAATGGAGGATTTTAGCAAACGATTGCTAAGAAAAATACCTTCATATAATGGGGCATTGACAAGAGTATGGACCATAATCCAGTATATTTATGCAAACGTTTGCTAAGGCAAGCGTGCACGAACAGGCGAATGAACAGGCTCCAACCGGCGAGAAGACCTCGCCGAGAACCGAGGAGGAACGCATGGCCCCCCGCATCAGCTATATCCAGCCCGAAACCATCACGGATCCGGCCATGCTGGCCGAACTCGACCGCTGCCGCCGCGAGGGCACGCCGCGGCCGGAAAGCCAGGCGATCCGGGCCCATGTGCCGGCGACGTTCTGGTCCTTCGCCAACACCTGGCGCGACGTGTTTCACACCGGCGTCGCCGACCACAACATCAAGGAGCTGTGCCGCATCTATGTCTCGCGCTCGGTGCTGTGCGAGTTCTGCGGCAACCAGCGTTCGATGAAGTCGGCGAAGGCCGGGCTGATCGAGGACGATTACCGCGACCTGATCAACTTCGAATCCTCCACGCGCTACGACGACCGGCAGAAGGCCGCGCTCGCCTATGCCGAGGCCATCACCTGGGACCTGCCGTCGAACGACGAGCTGTGGGAGCGTCTGCACAAGCACTTCTCCGAAGCCGAGCTGGTCGAGATCGGCTACTTCGTCGCGATCACGATGGGCCAGCAGCGCTGGCTGCGCACGCTCAACATCGAGCACCACCAGATTCTCGCCGGCACCGACGCCTCGATGGCGCCAGGCTTCGAGACGATGGACGCCCTGCAGCGCTCCAAGGCCAACCCCAACTACTGGGCCAACAAGAAGACGCCGCCCAAGACGTCGGCGGCCTGAGTCGTCGGCGGCCTGAGATATCGGCCGCCTGACGGCGGTTCGGCCGGCGTCGGAAGGCGCGAACCTCGCAGACCCCGGCCGCTAGGCCGGGGTTTTCGTTTGAACGGACCCATTCGACGGGATAGGGGGCCGCGCGGCCCGCCGGCCTGCTTCTAGGCGCTGGGGTGCGGAGCGCATAAGCTGGTCGCCGTGGATCCGGCGGATTCGCGGGCGGCGCGACGCCGTTCCGTCAAAGGGGCTTTTCGATGCGCTGGCGTGCGACCCTGGTGGCGCTGTCGTCCGGCCTGCTGTTGGCCGCGGCGATCTCGCCGGCCTCGGCGGATGACAAGGTCAGGGTCGGTGTCTTCCCGGTCATCTCGTCGCTGCCGTATTTCGTTGCGCTGGAGCGCGGCTTCTTCCGGGAGCAGGGGATCGAGGCGGAGACGGTGCGTCTGATCGGCGGGCCGCCGAACGTCGCGGCGATGGTCACGAACCAGATCGACGCCTCCGCGGTCCTGGTCACGATCGAGGGCATGAACGCCAACATCATCAAGCCCGGCGTCGCCATGTATATCTCGGTCAACAGCCAGAACCGCAGCCACCGGATGGAGCAGTTCGTGGTCCGCAAGGGCCTCGCCGCGCGCACGCTCGCCGACCTCCGGGGCATGAGGATCATGTCCGCGCCCGGACCGGCCAACCTCGCGATGGCGCGTGCGGCGCTCGCGGCGGCCGGGCTTCGGGGCAACGACGCCATCCTCGAGGAGGTCGACATCGGCCGGCACGTCGGCGCCATCTCGGACGGCACGTTCGACGCCGGCTATACGCTCGAGCCGCAAGCCTCGATCATGCGGAAGCTGGGCGCGGCGACCACGCTCGAAGCCGGCGTGGTCGCGAAATACGTCCTTGGCGATCCGGACGCCAACGCCTTCGTGGCGGGCGCGGCGCTGACCGGCGATTTCATCCGAAGCCGTCCCGCCGTGGCGCGGCGCTTCACGGTGGCCTGGGAGAGGGCGGTGCGCTTCGTCAACGAGCATCCGGCCGAAGCGCGCCGGCATCTGCTCCGCAACACGTTCACGCCGGCAGACGTGGTCGAGACGGTGCCGATGATCCGCTATTTCATGGTCGGAGACCTGACCGACCGGGACAGGGCCGATCTCCAGCGCTTCATCGACTTCTCGACCGGCACCGGCACGCTGCCGCGCCGGGTGGACGTGACGCGCTATCTTCAGGCGTTTTAGAGTTTCAGGGGTTCAGCCCGACGCCGCGCGGCGTCCGGGTGCTCCGGAAAGGCGCGGCCCCAACGAAGGCAATTTCGCTGGGGCCGACTACCGAACCGCGCGGAAGGGGGGGATGTTTCGGCAGTCCGGCTTGCGACAACGCCGGCCGCGCGCATCCGTTCCGCAATGCCGTCGCGCGAGGCTCCGTTCGTCCTCGCCCGGTCAATAGCGGTCGTCGCAGGGCTCGATATAGGGAAACGCGCTCAGCACGTGCGGTACGCTCACCGGCGGCGCGGCGCGCACATGCGAGGAGTTCAGCTCGTCCATCCGGTTGACGCCGGACAGCCCCATCGCGCGGCCGATCTCGTCGTGCAGCAGCTCCAGCACGCGCAGCACGCCGTCGCGGCCCGCGGCGGCGAGGCCGTAGGCATAGAGCCGGCCGACGCACACCAGGTTCGCACCGAGCGCGATCGCCTTGACGACGTCGGTGCCGCGGCAGAAGCCGCCGTCCACGACGATCTCCGCCCGCCCGCCCGCCGCGGCCACGATCTCCGGCAGCATGTCCAGCGTGCCGAGCCCGTGGTCGAGCTGGCGGCCGCCGTGGTTGGAGACGTAGATCACGTCCACGCCGTGCTCGACGGCGAGCCGTGCGTCCTCCGCGGTGGCGATGCCCTTGACGATCAGCGGCTCCTTGTAGCGCTTGCGGAGCGTGTCGAACTGCGCCCAGTCCAGTGCCTTCTGGAATTTCGCGTGGTCCTGCGTGCGGGCCGACGAGGCGTGGTAGCGCTTGGCGATGTCGCGCTCGCGCCGGCTGTAATGGTGGGTGTCCACGGTCAGGCACAGCGCGCCGAAGCCGGCCGCCAGCGCCCGGTCGAAACAGGCCTCCACCCACGCCTGGTCGCCGCGCACGTAGAGCTGGAAGATCTTCAGCGAGCCCGGCGCCTCGCGGCCGGTTTCCTCCAGATCGGGCTTGGACACCGAACTCTGGAACATCGGGCAGCCGAAGGTGCCCGCAGCGCTGGCCACCGCCACGGTCGCGGCCGGATCGAACCGTTCGATGCTGCCGATCGGCGCCAGCGCCACCGGCATGGCGAAGCTGCGGCCGAGGAACCGGCCGGAGGTGTCGGTGCCGTTGACGTCGCGCAGGATGCGCGGCCGCAGCGCCAGCGAGTCGATGGCGAGCCGGTTGCGCCGCAGCGTGGTCTCGGTCTCCGCGCCGCCGATCAGGTAGTCCCAGACGTTGCGGTCGAGCTTGGCGCGCGCCGCGGCCACGATCTCGTGCAGGTTCTGAAAGCGGTCCCTGATCTCGTCCATCGTCCTCAAGCCCCTTCCCGGTCGGCGCAGGACCGTGCCCCATGCGCGGGGCGCTGCCAAGCCTTCTCCTTGGACAGCCTTCTTGCATGCCTTGTCCCGCCGCGCCTTCACAGCGTCGTTTCCGCCGATGTATGGATGAAGGCGAAAGCCCGGCTGCGCGGGCGCGTATGGGGAGGGGGCCGGACATGGCGGCGGAACGGACGGTCGGACTGATCGGCCTGGGTCTGATGGGCGAGGTTCTGGCCGGCCGGCTCATGGCCGCCGGATACGCCGTGGCGGGCTACGACGTGGACCCGGCGAAGGGCGCGCGGCTCGCGGCGCGCGGCGGCACGGCCGCGTCGTCCGTCGCCGATCTGGCGCAGCGGAGCGGGCCGATCATGCTCGCGGTGTTCAGCACCGATCAGGTCGAGCAGGTGGTGGAGCAGGAGCTGCTGCCGGCGCTGGGCGAGGGCTCGGGCCGGATCGTGATGTGCTCCTCGACCGTCGATCCGGACCGGATCGCGGCGCTGGCCGCCCGCGTGATCCCGCGCGGCATCCGCTTTCTGGAGACGCCGGTGTCCGGCACCAGCGAGCAGGTCCGGCAAGGCGACGGCGTGGGCCTGATCGGCGGCGATCCGGCCGCCGAAGCGGAGGTGGACGGCATCCTCAAGGTGCTGTTCCCGACCCGCTTCCGCATCGGCAAGGTCGGCGACGGCGGCCGCTCCAAGCTCGCGGTCAACCTCATCCTCGGCCTGAACCGGCTGGCGCTGGCCGAGGGGCTGGTGTTCGCGACGCGGCTCGGCCTCGATCCCGAGGCGTTCCTGAAGGTGGCGCGGGTGTCGGCCGCGGGCTCGCAGGTGATGGACACCAAGGGGCTCAAGATGATCCGCAGCGACTTCGCTCCCGAGGGGCGCGCGAAGCAGACCCTGAAGGACGCGATGCTGATGCTCGATCAGGCCGCCAAGGTAGGCCAGCGCCTGCCCACGCTCGAGGTCCATGCCGCGGTGCTGGAGGCCTGCGTGAGCCGCGGCGAGGGCGAGCAGGACAACAGCGTGATCGTCGAGGAGATCCGCCGGCGCGCGGCGTCGCCGCGCTAGAGAGAGGGTGAACACCATGATCAAGATCAAGCGGCTCGGCCACGCCACCTTCGAGACCCCCGATCTCGAACGCCAGATCGACTACTTCCGCGAGGTCGTGGGGCTCGGCCTCGCCGGCCGCGAGGCGAATCGCGCGTTCCTCGCCAGCGAGACTGGGCTCCTGAGCGTGGTCCTGGAGAAGGGCGGGGCCTCGCGCACCACCAGGCTCGCGTTCGAGGTGTCCGGCGCTCACAGCGTCGCCGACATGCAGAAGCATCTCTCCGGTTTCGGCATCGCGAGCGAAGCGCGGAGCGACGCGACGCCGGGTGTGGCCACCGCGCTCGCCTTCGCCGACATCAAGGGCACCACCATCGAGCTGTTCTCGGAGTGGAGCTTTCTCGACAGCGGCGGGCCGGCCGCGGGCGCGGCCGTGCCGCTCAAGCTCGGGCATCTGGCGTTCGTGGTGCCGGACCCGAAGGCGGTCGAGGCCTGGTATCAGAAAGTGCTGGGCTTTCGCACCTCGGACTGGATCGGCGACTATTTCGTCTTCATGCGCTGCGGCCCCGACCACCACACGGTCAACTTCATCCGCGGGCCGGGCGACGCGCGCATGCACCATGTCGCGTTCGAGCTGCGCGACGCGGGACACATGCACAATGCCTGCGACCTGCTCGGCCGCAAGAATCTGGAGATCGTCTGGGGTCCGGTCCGCCACGGGCCGGGGCACAACATGGCGACCTACCACCGCAACCCCGACGACCAGATGATCGAGTTGTTCATCGAGCTGGACCGCATGAGTGACGAGGAGCTGGGCTATTTCGAGCCGCGGCCGTGGCACGGGGACCGTCCGCAGAAGCCCAAGGTCTGGGACCCGGCCCAGCAGCGCGACAAGTGGGGCCTGCCGCCGGGACCGCACTGGGTGCGGCAGAACAAATAGGCGGGGTTCGGCCAGCCCGCTGCGGATGCGTGGCGATCCCGTTCAATCCAGATCCGGCAGGAACATCTCCT
Source organism: uncultured Rhodoplanes sp. (assembly GCA_964653225.1). GTDB lineage: Bacteria > Pseudomonadota > Alphaproteobacteria > Rhizobiales > Xanthobacteraceae > Z2-YC6860. Next base: position 39,569 of record CAZZCV010000007.1, on the reverse strand, counting down.
CCGGCGCGACGACGCGCGGCGCGAGGTCCTGCTCGTGCAGATATTGTCCGATGGCGGCGAAGGCCGGGCGGTTGGCCGCAAGCCCGTAGGCGAACGGGTCCGGTCCCAGCACGCGGCGGCTTTCCTCGATGTGGTCGATCAGCCAGGGCAGCGACACCCGCAGCGCATCGGTGTCGTACAGGCCGTCCACGGCAAGGTCGCGCGCCTGCGCGAACGCCGCAGCGAGGCTGCGCGCGGCCTGCGGATGCGCGCGGTGCACCGCCTCGCGCATCGCCACCACGTGCATCACCGGAAAGATGCCGGTGCGGCGGACGTAATCTTGCTCCACGCTCTTGTAATCCGGGAACAGCCGCTGGATGCACGGCGCGCCGCGCTCGAACAGCTTCGGGATGTGCAGCGCGAAAAGCGCGTCCAGCTCGCCACGCTCGAACATCGCCTCCAGTGTGGTTGCTCCGTCATAGAGGAATTCGATGCTCACGCCCGGAGCCCTCTGCGGCATCGCCGGCGGCCGGTGCGCGGGCTCGTTCAGCCCGCCGACGAACCAGCACATGTCGGCCTGCGCCACGCCGTACTCGTGTTGCAGCATCCCCTTGATGAACACCACGCCGGTCGAGGCGAATTGCGTCGCGCCCACGCGCTTGCCTTTGAGGTCGGCGGGCGTCCGAATCCCTGAGCCCTCGCGAACGTAGATGCAGGAGTGCCGGAACATCTTCGACAGCGTCACCGGCAGGCCGACGAACGGGCATTCGCCCTTCGCCTTTAGGGTCACGAAGGACGCCAGCGAAATCTCCGAGACGTCGAACGCCGCGCGCTCCAGCATGGCCTGGAACGCCTGCTGCGGCCGCATCACCTCGACCTTGAGGTCGATGCCCTCCGGCTTCACGCGGCCGTCGATCAAGGGCCGCGTCCGGTCGTAATCCCAGCAGGCGAGCGAAAGCGGGATGTTGCTCAATCGTACACCGTCTCGACGTAGTGGTCGGAATCCACCACCGCCTCGATCACGGTCGGCCCCTTGGCCGCAAGCGCGGTCTTCACGGCTGCTTCCAGCGCCTCGGGACTGCGCACGCCGACCGCGCGCACGCCGAAATAGTGCTGCGGCGGCTCGGTGTATTCCTCCTCCTGCAATTCGGTGCCGTAGAGCGGGAACTGGCGGCGGATCTGCTTGACCTTGATCAGCGCCAGCCACTTGTCGTCGAGCACCACGATGGGCAGCGACAGGCCCATCCTTTTGGCGACGGCGACCTCGCCCGCGGTCATCTGGAAACAGCCGTCGCCGAGCAGGCAGACCACGGGCAGGTCGGGCCGCGCCATCTTGGCCGCGATCGCGCCCGGAATGCCGAAGCCCATCGACGACCAGCCGTTGGTGACGTGGAAGCTCTTGGGCGCATGCGCGCTCCACTGGCTCGCGATCTGGTGGGTGTGCGCGCCGACGTCGAACGACAGCAGCCCGTCGCGCGGCAGCGCGCGGCGCACCGCGTCGATGGCGGCGTGCGCCGTGAAGGTGGACGCCGCCGGCCGCAGCGCGGCGTGGAACGCGTTGCGGTGCGCGGCAAGAGCGTCCGCGGTCCAGGTGTTGGACGAAGCCGGCAGCGCGGCGAGCCGCGAAAGCGAGTCGTCGAGGTCGCCCGTCACCTCGTGCGCGACGGTCACCGACGCCGCCACGTCCACCTTCTCGATGTCCACCTGAAGCAGCGGCACGTCCGCGATCCAGGCCTCGTACTCGACCTCGATGGTGTCGTAGCCCAGCCCCACGATCAGGTCCGCGGAGCGGAGCAGCTTGCGCTGCACCTGCCGGCAGGAGCGCTCGATCACGCCGAGCGACAGCGGATGGTCCTCGTCGATCATGCCTTTCGCCATCGTGGTGGTGGCGAAGGGCAGGTTGTGTCGCTCGATGACCTGCCGCAGCAGATCCGGCTTCGCCATGCGCATGGCCGAAGAGCCCAGCACGGCGATGGGCCGTTTCGCCTTCGCCAGCACCTCGCCGGCCTTCGCAACGGAAGCATCCGGCGCGGCGGGCAGTTTCGCCGCCGGCAGGAGTTGCGGCACCTCTTCGCGCGCGGGCGCCAGCGCCACGTCCTCGGGCAGGTCGAGATGCACCGGCCCGCGCGGCTCGGCTGTCGCCAGGCGGATGGCGGCGGCGAGCGTTTCGGCAATCTTGCCCTTCTCCAGCCGGAAGCTTCCCTTGGTGATCGGCTTGAACAGCGTGTGGTGGTCGATCCACATCTGGATGCGGCGGCCGAGCTGGTCGGTGTTCAGGTTGCAGGTGATGGCGATCATCGGCGAGCGGTCGAGCCAGGCGTTACCGACGCCGGTGGCGAGGTTGGTCGCGCCCGGTCCGAGCGTGGCGATGCAAAGCCCCGGCTTGCCGGTCATGCGGCCGGTGACGTCGGCGGCGAAGCCCGCGGAGCCCTCGTGCGCGGTCAGCACGAAGTCCACGCCCCCTTTGCGCATCGCCTCCATCAACGGCAGCACGTTGCCGCTCGGGATGCCGAAGCCGCGCTCGATGCCGGCGGCCTTGAGCGTGGCGACGATCAGGTCGGCGTTGTTCATCAAGATTTCTTGTTCCTTCTTCGCCATGCCGGGGAGAGGGCGACCTTGCCGCGCGGGCGCAAATTCGTCCACCCGGCGGCGAAGCGCAAGCGGACTTTTCGCGGCGGCGGCGGCCGGAATCGGGATGCCTGAAGCCCCGCTCTTGCATTTCGGGCGTGATCTTGCCGGAAAACCGGCTCCCGCTTTTCCGGATCAGGCCCTATGCCCCGACCGGGATCACGGTCACGGCGACCTTCAGCCGCTGCGCGCCGGAGGCGAACACCACGCCGTCGATCGGGGCCACGTCCGCGTAATCGCGCCCCACGGCCACCACGATATGGTCGTCGCCGGCCATGATGTCGTTGGTCGGGTCGAGGCCGATCCAGCCGTGCGCCTCGCCGCACCAGACCTGCACCCAGGCGTGCATGGCGTCCTCCGCGCCTTCCAGCCGCGCGCCGCCGTCCTTGGGAACCGTGCGCAGGTAGCCGCTGACATAGGCCGCGGGCAGGCCGATGCCGCGCAGGCCGGAGATCATGACGTGGGCGAAGTCCTGGCACACGCCACGCCGGAGGGCGAAGGACATCGGCGGCGTGGTCGAGGCGGTGGTGGCGCCGATCTCGTAGACGAAGTCCGTCTTGATCCGCCCCATCAGCTCGCGCGCGCCGTCCAGCACCGGCCGCCCGGCCGGGAAGCTCTCGCGGACGTAGTCGCGGATCTCGGGATCGAGCGAGACCTGCCGGCTGGCGAAAAGGAAATGAGCGGGGCCCGAGGGGCCTACGTCGCGCGAGCCCGCCACCTCGTCGCGCACCGCCTCCCAGGCCGCGGTCCGGCCGGCCGCGGGCGCGGGGGGGCTTGCGACCGTCACGCGCGCGGCGACGCGGATGCTCAGCGTGTCGTGCGGCGTGTCGAGGTCGATCCAGGTCAGGCGGTTGCCGAAGAAGTCCGCGCCCTCGCGCCGGCCGACGGGAGAGGGGGAAATGTCCAGAGTCACTGCCTGCACGCGCTGGTGCGGCCGGTCGATCGGCGTCAGCCGCAGAACGTGATGCGCGTAGCCGACCGGCGAGCCGTAGCTGAAGGTCGTGACCTGGCGGATGTCGTAGATCACGCCGGCCCCTCCCATTCGTCGCGGGTCCGCTCGCTGTGGGTGAGGTAGGCCGCGGCCAGCGTGCTCGACAGCTTCAGCAGCGAGCCCTCGACGTTCCTGATCAGGGCCGCGTCCACGGCTGCGGCGTCGGTGGTGCGCAGCACGGTCGCCATCGACGCCGTGACCTGCTGCGATTGCGTCAGCCGGCCCTGCGCCGCGTGGCCGCGCGGCAGAGCCGCCAGATGCTCCTCGATCCGGTCCACCTGATAGGCGATCGAGCGCGGGTTGCTCGGGTCGAGCGCCACCAGGTCGACGACCGGCGCGCGCGCCGCCACCATGACGTAGCGCTGCCGGTAGGTGATCTGGCTGTCGCAAACCTCCAGCAGCACGTCGAGCGTGCTGCCGTCCGCGACCTCGTCCGCGAAGCATAGCACGAAGCGGCAGGTCGCGATGGCGCGCTCGATCCGCCGGCCGAGTTCGAGGAAGCGCCAGCCGCCGAGCTGGGTCATGTTTTCCTGCGCGAGCCCGGAGAACGAGGCGAGCGTGCGCAGCGCCATGTCGGCGCGCTCGAACATCGCGCTTTCGGACGGCCCGGCGGGCAGGGGGGCCTGGATGGTCTCGGTGAGCCGCGTCAGCGCGCGCCAGGCGTCGGGCGACAGCCGGTCGCGGATCACGGAGGCTGCGAAACGCGCCGCGCCCGCGAGCCGCGGCAGCGAGCCTTCCATGTCCGTCCGTTGCAGCGCCGCGCGCGCGATCAGCGCCGGCCTGGCATGGGGGATGTCGTTGGGCCCCGCGCTCCAGGCGGTCAGCAGCGCGGTAATGCGGCCGACCGCGGAGGCTGAGGCCGCGTCGGAATCGGTCGCGCGGTTGACCAGCGCGCGCACCAGCCGCAGCGTCGCCTCCGCGCGCTCGACGTAGCGGCCGACCCAGAACAGGTTCTCCGCGGTGCGGCTCGGCAGCATGCCGGTCGAGCGCTTGATCGCAATGTGCTCGGGCGCGGGCAGCAGCGTGGTGTGCGCGATCGGTCCTTCCGACAGGATCCAGGCGTCGGCGGTGCGGCCGCCCTGCTGCAGGCTGACCGCGCGCGCGTCCGCGCCCTCCGCGATCCGCACGAAGCCGCCCGGCATCACGCTCCAGCCTTTGCCGCTGCGCGCCAGAAACACGCGCAGCGTGAACGGCCGGGGCCGCAGCCGGCCGTCGTGCCAGACCGGCGTGGTGGAGAGCGTCACGGCCTCCTGCATCACGAAGTCCACGCCGCGATCCTCGATGGCCCGCAACAGCCGCCTGCGCCGCGCCGGGTCGAGGCTCGCGCCCAGCACGCCCTCGCCGACCGCCTCGCCCGCGGAATTGTCGGAGAAGGCCGAGGCCACCACCATGCCGTCGAGCCGGCCGGTCATCGCCTTGCGCGCCACGGGATCGCCGAGCCACCAGGTCGCGACGTTGGGCAGCGCGAGGTCGCGGCCCAGCACGGCTTTGGCCAGAGCGGGCAGGAACGCGAGCAGCGCGCGGGCCTCCACCGCGCCCGCGCCGAGCGCGTTGCAGACCGCGATCTTGCCGTCGCGCGCCGCCTGCACCAGCCCCGGCACGCCGAGCCGCGAGCGCGCGTTGAGTTCGAGCGGGTCCGCGAAATCGGAGTCGAGCCTGCGCAGCAGCACCTCGACGCGCTTGAGGCCGGACACCGTGCGGATGAACACGCCGTTGTCGCGCACCGTGAGGTCTTCGCCCTCGACCAGCAGGAAGCCGAGATAGCGGGCGAGGAAGGCGTGCTCGAAATAGGTCTCGTTCAGCGGGCCGGGGGTGAGCAGGCAGACGCGGGAATCATCCTGGGTGTTGAGCGCCGACAGGTCCGACTGCAGGCTCTGGAAGTGGGGCGCGAGCCGCTTGACGCCCAGCTCGCGGTAGATGTCCGGCAGGCCGCGGGTCAGCGCCAGCCGGTTCTCCAGCGCGAAGCCGGAGCCTGAGGGCGCCTGCGCGCGGTCGCCCAGCACCCACCACTGGCCGTTGGCGGCGCGGCCCACGTCCACCGCGTATTGCCGCAGGTATGCGCCGCCCTGCGGCGCGACGCCGACCATCGGCCGCAGGAACTCGGGATTGCCCGCGATCAGCCCGGCGGGCAGGCGTCCGTCGCGGATCAGGGCCGCGGGGCCGTAGACGTCGGCGAGGATCGCCTCCATCAGCTCGGCGCGCTGGATCAGGCCGGCCTGCAGCCGCTCCCAGTCCTTGGAGTCGATCACCAGTGGAATGTGGCTCAGCGGCCAGGCCCGCTCCGCGCCCGCGGGGTCCTCGTAGACCCGGTAGAACACGCCGGATTCCTTGAGGTGCCGGTCGGCGGCGGCGAACCGACGGCCAATCTCGTCCTTGCCGAGGTCCGCGAGGCGTTCGAGAAACGGCTGCCAGTGCGGCCGCAGGCTCCCGTCGGCGGCCACCATCTCGTCGAAGACGCCGGGCAGGGGCCGGTAGCCCGCGAGCAGGCGCGAAAGTCCGTTCGGCTGCCGGTCGTCTGCCGGCCGGGGTTCGGGTTTGGCTGCCACGGGCTCTACGTCGGTCGCCGGAGGTCCAGCGTGCAGGGAAACTCGCTCGCGCGCTCCTCGGGAGGAATCGCCGCAAGCCGCCCCGGAGTATGCCCGTGCTCCTGGAAGCGCGCGCGGCGGCGGCCCTCGGCCTCGTAGGAGTTCACAGGAAATGTCTCGTGGTTGCGTCCTCCCGGATGTGCAACAGAATACATGCAGCCGCCGAGCGCGCGCATGGACCAGCGGTCCAGGATGTCGAAGGTCAGCGGCGCGTCGACCTTGAGCGTCGGATGCAGCGCGGCCGGCAGCGGCCAGGCCTTGAAGCGCACGCCCGCGACGAACTCGCCCGGCGTGCCGGTGGAGACGAGCGGCACGCGCCGGCCGTTGCAGGTCACAAGATGGCGCTCGGCGTTGAAGCCCTGCACCTTGACCTGCAACCGCTCCACCGAGGAATCGACGAAGCGCACGGTGCCGCCGCCCGCGCTCTCCTCGCCCAGCACATGCCACGGCTCCAGCGCCTGCCGGATCTCCAGCGCCACGCCGCCGTGCTCGACCCTGCCGAAATACGGGAAGCGGAATTCGCGCTGCGCGTCGAACCACGCCGGATCGAAGGCATAGCCCTCGCGGCCGAGGTCGTCGAGCACTTCGCGGAAGTCCTGCCAGACGAAATGCTCGAGCATGAAGCGGTCGTGGATCGCGGTGCCCCACCGCACCAGCGTTCCCTCCAGCGGCTCGCGCCAGAATTTCGCCACCAGCGCGCGCAGCAGCAATTGCTGCGCGAGGCTCATGCGCGCGTCCGGCGGCATCTCGAACGCGCGGAATTCGACGAGGCCCAGCCGGCCGGTCGGGCCGTCCGGCGAGAACAGCTTGTCGATGCAGATCTCCGCGCGGTGGGTGTTGCCGGTCACGTCCACCAGCAGGTTGCGGAACAGCCGGTCCACC
>CAZZCV010000007.1:0-32494 GCA_964653225.1 uncultured Rhodoplanes sp. | reverse complement strand
CCTGGCTGGTCGGGCCGATGAACAGACCCGAGAACAGGAACGACAGCGACGGCCGGCGCTGCCAGTAGAGCACCAGACTCTTGAGCAGGTCGGGCCGGCGCAGGAACGGGCTGTCGGCCGCGGTCGCGCCGCCGAGCACCACGTGGTTGCCGCCGCCAGTGCCGGTGTGACGGCCGTCGATCATGTACTTGTCGGTGCCGAGCCGCGACAGATGCGCCTCCTCGTAGAGGCCGCGCGTGATGTCCACCGCCTCGCGCCAGCTTCTGGCGGGGTGCACGTTGACCTCGATCACGCCGGGGTCTGGCGTGACCTTGATGACCGAGAGCCGCGGATCGTGCGGCGGCTCGTAGCCCTCGATGTGCACCGGCATGTTGAGATTGGCGGCGGTCGCCTCGATCGCACCCAGCAGGTCGAGATAATCCTCCAGCCGCTCCACCGGAGGCATGAACACGCAGAGCCGGCCGTCGCGCGGCTCGACCGCGAGCGCGGTGCGCACCGGGATCGCGCCGCCGGGCTGCGGTCCTGTGGCGTGCTGCGGCACCGGCTGCTCCGCCGAAAGCGGCGGCGCGACCGGCCCCGCCATCGGCCCGAAGGCGTGGACGCCGAAGCTCTCGCTGTCGAACGCCTGCGGCCGCTCCGCCGGGAACGGCCCGGCGAGCGGACCGCGCGGCGCGAACGGGTCGGCCGGGATCGCGTGCGGATAGGCCGGGGGCGGCACGTAGGGCAGGGCGTTGAGCGGCAGGCGGAAGCCTGCCGGCGAGTCGCCCGGCACGAGGAACAGCCGGCCGCGGCGGGTCTGCCAGACCTCGCTGAGCCAGGTCGGCTTGGCCTGCGCGGTCCAGCGCTGCACCGGCAGCACGAAGCCCGCGGGCTTCGTCAGGTGGCGCTCGAACGCGCGCAGGATGCGCGCGCGCTCGTGCGGATCGTCGATCGCGGGATTGCCCGGATCGACGTTGGGCGGGATCTCGCCCTCCCGGATCATGCGCTCCGCCGGATCCTCGTACGCCGGCTGGGCGTGCTCCGGCGTGAGGCCGAGACGCGCCGCCAGCACCTCGGTGAAGTTTTTCGCATCGTCGGATGTGGGCCGCGCATGCGTGCCGGCCTCGGCCGCGATCAGCGCGGGATTGCGCCAGACCGGCTGGCCGTCCTTGCGCCAGTAGAGCGAGAACGCCCACCGCGGCAGCGGCTCGCCGGGATACCACTTGCCCTGGCCGTAGTGCATCAGCGCGCCGGGCGCGAAGCGGTCGCGCAGCCGCCGCGCCAGCACGTCGGCGCGGACGCGCTTGTCCGGGCCCAGCGCCGCGGTGTTCCACTCCGCCGACTGGTAGTCGTCGACCGACACGAAGGTCGGCTCGCCGCCCATGGTCAGGCGCACGTCCTGCGCGACGAGATCGGCATCGACCTTTTCGCCGAGCGCGTCGAGCGCGGTCCAGGCCTCTTCCGAGAACGGCCGCGTGACGCGCGGCTTCTCCGCGATACGCGTCACCGTCATGTCGAATTCGAACGCGACCTCGGCGGGCTCCACCATGCCGGTGATCGGCGCGGCCGAGCGGTAATGCGGCGTCGCCGCCACCGGGATGTGGCCCTCGCCGCAGAGAAGCCCGGAGGTCGCGTCGAGACCGATCCAGCCCGCGCCGGGGAGATACACCTCGGTCCAGGCGTGCAGGTCGGTGAAATCGACAGCGGTGCCGGACGGTCCGTCGAGCGCGGCGATATCGGGGCGAAGCTGGATCAGGTAGCCGGACACGAAGCGCGCCGGCAGGCCGAGCTGGCGCAGGATCTGCACCAGCAGCCATGCGGTGTCGCGGCAGGAGCCCGACTTCAGCGTCAGCGTCTCCTCGGGCGTCTGCACGCCCGGCTCCATGCGGATGACGTAGCGGATTTCGCGTTGCAGGCGCTGGTTCAGCCCGACCAGGAACTCGACCGTGTTGCGCTTCTCGCGCGGGATCGAGTCCACGAAGTCCTGCAGCAACTGCCCGGCCGGCTCGCGCTTGAGGTAGGGCGAAAGCTCCTCGGTCAGCTCCGGCGGATAGACGAAGGGAAACTGTTCGGCCTCCGGCTCGATGAAGAAGTCGAACGGGTTCACCACCTCCATGTCCGCGATCAGGTCGACGGTGATGGAGAACTCGGTGGTCTTCTCCGGGAAAACGTAGCGCGCTATCCAGTTGCCGCTCGGGTCCTGCTGCCAGTTCACGAAGTGCCCGGCCGGCGCGACCTTGAGCGAGTAGGAGGGGATGCGGGTGCGGCTGTGCGGCGCGGGCCGCAGGCGGATCGCCTGGGGACCGAGCGCGATCGGGCGGTCATAGCGGTACCGCGTGACGTGATGCAGCGCGACCTGGACTGCCATGACCCTCGACCCCCGCACCCTGCCGCCGCGGCGCGGCGGACGGCCCATCGAATAAGCAAGAGCCGGGCCACGGACCGGCAGGTTAGCGGACCCGCGCTCCGGGCGACAGGCTGCCGGATCCCTTTCCAGGTCCCGGTTTCCGGCGATGGTGAACGGATGCCGTCCCCCGTACGGCGGCGTCCCGCCGGCCGCGCGACCGGACGCCCGCCGGGCTCAGGCCGGGCCGGGCGCGCCCATCTGGCGCTTGAGGCCGGCGACGATGGCCTTGAGGCCATCCTGCGCGTCCGGCCGACGGCGCCACTTCTGCGCATGGATGCGCTCGTGGATGAAGGTGAGCTTCACGATCACCGCGGGCGAGAGCACGAAGGGATAGAGGTCGGGCTGGCCCATGCTGCGGTTGATCGCGTTGATCGCGACCGTGAGCGGCAGCCAGGCGTCGATGATGCGCTCCATGTCGGCGTTGTACGGATCGAAATCGACCTTGACCGCGAGGTCGGCGCCTTGCGAGACCCGCGGCCGCACGCTCAGTCCGAAGCCGCGCGCGGTCTCCAGCGTGTCGATCATGTGGAAGTAGTGCGCCCAGGTCTCCGCGAAATCCTCCCAGGGATGCGCGCTGGCGTAGGACGACACGAAATGATCCGGCCAGTCGCCGGGCGGGCCGTTGTTGTAATGCTGCTGGAGCGCCGCGCCGTAGTCCGCGCGCTCGTCGCCGAACACGCGGCGGAATTCGTCGAGGGCCGGTCCGTTCGCGATCAGCCGGTCCCAGTAGTAGTGCGCGATCTCGTGCCGGAAGTGCCCGAGCAGGGTGCGGTAGGGCTCGCCCATCGTGCTGCGCATCCGCTCGCGCTCGGCGTCGTCGGCCTCCGCGAGGTTGATGGTGATGAGGCCGTTGGCGTGGCCGGTCATGACCGGCGTGTTCGGACCTTGCGGCGAGGGCGCGTCGGCGGACAGGAAGTCGAAGGCGAGGCCGTCCGGGTCCTCGGCCTTGGTCGCCAGCGGCAACCGGAGCTTGATCAGGCTGTAGAACAGCCGGTGCTTGGCCAGCTCGATCTTGCGCCAGTGCAGGAGGTTGTCGGCGACCGACACGTCCGGAATGGTCCGGTTGTGCAGGCAGGCCTCGCAATAGAGGTCCGGCTGGCCGGCTTCGATCAGCCAGTTGCAGGTGTCGTGGTCCGCATTGGCGCAGAAGCGGTAGCGGTTTTCGGGGTCCGCCATCGCCAGCCAGTGGCCCGGCTCCGCGTCTTCCTTCAGCGCGCTGATGGCGGCGCGATCCGGCAGGTAGCCGAGCCGGAAGCCGCAGCTTTCGCAGCGGGTGTTCTCGAAATGGAGAAGTTGCCCGCAATTCTGGCATTCGAAGAGCTTCATGGCCGCCTCCGGCGCGGTGCATCCGGCCAGGATGGGGATGGGTGGGCCGGCGTCAACCGCGAACCGCCGCAAAGGTTGCATGGCGGCTCCGGAGAGCCGATCACATTTGCCGACGGGGGCAGCCGGGCCGCGCGCGGGGGACCTCGTGGGCTGGCGTCAGACCAGCCCGAACAGGGCGTCGCCGAAGCGGCCGCGGGCGTCCGTCAGGATCGGCTGCACGGCGTCGGCGAAGGCGCGGTGCTCCGCCGGCGACAGATCCGTCACCTCGCCGCCCTCGGCCTCGATGACGGCCCTGGCGTCGGCCTCCTCCTGCTCGTGCAGGTCGCGCTGGAAGGCGACCGCTTCCGCGACCGCCTCCTGCATCGCCGCCTGCAGGTCCGCCGGCCAGCCGTCGAACGCCGGCCGGTGCAGGAAGATCGGCCGCGAGATGTAGAAGTGGTTGGTCAGCGTGTGGAAGCGGTGGAACTTGTGGACGTGGTAGGTGACGGTGTTGGCGAGCGGGTTTTCCTGCGCGTCGATGGTGCCGGCCTTGATCGCGGCGATGGCCTCGGTGAGGTCCATGATGCGCGGGGCCGCCCCGAGCGCCTCGAAGGTCTGTTTCTGGATCAGGCTCGGCAGCACCCGGATCGAGAGGCCCGCAAGGTCCGCAGGCGTGCGGATCGTGCGCACCCGGTTGGAGATCTGGCGGAAGCCGTTCTCGAACCAGCCGAGGATGCGGTAGTTGCACGCCTCCTCGATCCTTTGCGCGAGGCGACGGCCCAGCGCGCCGTCCATCGCGCCGCGGGCCTTCTCCGGCGTGTCGAACAGGAACGGCAGGTCCACGAAGCTCAGCTCGGGCACGCGGTCGGTGAGGTAGCTGGACGACTGGTAGCCGAGCGTCAGGATGCCGTCCTCGACCAGCCACAGGATGTCCTCGGCGCGGTAACCGAAATCCATGATGTTCCAGACGTACCTGACCTGGATGCGTTCGCCGAACCGCTTCTCCAGCCGGTCGCCGATGCGCTTGAGCGAGCGGCTGAAGCCGGTGGTCGGCGGGCCGTAGCCGCCCATGCGGATCGGGATGGGGGAGGTCATGGTCCGGTGTCGCCCTTCCTGCCGCTGTCGACCTCCGGGCTTGACCCGGGAGTCCGTCGCGCTTCGAACGAGTCCTTGGCGGACGACGGGTCGCCGGGTCAAGCCCGGCGACGGCGCCGTTCTTTACCTCATGTTCTCTTCCAGCCAGTCGGCGGCGAAGTCGATGCCGATCTGCCGGTTGTCGACGTGGGCGTGCTCGGCGCCGCCCTCCTCGGCGGTGAAGATCTTGATCGTCTTGTTCGACGAGCCGACCGCGTCGTAGAGCTTCTGCGCGTTCTCCACCGGCACCACGCGGTCGTTGCCGGCGTGCGTCACCAGGAACGGGCAGGTGATGTTCTTCGCCACGTCCTTGAGCGAGAATTTCCTCGCGATCTCGATGCCCTCGTCCTCGTCGGCCGCGCCCGCCACCCAGCGCCACTGGAAGTTCGACTGCGCCACCGACTTCGGCGCGTTCCGGTTCGCGTCCTTGATCTTCTGCTGCCAGGCCGCGAGGTCCCAGTGCAGCGCGGACAGCGCGATGCAGGCCGCATAGCGCTTCTCGAACGCCGCGATGCGCGAGGAATAGTAGCCGCCGAAGCTGTAACCCATGATCGCCACGCGTTTGCCGTCCACCTCCGGGCGCGCCAGCAGGTACTCCAGCGCCGCGGTGCCCGGCACCTCGTAGTCGTAGCGGCTCGGCATGTCGCGCATCCGCCGCATCTCGCCCATGCCGGGGCCGTCCAGGCAGAGCGTGTTGTATCCGCGGCGCGCGAATTCGAGGCCGCAGAAGAACACGCTCATCTCCTTGGCGTTGTCCATGCCGTTGACGACCACCACCGTCGGCTTCGGCCCGTCGCCCGTCGCCTTCATGAACAGCGCCGGCAGGGTGGTCCCCTCGTAGGGCACCTCGACGAACTCGACGTTGGGCTGGCGCAGCCGGATGCCCTGGTGCCAGACCTTGTAGGCGTGGGCGCACTGCGCCTTCTTCTCCGGGCCGGGCGCGATGAAGCGTTCGGCGTTGTAGTGGTAAATGCCGGCGCGCAGGTAATAGTCGCCGGCGGTGATCCTGCGACCCTTCGCCAGAGCCTCGTCACCGTGCTTCTCGATCTGCTCGCCCAGCGCCCGCCACTCCTCGAACCAGGCCCTGCCGCGGTCGGCCTCGCCCTGGCGGGCCCGCAGCCTCTCGCAGCAGCGGTCGATCTCCTCCAGCGAGACGACGCCGTAGGGTGCCATGCCCTTGAGGATCAGGGTCGCGTTCGACCAGAGGAAGTTGTCGCCGAAGTGGTCGATCCAGGGGCCGCGGGAGGTCATTGCCGATCTTTCCTAGCTGACGAACGGAGGTTGCCGTCATGCCCGGCCATGACGTCGTGACGGAGCGGACCATCAGGGCCTGATGTTCGCGTCCTTGATGATCCGGGTGTAGACCGCCAGCTCCGACTGCAGGTACTTGCCCCACTCGGCCGGCTGGGTCCCGAGCGGCTGCATGCCCTGCGAGGCCAGGATCTTGGCCACGTCCGGCGCGGCGAGCGCCTTGGCCACCGCGTCGCGCAGCGCCTGCGCCACCGGCGCGGGCGTGCCTGCGGGCGCGAGGATGCCGAACCAGCCCGGCATGTCGTAGTCCTTGACGCCGGCCTCCATCATGGTCGGCACGTCCGGCAGCGCCGGCGAGCGTTTGGCGCTGGTCACGGCGAGCGGCGTCACCTTGCCCTCCTTGGCCTGCACCACCATCACCGGCATGGCGTCGAACATGCCGTCGATGTGGCCGCCGAGCAGATCGTTGAGCGCCGGGCCCGCGCCCTTGTAGTTGGCGATGTTGATCCGGATGTTCGCTTTCGATTTCAGCAACTCGGTGGCGAAGTAGAGCGACGACCCGGTGCCGCCGCCCGCGCCGAAGGTGAGCTTGTTCGGCTCCTTGTTGGCGCGCGCGATCAGGTCCTTGACGGTCTTCACGCCGAGCCCGTTGCGCACCACCAGGATCAGCGGGCCGGTGGCGACCTGCGTGATCGGCGTGAGCTTGGTCAGGTCGAAGGGATAACCCGCGTGCAGCGGCTGGGTGATCAGGTTGGAGGTGGAGATGAAGTGCAGGGTGTGGCCGTCCGCCGGCTGGCCGGTCAGTTCGCGCAGGGCGGGGATGAAGTTGCCGCCGGGCCGGTTCTCGACGAGAACATTGGTGTTCAGGCTCTCGCTCATCTTCTGCGCGACGAGGCGCGCCATCACGTCGGTCGCGCCGCCGGGAGCCAGCCCGACGATGATCCGGATCGGCTTGCCCTCGAAGCTTGGAGCCTGCTGCGCGGGTGCCGCGCCTGCCGTCCACGCCGCGCCCGCCACCAGCAGGGCCGCCGCCGTTCGTCCGAAACGCTTCATCACCGCCTCCCTGTCCGCCGTTGTTTTTTAATCGGCCATCAGCGTAGCCACGATCCGCTCCCGCGTCATCGGCAAATCGCGGATGCGCCGGCCGAGCGCCCGCGCCACCGCGTTGGCGATGGCCGCGCCCGCCGGACCCACGGAGCATTCGCCCAGGCCCAGCGTGGGCTGGTTCGGGTTGTCGATCAGCGCGATTTCGATCTCCGGTATGTCCGAGAAACGCAGGATCGGATAATCGTCCCAGCCGGCGTTGGCCACCCGGCCGTCCGCGTAGCGCACCTCTTCGCGCAGCACGAAGCTCGCCCCCTGGACGATGCCGCCTTCGAGCTGGTTCCTCGCCCCGTCCGGGTTGATGACGAGGCCGGCGTCGCCCGCGCACCAGACGTGCTTGAGCCGCACGTCCTCCTCGACCTCGACCTCGACCACCACCGCGCCGTAGGAGGCGATGTTCTTGTAGCGCGCGAAGCCCATGCCCAGCGCGCGGCCTTCGCCGCGCATGTCCGCCTTGTCGAACCAGCCGCTCATCGCGGCGGCCTTCTCGACCACCGCGCGCGCGCGGGCGTCGGACAACAGCGACAGCCGGTAGATCACGGGGTCGGCGCCCGCGGCCTCGGCCAGCTCGTCCATGAAGGACTCGATGGCGAACACGTTGGCCCAGGCGCCGAGCCCGCGCAGCGACGAGGTGCGCAGCGGCACATGGGGCAGCATGTGGTGAATCAGCCGGTGGCGCGGCAGGTCGTAGATCGGGAACGAGTTGCGGGTCGCGCCGCCGCCGCGCTCCTCGGGGATGTCGCCGACGTCCCTGAGCGCCGGCGCGTCGGGCAGCGCCGCATGCCCCGCGAAGTTGGAGTTGCCGTTCATGCCGGGACGCTGCGCGTGCGGCGGGCTCCAGATCTCGATCTGCCAGTCGAGAGGCCGCTTGTCCTCGCCCAGCACCGCGCGCAGCCCGATCGCCATCGCTGGCGACACCGGCGCGCCCGCGAACTCGTCCTCGCGCATCCACTGCACGCGGATCGGGCGGCCAGGCATCCGGGTGGCGATGAAGGCGGCGTCGAAGGCCGCATCGTCGGCGGTGTTGTGGCCATAGGCGCCCGCGCCCTGGCGGTGGATCACCGTTACCGCCCCGGCATCGAGGCCGAGCGCCTTCGCGAGCCAGGTGCGCAGTGGCGCGGGGCCCTGGCAATGCGACCAGACCGTGAGCCTGTCGTCCCTGAACTCGGCCAGCGCGCACGAGGGGCCGATGGAGCCGTAGGTGAGGAACGGCCGGGTGTATTGCGCCTCCACCGTCCGGTTGCCCGCCGCGGAGCCGGGCTCGCCGGTCTCCACGGTGCGGCTCCTGGCGGGCTGGCCCTTGAGCCATTCCGCCGTGCCGATACCGTCGGGCGCGGGCTCGCCGCCGTCCCAGCGGGCGAGGCTGCGCGCGGCCTCGGAGGCGCGCATCGCTGCGATCTCCTCGTCCGCGAGGAAGGCCACGAAATTGCCGGCGCGCAGGATCTCGATCGGCGTCTTCGCCGCCTTGCGCACCGCGGCCTCGTCGAGCGCCGCGAGGTTCGCGCCGCGCCACGGCTGGCGCAGCACGCGGGCGTGCAGCATGCCGTCGGGCGCGATGTCGTGGATGAAGCCCTCGCCGCGGATTTTCGCCGGCAGGTCGAGCCGGGGCAGGCTCCGGCCGACGATCCGGTAGCCGGACGGCCGCTTGACGGGAGCCGTGCCGGTGGCGCGGCGCCTGAGGTCGATGGCGTCGGCCATCGACCAGTAGTCATGGCCGGTCGGTTCGCCGTTGCGCAGGAATTGGCCGTCCTCGATGCTCAGCTCCTGCACGGGGCATTGCAGCGTCCCGGCGAGCCGTTCGAGGAACAGCGCGCGCACCTCGGCGCAGACCAGCCGGATCGACGCGCCGCCGACCGCCACCGAGTAGCTGCCCGAGGTGAAGCCCTCGGCGGGGCTGATGTCGGTGCGACCCGAGATCAGGTTCACCTGCTCCGGCGCGATGTCCAGCTCCTCCGCCGCGATCTGCGTGAGCGCCGTGAAGATGCCTTGGCCGATCTCGACCTTGCCGGAGCCGACCCGCACGCGGCCGGCCTCCGGAAACGCGATCCACTGCGACAGCAGCGGATTGTCGGTGAGGCTCAGCGGCAGCGCGTTGGGGATCATCGCGGCGCGCCCTCCATGGCGAGGCCGGCCTTCTGCACCGCGCGCACCACGCGGTTGTGGATGCCGCAGCGGCATAGGTGCGGATCGAGCGCGGCCACGATCTCGTCGCGACTCGGCCGCCGGTTCCGCTCCAGCAGCGCCGCGGCCGAGATCAGGATGCCGGACAGGCAGTAGCCGCACTGTCCGGCCTGCTCGTCGAGGAACGCCTGCTGCAGCGGGTGCAGCGTTTCGCCCTGCGCCAGCCCCTCGACGGTGACGACCGTCCTGCCTGCAAGGCTGCCGACCTCGCGCGAGCATGAATATTCCGGGCGGCCGTCGATCAGCACCATGCAGGCGCCGCATTTCTCCGCGCCACAGCCGAAGCGGCTGCCGCGCAGCTCAAGCTCGTCGCGCAGCACCGACAGCAGCGGCCTGGTGCCGTCCACGTCGAGGTCGACGCTGCGGCCGTTCACCGAAAGCGAAATCCGTTCGTTCATCGCTGACTTTATGCCATCGCAAAATGCCCCGCGGAAGCGGGGCATTTCCGGTTTCCGGAGCCGCCGCAGGGCAGCGGCGTCACTTCACCTTGATGCCCTTGGCGTCGATGAAGGCGGTCCAGTTCCTGATCTCGGTCTCGAGCTTCACGCTCAGCGCCTTGCCGGGGATGAAATCGACGATGTTGTCCACCTTCAGCAGCCGCTCCTTCACCTTGGGATCGGTCATCACCGTCTCGAACGCCTTCTCGATCTTGGCGCGCACCGGCTCCGGAATGCCCTTGGGGCCGAAGACGCCCCACCAGAACCGCAGGTCCACGTCGGCATGCTTGATGCCGGCCTCCTTCAGCGTGGGAACGTTCGGCAGCGCCGGCGAGCGCACGTCGCCGGTCACGGCCAGCGCCTTGATCCGCTTGCCCTCGACCAGGTTCTTGGCCACGCCGACGCCGGCCATGTTGGCGGGCACGTGGCCGGCCACCACGTCGGCGATCGCCGGGCCGCCGCCCTTGTAGGGCACGTGGATCGCGTCGATGGCCGCGCCGTCGAGCACCACCTCGGTCGAAAGATGCGCCACGCTACCGGTGCCGGCGGAGGCGTAGTTCATTTTCGCGGGCAGGGACTTCGACCAGGCGACCAGCTCTTTCATGGAGTTCGCGGGCACGTTGTTGGCGACCACGAAGGCCAGCGGCGAATGGGCGAGGCCGGCGATGGCGTCGTACTGCTTGCGCGGATCGAAGCCGGAGGGATGGCCGCGGTAGAGCGCCTGGCTGATGCCGAGCGCGTTCTCCGCCACCAGAAGCGTGTAGCCGTCCGCTGGCGACGACGCGACCGCGTTCCAGGCGATGTAGCCGCCGCCGCCGCCGCGGTTCTCGATCACGATCGGCTGGCCGAGCGCGTTCTGGATGTCCACGGTGAGCTGGCGGATGAAGCTGTCGGTCGCCCCGCCCGGCGGGAAGGCGACGATGAGCCGGACCGGACGGTCGGGATAGGAGCCCGCGCCCTGCGCTCCGGCCGGGCTCGTGGCCAGCGTGGGGATGCTTGCGAGCGCAAGCGCGAGCGGCAGCCATTTCAGCCTGTTCAGCATGACGTTCCCCTCCGTGATGGAGCGGCCCGCGATGAACCGCTCCGCGATGGATCGACGTTTTTTTCTCGTTGGCCGCGTTCGTCCGTGCGGCGATGGTCTCGTCGGCGGGCGCGCTCCGGGGGCCTCAACCCGGCCTTTCGGTTTCGGACGGCCGTCGCGGGCCGCTCACTGCACCTTGATGCCCCTGGCCTCGATGAAGGCCGTCCAGTTCCTGATCTCGGCGGCGAGCTTCTTCTGCATGGCCGGTGCCGCGACGAAGTCCGGCGTGATGGAGAGCTTGGCCATGCGTTCACGCACGGCGGCGTTCGCCGTCACCGTCTGCACGGCTTTCTCCAGCTTGGCCTTCACCGCCTCGGGCATGCCCTTGGGGGCGAACATCGCGAACCAGAAGCGCAGCTCCACGTCCGCCTTTTTGACGCCGGCCTCCTGCATGGTCGGCACCTTCGGCATGGCGGCGGCGCGCACCGGGCTCGTCACCGCCAGCGCCTTGGCCTTGCCGTCCTCGACCAGCGCCTTGGTCGCCTGCACCGAGGTGATGGTCATGGGCACGTGGCCGGCGATCACGTCGCTGATCGACTGGCCGCCGCCCTTGTAGGGCACGTGAATGGCCTCCATGCCGACCGCGTTCTTGAACACCTCGAAGTTGAGATGCGACACGCTGCCGACGCCGGCGGAGGCGAAGCTCGGCGGCTTGGGCTGCTTGCGCGCCCAGGCGACCAGCTCCGCCACGCTGTTGGCGGGCACCGAGTTGGTCACGATCAGCGCCGAGGGCGCCACCGCGATGCCGGCGATTGCCTCGAACTGGGTCAGCGGATCGAAGCTCGACTTGTTGGTCGACTTGTAGAGCGCCTGGCTGATCGCCAGCGCGTTCTCCGCCAGCAGCAGCGTGTAGCCGTCGGCTGGCGAGCTTGCGATGTGGTTCCACGCGATATAGCCGCCCGCGCCGGAGCGGTTCTCGACCACCACCGGCTGGCCCAGCGCTTCCGAAAGATCGTTGGAGATCAGCCGCGCCATGGTGTCGGACGCGCCGCCGGCCACGAATGCGACCACGAGGCGGATCGGCCGGTCGGGATAGGCGGTCGCGGTCTGCGCCTGAAGCGGCGGGGCGGCAAGGATGGTGGCGAGAAAGGGGGCGAGCAGCAGCGCGCACGCATGCGCGGTCCGGCGCAGCAGAGCCAACATGGCGTTTCCTCACCTGATCGACTTTATCGTTGTCCCCATTCGAGCACGATGCAGGGCGGCCGTCGACCGAAAAGCGACGCGCGCGGGGCTTACCTCGTGACGAGGCTCACCGCATGTTCGCCAGCAGCCAGTCGCCGATGAAATCCACGCCGAGCTGCCGGTGGTCCACCTGGCAGTGCTCCGCGCCGCCCTCCTCGGCGGTGAAGATGCGGATGTCCTTTTTCTCCGATCCGATCTCCCTGTAGAGCTTGTGCGCGTATTCGACCGGCACCACGCGGTCGTTCTCGCCGTGCACCACGAGGAACGGGCACTCGACCTTGTCCGCCACGCCCTCGAGCGTGAATTTCTTCGCCCATTCCAGGCCGGTCTCGTTGTCCGGCGCGCCCACGACCCAGCGGAACTGGAACGTGGAGCCCGAGGTCTGCCGCGGGTCCTTCGGCGCGTGGCCGACCACGAAGTCGTACACGTTCCAGTGCATCGCCCCGAACGCCACGCAGGCGGCGTAGCGCTTGTCGAACGCGCAGATGCGCGGCGCGTGGTAGCCGCCGAAGCTGTAGCCCATCACGGCGACGCGTGCGGGATCGACCTCGGGCCGCGCCGCCACCCAGTCGTAGGCCGGCGTGCCCGCGGCCTCGTAGTCGTGCCGGCTCGGGATGTTGCGCAGCCGCAGCGGCTCGGACTGGCCGGGGCCGTCGATCGCGAGCACGTTGAAGCCGCGCTTCTGCAGATCGAGGCCGGCGAAGATGATGCTCATCTCCTTGGCGTTGTCCATGCCGTCGAACAGGACCACGGTCGGACGGCGGCCCTCGCCGCGGCCTTTCGCGAACCAGGCGGGCAGGGTGAGCCCCTGCTCGTAGGGCACCTCGACCCGCTCGATCTCCGGATAGAGCCGCTCCATCGCGCCGTGGTAGCAGCGCAGCGCCTTGCGGTAGACCGCGATCTTCTCCTCGCCCGGCGGCACGAAGCGTTCGGCGCTGTAGTAGTAGTTGCCGGCGCGCATGTACTGGTTGCCGGCGGTGATGCGGAAGCCCCTGGCGTCGGCCTCGTCGCCCGCGGCCGCGACGCGGTCGGCCTCCTTCTCCCATTCCTCCTTCCACACCCGGTCCAGCTCCGGCTCATGCGCGCGCGCCGAAAGCCGGATGCGGATGTTGTCGATCTCCGCCATCGCCGCCGCCGCATAGGGCACCATGCCCTTGACGATCTGCATGGCGTTGCTCCAGCGCAGGTTGCCGGGAAACGTCACCGGCCAGTTGTGCTCCGCCTGCGCCTTGCCATCCGTCGCCATCGCGTTTCGCTCCCTCGATTTTACGTCAGCTTTTCCCGGACCCAGCGCGCGCAGGCGAACAGCCTGCGGTCGTCGTGCCGCTTCGCCAGCAGTTGCGCGCCGACCGGCAGGCCGTTCGGCCCCTTGAACACCGGCAGCGAGATCGCCGGCACGTGCAGGATGGTCCAGAGCTGGTACAGCGGCACGCCCTCGAAGGCGAAGTCGCCGACCGTGGCCTCGCCGAAGGCCGCCGGCGTCAGCAGCACGTCCACGTCGCCCCACATTCCGTCCAGCCTGCGGCGGTAGTCGCTGGCCAGCTCCTTGCAGGCGATGTAGCGGTCGAAGTCGCCGGACAGGCCGTCCTTGAGCCGGCCGCCGCGCAGCGTGCCGCTGATCTCGTCCCAGCGGGTCTCGATCTCGAAGGTGAAGGTGCGCGCGAACTCGAAGCTGGAGATCCAGCGGTGCGCCTCGTGCAGCCTGGCGAATTCGAGCGGCAGGTCGAAGTCGGTCACGGCCGCGCCGGCGCGCGCGAGGCGGCCGGCGGCGTCTTCGAGGAGGCTGCGGGTCGAGGGCTGGAACAGGTCCCAGATATGGCTGCGGCAGAACCCGATGCGCGGCGGCCGCTCCAGCGTGGCCACGGGCTCCGGCGGAACGCCGAGCAGCACGTCGCGGTAGAGTGCCACGTCCTCCACCGAGCGCGCCAGGATGCCGAGCGAGTCGAGCGAGCCGGACGCTTCCATGATGCCGTGCATCCGGTGCTCGCCGTACGTCGGGCGATAGCCGAAGGTACCGCAGAACGAGGCCGGGCGGATGGTCGAGCCGGTGGTCTGGGTGCCGATGGCGAGCGGCACCATGAAGTCGGCCACGGCCGCGGCCGAGCCGCTCGACGAGCCCGCGGGCGAGCGGGTCAGGTCGTGCGGGTTGCGGGTCGGGCCCGGATGCAGGTTGGCGAATTCGGTGGTCACGGTCTTGCCGAGCAGCACGCCGCCGGCCTTGCGCGACAGCGCCACGCAGGCGGCGTCGCGCTCCGGCTGCCGGCCCTTGTGGATCGGCGTTCCCCATTCGGTCGGCATGTCGAAGGTGTCGACGATGTCCTTGACGCCGAATGGCACGCCCGCGAGCGGCCCGCGCCGGCCGGACCGGTCGAAGGCGCGCGCCGCGGCCAGCGCCTTGTCCGCGTCCACATGAGCCCAGGCATGGACCTCGCCCTCGCGTTCGGCAATGCGTTCGAGGCAGGCGCGCATCACCGCTTCGCAGGTGGTGCGTCCGCCTTCGATGGCGGCGACGATCTCGGTGGCAGTGAGGTGGTTGAGGGCTTCGGGCATTGCGGCGTCGCGGGCTCCACGGCGCGCGACTCCGGCCGGCGTCTGCCATCGTCGTGGCCCGGCCTGCGGTGCGCGACTGGCCGGAATGCTTGCACAGGGCCGGGATCGCGGCAATCCACCGCTCCGTGCAAGACGCGCCCGCCGGCCTGCTTGATGAAACCGCGGAAATCCCTGTAGATCGCTGCCGGCGCGCCCGCGCCCGACGAATGCGCGGCGAGGCTCATCCGGCGCCGGAGGAAAACCCATGCGCTACATCGACGCCTTCAATCACTTCAATCCGAAACGTTACTTCGACGCGCTGCTGGAATCTCCGGCGGGACAGAAGGATATCGGCAAGCGCGTGCGCGGCATCCCGGCGCTGTTCGATCTCGACGTGCGCCTCAAGGTGGTTGAGCAGTTCCCGGACTACACGCAGGTTCTCTCGCTCGGCCTGCCGATGATCGAGCGGCTGTGGGGGCCCGACAAGTCGCCGGAGATGGCGAAGATCGCCAACGACGGGCTTGCCGAGGTTGTGGCGAAGCACCCCAAGCACTTCGCCGGCTATTCCGCCACGCTGCCGATGAACAACCCGGAGGCCGCAGCCAGGGAGGCGGAGCGCGCGCTGAACAACGGCGCGCACGCGATCCAGATCGGCACCAACGCCAACGGCGGGCCGATCGACGGCAAGGAGTTCTGGCCGCTCTACGAGATCGTCGAGAGGTCCGGCAAGCCGATCCTGCTGCACCCCGCGCGCTCGCGCGAGATGATCGACTATGCCGGCGAGGAGAAATCGAAATACGAGATCTGCAGCGTGCTCGGCTGGCCTTACGAGACCGGCGTGGCGCTGTCGCGCTTCGTCTTCTCGAAGATCATGGACACCTATCCGGACCTCAAGATCGTCTCGCACCACCTCGGCGGCGTGATCCCCTATCTCGACGGCCGCGTCGCGCACTCCTTCGACCAGATGGGCGTGCGCACCTCCGACGAGGATTACGAGGGCCTGCGCAAGAGCCTCAAGAAGCGGCCCTACGACTACTTCAAGGGCTTCTACGGCGACACCGCCATCGAAGGCACCAAGGCGCCGATGATCTGCGGCATCGACTTCTTCGGCGTGGACCGCGTCCTGTTCGCGTCCGACTGCCCGTTCGACAAGGAAAAGGGGCCGGGCTACATCCGCTCCACCATCCAGGTGCTGAACGAGATCGGCCTGTCGAACGAGGACATGGAGAAGATCTGCTTCCGCAACGCGCAGAAAATGTTCGGCATCGCGTAAGCGCGCGGCGGGGTCCGGAATGCGAAACGGCGGCCGTCCCTGCGGGCGTCCGCCGTTTTCGTCGGAGCGGAAAATGTCGCCGGGACCGGCGCGCGTTCTCAGCGCGTGCTCTTGGCCGGCGTGGTGTTGCGGATGTTGGCCCACGGATCGTTCGCGGCGTCCGACGGTCCCTGCAGGTTGCGCTTGACGGTCGCGCGGTACTGCCTGTCGATCTCCGCGCGATCCTTGAGCAGTTGCTGATGCTGCTTCTCCACGGGGCTGTCTGCCTTGCCCCCGCCCATCGACATCTGGGCGGCGGCCGGATGGACGGCGAACGCGAGGACCGCGAGGCCGGCCAGGGCCATCCTCCCGGCGCCGGCAAGCGGCCTGGTGCGGGCAAGTATCTTGACGCTGGCAAGTGTCTTGACGCTGTCAGGTCTCATCGGGCGCTCTCCGTCTCAGGCGTGGCCGGGAGCCGCGCGGGCCTCCCGGTCGCTGCAAATCCTACAGGATTATGGTGGTTTTTTGAAGCAGCCGGCCGTGCTCAGTGCGGCACCACGTTGATCATGTCGGAGCGGCGGCCCTCCAGGTAGGCCCGCAGGTTGGGCTCCACCACCGTCAGCGTCTGCTCCACGAAGCGGTCGCTGTGGCCGCCGATATTGGGGGTGATCACCACGTTCTTCATGCGCCAGAGCGGATTGTCCGGCGGCAGCGGCTGCTTGGAGAAGATGTCGAGCCCCGCGCCCGCGATCCGGCCGGCCTGCAGATGCTCGATCAGCGCCGCCTCGTCGAGCACCCCGCCGCGGGCGAGGTTGATCAGGAACGCCGTGGGCTTCATCGCGGCGAGAACCTCGCGGTTCACCAGATGATGGGTGGCGGGCGAATAGGGCACCAGCAGCATGAGGAAGTCCGCACGCGCGGCCTGCTGCGCCAGCGCCTCGCGCGGATGCACCTCGTCGAAATGCGGCGCGTCCCCGCGTCCGCCGCTGATGCCGATGGTGGTCATGCCGAACAGCCTGCAGCGCTGCGCGAGGTGCTCGGCCAGAATGCCGAGGCCGACGATCACGATGGTCCGGCCGTCGAGGATCGGCTGCGTCCAGCGCTCCCACTTGCCCTGCATCTGGTTCTCGCGCATGCGCGCGAGATCGCGCGACAGCGAGAGCATGTGCATGAACGCCATCTCGCTCATCTGCGGGCCGTGGATGCCGCGTGTCGAGGTCAGCAGAACGTGCGCCGGCAGCGCGCCGGGCGCGGTCAGCGTGTCGGTGCCGGTGGTCAGCGCCTGCACCCATTTCAGCTTCGGAGCGGCCGCGACGATGTCGGGGGTGACGCGGTGCGCCAGCGCCACGATCACCTCGGCGTGGGCGGCGAGCGTCCGTGCCTCGTCCTGGGATTCGGTGTGGTGGAAGGCGGTGCCGGGAAAGCTCCGCGTCAGGCGCTCGTGATAGTGTCCCGCATGCTGGTCGAAAATGAGTACCGGACCCGCCATCGTTCAATCCCCCTTCAGCCATGCCGCGATCGCTGCGCGGTTCTCGTTCATATATTTCCGAAACCAGATCGTATAGGCGTCCGGACGCGCCCGCATGTCGTCCTCCAGCGCCGGAAGCGTCATCCAGCGCACCCGCGACGCCTCGGCCGGATCGGGGCGCACCGCCCCGTCGTGCGTGCCGCCGAACACGTGCACCAGTTCGTTCTCGGTCAGCCCGCCCGGCACCTCGGCCCGGTAATGCACCACGAACATCGGCGCAAGCGCGCAGTCGATGCCCATCTCCTGCCGCAGCCGGCGTCGCGCGGCGTCGGCCGGGCTCTCCCCCGGCAGCGGGTGGCTGCAGCAGGCGTTGGTCCACAGGCCGGCGGAATGGTACTTCGACGCCGCGCGCTGCTGCAGCAGGAATTCGCCCGCGGAGTTGCGCACCAGCGCCGAGATCGCACGATGCTTGAGCCCGCGCCGGTGCGCGTCGAGCTTGCCTGCGGTGCCGATGCCGGTGTCGTGGTCGTCGACCAGGACGACCGGGTCGTCGTCGTTCGCCGCGCTCATTCTTTCTTCTTGTCGCCGGACACGAGATTGCGCGCCGCGCCGACCGCGACGTCCTTCATCAGCGCGAAGCCGGAAATCGGCCGGGCCGCCGCCGGCAGCGCGCCGGCCTCCGGAGCGGCGCTGCCGCCCTGCGCCAGATGCGCCTTCAGGTTGGCGGCGAACTGGTTCATCAGCGCCGCCGCCGTGGCCTGGATCATGCCGACGCCGCGGCCGTATTGCGCGACCGCGCCCGCCAGCGTGAGGTCGGTGTGCACCAGCACCTTCGAGCCCGCGGCGGTGGGCTCCAGCCGGAAGCTCGACGCGGCGTTGGCCGAGCCGCGGCCCTTGGCGTCGTTGCCGGCGGCCTTCACCCGCGCCGTGCGGCCCGCGTCGTCGATGTCCTCGAAGCTCACGGTGCCGGCGAAGGTCAGCGCCACCGGCCCCAGCCGCACCGCGATCCGGCCCCTGTAGGTGCGCTCGTCCACCACCTCGGTCAGCTCCGCGCCCGGCATGCAGGGCGCGATCCGGCGGATGTCCATCAGCACCGGCCACGCCTCCTCGGGAGGCAGCGGCACCTCGAACGAATTGTCGAACTCCATGGCGGCTCCTCCGCTCCAGAGACCGGCAGCATCATGGCATGGGAGAGCCGCGCCGTCTCGCCGGAGCGGAGAGCGGGATCACTCGGCCGCGGTCGAGACCCCGCCGTGGGCCTTCGACCAGCCGGCCGGGTCGTGCAGGAACTTCTCGATCTCCTGCAGCTTGATCGGGTCGAACTGGCCGCAGGATTTGGCGAACTCCAGCACGTCCCACCAGGTGCACAGGTGGTGCAGCTCGATGCCGAGGTCGCCGAGGATCTTCCGGCTCTCCGGATAGATGCCGTAGAAGAACACCACGAAGATGTGCTCCACGGTCGCGCCGGCCTCGCGCAGCGCGTTGCAGAAGTTGACCTTGGAGCGGCCGTCGGTGGTGAGATCCTCCACCAGCAGCACGCGCTGGCCGGGCTCCAGATGGCCCTCGATCTGGGCGTTGCGGCCGAAGCCCTTGGGCTTCTTGCGGACGTACTGCATGGGCAGCGCGAGCCGGTCCGCCATCCAGGCCGCGAACGGGATGCCCGCGGTCTCTCCGCCGACGATCGTGTCGAACTGCTCGAAGCCGGCCTCGCGGAACACGGTCGCCGCGCCGAAGTCGATCAGCGTCTGCCGCACCCGCGGGAACGAGATCAGCCGGCGGCAGTCGGTGTAGACCGGGCTCGCCCAGCCCGAAGTGAAGATGAACGGCTTGTCCTCCATGAAGCGGACCGCCTCCACCTCCAGCAGCATCTTGGCCGTCAGCTCGGCCATCACCTTCTTGTCGGGGAATCCCAGGCCCATCGTCATGGTCGGTCGCCTTCGCTCGCCGGTCCTGACGGTTCGATAGGCAAGCCGGGGCGGCGGGTCAAACGCCGAATCGGCTCCTGCGCCGGCATCCCCGGGAAATGCGGCGGGATCGGGCGGGACCGGAGGCGGAGCGGAATCCGGTCAGGAGGCCACTTTGGCGAGGAAATCGTCGACCTCGGCGCGCAGCTCGCCGACCGCCCGCTCGACGCTCTCCGAGGCGGCGAGCACGATCTCGGCCGAGCTGCGGGTTTCGGTGGCCGCGCCCGCGACCTCGACCAGCACGCCGACCGTCATGCTGGTGCCCTCCGCGGCGCTCGCCACGTTATGGGAGATTTCCGCGGTGGCCGCGTTCTGCTCCTCGACCGCGGCCGCCACCCCGGAGGTGTAGACGCTGATCTCGCGCATGCGCTCGGCGATGCCGTGGATGGCGTCGACGGAGCCTGCGGCGGAAGCCTGCACGGCCCGGATCTGGCCGGCGATCTCCTCCGTCGCCCGTGCGGTCTGCACCGCCAGCGACTTGACCTCGGAAGCGACCACCGCGAAGCCGCGGCCGGCCTCGCCCGCGCGCGCCGCCTCGATGGTGGCGTTGAGCGCCAGCAGGTTGGTCTGTCCCGCGATGTCGCGGATCAGCTTGACGACGTCGCCGATCTGCTGCGCGGCCTCGGCCAGCCCCGCGACCTGGGTGTTGGTGGTCTCTGCCTCCTCGACCGCGGCGCGGACCACGTCGGTGGTGCGGGTGAGCTGTTCGGCGATCTCGGCGATGGAGGAGGACAACTGGCCGGCGGCGGCGGCGGCGGTGGCGACATTGGCGGAGGCCTCGTTGGAGGCCTGCACCGCGCCTTCCGCACGCTGGGTGGTCCGCCCGGTCGAGGCCAGCAGGCCCGACGCGGTGCGCTGCATGTCGCCGGCCTCCGCGCTCAGCCCCTTGAGAACGCGCTCGACCCGTGTGTCGAAGCCGGCGATGGCATTCTCGATCGTCGCGCGGCGGCTTTCCTGGGCTGCCATCGCGTCGCGCTGCTTCCCGGCCCGGTGGCGCTCGGTGATGTCCTCGTGGGTGCCGACCCAGCCGCCGCCCGGCATCGGCTTGTTGACCACCGCGATGATCCGGCCGTTGCCGGAATCCACGATGCGGTTCACGGTCCGGCCGAGGCCGATCTCGGCGAGCAGCTCGGCGCGGTAGGCCTGCGGATCGCCGGCTAGGTTGCCCAGGCCGGCGCGCTGCGCCAGCACCTCGCGGAACGTGGCGCCCGGCTTCACGACCGCCGTCGAAAGGCCGTAGAGCCCGATATAGCGCTCGTTGCAGAACACCAGCCGCTCGGCGCCATCGTACATGCAAAGGCCCTGCGACATGTTGTCCAGAGCCGTGGCGAGCCGCACGCAGCGTTGCCGGAGCCGGATGTAATGGACGAACGCGATGCCGGCACCGAGGATGGCTGCGATCGTCAGCAGGGCAGCCTGCGATCCGTAAAGATGCGCGACATCGAAAACGGATTGCGGCATGCGGTCATGGTCCGGGCGGTACAGGCCAGCATCGCGCGGCCGGGTTGAAGTGGGGTTAACGGTCGCGGCGACGCCCGTCCGGAGAATCCGTTATCATCCCCGCGCCTGCCCGGCATCGACCGGTGCGGAAAGCGCAAGCGGGCAAGACAGAGGGAGGAGAGCATCGATGAACCGCCTGAGTAGGATCGCGGCCGGCCTGCTGGCCGCGCTGGGCGTCGTGGCTTTGGCCCCGGCGGCCTCGGCGCAAAGCGACTATCCGAACCGCCCGGTGCGCCTGATCGTCGGCTTTCCGGCCGGCTCCTCCGCGGATATCGCGGCGCGCGTGGTCGGCAACCGCATGACCCAGATTCTCGGCCAGCAGGTGGTGGTCGAGAGCAAGCCGGGCGCGGGCTCCAGCATCGCGGCCGAGCAGGTCGCGCGCTCCGACAAGGACGGCTACACGCTGTTCATGCTGTCCTCGGCCAACATCACCAACGAGGCGATCAACCCGGCGCTGCCGTTCAACATCGTGCGCGACTTTGCGCCGATCGCGCTGGTCAACACCACGGCCGTCATCCTGGCCGTGCATCCCTCGACCGGCGCCAAGAGCGTGAAGGAGCTGATCGCGCTCGCCAAGGCCAAGCCCGGCCAGATCAACTACGCCTCGACCGGGATCGGCACCGCGCCGCACCTGTCGGGCGAGCTGCTGGCGCAGCGCGCCGGCATCCAGATCCAGCACGTGCCCTACAAGGGCAGCCCCGCCGCCGCGACCGACCTGCTCGCCGGCCGCGTGTCGATGATGTTCTCGCCGGCCTCCGCGGTGATCGCGCAGGCCAGGGAGGGCAAGATCACCCTGCTGGCGACCGCGACCGGCCAGCGCCTGGGCGTGCTGCCGGACCTGCCCACGATGGCCGAGGCGGGGATGCCGGACTTCGAGACCTCGATCTGGTTCGGGCTGGTCGCGCCCGCGGGCACGCCGCGTCCGATCGTGGAGAAGCTCGCGAAGGCCGTGGCGCAAGCCACCAGCGGCCCCGAGGTCGCCAAGGCCTGGGAGCCGCAGGGCATCATCCCGATGAGCGGCGGCCCGGACTTTTTCGCCAGGCACATCGCCAGCGAGATCAAGCGCTGGGGCGCGGTGGCGCAGGCCGCGGGGCTCGCGAAGGCGAAGTAGGCTGGACCACGGAAAACGCGCCGGGGGCGGCCGGACGGCCGCTCCCGGTCGCGCTTGAGCAGAGGAAAGGACGAGGGCTATGGCGAAGCTGCGCGTGGCGGAGTGCCGCGAGTTCATTAAGGCGGTGATCGAGAAGGCGGAGGAGATCGGCGCGCCGGTCGCCATCGCCGTGGTCAACGCCGAGGGTCATCTGCTGGCGCTGGAGCGGATGGACGAGGCCGGCTTCATCACGCCGGAGATCGCCTGGGGCAAGGCGTTCACGGTGGCGGCGTTCCGCTCCATGAGCCCGCGCTTCCCGGACGGGCTGGTGATCCAGCAATGGTTCAAGGAGCGCAACCCGCAGATGATGATGAACGCTTCGGTGTTCACCGGCGGCCGCATCGTGGTGTCGGGCGGGTGCGCGCCGATCTTCCGGGGCAACGAGATGGTCGGCTGCTACGGCATCTCGGGCGGCACCTCGGACCAGGACGAGGTGATGGGCCGCTACGCCCGCGCCAAGGTCGGCTGGGCGCACCGGAAGGAGGTCGACGACACGCCGGAGGACGTCAAGGCCCACATCAACGCGC
Source organism: uncultured Rhodoplanes sp. (assembly GCA_964653225.1). GTDB lineage: Bacteria > Pseudomonadota > Alphaproteobacteria > Rhizobiales > Xanthobacteraceae > Z2-YC6860. Next base: position 10,043 of record CAZZCV010000007.1, on the reverse strand, counting down.
TCTACGACAAGGTGGGCCTGTCCGAGCACAAGCTCTGAGCGGGCCTCACGCGCTGCGCCCCGGCGTCACCGTGCGTCGCGCCGGGCCTGCGCGTCGCGAACGAACTGCGAGACCCGGCCGGCCTCCATCGGGCTGCCGATCCGCTCCGCGCGCTCGTTCTCGTTCGGCTGCATGCCTTCGCCGGCTGTGCGTCCCGGATCGGGTCGCGCGGATTTCGGTTTCGCCCGGCTCATCGCCAGCGCCCGGTGGGCGCTCTCGATCAGGCGGGCTCGCGCCGTGCGCCGCGCGCGCTCGGAGTTCAACCGTGCGAGCGCCTCCGCCAGGATGGCCGTCTTGCGGCGGTTGCCGGCGTCCTTGTGCTCGGGTGCGGGCGCGGCGTCGCGGGCCTTGCCGCGCACCTGCCGGCGCTGGCGATGGGCGAGCGAGCGGGCCCGGTCGCGGCGCTCGCGCACGAGCGCGATGAGGTGCGACAATTCCTCGATCTGGAGATTCGACAGAGCCGGCTGATGGCTTTGTTCGATCAGCTCGAACTCGTCCTTGCTCAGCAGCCGCCGCTCCTGCTTTCGCGATGTGGCCATGCCTTCCTCCTCTTCGACGCCGCGCAGGCTTCGAAGGGGAGGTGGTGGCTCGCGCCGGAATGTGAACTGGGCCGAATTGCCGCGCTTCGGCCGCGATCCGCGCGGGAACGGATCGCGGCCGGGCCGCGCGGGCGTTCAGTTGATCTTGACCCCGGCCGCCTTCACCAGCGAGCGGTTGACCTCGATCTCGCTCTTCACGAAGGCGTCGAAGGCCGTGGCCGTCATCGGCAGCGGATCGCCGCCGGACTTGGCGAGCTTCTCTTTCACGGCCGGATTGTTCAGCGCCTTGACCACCTCGGCGTTGAGCCGGCTCACGATCTCCTTGGGGGTCTTGCCGGGCGCCCACAGGCCGATCCAGAAGTTGTACTCCGAGTTCGGGAAGCCGGCCTGGACGGTCGTGGGAATCTCGGGAAGCGCGCCGGCGCGCTGCGCGCCCGACACGGCGAGCGCCGCGATCTTGCCCGAGGCGAGCAGGCCGCGTGCGGCGGGCAGCGGCACGAAATAGAAGTCGGCGTCGCCGGACAGCACCGCGGCCACGCCCTCCGGCCCGCCCTTGTAGGGGATGTGCAGCACGTCGATGCCGGTCGCCATGCGGAAGCGCTCGCCGTTGAGATGCGCTGCGCTGCCCGCGCCGGCCGAGGCGTAGTTCATCTTGCCCGGCGCGGCCTTGGCCGCGGCCACCAGATCCTTCAGCGTCTTGAACCGGCCCGGCCGCACGATCAGCACGTTCGGCAGGCTCGCCACGCCCGAGATGCCGACGAAGTCCGCGACCGGATCGTAGCCCGGATTGGTGTAGGTGGTCGCCACCACGGCGAAGGAGGTCGAGTTGACCAGCAGCGTGTGGCCGTCGGGCTCCGCCTTGGCGACCTGGGCCTGGCCGAGGGTGCCTGCGGCGCCGACCCGGTTCTCGACGACGATCGGCTGGCCGACCTGCTGGGAGACCTGCTCCATCACGGTGCGGGCGATGATGTCGGTGGCGCTTCCGGCGGAGAACGGCACGACCACGCGGATGGTGCGGCTCGGATAGGTCTGCGCCTGCGCCAGCGCGTCCGCGGCCGGCAGCGCGGCCGATCCGAGTGCAAGAATTCCAAGCGCCAGAATCCGGCGTCGCATGCGTTCCTCCTGTCCTGCGTGTCCGGCGTCGCGCCGGCTGGTTTGCTATCGGTTTCGCAGTCTAGCGGCGGGCTCCTGCCCACCGCAACCGCGTCGCGTCCCGCGCCGCCGGCTGCGACCGGCGGACGCACGAGTCCGGAATGCGCCGGAGGCTCACGCCATTTTATTGGTCAGCGTGCCGATGTTCTCGATCCAGACCTTGGTGACGTCGCCGGCCTTGAGGAATTCGCGGCGCGCCGCGCCCACGCCCGCGGGCGTGCCGGTCAGGATGATGTCGCCCGGATAGAGCGTGATGCGCGCGGAGAGCTGCTCGATCTGTTCGGCGAGGTTGAAGATCATGTCCGAGGTGTTGGAGTCCTGCTTGATGACGTCGTTGACCCACAGCTTCATGCCGAGCTTCTGCGGGTCCTTGATGTCGCTCGCCGGCACGATCCAGGGGCCGATCGGGCAGGCGTCGTCGAAGCATTTCTGGCCGACCCAGTCCCACTTGAACGGCGAGGAATCCGGCAGCTGGTCGCGCTTGCCGAGGTCGCGCGCCGACAGCTCGTTGGCGATGGTGTAGCCGGCGACGCAGGACAGCGCCTTCGACAGCGGCACGTTCTTGGCCTTCTTGCCGATGACCGCGCCCAGCTCCGCCTCCCAGTCGATCGCCTTGGAGGCCGCGGGCAGCTTCACCACCGCCTTGTCGCCGGTGACGGAGCGCGACGCCTTGATGAAGTGCCACGGCTTGAGGCCGACCTCGTGCGGATCGGGCGCGGGCGGAATGCCCTGGAGCTTGGCCATCTCCATCATGTGGTCGGTGTAGTTGGCGCCGGCGCAGTAGATCGCCGACGGATAGAGCACCGGCGCGAGCAGCTTCGCCTTGCCGAGCGGCCGGTGCTTGAGCTTGCTCCTGGCGGCGCTCTCGGCCGCCTTCTTCAGGACGCCCTTGGCGGTCGCCCAGTCGTTGAGGATGTCCAGCATGGTGGCGTAGCCCGCCTTGCGGGTCAGGGCGGCTGCGTCGAACAGCCGGTCATCGACGGCGATGCCCGCGCGCGGACCCTTTTCGGACTGGTAGGTTACGAGCTTGTAGCTGGCCATCGTCGGACGCTCCCTGGGCAGTTCGCTGGCGTTTCGTTGGTGATGGAGCGGCTGCGGGAAGGCTCGCCGGCTCCGTATGGAACCGGATCACCATAGCGGAATCGCGGGGGGCGGACACGGGCTTTATCGATCGCCCGCGGCCGTCGCGGCCGCGGGCGGCGGTCCGGCCGGCCTCAGGCCGCGCCGAGGCCCTGGTCCCTGCGCTTGAGCCGGATCGGCCGGCCGACCAGCGAGGCGTAGTCCTCGATCGGCTGCGGACGCCCGATCAGGTAGCCCTGGACTTCGTCGCAGCCCTCGCCGGACAGGAAGTTGAGCTGGGCCTGGGTCTCCACGCCCTCCGCGATCACCGGCACCGCGAAGCCGCGCGCCAGGCCGATCACCGCGCGCACGATGGTCGCCGACTGGGCGTTGGTCTCCAGGTTGGAGATGAAGGCCTGGTCGATCTTGATCTTGTCGAAGGGGAACGCCTGCAGGTAGCTCAGCGACGAATAGCCCGTGCCGAAATCGTCCATCGCGATCCGCACGCCCATGGCCTTGAGCCTCCGCAGCACCGACAGCGCGCGCGAGAAGTCGCCGATCAGCACGCCTTCGGTGATCTCCAGCTCCAGGCGTTGCGGCGCGAGCCCCGTCTCCTGCAGCACCGATTGCACCAGCGCGGCGACGTCGCCGTGGCGGAACTGGACCGGCGACAGGTTGACCGCGACGCCGAGGGGCCTGGGCCAGGACGCCGCCTGCCGGCAGGCCTCGCGCAGGATCCATTCGCCCACCGGGATGATGAGCCCGCTCTCCTCGGCCAGCGGAATGAACGTGCCGGGGGAAATGTTGCCGCGCACCGGATGCCTCCAGCGCACCAGCGCCTCGAAGCCGAAGACGTGGCCGTCGGTGCGGGCCTGCGGCTGGTAGTGCAGGGACAGCTGGCCGCCCTCGATCGCCAGGCCCAGATCCTGCTGCAGCACGCGGCGGTCGCGCAGCCGCTTGTCCATCTCGGCCTCGAAGAAGCGGTGGTGGCCGCGGTCCTCGATCTTGGCGCGGTGCAGGGCCGCGTCCGCGTTGGCGGTCAGGGTCGCCGCGTCCTCGCCGTTCTGGGGGAACATCGCGATGCCGATGCTGGCGCCGGACTGCACGTGCTTGCCGTCGATGACGAACTCCTCCGACAGCGTCGTCTGCACCCGCTCGGCGAGCTGCTCGGCCGCCTGCGGCTGCTCGCCGTCGGTCGCGATGATGCTGAATTCGTCGCCGCCGAGCCGGGCGACGAAGGCGCCGCCGACGCAGGCCTGCAGGCGCTGCGACAGCTCGGTCAGAAGCCGGTCGCCGGTGCCGTAGCCGTACACGTCGTTGACCTCCTTCAGCCGCGCGACGTCGAGCGACATCAGCACGAAGGACGTCCCCTCGCGGGCTGCCGTCTCGATGGTCGATTCGAGGCAGGCGTTGAAGGCGGCGCGGTTCGGCAGTCCGGTGAGCATGTCGTGGTGCGCAAGATGCGCGATCCGGGCTTCCGCGCGCTTGCGGTTGGTGCGGTCCTCGATCACCGACAGCAGGTATTGCGGCTCGCCGTCCGATCCCAGGATGGGCACGCGGGTCGTGACCACGATGCGCTGCTCGCCGCTCGGCGTCTGCGAGGGATGCTCGTCGAACCGGCGGGGCAGCTTGGAGGCGAGAACCTCGGCGTCGTGCTCCACGATCATCCGGGAGGTCGGGGTCGGGAAGATGTCCTGCGCGACCTTGCCGATCATGTGCTCGCGGGCGACGTTGTAGTAACGCTCGCCGGCGCGGTTGATGAGCAGATAGCGCAGCGTGCGCGCGTCCTTCACGATGATCGTCGCGGGCACGTTCTCGATCACCGAGGTGGCGAGCGCGGTTGAGCGGTCGCGCTCCTTCTCGATCCGGCGGCGCTCGGTGATGTCCTCGTGCGTCACCACCCAGCCGGCGTCGTCCGGCGTGGGCTGGCTCTGCATCGAGATCGTGCGGCCGTCGGTCAGCTCCATCGTGACGGTGCTCGGCTCGCGCTTGCTGAGCCGGCTGCGCAGGGTGACGATATATTCGGCGGGGTCGAGGGCGAAAAACGTGCCCGCCGCCAGCCGCGCCTTGATGAGCTGCTCCATGCTGGCGCCGAGCCGCACCGCCTCCGGCGGCAGCCGGTACATCTGGCGGTAGCGTTCGTTGCAGACGACCAGCCGGCCGTCGGCGTCGAACAGGTTGAGGCCCTGGCTCATGTTGTTGAGCGCGGTGTCGAGATGCAGCTTCTGCTGCCGGAGCTGCTCCTCGGCCCGGCGCTGCTCGGTGATGTCGGTGTGCGCCGAGACCCATCCGCCGCCCGGCATCGGCTGGTTGCCGACCGAGATGATGCGGCCGTCCGGCATCTCGGTGATCAGGTCGACGGCCTGGCCCGCGGCGAGCTTGGTGCTCAGCTCCTCGATGTACGGGTCCGGCTCGCGTCCGAACGTGTTGTGTGCCCGGCGCAATTGCAGAAGGTCGCGCAGGGGAATGCCCGGCCGCACCGCTTCCGGCGGCAGGTGGTACATCTGCACGTAGCGCTGGTTGCACAGGACCAGACGCCGCTGCGCGTCGAACATGATCAGGCCCTGGGTCATGTTGTCGAGCGCGGTGTCGAGCTGGAGCTTCTGCTCCTTGAGCTGGTCCTCGGCGTTGCGGCGCGTGGTGATGTCCTCGTGGGTCGAGACCCAGCCGCCGCCCGCCATCGGGACGTTGTCGACGGAGATGAAACGGCCGTCGTCGAGCGCCGAAATCAGCCGCAGGGACCGGCCCTGCCGGGTGGCGCTCTTGATCTTCCCGGCATGGGAGACCGGATCGCGCGGCAGCATGCCCTTGCGGTGGCGCAGCGACAGCAGCGCCTCCAGCGTCATGCCCAGGGTCACGTCCTCCTGGGCGATGCCGTAGATTTCCAGATAGCGCCGGTTGCACACCGCCAGGCGCTCGCCGGCGTCGAACATGACGATGCCTTGGGACATGTTGTCGAGCGCGGTGTCGAGGTGCAGCTTCTGCTCCTGCAGGCGCTCCTGGACCTCGATGCGCTCGGTGATGTCCTCGTAGGTCGTGACCCAGCCGCCGTCGGGCATCGGCCGGTGGAAGGCGCGGACCTGCCGGCCGTCGGCGAGCCGCATCAGGTGATCGCGGGTCTCGCGCCGCGCGGCGCTCGCCAGAACCTGCCCGGCCAGCTCCTCGGCGTCCTCGATCAGGGCGTTCAGCGTCTTGCGATGGAGCATCATCTCCAGGAACGTGGTGCCGGGCTTCACCACGTCGGGCGACATGCCGAACATGTCCAGGAACTGGTGGTTGAGCCGCACGATGCGGGCCTCGGCGTCGAACAGGCAGAAGCCGTGCGACATGTGGGCGAGGGCGGCGTCGGTCTGCTGCTTCTGCGCCCGGAGCTGTTTTTCGGCCTCGACGTTGGCTTCGTGCAGCCGGTGCCGCTCGGTGATGTCCTCGTGGGTCGAGATGCGGCCGCCGCCGGCAACCGGGCTGTTGGTGATCGAGATCACCCGGCCGTCAGCCAGCGTCACGGTCTTGCGGACATGCTGGCCGGCCGCGTATTCCTCCAGGATGCCGCTCAGGTAATCCTCCAGCGAGCCCGGAAAGCCGTTTCTCTCGTAGTGGAGTGCGATCAGCTCGGAGATCGTGCAGCGCGAGGTGGCGACCTCGGGCGGCAGGTCGTACATCCGCAGGAAGCTCGCGTTGCAGAGCACCACCCGCAGGTCCCTGTCGAACATAGCGAGGCCCTGCGTCATGTTGCTGAGGGCGGTGTCGATCAGGGTGCTCTGCGCCTCCAGCTTCCGCTCGGCCTCGGCGATCCGCTCCTGCCGGTCGAGCACGAACCGGGCGGCGCGCGCCGCCCGCGTCCGCTGCAGCAGCATGACGGCCACGAGGAGAGCCAGCGTGCAGGCCACGCCCGACAGCGCGGCGAGGCGCCAGTCGTATTCGACGGTGAGGCTGGAAAGAAGCTGGTACATCCGCGCGCCCAACAATCGTCGGAGTTGGCTTTCAGTAGCCTCGAACCCCTTTATTTGGGGTTATGAGCGTCTCTCCAAGTTGAGCGGGGAGGGGAGCGCAATTTGGCGCGGGTGCCGGCGGATGAGCGAAAAGCGCTCGCCTGCGGCCGGGACCACGGCGGAATGCGTTAAGCCGCCGTGAACCGAGCTTTCGGCGAACGCCCGAAAACGCGGGCGCGGCGCGGGTCCCGGCATCCCGCCGCGCGTTCGCGGCCGGGAGCGGCCGTAACCCGCCGTTTACTTTGCCGCGAGGACGCGCACCGGCTTGCCGTCCAGCCAGGCGCGGATGTTGCCCACGATATCGGGGAAGTAGGTCTCGTAGTTCTGCCGACTGACGTAGCCCAGGTGGGGCGTGATGACCGTGTTGTCCAGCTTGCGGAACGGGTGGTCCAGCGGCAGCGGCTCGACGTCGAACACGTCGAGGCCCGCGCCGCCGATCCGCTTCTCCTTCAGCGCCGCGATCAGGGCGGCCTCGTCGATGATCGGCCCGCGCGAGGTGTTGATGACATAGGCGGTCTTCTTCATCAGGCCCAGTTCGCGCGCGCCCACCAGTCCGCGCGAGCGGTCGCTGAGCTGGAGGTGGATGGTGATGAAATCCGCCTGCCTGAACAGCTCGTCCTTGGAGACGTAATCCACGCCCGCCTCCCGGCAGCGCTCCGGCGTCAGGTTCTGGCTCCAGGCGATGCACTTCATGCCGAACGCCTTCGCCACGCCCGCGACGCGGGTGCCGAGCTTGCCGAGCCCGAGGATGCCGAGCGTCTGGCCCTCGATGTCGGCGCCGAGCGTGACCTGCCAGGGCTCGCCCGCCTTCAGCCGCGCGTTCTCGAAGCCGATCCGGCGCGTCAGCTCGATCATCAGGCCGAAGGTGATGCCGGTGGTCGGATTGCCGTAGCTTCCCGTGCCGCACACCGTGATGCCACGCTCCGCGCAGGCCGCGAGGTCGATCGAGCGGTTGTACATGCCGGTGGTGATCAGCAGCTTGAGGTCCGGCAGTTGCTCGATGGCGGCGCGCAGGAACGGCGTGCGCTCGCGCATCATCACGATCACCTGGTAGCCCTGCAGCGCCTTGACGACGCTCTCGGTCCCGCCGAGGTGGCGGTCGAACACCGTGACCTCGACGTCCTTGCCGAGCTTCGACCAGTCGCCGAGCGAGAGCGCCACGTTCTGGTAGTCGTCGAGGATCGCGCAGCGGACAGCCATGTCCCCATCCCTTCCCGTGATGCCGGCCCGGCCGGACCTGTTGTTTCCCGGCAAGCCGTCTCATAAGTGCGGGAGCGAGACAAGGGCGGAGCGGGGATGCTGCTACCCGCCGAACGTCGCCTCGGGCAGCCCGCGCACGCCCGCCCGGACGGCGAGCAGACCGCCGGCAAGCGGCTCGGCCGCGCGCTGTTCGGGCGTCATGCGCTGCGCCGCGCTGGTGACGTAAAGCGTCTCCAGATCGTCGCCGCCGAAGCAGCAGCAGGTGGGATTGCTCACCGGCAGCGCAAGCACGCGGTCGACGCCGCCGTCCGGCGCGTAGCGCACCACGCGGCCGCCGCCGTATTGCGCGTTCCAGAGAAAGCCGTCCGCGTCCACGCAGGAGCCGTCGGGAAAGCCGCGCCCGGCCGAAAGGTCCGCGAACACGCGGCGGTTGGAAATCTCTCCGGCCGCGAGGTCGAAGTCGAAGGCCCAGACGACGTGCCGCGGAGTGTCGGCGAAATACAGCGTGCGGTCGTCGGGCGAGAACGCGGTCGAGTTCGGGATGGTGACGCCGTCGAGCATGCGCGCGGCCGCGCGGTCGGGGCCGATCCGGTAGAGGCCGCCGGAAGGCCGGCGATGCCGGCTGTCGGTGGTGCCGATCCAGAGCCGGCCCATGCGGTCGCAGCGGCCGTCGTTGTAGCGGTTCTCCGGCGGCTCGCCCTCGACGTGCAGCAGGAATTCAAGCGCGCCGGTGTCCGGATCGAAGCCGTGGAGGCCGCCATCCATCGCCAGCACGAAGCCGCCGGCACGCCGCAGCGCGAGGTTGCCGCAATTCCGGCCGGGCAGCGGGATGACGCGGTGCTCGCGCGTCCGCGGGTCGAACGATTGCAGCGCGGGCGCCAGGATGTCGAGCCACCAGACCCTGCGGCTGCGCGGGCACCACAGCACGGACTCGCCGAGCGCGTCGTTCGCCTGCACCACGCAGGCGATGTTCGGAGTCGCATTCGGCATGAAAGCTCCCGGCTGGTCCGATCGTCCATTTAGGAAGATACGACGGTCTCGCCAGCGGTGAGATGTGATATTGACTTTATTCCTAAGGTATATTTTCCTAGACCGGTCCCGTTCGACCGGGGGCGTCGTCATGGGACGCCTTGATGATGGAGCGGGATGTGGCTCCCTGCGACCAGGGCTCGTGACCCTCTGCCGCGGGCGTCTTCGCGGTCCGCCTGCGGGGGAGAGAGACCCCCGCCGCGGAGCCCGGAGCACGCGAAATGCCGCAAATGCGCGCAGACGGCATGAATTTGTCTGCGTGGAGCGCCGGGTGGCGAAACGCGCCGATCGCAAGGCGCGTGCACGCCCTTGCAAGGCGTGAACCGATGTTGCGCCAGCCGGCGCTCCATCCCCCCCGGACCCTCGCGTCCGGCACCAAGGAAACGAGGGCGCGCCCGCGCCGGCCAAACAACAGGGCCGGCCGGGCTTTGCGCGCACGCCTTGCCCTTCGCGGGTCCGCTCGCTACATCAGCAGCGAATTTCCCCTACATCGCGTGAGGGCCGCGCGCCGCGCTTGCGGCGCGCCTCCGCAACCAGCACGGACAGGACATGAACGGCCGCCAGTTCATCTATCACATGCAGGGCCTGACCAAGGCCTATCCCACCCGCAAGGTGCTGGAGAACATCAACCTGTCGTTCTACCCGGACGCCAAGATCGGCGTGCTGGGCGTCAACGGCTCCGGCAAGTCCACGCTGCTCAAGATCATGGCCGGAATCGACACCGAGTTCACCGGCGACGGCTGGGTCGCGGAGGGCGCGCGCGTCGGCTACCTCGAGCAGGAGCCGCAGCTCGATCCCGCGAAGAGCGTGCGCGAGAACGTGATGGAGGGCGTCGCCGCCAAGAAGGCGCTCATCGACCGCTACAACGAGATCGCCGCCAATTACTCCGACGAGACCGCCGACGAGATGGCGAAGCTCCAGGACGAGATCGACGCCGGGAACCTGTGGGATCTCGACTCGCAGGTGGACCAGGCGATGGACGCGCTGCGCTGCCCGCCCGACGACGCGGACATCTCCAAGCTCTCCGGCGGCGAGA
>CAZZCV010000006.1:0-102938 GCA_964653225.1 uncultured Rhodoplanes sp. | reverse complement strand
GTGACCTGGCTGTGGGGCGGCTATTCGGTCGGCAATCCGACGCTGCAGCGCTTCTTCTCGCTGCACTACCTGCTGCCGTTCGCCATCGCCGGCGTCGTGGTGCTCCACGTCTGGGCGCTGCACGTGGTCGGCCAGAACAACCCGACCGGCGTCGAGCCCAAGTCCGAAAAGGACATGGTGCCGTTCACGCCCTACGCCACGCTGAAGGACGGCTTCTTCATCGCGATGTTCTGCCTGTTCTATGCGTGGTTCGTGTTCTACATGCCGAACTATCTCGGCCACGCCGACAACTACATCCCCGCTAATCCGGGCGTGACGCCCGCGCACATCGTGCCGGAGTGGTACTACCTGCCGTTCTACGCGATCCTGCGCGCGGTTCCGGACAAGCTCGGCGGCGTGGTGGCGATGTTCGGCGCCATCCTGGTGCTGGCGTTCCTGCCGTGGCTCGACACCTCCAAGGTGCGCTCGGCCGTGTACCGGCCGCTGTACCGGCAGTTCTTCTGGATCTTCGTCGCGGTCTGCGTGACGCTCGGCTGGCTCGGCGCCAAGCCCGCGGAAGGCGGCTACGTCATCGCCGCGCGCATCCTGACGGTCTATTACTTCGCCCACTTCATCGTCATCCTGCCGCTGCTCGGACTGATCGAGAAGACCAAGCCGCTGCCGAATTCGATTTCCGAGGCGGTGCTGGCCTCCAGGGCCGGGAAGGCCGCGGCGGGGCTGGTTCTGGCGGCAATGCTGCTCGGCGCGGGCGGGCTTTCGGGGCCGGCGCAGGCAGCCGAGCAGGTCGCGCCGCCGCGCGCCTCCTGGTCGTTCTCGGGCCCGTTCGGCACCTTCGACCGCGCCCAGCTCCAGCGCGGCTTCAAGGTGTACCGCGAGGTCTGCCAAGCCTGCCACGGCCTGGGTCAGGTCGCGTTCCGGAACCTGAGCGAGAAGGGCGGACCGGAGTTCACGGCCGCGCAGGCGGCGGCGATCGCCGCCGAATACAAGGTCAACGACGGCCCCAACGACGCGGGCGAGATGTTCGAGCGGCCGGCCCGGCTGTCGGACCGTTTTCCGCAGCCGTTCCCGAACGAGAACGCGGCGCGGGCGACCAACGGCGGCGCCTATCCGGTCGACCTCTCGCTGGTCGCCAAGGCGCGCACCTACGAGCGCGGCCTGCCGTGGTTCATCTTCGACATCTTCACGCAGTACCAGGAGCAGGGCCCCGACTATCTGGTGGCCCTGATGAAGGGCTACGAGGACGCGCCGAAGGACTTCCCGCTGCCGCCGGGCACGAACTACAACCGCTACTTCCCCGGCCATGCGATCGGCATGCCCAAGCCCTTGAACGACGGCCAGGTGGATTACACCGACGGCACCCCGGCGACGCTCGACAACTACGCCCGGGACGTGACCGCGTTCCTGATGTGGACCGCGGAGCCGCACATGGAGGCGCGCAAGCGTCTGGGCTTCCAGGTCATGATCTTCCTGCTGGTGCTGGGCGGCCTTCTGTACTTCACCAAGAAGAAGGTCTGGTCGGCGGTGGACCACTGATCGGCCGGACTGCAGCTTCGGCTTGACGAAGGGCCCCGGCAGGGGCCCTTTGCTTTTGCGATATGCGGTTTGCGGGATGGAGGGCACAGGCATGGCCAGGGCGGTTCTCGGCATCATCGGCGGCTCCGGCATCTACGACCTGCCGGGGCTTGCGAACGTGCGCGAGGAGCGCATCGCGAGTCCCTGGGGCGAGCCGTCCGCGCCGCTGCGGATCGGCGAGATGGCGGGCCTGCCGGTGGTGTTCCTGCCGCGCCACGACAAAGGGCACCGGCTGTCGCCGTCCGACATCAACTACCGGGCCAACATCGACGTGCTCAAGCGCGCGGGCGTGACCGACCTGGTGTCGCTGTCGGCCTGCGGCTCGTTCCGGGAGGAGCTGCCGCCCGGCTCCTTCGTGCTGGTGGACCAGTTCGTGGACCGCACCCATCGGCGCGAAAGCTCGTTCTTCGGCCGGGGGCTGGTGGCGCATGTCTCGATGGCGCATCCGGTCTCGCCGCGGCTGCGCATCCATCTGGCGGCGGCGGCCGAGGCCGAGGGCATCGCCGTGCATCGCGGCGGCACCTACGTCTGCATGGAGGGGCCGCAGTTCTCGACGCTGGCCGAGAGCCTCACCTACAAGCAGCTCGGCTATTCGGTGATCGGCATGACCAACATGCCGGAGGCCAAGCTCGCCCGCGAGGCCGAGCTTTGCTACGCCACCGTGGCGATGGTGACGGATTTCGATTGCTGGCACCCCGACCACGACGCGGTGCAGGTGCAGGACATCGTCAAGGTGCTGACCGCGAATGCCGAGAAGGCCGCGCGGCTGGTGGCGCGGCTCGCCCGCGACTTCCCGCGCGAGCACGAGCCGTGCCCGATCGGCTCGGACCGGGCGCTGGACACCGCGCTGATCACCGCGCCCGAGGCGCGCGACCCCGATCTCGTGACGAAGCTCGACGCCGTGGCCGGGCGCGTGCTCGGGGCGCGATAGGCCCGCCGGGCCGGCTACACAAGCCGCGGAAATCCTGTAAGGTCCGCGCCCGGACCCACAGCCGCAGGACCCGCCGCCGCCCATGCCCGCCGCCGATCGCTTGTCAGGGGCGGGCGCGTCCTCGCCGTCGCTGTCGCCGCGGCTTCTGCTCGCGGTCTTCACCGCCGCCATCTTCCTGTCCGCGGCGCTGCTGTTCGCGGTGCAGCCGCTGTTCGCCAAGATCGTGCTGCCGAAGCTCGGCGGTTCGCCTGCGGTGTGGTCGGTGGCGATGGTGTTCTTCCAGACCGTGCTGCTCGCCGGCTACGCCTATGCCCACGCGCTGACCCGCTTCCTGCCGGGGCGGCGCTCGATGATCGTGCATCTCGCGGTGATGGCGCTCGCCACGCTGGCGCTGCCGCTGTCGGTCGCCTCGGGCTTCGGCCGCCCGCCTGCGGATGCGCAGGCGTTCTGGCTGCTCGGCCTGTTCGCGGTCTCGATCGGCCTGCCGTTCTTCGCGCTCTCGGCCAACGGGCCGCTCCTGCAGGCCTGGTTCGCGCGCACCAGCCATCCGGCCGCGCGCGATCCCTACTTCCTCTATGCGGCGAGCAACGTCGGCAGCTTCCTCGCGCTGCTCGCCTATCCCTTTGTGGTGGAGCCGTTCAGCCGCCTCGGCCAGCAGACCTTCGGCTGGTCGGCGGGATTCTTCGCGCTGATCGCGCTGATCGCCGTCTGCGGCCTGCTCACCATCCGCTCGCCCGGCGCGGAGTCCGGGGCGAGCGCGGAGGATGCGCCGGCGCCGTCGTGGCGCGAGGTCGCGACCTGGATCGCCTATGCGGCGGTGCCTTCGGGCCTGCTGATCGCGGTCACGGCGCACATCTCCACCGACGTCGCGGCCTCGCCGTTCCTCTGGGTGATCCCGCTCGCGCTCTACCTTGCGACCTTCGTGATCGCGTTCCAGACGCGGCCGCTGCTGCCGCACCGGATCATGGTCGCGATCCAGCCCGCGGCCATCGTGCTGCTGGTGGTGTGGTACGCGATCGAGCCCACGGGCGAGATCTTCGCGGCGCTCGCGGTGAACATCGCGGGCTTCTTCGTGATCGCGATGGTGTGCCACGGCGAGCTGGCGCGCCGGCGGCCGCCGGTGCGGCACCTGACGGCGTTCTATCTCTGGCTGTCGTTCGGCGGTGTGGTGGGCGGCATGCTGACCGGCCTGATCGCCATGCAGCTCTTCAACTGGGTGATCGAGTTCCCGGCGCTGATCGCGCTCGCGGCACTGTGCCGGCCCGGCCTGTCGCGGCCGCGCGGGCTGCTCGACTGGAGCCTGATCGGCATCGCCGCGGTCGCGGCGGCCGGCATGCTGGGCCTCGCCCATGGCGCCGGCTACGAGTTCGACGGCCGGCGCTTCGACCAGGTGGCGTGGGCGATCCTGCTGGTGGCCTTCGCGGTCCAGCTCCGGGTGCTGCCGTTCGCCGCACTGATCGTGCTGGCGCTGATGTTCGCGGCGCTGTTCGGCGCAGACAGCGGCCGGCAGGATTTCGTGCGCAGCTTCTTCGGCGTGCACAAGATCCTCGACAGCGACGACGGCCGGTTCCGCGTGCTCAAGCACGGCATCATCGAGCACGGCGCCGAGCGCCTTCTGGACGATCAGGGCAAGCGGCTGACCGGGCGGCCCGAGGTGCTGACCTATTACTACGACGAGTCGCCGCTCAACCAGGGCATCGTGGCGATGCGCGGGCGGCGCAACGGGCCGATCCGGATCGCGGTCGTGGGGCTCGGCACCGGCAGCCTCGCCTGTCAGACCCGGCCCGGCGACACGCTGCGCTATTACGAGATCGATCCTGCGGTGGAGCGGATCGCGCGCGACCCCAAGCGCTTCACCTACATCTCCGCCTGCATGCCGGACATGCCGGTGGTGATCGGCGATGCGCGCCTCACGCTGGTCGATGCGCCGGACGGGGCCTACGACGTGCTGGTGGTGGATGCCTTCTCCTCCGACGCGATCCCCACGCACCTTCTGACCCAGGAGGCGATGGCGATCTACGCGCGGAAGATCGCGCCCGACGGGCTGATCCTGATGCACGTCACCAACCGCCACATGACGCTGGCGCCGGTGGTCGCGGGCGTGGCGCAGGCCAACGGGCTCGTCGCGCGCACCAACGACGCCGACGACTTCGACGAGGCCGCCCGCAAATACGCCTCCACCGTGGTGGCGGTGGCGCGCCGCGACGAGGACATGGGAGCGCTCACCCGGTCCGGGGACTGGATCGTGCAGGAGCCCAACCCCGGCGAGTGGGTCTGGACCGACGACTATTCCAACGTCATCGGCGCCATGATCCGCCACCTGCGGCAATAAGGCCGTCCGCGCCGCGGCGGTTGCGCGGCCGGTCGCGGTTCGACACATTGGGACGGCCTGCCGAACCGTTCCGTTCCACGACGCGAGTGCCCGATGGTTTCCGCCTTTTCCGAGAACGACCTGAAGTCCGCGATCCGCACGATTGCGGACTATCCCAAGCCCGGCATCATGTTCCGGGACATCACCACGCTGCTCGGCGACGCGCGCGCCTTCCGCCGCGCCGTGGACGAGCTGGTGCAGCCCTGGCCGGGCTCCAAGGTCGATAAGGTTGCGGGGATCGAGGCGCGGGGCTTTATCCTGGGGGGCGCGGTGGCGCATCAGGTGTCGGCCGGCTTCGTGCCGATCCGCAAGAAGGGCAAGCTGCCGCACACGACCGTTCGCATCGCCTATTCGCTGGAGTACGGCATCGACGAGATGGAGATGCACGAGGACGCGGTGAGGCCGGGCGAGCGCGTGATCCTGGTGGACGATCTGATCGCCACCGGCGGCACCGCCGAGGGCGCGGTGAAGCTTCTGCGCCGGATGGGCGCGGAGGTGCTGGCCGCCTGCTTCATCGTCGACCTGCCGGAGCTGGGCGGCGCGGCCAAGCTGCGCGCGCTCGACGTGCCCGTGCGCACGCTGGTCAGCTTCGAGGGGCACTGACTTCGCAGGCCGTCCTCAGCGGCGCGCCATCCGTCGCAACTCGGCCTCCAGCGTCGGCTTCATGTCGGCCAGAAGCTGGCGCAGCTCGATCTCGCGAAGCTGGGCGAACATCTGCCCGGTCCAGTCGAACAGCTCGCTGGTCCGGTTGTAGGGCTGCGCGATGAAGTCCGCGAACGAGAAGCCCTGCCGCTCGAAAACGCCCTTGAGCACCGGCGACACCGGCGGGATGACCAGCGGCGTTCCGCCCTGTGGCGGCGCAGGGAAGCTGTCGCGGCAGCGGAACATGCCCGGCAGCGCGTCGTTGAACACCGGCAGCAGGGGCAGATCCGGCATCCGCTCGCGCAGAACCGCATAGCCGTGGACGGAGCGCGGATCGGGATCGGCGAGGAACAGCGCGACCGGAGCGATCGCGTTGCGGCGCGTTTCGCGAAGGAAATCGATCTCCTGCACCACGCCGAAGAAGCGGTCGAACAGGCCCGGCTCCAGATCGACCACCTTGGGGACGAGATCGGGCGCGACGAGCTGGTCGAACAGCGCCATCTCGCCGCGCACGTCGTTGAGCGTGGCGACCGCGGTGTGGCCCGGCAGATGGTCGACCAGCGCGAAGTTTCCGGGGTTGGCATCGAAGGCCGCGACCGTGCGGTTTTCGTTGCGGAAATACTCGACGATGACACGCGCCAGCAGAGTCTTGCCGACGCGCGGCCGCGACGAGCAGACGATGAAGACCGGGGTGCTGCGCGGCATGGCTGGCCTCGCCCTTGCGTCGTTGCCCGCGGTCATTCCGGAGCGGGGTCGCGTGGCTTCGCCTGCGGTCCCGGTCCCACGGTGTCGAGCAGCCGCACGCGGTCGTACTCGGCCCAGACGTTGCCGAGCCAGTGGCGGACGTAGCCGCGCAGCACGAAGGAATAGGCGGCGGCCCGTCCGTCCGCGGCCTTGTTGGCGACGAAGGACACGAACGGCACGCCGGCCAGCTCCACCTGCTCGCTCGCCATCTCGTTGAGCTTGGGAATCGTGATCTCCTGCGCGCCCTTGAGCCGCCGGAAGTAGGAATCGTAGGTCTTGGGATCCCACTCGAAGAAGGTGGTGTTGTTGATGAAGTTCTTCACCAGGAAATAGCTGGCGTCGCCCATGAAGGTCGAGGTCTCGGCGATCTCGTCGAGCGAGGACACCGAGGGGCCCAGGATGTGGAACACCACGAAGTTGAGCTGGCTCTTCTTCGCCGCGTCCAGGAAGCCGATGTCGCGCAGCGAGCGCAGCGTGGTCGAGAGCAGGCCGGCGCGGATGTCGATGACCGTGATCTGGGATTCGACAGCCGCCAGCGTGTCGAAGATCTTCATCTGGTCGGCGGTCGAGGTGATGTCGACCACGTCGGTCACGTCCGGGTGGAAGCGCTTCAGCGTGCCGCGGGGGGATTCCGTGTCGAAGGCGCGGACCGGCAGGTTGTGGGCGAGGAAGTAGTCGAGCAGGGTCCGGGAAACCGTCGTCTTGCCGACGCCGCCCTTGTCTGCCCCCACCAAGATTACCGACGGTTTGGCCATGAAACGTCCTTCGGTGCCGGAATCGTCCGATACCGCCCCACGCATGCGTCCCGAACATGGCAGAAGCGGCCGGCGATTCATATTCCTGCCGCGGGGCGGGTGGGGATATCTCGCGGCGGCGCGGGACTTCCGGGGTCAGCGTGGATCCGGCGGAGGGGAACCCCAGGGCCCGGCTGGCTGCGGCGAAGGCGCTCCGGGCTCGCCCGCGGGCTGCGCCGCGTCGCCGCTGCCGTCGGGCAGCGCGGCCTCGTCCTCCAGCGGCGGCAGTTCGATCGGGCCCGGATCGCGGCCTCCGGCGAACGTCACCAGCGCGGCCACGCGGCGGTCGATCGAGGGATGGGTGGCGAACAGGTCGGCGAAGCCGGAGCGCGGATTGTCCACGCACATTTCCATCACCGAGGCGTTGGCGCGCGCCAGCTCGCCGCGGTTCTCGATCTTGCGCAGCGCCCCGATCATGGCGTCGGGATTCTTGGTCAGCTCCACCGCGCCCGCGTCGGCCAGGAACTCGCGCCGGCGCGACAGCGCGAAGCGGATCACGAGCGACAGGCTCCAGGCCAGCGCGATCAGCACCACCGCGATCGCGATGGCGATGAACGCGCCGCCGCCGCTGCCGCCCCGGCTGCGGTTGCCGCCCTCTCCGCCGCGGATGCGCAGGCCGCCGCGGAACAGGACGCGGAAGAACAGCTCGGCGAAGAAGCCGATCACGCCCGCGATCACCACGGCGATCACCAGCATGCGCACGTCGCCGTTGCGGATGTGGGTCAGTTCGTGCGCCAGCACCGCCTCGACCTCGGAATCGTCGAGCCGCGCCAGCAGGCCCGACGTGACGCTGATCGAATACTGCTTCTCGTTCAGCCCGGTGGCGAAGGCGTTGAGCGCGTCGTCCTCGACGATCTTGAGCTTCGGCATGGGAATGCCGCGGGAGATGCAGAGGTTTTCGAGAAGGTTGTAGAGCCGGGGCTCCTCGGCGCGGCTGACCGCGTGGCCGCCGGTGACGGCGTCGATCAGCCGCTGGTGGAATTTGTAGGCGATCGCGATCCAGATCGCGGTGCCGATGGTCGCGAAGGGGAGCGCGGCGAGGAAGTCATGCCACGCCGCCTGCAGCAGCCATTCGAGCGGCATGCCGTCGGACAGCGCGTCGCCGGCGAGCGCCTCGCCCATCAGCGCGCCGGCGAACACCATCAGGTAGACCAGGAAGAACAGGCCGGCCAGCAGCAGGACCGAGCGGCGCTTGTTCGACTGGATGTGGGTGTAGAGGCCGTAGGCCGCGGCCATGATTCCATCCGCTGTCTGCCCGCGTCGCGGGTCGGGGAGGCCCGGCCCGGCCGGCTTGCGTCCGGGCCGGGGCGCGGGCGTCGGCTGCGATCAGAACTTGACCTGCGGCGGCGCCTTTTCCATCGCCGTCCGGTCGGTTCCGACGTCGAAGAACTGACGCTCGTGGAAGCCCAGCGCGGCCGCGAACAGGGCGGCCGGGAGCTGCTGGATGCCGGTGTTGTATTCCTGCACCGCGTTGTTGAAGAACCGGCGCGCGGCGGCGAGCTTGTTCTCGATGTCGCCCAGCTCGGTCTGGAGCTGCTGGAAATTGGTGTTGGCCTTGAGGTCCGGATAGGCCTCGGCCAGCGCGAACAGCTTGCCCAGCGCCCCGGTCAGCATGTTCTCGACCTGCGCCTGCTGCGCCGGGCCCTGCGCCGCCATCGCGGCGTTGCGCAGCTTCACCACCTCCTCGAGCGTGCTGCGCTCGTGGGTGGCGTAGCCCTTCACGGTCTCGACCAGGTTCGGGATCAGGTCGTGACGCTGCTTGAGTTGCACGTCCACGTCGGCGAAGGCCTGGTTGACCCGCTGCCGCATGGCCACGAGCCCGTTGTAGATCATCATGACCCACAGGATCAGGACGACGATCACTCCAAGGACGATCCAGGCGGTGGTTGACATCGTTTCGGGCTCCTCAGCGGCGGGAACGGGCATCGTACCGCATCGGAGGCGCTCGCGCGATCCGGGACGGTTCCCGTTGGTCGATGACCACAGGGTTCCGGTTCAGCCGGGCCGACGTCCAAACGAAAAAAACCCCAGGCCGAAGCCTGGGGTTGTTCGTCCGGCGGCTGTTCGGGGGGTAGGGGGAGCCGCCCGACGGTTACGGGGCGATAACGCCTGTCCGCCGCCCCGGTTCCGGACGTTCCGGGCCCAATGTGGATTATCCACAGGAGTTCGTCGCCTCCGGAGCGCCCGATGCCGGCCACAGGTGCGTCATCAATGCCGCCTAGCCTCGAAGCCGTTGGTCCGGGAAGACCGTATCGGGGGGCGTCGATGGCCACGGTGACGATCCGTTGCCCGGAAACTGGGCGTGCCGTTGCGACCGGCATCGAGACCGAGCCGGAAGAGTTCAGGCGGTTTCCGCAGGTCGAAAGCTGGCTTTCCTGCCCGGCTTGCGGCAAGGAGCACGTCTGGAGCGTCACCGACGCCTTTCTGGAACCGGCCGGGGACTCGGCTCAGGCTCAGGCGGCGGAATAGCGCCCGATCGCATCTGCGCATCGGCACGAAAAAGCCCGGCTGCGAAACCGCAGCCGGGCTGACGATGAGGGCCCGGCGTGCCGGGCCGGGCGCGAGCGTCAGCCCGCGTCCCTGATCTTCACCGCCGCTTCCAGATCGACCGAGACGAGCTGCGAGACGCCGCGCTCGGCCATGGTGACGCCGAACAGCCGGTTCATGCGCGCCATCGTGATCGGGTTGTGGGTGATGATGACGAAGCGCGTGTCGGTGGAGCGCGTCATCTCGTCGAGCAGGTCGCAGAACCGCTCCACGTTGTGATCGTCCAGCGGCGCGTCCACTTCGTCCAGCACGCAGATCGGCGCGGGATTGGTGAGGAACACCGCGAAGATCAGCGCCATCGCGGTCAGCGCCTGCTCGCCGCCGGAGAGCAGCGACAGCGTCGCTGGCTTCTTGCCGGGCGGCTTGGCGAGAATCTCCAGGCCCGCGTCCAGCGGATCGTCGCTTTCGATCAGTTGCAGCTCCGCGCTGCCGCCGCCGAACAGCTCGGTGAACAGCCGCTGGAAGTGGGCGTTGACCGTGGCGAAGGACGAGAGCAGGCGCTCGCGCGCCTCCTTGTTGAGATTCTGGATGCCCTGGCGCAGCCGCTTGATCGCCTCGATCAGGTCGTCGCGCTCGGCGGTGAGCGTGGTGTGCTGGGTCTCGACCTCGCCCAGCTCCTCCTCGGCGCGCAGGTTGACCGCGCCGAGCCGCTCGCGGTCGCGACGCAGCTTCTCGAGGTCCGCCTCGACGGTGGTGACGTCCGGCAGCACCGCCTCCGCCTCGATGCCGGCCATCGCGGCCACGGCCTCGGGCTCGACCTCCATCATCTCCCTGATCTCGTGGGAGACGTCCGCGAGCCTCCGGCGGGCGCCCTCGGCGCGCTCCTCGGCGCGGGCGGCCTCCTCGCGGGCGGAACCCAGTGCCTCGATCGAGGCCCGCAGCGTGCGGTCGCATTCGGTGAGGACGTGCTCCGCCTCCGCCAGCCGGTCGGAGGCCTCGCGGCGCGCGGCCTCGGCGGTCTCGATCTCGCCGATCATGGCCTGGCGCTTGTCGGCGAACACCTGCGGGGTGTCGGCGAGGGTGACGCGCTCCTCCGAGGCCTCGCGGCTGCGCACCTCGAGGGTCGCGATCTGCGCCTGCGCGCCGTCGCGACGCTCGCTCCACTGACGCTTCTCGCCGGCGACCGCCTGCAGCCTGCGGGTCGCGCCGTCGGCCTCGCGCGCCAGCGCCTGGGCCTCGGCGCGCACCTCGGCGAGCCGGCCGCGCTTGCCCTCGATATCGGCGCGCACGGCGGCGAGCTTCTCTTCCAGTTCCTCGGAAGGCGGCAGCGCGGCAAGACCGTTCTCGGCCTCGTCCCGCGCGGCGCGGGCCTCGTCGCCCTGCGAGGTCAGGCGGGTCCGGGCCTCGGTCAGCGCGGAGATGCGGGCGGCGTTGCGCGCCACGTCGCGCTCGGCCGCGCCGTGCAGACCGCGCGCGGTCTCGGCCTCGCGCTGGGCGTTGCGGCGCGCGTCGCGGGCCGCGGTCTCGGCGGCAGCGGCCGCGGCGACCCCGGCCTGTGCGGTCTCGACCGCCCTGCGGCGGGTCTCGACCTCGGCGCGGGCCGTCACCAGCTCGTTCTCGATGTCGGTCAGGCGCGCGCGCTCGGCCAGACGCCGGGCCGCGCCGGTGGGCGCATGGGCGTCGGCGGCGAAGCCGTCCCAGCGCCACAGGTCGCCCTCGCGCGACACCAGCCGCTGGCCGGCCTTCAGCAGGCCCGCGAGCCGCGCGCCGTCGGCCTTCTGCACCACGCCGATCTGGGCGAGGCGGCGCGAAAGCTCCGGCGGCGCCTGCACGAACGTCGACAGCGCAGCCACGCCCTCCGGCAGCGCGGGATCCGACGGATCGACCGCGGCCCCGGTCCAGCGCAGCGCCGCGCTCGCGTCGATCGGCGCGTCGAGGTCGTCGCCGAGCGCGGAGCCCAGCGCGATCTCGTAGCCCTTCTCGACCGAGATGTTGTCCATCACCGGCGGCCACATGTTCTTGGTGTCGACCGCGAGCAGCTTGGTCAGCGTCTTGGCTTCGGTCTCCAGCCGCTGCGCCGCGCGCTCGGCCTCCGCGAGCGGGCCGCGCGCGCTTTCCAGCGCGCCGCGGGCGGCGACATGCGCGGCTTCGGAGGCGGTGGCGGCCTCGTCGGCCTCGTCGGCCGCGGCCTGGGCGTTCTCCATCGTGGCGGCGAGACCTTCCAGGTCGGGCTGGCTGGAGGCGGCGGCGGTGAGGCCGGCTTCGATGTTGGCAAGCTCCGCCTCGATCCGCGCCACGCGCTCGGACTGTTCGCGCGCGGCGGCGGTGAGCTGGTTGCGGCTGGCGGCGAGGTCGGCGAGCGTGCCGGTCAGCTCCGAGAACGTCTTCTCGGCCTCGGCCACCACGGCGTCGGCCTCGGCGACGTTGCGGTCCACGTCGGCGCGCCGCTCGGCGTTGCTCTCGACCTCGTAGGTCAGCGTCTCTTCTTCCTCGGCGAGGCGGGCGAGGGCCGCCTCCGCGTCGGCGGCGAGCGTGCGCTCGCGCGTCACGTCCAGTTCGAGTTGTGCGAGCCGGCGCTCCAGCTCGGCGATGCGCTCCTTGGCGCGGGTCTCCTCGGCCTCGAGCGCGTCGCGGGCGATCACCAGGCGCTGCAGGGCTGCGCCCGCGCGCGCCTCCGCCTCGCGGAACGGCGGCACGGCGGCCGAAGCCTCCTCGCGGATCCGGCCGGCCTCGGTCTGGTGGATCGTGGCCTCGGCGACCGCGCGGACGGACAGCTCCTGGCCGCGCCCGGAATCCGCGACCTCGGCCTGGGCGTTGATCCAGCGCAGGTGGAACAGCGTGGCCTCGGCCTTGCGGATGTCGGCGGCCACGGACTTGTAGCGCACCGCCTGCCGGGCCTGGCGCTTGAGGCCGTCGATCTGGCCTGCGAGCTGCTTGACCACGTCCTCGACGCGCTGGAGGTTGGTCTCGGCCGCGCGCAGGCGCAGCTCGGCCTCGTGGCGGCGGGCGTGCAGGCCGGAGATGCCGGCGGCCTCCTCGAGCACGCGGCGGCGCTGCTCGGGCTTGGCCTGGATGATCTCGCCGATGCGGCCCTGATGCACGAGCGCGGGCGAGCGCGAGCCGGTGGAGGCGTCGGCGAACAGCACCTGCACGTCGCGGGCGCGCACGTCGCGGCCGTTGATCCGGTAGGCCGAGCCCTTCTCGCGCTCGATCCGGCGCGATACGTCGAGGACGTCGTATTCGTTGAACTGGGCCGGCGCGTTCTTGGCGCTGTTGTCGATCTGCATCGCCACTTCGGCGGTGTTGCGCGCGGGCCGGTTGTTGGTGCCGGAAAAGATCACGTCGTCCATCTCGGCCGCGCGCATGGACTTGTGCGAGGTCTCGCCCATGACCCAGCGCAGCGCCTCGACGAGGTTGGACTTGCCGCAACCGTTCGGCCCGACCACGCCGGTCAGGCCCGGCTCGATCAGGAAGTCGGTCGGCTCGACGAAGGACTTAAAGCCGAGCAAACGGAGGCGCGTGAGCTTCATTCGGGGTCTGGTCCACTGTTGCCGCACGGGAACCGCCGGGCCAGGCTCCGGCTGTTCGCGGGCGGAAGGGCTGCCGACCGGGCAACCGCGTGCGGCGGAGAATGACCTTGGCGCGGGCTTCGCGGCAACCGTAGGGCGGGGGTTATCCCGCGTTGTTTGATTCTCCGGCCACCCCACAAAAATCCCGGTGGATCAACGGGCTAGTGGAGGTGAATCGCCCACAGCTTTGTGCCGCGGAAACGGCACCGGCCCTTGCGAACCGGGGGGCTCGCATGGTTTGCAAACGAATCGGTCGGGCGATTCGGTCGCCCGGCGCGCGATTTTTGCGGACTTCTTTTTGGGAAGCCTTCTTCTGGAGAGGCTTCGTCGGGGGACCTGTTCCGGGACGGCGGATCAGCCCTTGAGCAGCGGGTCGATCTCCTTGGCCATGTCCTCGATCGACATGACGCCGGTGAACTTCTTGCCGTTGATGAAGAAGGTCGGCGTGGAGTTGACGCCGAACTTCTCGGAGCCGCGGTTGCGCACGGCCTCGATGCCCTCCAGCATCTTCTGGTCCTTCAGGCAGGCGTCGAAGGTCTGCTGCGTGAAGCCGGCCTGGCGCGCGATCTGCATCAGCGGCTCGATCGGCTTCTGCACCACCCACTGGGTCTGCTGGTTGAACAGGGTTTCGATCAGCGGATAGTAGCGGTCCTTCCCTGCGCAGCGCGCCAGCATGAAGGCGCCGGCTGCCAGCGGGTCGATGGGGAATTCGCGCAGGATGTATTTCACCTTGCCGGTCTCGATGTAGCGCTTCTTCAGCTCCGGATAGGTGCGGTTGTGGAAGGTGGCGCAATGGCTGCACGTCATCGAGGCGTATTCGACGATGGTGACGGGCGCGTCGGCGTTGCCGAGAACGTGCTCCTCCAGCGGCCCCGGAGCCATCAGCTCGACCACCGACACGCTCTGCTGCGCCAGCGCAGGCCCTGCGTCCGCGAGCGGGGCGAGCGCGGCCGCGACGGCCAGCATGCTGGTGCCCGCGATGAACTGCCTGCGTGTGATCACCTGAAAACTCCGTGCAAGGGCCGCGTTGCGTTGCAGTCTTTCCGGAACCGAGTCCGTGCCGGCCTCGTCCTGTCGCGCTGGAATGTGGCATTGGCACGCCCGCCTGCCAAGCGCAAGGAACGGGCCGCGGTCACGTTCGCTTGACCGCCGCTCCGAGCCGGCCCAGCGCCGCGCGCAGACCCTCGTCGCCGACCTCGGTCAACGATGCGGCGACGCGGTCCGCGGCGGCCGCGTCGATCTTGCGCCGGGCCTTGGGCGTGCGCCGGGTCAGGGGGGCCTGGCGCAGGGCGAGGCGGCCCACGGCCTGCCAGCCGAAGAAGCGGTTGACCCGCTGAAGGATCACGCCCGACTGGTGCTGGATCTCGATCGCCGCCGGCCCCTGCACCCGCAGCACCAGGGTCGCGGGCTCGGCCGGCTCCCCGTCCGGCGCGCGCCGCCACTGGATCTTGACCGGTTCGGCATGGGCCGCGATCTCCGCGCCCGCGATCTCGATCCAGCGGGTGACGAGTTCGCGCGAGGCGAAGCCCTGCTTCGCGAAGGCGTCCGCCATGACGCTTTGCGTCAGGTCGGCCAGCGGTCGGGCGGGGCGGGGCTTGTTCACGGCATGGGGCTCTGTCACATCGGAGCCATGACGCTAGCAGGCGCAGCGCGACGAAAGAAGCCGGCGGCGGCGAAGCCGCGGAAACAAGGGCGGACGCCGCCCGATCCGGCCGCGCTGCTCGCCTGGTACGACCGCCACGCCCGCATCCTGCCGTGGCGCGCGCCGCCCGGCGCGCGCGCCGACGCCTATGACGTGTGGCTGTCGGAGATCATGCTGCAGCAGACCACCGTGAAGGCGGTGGGTCCCTACTACGCCCGGTTCCTCCAACGCTGGCCTGACGTACAGGCGCTGGCGGCCTCGGCGCTCGACGACGTGCTGCGGGCCTGGGCCGGGCTCGGCTATTACGCGCGCGCCCGCAACCTGCACGCCTGCGCCAGGGCCGTGGTGGAGCATCACGGCGGCCGCTTTCCGGACACGGAGGAAAGCCTGCGCGCGCTGCCGGGCGTCGGCGCCTACACCGCGGCCGCGATCGCGGCCATCGCCTTCGACCGGCGCGCGGTCGCGATCGACGGAAACATCGAGCGCGTGGTGTCGCGTCTTTTCGCGGTGGAGGAGCCGCTGCCGGGCGTCAAGGCCGAGATCAGGCGGCGCGCCGAAACGCTGGTGCCGCTCGAACGCCCCGGCGACTTCACGCAGGCGATGATGGATCTTGGCGCGACGATCTGCACGCCGAGGAGGCCGGCGTGCGCCCTGTGTCCCTGGTTCGAGCCCTGCGCGGCGCGCCGCCGCGGCGACGCCGAGACCTTCCCGCGCAAGGCCCCGAAGATCGAAGGGAAGATGCGTTACGGCGCGTCGTTCGCGCTCACGCGCGCGGACGGCTTCGTGCTGGTCCGCAGCCGGCCTTCGAAGGGCCTGCTCGGCGGCATGACGGAGTTGCCGAGCACGGCCTGGACGCACGACCTCGACGAGGCCCAGGCTCTCCGGCAGGCTCCGATGAAGGCGAAATGGGTCCGGCTGCCCGGCGTGGTTGAGCATGGCTTCACGCACTTCCCGCTGCGGCAGACCGTCTATGCGGCGACCGTTCCGGCCCGCGCCGGAGTGCCGGACGGCATGCGCTGGGTTGCGCTTGCGGACCTGCACGCGGAGGCGCTGCCGAACGTCATGCGGAAGGTGGCGGCGCATGCAGGCCTGCTGCCCCCGCCGCGGCGCAGGACGGCGGGGCGCTAAGACGCCGGTTGGCGCGGACGGGCGCGCGCTCTATCCTCCGCTCTCGTCCTTCAAGCCAGGAGACTATCGTGACGATCGAGCGCTTCGAGAATGGGCCGCGCATGAGCCGCGTGGTGGTGCACAACAACACGGTCTATCTGGCCGGCCTCACCGCGGAGGCGACGGTGGGCAAGAGCGTCGGCGAGCAGACCCAGGAAATCCTCGGCCGCATCGACCGGCTTCTGGCGCAGGGCGGCACCGACAAGTCGAAGCTGCTGCAGGCCATGATCTGGCTGCAGGACATCCGCACCGTGGACGAGTTCAACAAGGTCTGGGACGGCTGGGTGGTGCCGGGCAGCGGTCCGGCGCGGGCCTGCGTCGAGGCGCGGCTGCAGTCGGCGGCCAAGGGGATCGAGATCCAGGTCACGGCGGCGCGTTAGAGCGTCGTTCCCGAAAAGGCCCGCCCCGGATCGATCCGGGGCGGCGCTCAGACCGCCGCCATCTCGGCGCGCACGCTGGCGCGCAGCGTGTCGATGCAGACGAGGCCCTTGGGGGTCTCGACGTGCCAGAAGGTCCAGCCGTTGCAGGCGTCGAGGCCCTGCGCCAGCGCGCCGATGCGGTGGATCGAGCCCACCGTCTCGCCGAGCGACACCGCGCCGTCGGCGCGCACCAGCGCCTTGTGGCGTTTCCGGGCGTCCACGAGCTTCGCGCCGGCCGAGAGCAGTCCGCGTTCGAGCAGCGCCGAAAACGGCACCCGCGGCGCTTCGCGGGCGGTCATGAAGGGCACCAGCGTCGGCGCTTCCAGCGGCTCGACCGCTTCGATGCGCGCCCGCGCGGCCTCGGCATAGGCCGGATCGCGCTCGATGCCGATGTAGCGGCGGCCGAGGTGGCGCGCGACCGCGCCCGTGGTGCCGGTGCCGTTGAACGGATCGAGCACGAGATCGTCGGGCCGCGAGCTGGATAGAATCACGCGCGCGAGCAGCGCCTCGGGTTTCTGCGTCGGATGCAGCTTCTTGCCGTCGTCGCCCTTGAGCCGCTCTTCGCCGGTGCACAGCGGGATGGTCCAGTCCGAGCGGACCTGGACGTCCTCGTTGCCGGCCTTCAGCGCCTCGTAATTGAACGTATAGCCGCGCGCGTTCTGGTCGCGCGAAGCCCAGATCAGCGTCTCGTGCGCGTTGGTGAACCGGCGGCCGCGGAAGTTCGGCATCGGATTCGACTTGCGCCACACCACGTCGTTCAGGATCCAGAATCCGAGATCCTGCAGCGCGGCGCCGACGCGGAAGATGTTGTGATAGGAGCCGATCACCCAGATCGTGCCGGCGGGCTTGAGCACGCGCTTGCACGCGCCGAGCCAGGCGCGGGTGAATTCGTCGTAGGCGGCGAAGCTCGAGAACCGGTCCCAGTCGTCGTCGACGGCATCGACTCTGGAATCGTCCGGCCGCTTGAGATCGCCCCGAAGCTGGAGATTGTATGGCGGATCGGCGAACACCAGATCGACCGAGGCCGCCGGGAGCCGGTTCAGCTCCTCGACGCAGTCGCCGACGAGGATGCGCGACGACGCGCGGGCGTCCGCCGGACGGTTCTCTGAAATGAAGCGGGGCGTCCTTGAAGACGCCCCGCGACGCGACACACCCATGACTCAGAACTCTGATACTCAGGCGACGCAGTCGGCGACGCGGGACCTAACAACCGACGCCCGTGACTATGGCGGCCCAAGGTAAAAATTCGGTTGATGATAAAATCGCCATCTTTCGTCCAACACATTGCAAACCATATGGAACAGGGTCGTATTTCCGCCGTTCATGCGATGGAGCGGCGAAGGTGCATGGACTTCCGGCGCGGCACCCGGCAACATTTGCCGGGTTGGCTCGCGGATCGGTCGGGCGGAGAGAGAATCAATGCGCTGGGACGAGCTGCCGCGCAGCGACAACATCGATGACCGGCGCGGCGACGGGCCCGGCTCGGGCGGGCCGGGCGGCGGCCTGCCGGGCGGACGCGGCGGGCTCGGCATCGGCACCGTCGTCGTGCTCGGCCTCGTCGGCTGGGCGCTTGGCATCGACCCGCGCCTCTTGATCGGCGGCGCGGAAATCCTGATGGGCGGCGGCGGTGGATCATTCCAGCAGGACGCTCGTCCCGCTCCGCAGCGCCCGACCGGCGCGCCGAGCGACGAGATGGGCAAGTTCGTCGCCGCCGTGCTCGGCAGCGCGGACCAGCAGTGGAAGGTGATCTTCGAGCAGGCCGGCCAGAGCTATCGGCCGCCGCGGCTCGTCATGTTCACCGGCCGCACCAACGCCTCGGCCTGCGGCATGGCGCAGAGCGCGATGGGCCCGTTCTACTGCCCGCCGAGCCGCGAGATCTATCTCGACACCTCGTTCTTCACCGAGCTGGAGCGCCGGTTCCGCGGATGCAGCGGCGAGTCCTGCAAGTTCGCGCAGGCCTACGTGATCGCGCACGAGGTCGGCCATCACGTCCAGAACCAGCTCGGTATCCTCAACAAGGCGCAGCAGGCGCAGCGCGCGGCGGGCGACCGCACGGCGTCGAACCGCATCCAGGTGCGTGTGGAGTTGCAGGCGGACTGCTTTGCCGGCGTGTGGGCGCACCATGCCGACAGGAAGTACCGCCTGCTGGAGGCCGGCGACGTCGAGGCCGCGTTGCAGACCGCCTCCGCGATCGGCGACGACACGCTGCAACGCAAGTCGCAGGGACAGGTGGTGCCGGATTCCTTCACCCACGGCTCGGCCGAGCAGCGCCGGCGCTGGTTCAGCATCGGCCTGAAGGACGGCAGGGTCTCGTCCTGCAACACCTTCGCCCAGAACGTCTCGCTCTGACCCATGCCGGGCATCGACGAGAGCCGCCAGTTCGTCCCGCTCAAGATCGCGGTGCTGACCGTCTCCGACACGCGCGAGACGGCCGACGACAAATCCGGCGCGACGCTGGCCGAGCGGATCGAACAGGCCGGCCACGCGGTGGCGGCGCGCGCGATCGTCACCGACGACGTGGAGCGCATCCGCGCGCAGGTGAGGGGCTGGATCGACGATCCCGCGATCGACGTGGTCATCACCACCGGCGGCACCGGCTTCACCGGCCGCGACGTGACGCCCGAGGCGCTGGAGCCGATGTTCGAGAAGCGGATGGATGGCTTCGCCACGCTGTTCCTGATGGTGAGCCACGCCAAGATCGGCACCTCGGCGATCCAGACCCGCGCCACCGCCGGCGTGGCGGGCGCGACCTACATCTTCTGCCTGCCGGGATCGCCGGGAGCGTGCCGCGACGCCTGGGACGAGATCCTGGTGCACCAGCTCGACTACCGCTACCGGCCCTGCAACTTCGTCGAGATCATGCCGCGGCTCGACGAGCATCTGCGCCGCCCCAAGGCGCAGGGCGCGACCGTTTAGTCCGATCCGTTCGGACGCGGCTGCGCGGTGGCGGTCAGAGTCTCGAAGCCGAGGCGGCCGAAGCCCGGAAGCTTCACGGCCGGATGGCGCAGGTCGAGGCCTGCGACGAAGCCCAGCACATTCAGCTCCACGCCCTCGACCCAGCCAAGCTTGACGCCGAAGAGGCCCCACAGGCTCGCCTCCACGCCGGTGCGGCTGTCGGTGAGTCCCGCATAGGGCAGGGGGCGGAAGTCGCGGCCGATGGCGTTCGGCGGCAGCGTGACGCCGATCTCCGGCACCGCGCGCAGGACGGCCGCGACGAAGGTGTTGCTGTTGGGGCCCGGCCACATCCGGTAGTCGCCGGCGTTGGCGTAACGGTAGTCCTTGATCGCGGCCTCGATGCGCGGGATCAGCGGCTCCACCCGGTCGCCGCGAAGATCGACCACCAGCTCGCCGTGCTGGCCGAACCACAGGTCCGGCGGCCACCAGTTCAGCCGCACCGGATTGCCCCAGCCAGCCACGTCGTAGCGCCGCCATGCGCCGCCGCGCTCCTTGAACGCGATCCAGCTGTGGACAGCAACCGCGCCCTTCCAGCCGCGGGTGCGCCCCGCCATCACCAGGATGCGCGCCTCGGAATCCGCCGCCGCCGCCGGAAGACGGCTCGTGACCGTCCGGTCCCATTGTGACCAGTGCGTCGGCCCGCCCTGATAGGCGAGCACGCCCGCCGCGATCGCGATCGGCAGCAGGAACAGCGCGAGCAGGGCTTTCAGGATCGGTCGCCGTCGGCGCCGGCGCGGCGGGGAAGCGGGGTCGGAGGCGGGCACGGTCGGGTCCATCGGATCGGATATCAATGTACGCCTGCCGATCGTGGCAAGCACGGGGCCGATCACATTAATGTTGAGTCATGCGCGGCGGCCGCGTCGCGACCCTGCCGGAGCGCGAGCGCCCGTCCGGCGGCCTCAGCGCACCCGGTTGCCGGCGATCTGAAGGTTGGCGAAGCGGGTCGGCTCCTGTGCGAGATCGCCGGGCACGGCGCGGGCGTAGTCCATGCCGACCACGGCGCGGCGCGCGCCGGAGATCATGTTGCCGCTGATGATGACGCTGCCCGCGCCCGTGGCCACCGACACGGCGATGCCGAATTCGGCGCTGCGCACCACGTTGCCGACCACCGAGACGTCGCGCTGGTGCCGGCCCCAGCCGACGTTGATGCCGGCGGTGGGGGCGTTCTCGATCACGTTGCCGGTGACGGAGGCGTCGGCCTCCACCGCGATGCCGATGCCGGCGCCGTCGTTCGGATCGGTGCCCGCAGGGCGCTTCGGTTTCAGGTTGCGGATCAGGTTGCCCTGCACCACGGCGAGCCGCCCGCCTTCGTTGAAGTTGGTCACGGCGACGCCGATGGCGGCTCCGTCCACCGTGTTGTTGGCGATCACCGCGCCTTCGAAGCCGAACTCGGCGTAGAGCGCGACCTCGCCCACGTCGCTGATGGTGTTGCCGGTGATCTGGAGATTGGAGGCGGCGTTGCCGCGTACCGCGGTGAAGGCCGCGCGCGCGATCCGGTTGCCGCGCACGATCACGTTGGCGGCACGGAACACGTTCACGGCGTTGCCGTACTGGCCGGAGCCGCCGCGCCGGTTGGCGATGTCCTCGATCCGGTTGTCGGCGACCAGGGTGCCGTCGTCGCCCTTCTCCGAGCGCCAGACCAGGATGCCGTTGTTGCCGGCGTTGCGGACGTTGTTGCCCTGGATCGTCAGGCCGCGGGCATTGCGCGACAGGATCCCGGCGTCGCCGCAGCCCATGATGGTGTTGCCGGCGATCAGGCCGGCGACCGCCTCCAGCGCGATGCCGTTGCGGGTCGAGCCGACGATGTCGCAGTCGAGGATGCGCAGCTCGCCGGCCTCGGTCATGCGGACCAGCGCGCCGCCGTCCGGCAGCGGACGGTTGTTGCCGTCGAGCGTGAGGCCGGACAGGGTCACGGTGTCGGCGCGCGGGCCAGAGATCATGGCCGAGCCGCCGGTGAAGACGAGACGGGTCGCGCCGCGCACGCCGAAGATCTGCGCGCCGACCGGCAGGCGCAGTTCGCCGGTGCGGTACTCGCCGGGACCGAGCACCAGCGGCACGCGCTGGCCTGCGGTGCTGTCGATGGCGGCCTGCAGCATGCGGGTCTGGTCGGCGCCGCCGCCGGCGCGCACGCCGAGTGCGGTGGCGTCCACCCCCAGCGTGGACCGGGGGCTCGCGGCTGCCGGCACCGCGAGCGCGGTGGCGGGCAGCGCCCCCGAGAGGGCCGTGAGGGCGACGAAGCGGCGGCGGGGAAGGTCCATGATCGGTCCCGTTCAGGTGTCGGGACCGGAGACTTCAAATTCCGCGCCAGCGGTTCTGATCGGGTTCTGTGTCGGATCGGTACAGGCGGCGGCGTCCATCCGCCGCGTCTTGCGCCGCCTGTGCCGATCCTGGACGGCGGCGGGACAAGCGGAAGAGGGCGGGCTGCATCAGGCGGGGTGCTTGCGCCGCAGGGAGCCGCCCGGCCTGATAAACTCCATGCCCATATCGCTGCCCTCGCGCCAGGCGATGCGGCAGCGCCGCTTCACGCCCTGCGTGCTCAGAACCAGCGTGACGGTCTCGGTTTCGGGCAACTTGTCGGCCGATTGCAGGCTGACGCGCGCGCCGGTTTCCGAAATGTCGGTGAGCAGGCAGGGCACCGGATCGTTGCTGTGCTCGGACAGGATGCGGGCGGGAAACTGGAGATGCTTGCGCCGGGAGGTCCGCTTTTCACCGTCCATAGCCTGCATCGTCCATAACGGGCGTCATCGGTCAGACGCCGGCTGCGATCCTAGATATGCAATGTTTAGCAATCAATAAAGCAACGCGCTGCCGGCTTTTATCGAAGCGCATCACAGTCCAAGCAGTGCTGCGGCCCGATCGGCCGCAAGCGCGGGCGAAAGCCGTCCGGCTGCCACCTCCGCTTCGATGGCCCTGATTCCGGATTCGACGCCGCGGCCGGAATGCAGCCGTGCGTGGATGCGCTCCTCCAGCATGGACCACATCCACTTCACCTGCTGCTCGCGGCGGCGAGCGGCGTGCTCGCCGGTCGCGGACAGGCGCTCGCGATGCAGCCGCACTTGCGCCCACAACTCGGCGATGCCGTCGCCGGTCAGCGCCGAATAGGTCACGACCGGCGGCGTCCAGTTCGCCGAGCGCGGCCTGAGGATGTGAAGCGCCGCGCGATACTCTGCCGCAGCCGCGCGCGCGCGAGAGAGATTGTCGCCGTCCGCCTTGTTGACCGCGATCATGTCGGCCAGCTCCACCAGGCCCTTCTTGATGCCCTGCAACTCATCGCCTGCGCCCGGCAGCATCAACGCGAGGAAGAAGTCGGTCATGTCCGCGACCGCCGTTTCCGACTGGCCGATGCCAACCGTTTCGACCAGCACGACGTCGTGGCCGGCGGCCTCGCACAGGAGCAAGGTTTCACGAGTCCTGGCCGCCACGCCGCCGAGCGTGCCTGAGGAGGGCGAGGGCCGCACGAAGGCGTTGGGATCGATCGAGAGCCGCGCCATGCGGGTCTTGTCGCCGAGGATCGAGCCGCCGGTGCGCGTCGAGGACGGATCGACGGCGAGCACGGCGACCTTGCATCCCTGGGCGGTGAGATGCGCGCCGAGCGCATCGATGGTGGTGGACTTGCCGACGCCGGGCGCGCCGGTGATGCCGACGCGGATGGCGCCGCCGGTATGCGGCAGAAGCTCCTGAACCAGGCGGTGCGCGGCCGCGCGATGGTCGGCGCGCTTGCTCTCGATCAGCGTGATGGCGCGCGCCAGCGTGGCGCGGTCGCCGTCGCGGATGCCGGCGGCGAGGGCGGGGATGTCGGGTGCGCTGGACATGGTCAGGCCGGGATGAGGCTGACGCCGAGGTGCCGTGCGGCGGCGCGCATCTCGTTGTCGAGCGTTGCAAGCGGAATCGAGCGTTCGAAAGCAATCTGCACATAGACGGCGTCGGAGAGCGCCAGCCGGAATGCCAGCGCCAGCTCGCTGATCGCGCCAAGGCTGCTCATTGGCAGTTCGGGCTCCAGCTCGAGGCTCAGCGCGTGGCAATCTTCGATCATCGCATGCAGGCGATCCGCAGGCAGGCGCCCGTGCCGCACATTCACGACCAGCGCATTTCCGATCTCGGCCGTCCAATGAGCGGGGACGACGAGTGTTTCACGCTCCAGCAGTTCGTCGATCTCCGGCGCAGGAACGCGCGCCGGCTCGTTGAGAAGCCATGCGATCATGAGCGAGGCATCGAGGACGATCAATGGCGCCCCTCGTTGATCCAGCTTTTGATCTCCTTGTGGGTCGGATTGATTTTCAGCTCCTGCGCGATCCGACGTAGCCGTTCGAGCGCCTCTCTCCGCTTCGCGATCTTCTCCGGCGTGAGCCGATCCTCCGCCTGCACCAGCCGGGCGACCGGCTTTCCGTGCCGCGTGATGACGATCTCCTCGCCCCTCTCCACCTCGTCGACGAGGCTGGAGAGGTGGGTTTTGGCGTCGAAAATGCCGATCTGCTTCATGGCCCGCTCCCCCATCCGGTCTATTCTGGTCGGAATCTGGCAGAATATAACTAGTTTGACCAGACCAGAATAATTCAAATTGTCCGTAAATCGCAGGGGCTTTGTCGATTTTTCCCCGTTAGCCATGAACCCAGACGGCGCTCGCCGGGACGAAAGGGTTAACGTAGTCTTAACGAGAGTGCGGCGGGGAGCGTGGGATGCGTCAGTCTTGGGTGAAGGCTGCCTTGGGTTGCGCCCTTCTGGCGGCTGCGGGCGGGACCGGCCAAGCCTCGGGCCAAGCCTCGGACCTCGTGTGGGAGGTCGAGAGCCCGTTCCGTTTCTTCAAGAACACGAGCGCTTATGCGCTGCACGAGCGCGCCTATCGGCAGGCGCGCGGCAATCCGGGTTCGCCGCTGCCCGCCGACGTGGTGTGGCGCACGGAACGCCGGCTCAACGATCCCGATTGCAAGGACGCTTCGACGCCCGAGACATGCGCGGCGACCCGGCGCGCGCGCTACGAGCAGTCCCGGCTCGGCTGGGCCTCGCAGACGCTGAACGCGGTCTGCTACGAGAGCAACGCCAGCCCG
This sequence comes from uncultured Rhodoplanes sp., assembly GCA_964653225.1. Taxonomy (GTDB): domain Bacteria; phylum Pseudomonadota; class Alphaproteobacteria; order Rhizobiales; family Xanthobacteraceae; genus Z2-YC6860. The sequence continues at coordinate 78,600 of CAZZCV010000006.1, read as the reverse complement.
CGCCGCTATCCGACCGTGTGCGAGCGCCGCTACTCCTGGGGTACGGCGAAGGAAGATTACATTCTTCCCGAAGCGCACACCGTCGCCATCGGCCTTTCTCCCGCGCGTCTTGCGGAAGCGGGCGCGGGCGAATGCGTCTGGAGCTGGACCCCGCGCGCCGGCGGCGGCAAGGCCGAGACCCGCAAGCTCGCGTGCAAGAGCCGGCTCACGATCGCGCGCGTGCCCTATTCGACCGAACGCAGCCGCTCCGGCGTCTCCGTCTCCGTGAAGCTTCCCGACGGCCGTGAATTCGCCGAGCCCAACGTCGCGGTGGAGGACGTGCTGATCGTCGCGGTCGGCGATTCCTTTGCCTCGGGCGAGAGCAACCCCGACCGGCCCGTGACCTTCAGCGCCACGCGCGAGATGGTCTACGACCCCACCATGCACCGCGACGAGCAGCACGCCTCGAACCGGCCGGGCAAGGGCGTGCCCGCCACGAGCTACGGCGTGGCGAGCGCGGACCAGGGCTTCGATCCCAAGGTGCTGCCGCGGCGCAGGCTGGAGGACGAAGAGAAGTCGCTGATGTACCGGACCTCCTCGCAGGAGTTCCATCGGGCCTTCGAGCAGCGGGGCGCGCGCTGGCTGTCGGCCGACTGCCACCGCTCGCAATACGGCTATCCGTTCCGTGTCGGCCTGCAGCTTACGCTGGAGAACCGGCAGCGTTCGGTGACGCTGGTGTCGCTGGCGTGCTCGGGCTCCGAAGTGACCGAGGGTCTGTTCCTCGACATGCCGGCGCGCGAGGGCCAGGACGCGCGCGTGCGCGCCCAGTTCGACCAGCTCAGCGACCTGATGTGCCGGGGCGGCTCCCGCGCCCGCACCCAGCATGCGAGCTATACGCTGCCGTTCTACGGCGCCGGCTCCACCCGCGTGGAGCAGCGCACGGTCGAGCAGCGCTGGTGTCCGCCGGCGCAGCGCAAGCGCGCCATCGACCTCGTGCTGATGTCGATCGGCGGCAACGACGTGGGCTTCGGCGCGCTCGCGGCCTATGCCATGACCGACAGCGCCTCCGACATCGCGCCCATCGCGGCCCTGATCGGCAACCAGATCCGCTTCACGCCGGACGTCTCGCGCGCCTACCTCGGCCAGCTCGACAAGCGGCTGAAGGCGGTGCGCGACGCGCTGCGCGACGGCTTCGGCGTGGAGCCTTCGCGCGTGGTGCAGAATGCCTACGAGCCGATCCATCTCGACGAGCGCGGCGAGCTGTGCGGCAGCCAGCCGACGCTGGGCATGGACGTGCATCCCAAGCTGCGGCTGAACCGGCAGCGCCTGGCCGAGACCGCCGCCTTCTTCGGCGATTTCGTCAAGCGGCTCGAATGCACCGCCGACGCCCGCAAGGGCGGATGCCCCTCGGGGCTAGCCACGGGGCAGGGCACGGGCTTCACGCTCGTCACCGAGCACCAGGCCAAGTTCGCCCGCCGCGGCATCTGCGCCCGCGACCCGCGCCGCGCCATCGCGGACGGCCTCAACATGGCGGTGCCGCGCAAGTCGCGGCTGACCGGCACGTTCACCCCCTATTCGCCGGCCGAGGCGCTGCCCTACGCGGCCAAGTGGCGGCTGTTCCGCACCCCGAACGACGCTTTCCTCGCCGCCAACACGCATTCGGAGGGCGTCTCGCCGTTCGACATCATGCAGCCGGCCTATGCGGGCCTCTACAGCGGCGCGGTGCATCCCACCGCGGAGGCGCACGCCATCGTCGCCGACCATGTGATGAAGCACGCGCGCGCCGTGGTGGAGCGCTCGCCGACCATCGAGATCAAGCCGGTGGTGACGACCGGGCAGCGGTAGCGGTTATCCCTTAGGCACACTGAAGATCGCCAGCCTGATTTTTCCTTTGTTGATCGTGTCGATCAGGGTGCCGACAAACACACGAGCGCCTTTGACCGCCACCAGCCGGTAACGGCCATCAGTCATTCGCTCGGCGCGCTTCGTCGGAAGTCCTTGGATCGTAATTGTCGTGCGCCGCTTCGCAACCGGACGGCGCTTCCGAACCTTCTTGGCCATATGATCCCTCCCTTTAATTTATTCAGTGAAATCAAGATGATTGAAAAAGGATTGCGGTGTCAACGCTACTCCGCCGCCTGCTGCGCGTGGCCGAGCTTGCGGTTGAGCGACTTCACCAGCGCCTCGGCCGCGTCCGCGATCACGGTGCCGGGCGGGAAGATCGCATCGGCGCCCGCGGCCTTGAGCGCGTCGTAGTCCTGCGGCGGCACCACGCCGCCGACGACGATGGTGATGTCGCCGCGGCCCTGTTTCTCAAGCTCCGCCTTGACCTCCGGCACCAGCGTCAGATGACCCGCGGCGAGCGAGGACACGCCGATCACGTGCACGTCGTTCTCCACCGCCTGGCGCGCCGCCTCCGCCGGCGTCGCGAACAGCGGGCCGATGTCCACGTCGAAGCCGAGATCGGCGAAGGCCGAGGCGATCACCTTCTGGCCGCGATCGTGGCCGTCCTGGCCGATCTTGGCCACCAGGATGCGTGGCCTGCGGCCCTCGTCGCGCTCGAAGGCGGAGACGAGCTGTTGCACGCGCGTCACCGCGTCCGACATGGTTCCGACCTCCCGCTTGTAGACTCCCGAGATCGCCCGGATCTCCGCACGGTGCCGGCCGAACACCTGCTCCATCGCCATCGAGATTTCGCCGACCGTGGCCTTGGCGCGCGCGGCCTCGATCGCCAGCGCCAGGAGATTGCCGTTGCCGCCGCCCGCGGCGCGGGTGAGCGCGGCGAGCGTCGCTTCGACCGCCTTCGGATCGCGCTCGGCCTTCAGCCGCCGCAGCTTGTCGAGCTGCAGCCTGCGCACCGCCGAATTGTCGACCTTGAGCACCTCGATCGGCGCTTCGCTCTCGGGGCGGTATTTGTTGACGCCGATCACCGACTGCTGGCCGGCGTCGATGCGCGCCTGGGTCTTGGCCGCGGCCTCCTCGATGCGCAGCTTCGGGATCGAGGCCTCGATGGCCTTGGCCATGCCGCCAAGCTCCTCGACCTCGCGGATGTGGCCCCAGGCCTTATTCGCAAGCTCAGCGGTGAGCCGCTCGACGTAGAACGATCCGCCCCACGGATCGGCGATGCGGGTGGTGCCGCTTTCCTGCTGCAGGACGATCTGGGTGTTGCGGGCGATGCGGGCGGAGAAGTCGGTCGGCAGCGCCAGCGCCTCGTCGAGCGCGTTGGTGTGCAGGGACTGGGTGTGGCCCTGCGTCGCCGCCATCGCCTCGATCATCGTGCGCGACACGTTGTTGAACACGTCCTGCGCGGTGAGCGACCACCCGGAGGTCTGCGAATGGGTGCGCAGCGACAGCGAGCGCGCGTCTTGCGGCGCGAAATCCTTCATCAGCCTGGCCCAGAGCAGGCGCGCGGCGCGCAGCTTCGCCACCTCCATGAAGAAGTTCATGCCGATCGCCCAGAAGAACGACAGCCGGGGTGCGAAGCGATCCACGTCGAGCCCGGCCCCGATGCCGGCGCGAACGTATTCCACGCCGTCCGCCAGCGTGTAGGCCAGCTCCAGGTCCTGCGTCGCGCCGGCCTCCTGCATGTGATAGCCGGAGATCGAGATCGAGTTGAACTTCGGCATGCTGGCCGAGGCGAAGGCGAAAATGTCGGAGATGATCCGCATCGAGGGCGCGGGCGGATAGATGTAGGTGTTCCGCACCATGAATTCTTTGAGGATGTCGTTCTGGATCGTGCCGGAGAGGCTCGAAGGCGGCACCCCCTGTTCCTCGGCCGCGACCACGAACAGCGCCAGGATCGGCAGCACCGCGCCGTTCATGGTCATCGACACGCTCATCTGGTCGAGCGGAATGCCCGAGAACAGCGTGCGCATGTCGTAGATCGAGTCGATGGCGACCCCCGCCATGCCGACGTCGCCGGCCACGCGCGGATGGTCGGAATCGTAACCGCGGTGCGTGGCGAGGTCGAAGGCGACCGACAGGCCCTTCTGCCCGGCCGCCAGGTTGCGGCGGTAGAAGGCGTTGGAATCCTCGGCCGTGGAGAAGCCGGCGTATTGCCGGATGGTCCAGGGCTGGGCCGCGTACATCGCCGGGTAGGGGCCGCGCAGATAAGGCGCGATGCCGGGATGGGTGTCGAGGAAGTCGAGGCCGGCGAGGTCCGCCGCGCCGTAGACCGGCTTGACTGGGATGCCCTCGGGCGTGAGCCATGGTTCGGCGACCGGGCCCGTGACGGCGGCCGGCGGGGCGGCTGCGTAATCGACCGTGGCGAAGTCCGGAATCCTGCTCATGGTCTCCGCTCCGCTGGCTGCGGCTCCGCTTGCTTAGGCTCGGCGGCGAGGCCGAGCATAGCATGCGCCGCGCGCAAGGTCTTGAGCACGTCGCAGCCGAGATACACGCAGGTTCCGATGCCGGCGGCCTCGTAGGGCGCGGTATCCTTGGGCCGGCCCGCCAGATGGATGTGCTTCGCTCCGGCCGCGGCGAGCGCCCTGGCGGCGTCGGCGGCCTCGGCTTCGTAGATCGCGTCCGACGAGCACAGGCAGGCCAGCGATGCGCCGGAGGCCTTGAACGCGGCGATCATGGCGTCGCGGCTCGCGAAGCCGTCGTTGGTGAGCGCCTCGATGCCGCCGGCCTCGAACAGGTTCTTGGCGAAGGTCTGCCGTGCGGTGAAATCTGAGAGCCGGCCGAGGTTGGCGAGGAAGATTGCCGGCCGCGCGCCCGTGGCCTTGAGCGCGCGGTCGGAGGCGTCGCGCAGCGCTTCGAACGGCTCTGCGAGACGGAACGGCGAAAGCGCAGGAAAGGAGATGGAGGAAGGATAGGGCGGCGCGGCCGCAGGCGGCGTGGCCAGCACCGTCACGCCGGCTTCGCTGAGCAGCGGATAGTCGCTGGCCCCGGTGAGCGCGTCCTTGCGGCGCGCCACGCTGGCCTCGCGCTCGGCGCGCACGGCCGCGACCTTGCTCTGGATCAGCCCGCTTGCGAGCGCGCCGTAGGCGCCGCCCGCTTTCTCGATCTCCTGGAACAGCGTCCAGCCCGCGCGGCCGAGTTCGCCGGTCAGCGCCTCGATGCCGCCCGCGCCCGCGGCCGGGTCGCTCACGCGGGCGAGGTTGGATTCCTCCAGCAGGAGGAGCTGGATGTTGCGCGCGTTGCGCCGCGCGAAGCGGTCGGGCAGCCCCAGCGCCGCCGTGAACGGCAGCACCGTCACCGCGTCCGCGCCGCCGATCCCGGACGAGAACGCCGCGATGGTGGTGCGCAGCATGTTCACCCACGGGTCGCGCTTCGACATCATGCGCCACGCGGTCTCGGCCGCGACGAAGGCGGGCTCGGGCGCGAGCCCGCAGGCCTCTTCGACGCGCGCCCAGAGCCGGCGCAGGGCGCGCAGTTTCGCGACGGTGAGGAACTGGTCGGCGTCGGCGGAAAGCCGGAAGTGGATCATGCGACGCGCCGCGTCGGGCGCAATCCCGCCCTGCTCCAGCGCGCGGAGGTAGGCGACCGCGACTGCGAGGACGAAGGCCAGCTCCTGCGCCTCCGAGCCGCCGGCGTCGTGGATCAGGCGGCCGTCGGCGGCCGCGAACGGACCGCGGAAGCCCTGCGCGGCGAGGTCGCCGATGGCGGCGTTGAAGGCCGGCACGAGATCGCTCCACGCCAGTGGCGTGCCGCCGGCCTTCGCCATCGCGCCGAGCGGATCGAAGCCGAAGCGGATGTTCACGGCCGCCGGATCGAGCCCCCGCCGCTTCGCCAGCGCAGCCAGGATCGCGCCCGCGTCCTTGCTCTGCGGCGAGAGATCGAGGTCGATGCCGATGCCGGCGTCGAGATAGACGCCGTCGAGCACGCGCGCGAGAGCGGCCTCCGAGGCTTCGAGGCCGAAGCCTCGGTCGCCCCCCGCGCCGCGGAACACCAGCGCGAGGCCGTTGGCTCCGTTCTGCAGGTCGTGCAGCGCCTCGACGTTGGCCGCAGACGGATCGGGATGGTCGACCCGCTGCACCAGTTGCCACGGTCCGCGCCGCGCCGCGACCGGCGTCGCGTCTTCCGCGCGCGGATAGAGCGGCTCGATCGCAAGCCCGTCGTAGGTCCGCGACACCAGCCGCTCGTAGGGGCGGTCCTTGAGCGCGGCCTTCACCAGCCGGAGCCAGTCCTCGCGGGTCGAGGCCGGGAATCCGGAGGCGAAGGATATTTCGTCGGTCGTCGAGCCGTTGGTCATGGGCTCAAAATGCCATGCCCGGCCTGCGCCGCCAATGCGCCCGGCGAACAAAGCCGGCGGCGGCCCCGTCAGGCGGTCGCGCGCGGCGGCAGCCGCTCGATGCCGCTGCGGTCGAGACCCGCGAGCGCATCGCCGATGCGCCGGCCGGCCACGATCCGCTCGCCCGCAAACTCGGCCAGCGGCGCCAGCACGAAGGCGCGCTCGAACAGCCGCGGATGCGGCAGGGTCAGGCCGGGCGTATCCAGCACGACGTCGCCATAGGCGATCAGATCGATGTCGAGCGTTCGCGGCCCCCAGCGGGTCTCGCGCGTCCGGTCGCGGCCGAAGGCGCGCTCGGTCGCGTGTGCGCGCGCGAGCAGGTCGTGCGGCGCAAGCGTCGTTTCGACGGCAATGGCTGCGTTCACGAACGGCGGCTGGTCCTCCACGCCCCAGGGCGGGGTGCGGTAATCGGACGAGCGCGCAAGCAGGCGCACGACCTCGCCGTCACAGAAGGCCGCGATGGCGCGCTCCAGAGTCTCGCGCACGTCGCCGACATTGCCGCCGAGTCCGACCAGCGCATCAGGCATGATTGCTTTTGGAATGGCGCATGATCTTGTCCGAAAACCGGTTCCCACTTTTCGGGATCATGCGCTTCTGATCCGCAGGATCGACACGCCGACGTCGTCGAAGGTGGCGGCGATGGGCGCGTGCGGCTTGTGCACGGTGATGCGGATGGCCCGGACCTGCGGGAAGCGGTCCAGGATCGCATCGGCCACCGCGCCTGCGGCAGCCTCGATCAGCCGGTAGCGCTTGCCGCAGAAGACGCCGCTCGCCACCGACACCACCTGGTCGTAGCCGACCGTATGCGCCAGCTTGTCGGTGCGGGCGGCGGTGGTGAGATCGATGTCGAGCGTGAGGTCGAGCGTGAAGGTCTGGCCGACCTTGCCCTCATGTTGCATCACGCCGTGATAGGCGTGCAGCGCCAGTCCCTTGACGAACACCTGATCGGTCATCGCAGGTCCCCCGGCGCGCTGCGGATGGCGGCCGCGACCCGCAAGGCCTGAACGGTCTCGGCGACGTCGTGGGCGCGAATGATGGCTGCGCCGCTCTCGACCGAAATCAGGTGGGCGGCGAGCGAGCCGGGCAAGCGCTGCCTGGGTTCGGTGCGCACCACGCTGTCGATGAAGCGCTTGCGCGAGGCGCCCACCAGGATCGGCAGCCCGAAGGACCTGAGCGCGTCGAGCCGCGCCAGAGCGATCATGCTCTGCCGCGGCGTCTTGCCGAAGCCGATGCCGGGGTCGAGCACCACCGCCTCGCGCGCCACGCCCGCGCGGGCGGCGATGTCCAGCGAGCGGGAGAAGAAGTCCCGCATGTCGGCGACGATGTCGATGGCGGGATCGGCGGCCTCGCGGTTGTGCATGACGATCACCGGCACGCCGTGTTCGGCGACCACGCGCGCCATGTCGGGATCGCGTTGCAGGCCCCACACGTCGTTGACGATGGACGCGCCCTGCGCGAGCGCCCAGGCGGCGACCTCCGCTTTCATGGTGTCGATGGACACCGGCGGGCCGACGCCCGCCACGGCCGGCAGCACGGGAGCGAGCCGCGTCCGCTCGTCCTGCGCGGACACCGGCGTCGCACCGAGATAGGGCCGCGTGGATTCCGCGCCGATGTCGAGGATGTCCGCGCCCTCCGCGGCCATGCGGCGGGCGTGGGCGATGGCGACGTCCGGAGCCTGGAAGTCGCCGCCGTCCGAGAACGAGTCCGGCGTCACGTTGAGGATGCCCATGACCAGCGGGCGGCCCAGCGCCAGCAGCGCGCCCAGCGGGGCGGGAGCCGCTGCGGACGCCGGATCGGGTTCGGGAGCCTGCTTGGGATCCGGCTTGGGGTTGCGGGCCGCGGTCATGCCGCCGCTTTGCGCGCGGCGCGTGCACAAGTCAAGCCGGGCACGGGCCTCATCCCGGGGAGCGCCACGAAAGGGGTGCGTCTCGGAGAATGAGGCCGGAAGCGAAAGAGAACGCCGCGGTGTCCGGTCAGCGATAGCTGATCTTCAACGGCAGCTTCCGGGCGTGCTCGATCCAGCGCTCGATGGCGCGGTCGGACGGCAGCACCTGCACGAGCTTGCGCTTGTCGTTGGCGGCCCGCATGGCCTTGGCGAGATTGGCTGGGCTGCGGTGGCGCAGCTCCCGCACGGTGTCCACGCCGGCGGCCTGGAGCAATTCGGCGAATTCGTCGCCCACGCCGCGGATCCGCATGCGGTCGGCCTTGTTGGCCCAGCACAGGATCTGCTTCTCGTCGATGCCGGTCTTCTCCGCGAGCGCCTTGCGGCCGCGCGGGTTGGCGGCCGCATCCAGGAACCGGGTGCTGGTGCGGATGCCGGCTTTCTTCAAGGACCGGGCGACGTCCGGATCGCCGCCCGCGACGTCGGCGATGGGGTAGGCCGTCGCAGACATCACACGAACTGTCCGAGGCCGGGGATCGATCCCACGATGTCGCCGACGGCATCCTCGCCGGCCTTCTCGCGCGCATGCGCGATGACCTCGCGGGTGACGCCCTGGATCTGGCCCATGCCGAGGCCGGCGGACATCAGCCTGGAGCCGACGCCCATGATGCCGCCGAACGCGCCGCCTTCGCCCGCAGCCGCGATCGCGGCCTGCGCGCCCGGCAGCTTGTCGATCAGCGTCTGAACCTTGTCCGCCGGTCCTTCCTGTTTCAGGAAGGCGAGAATGATGCCGACTGCTTTTTCGGCCGTTGCACGATCGACGCCGACACTGGCGACGAGACGCTCCACGAGTTCGTCCATGATCCGCGCCCCCACACCGCACTGACGGCGGATTGTGCGGAATGAATAGCACCATGACGGAGGAAAACAAGCGCGACGTGATGCACGAGGATCGCATCGATCGCGCGTCCCGCGCGTGACGGCGACGCGGCTTCGGCGGCGCATTCGCAACGCAGGCAGACGATTTCCATCTCCGCATCTTGCAGACTTTGGAACGATTGTTAGCCTGCGCGTAACCAAGGGAGAGATTCATGAGCAAGCTCGACGCGGTGCTCGACCGCATCGACCGCGATCTCGAAGCCAGCCTCGACCGGCTGTTCGCGCTGCTGCGGATTCAGTCAGTGTCCACCGATCCGGCGTTTGCGGCGCACTGCCGCACCGCGGCCGATTTCGTTGCGGCCGATCTCGAAAGCATCGGCTTCGCCGCGGAGGTGCGGCCGACCGGCGGCCATCCGGTGGTGGTTGCGAAGGCTGCGAACGGTTCCGCGAAGGCGGGCGCGCCGCACGTTCTGTTCTATGGCCATTACGACGTGCAACCCGTTGACCCGCTTGAGCTTTGGACCACGCCTCCGTTCGAGCCGCGGATCGAGGAACTGCCCGGCGGCCGCAAGATCATCGTGGCGCGCGGCGCCTGCGACGACAAAGGCCAGGCGATGACCTTCATCGAGGCGTGCCGCGCCTACAAGGCGGTGACGGGCTCGCTCCCGCTTCCGATCACGGTGATGATCGAGGGCGAGGAGGAGTGCGGCTCAAAACATCTGTTCGATTTCGTCCGCGACAACGCCGACGAGTTCAAGCTCGACCTTGCGCTGGTGTGCGACACCGGCATGTGGGACCGGAACACGCCCGCGATCACCACCTCGTTGCGCGGGCTGGTGTACGAGGAGGTGAAGCTCACCTGCGCGGACCGCGACCTGCACTCCGGCCTGTTCGGCGGCGCGGCGCAGAACCCGATCCGGGTGCTGGCGAAAATTCTGGGCGCGATGCACGACGACCAGGGCCGCGTCACCATTCCCGGCTTCTATGATGGCGTGCCGGAGCTGCCGCCCGACATCCGGGCGGACCTCGCCGGGCTCAACCTCACGGCCGAGCAGTTCCTCGGCCAGGTCGGCCTCAAGGTTCCGGCCGGCGAGAAGGACCGGATGCTGATCGAGCAGATCGCCACGCGGCCCACGGCCGAGATCAACGGCATCGTGGGCGGCTACACCGGGGAGGGCGCCAAGACCGTGATCCCCGGACAGGCCTCGGCCAAGGTGTCGTTCCGGCTGGTCGGCGATCAGGACCCCAAGAAGGTTCGCGAGGCGTTCCACGCCTTCGTGCGTGCGCGACTGCCGGCGGACGCCTCCGTCGAGTTCGCCAACTTCGGCGATGCGCCGGCCCTGCAACTGCCGTTCGACAATCCGGCGCTGGAGAAGGCGCGCGCCGCGCTCGCCGAGGAGTGGGGCCGCAAAGCCGTCACCATCGGCGCCGGCGGCTCGATTCCGATCGTGGGCGACTTCAAGCGGGTGCTGGGCATGGATTCGCTGATGGTCGGCTTCGCGCTCGACGACGACCGGGTGCATTCGCCCAACGAGAAGTTCGACCTCTCCTCGTTCCATAAGGGCATCCGGAGCTGGGCGCGCATCCTCGACCGGCTGGCGTCCTGACATGGCGCCCCCCGTCTGGACGAAAACCTGGACCTTCCTCGACGGCGACTGGCACGAAGGCAACGTGCCGATCATGGGCATCCGCACGCATGCGGCCTGGCTCTGCTCGTCGGTGTTCGACGGCGCGCGGGTGTTCGAGGGCGTCGCCCCCGACCTCGACCTGCATTGCGAGCGGGTGAACAGGTCGGCGCAGGCGATGCACCTGCGGGCGGACGTGCCGCTCGACACCTGGCTCGGGCTGGTGGCCGAGGGCCGGAAGAAGTTCGATCCGGATGCCGCGCTCTATGTGCGGCCGATGGTCTGGGCCGAGCAGGGCGGGCCGCTGCTGGTGTCGCCGGAGCCGGATTCGACCCGCTGGTGCCTGTCCCTCTACGAAGCGCCGATGCGCGATCCGGGGCAGGGCTTCTCGGTGACGCTGTCGCCGTTCCGCAAGCCTTCGCTCGAATGCGCGCCGGCCGACGCCAAGGCGGGATGCCTCTATCCCAACAACGGGCGGATGCTGCTGGAGGCGCACGCGCGCGGCTTCGACAATTGCCTGGTGCGGGACCTGACCGGCAACATCGCGGAGCTTGCAACCGCCAACGTGTTCATGGTTCGCGACGGCGTGGTGCTCACCCCGCTCGCCAACGGCCAGTTCCTCAACGGCATCACGCGCCAGCGAACCATCGCGCTGCTGCGCAAGGCCGGCGTCGCGGTGGTCGAGACCGCGCTGCGTTTCGCGGACTTCGAGGCCGCCGACGAGATCTTCTCCACCGGCAATTATTCCAAGGTGGTGCCCGTCAACCGCATCGGCGAGCGGGCGCTGCAGCCGGGGCCGCTCTACCGCAAGGCGCGGGAGCTGTACTGGGCGTTCGCGCACGGCTGATCACTTCCGATCCTCCTCCCGCTCCACCGGCGGACGGGTGAACAGATTGTCGACCTGCCGGCCGCGGATGTCGTAGACGCGCGCGAACACCGCGCCGTCGCGCTCGATGCGGGCGATCTGCGGCGCGTCGATGCCGGCGCAGTAGAACTCGCCCAGCATCAGCGCGAAGTCCGCGCCCTTCGGATCCCATGTCGGCTCGAAGCGCGGACCCAGCGCCACCCGCGCCGGCGGGTGCGGGCCGCACACCGCCACCATCCACTTGCGGTCCGCAGGCGGGGTTTCGCCGCGCGCGGCAAGATCCGAAAGCAGCGCCTGCGCCGCCTGTTTGAGCGACAGGCCCCAGTAGTCCAGCATGTAGGAGGCGCGCGCGCCCTGTGCGCCGCCGGCCAGCTCGTTGAAATAGGCGTATTGGTACGGGTGCAGCCGCAGCATCGCGGCGAGCGGCAGCATCAGCCCGAGCAGCAGCGCGGCGGCGGCCGCGGCCCGCGCCCGGCGGCCGCTTGCGCCGATGCGTTCGAACAGCCACGCGCCGGCAAGCCCGCCGACGACCGCGAACGGCGGCAGCACGAACACGAAATGCCGGATGCCGTTGTACATCGCCGGCCGCGCGATGACCGTCACCACGAGCGGCAGCACGGCGAATAGCATCAGGAGAAGGAGGATCGCGCGCCGTCGCGGCGTGGCATCCGCGCGCACGACGCCGGAGAGCGCGAGGGCGAGACCGCCGAGCGAGAGCGCGATGAAGATCTCGGGCATCTGAAGCCCGAACAGGGTCGGCGCATAGGAGCGCGGCATGTCCGGCACCGAAACGGGCCGTCCGCCGAACAGCTCCTCCCAGGGCTTCTCGAAGAAGTGCGAGAAATAGCCGAGCGCGCGGAAGGGATTGAGCGGATCGGCCACCGACCAGGGCCAGATCAGCGCCATCACGGCGTAACCTAACACCGCGGCCGGAAGCAGCGCCAGCACGAAGCGGCCCAGGCGGGCGGCGGCATCCCGCGAGCCGTGCGCCCGCATCTCCAGCGCCGCCAGCATCGCCAGCGCGATGAACGCTGACAGCACGCCGAAGCCCGCCAGCGCCACGCGCGAGCCGATGGCGAAGCCGAGCCCGAGCCCGACGAGGACGACCGTGCCGCGTGCGGGCCGCGGATATTCGTCGAGCGCGCGGACGAGGCCCAACAGCAGCACTGTCAGGGCCACCGCGAAGGGCGTGTCCTTCGCGTTGACGAACATATGCCCGTAGTAGAGCGGGCAGGCCGCGAGCAGCGCGGCCGCCAGCAGGCCGGCGAGCGGCCCGCCGATCCGCCGCGCGATCCGCCATGTGACGAACAGGCCGAGCAGGCCCACGGCCGCGCCCGCGAGCCTGCGGGTCTCGAACAGGTCGAATGGCAGCAGCTTGGCGAGCAGCGCCGCGGCCATGTCGAAGGCCCCGCCGTACATGAACAGGTTGACGAAGGAGAGCGCGCGCGTGTCGCTCAGGCCGGAGCCGTAGAGCGAAAGCAGCAGGTCGCCGTATTGCGAATGGGTGTAGTCGTCCCAGCCGAGCCCGTAGTCGCGGAAGGTCAGGAGAGCAGCGGCGGCCACCACGGCGAGCACGGCGACGGCGGCGCCGTCGAGCATGCGCTCGCTCGACGTGAAGGGGGCGGGAGAGGCAGCCTGCATTCGACCCTGTGAATCGTCCGTGCCGATTATGGCGGCAATCCCGGCTCCGCCCAAACGCAAAGCGGGGCCACGAGGGCCCCGCCGGTGTCATGCCTGCGATCGCGCCGGCCTTGCTGACTTACTTGCTTGCCTTCTGGAACATCTCGTCGACGTAGTCCCAGTTCACGAGGTTCTCCCAGAACGCCTTGAGGTAGTCCGGGCGACGGTTGCGGTAGTCGATGTAGTAGGAGTGCTCCCAGACGTCGACGCCGAGGATCGGGGTCGCGCCCTTGACCAGCGGGCTCTCGCCGTTCGCGGTCTTGTCGATGACGAGCTTGCCGTCCTTGACGGCGATCCATGCCCAGCCCGAGCCGAACTGCGTCACGCCGGCCTGGATGAAGTCCTCCTTCGCCTTGGCGACGCCGCCGAGGTCGGACTCGATCTTGGCCTTGAGCGCACCCGGAATCTTGTCGCCGCCGCCGTTCGGCTTCATCCACTTCCAGAAGTGCAGGTGGTTGTAGTGCTGGCCCGCGTTGTTGAAGAGCCCGGCGTTCTTGCCGTGCGAGCCCTTCACGATCTCCTCGAGCGACTTGCCCTCCCACTCGGAGCCCTTGAGCAGGTTGTTGCCGTTGTTGACGTAGGCGAGGTGGTGCTTGTCGTGGTGGTACTCGAGCGTCTCGCGCGACATGTAGGGGGCGAGGGCATCGTGCGAATAGGGCAGGTCCGGCAACGAGAACGACATCGGGCTCCTCCTTGGAAATCAGGCGATCAACTGAAATCGAATCCGTTGAGGCAACGGATGCGCGACGGATGGGTTCCCTAATTAGGCCCTGGCGGTCGGGAGGGCAACGGCGGCCGCAGGACTGCGGCATCGGACCCGCCATGCCGGCCGGGCCGCAGAATCCGGCCGACCGCAAGAACCGGCGGAAACCGGCGCGCCCTACAGCGTTAAACAATCGTAGACCGGCCGGTATTATGGTTTGCGAGACCTTGCTAGGCTTGGGGCAAAGCGTCCGCGGCAGCCGGCCATCGCCGCCCCGTGGCGCGAGTTGAGGACATAAAGCGTATGTATGTCAGTCTCTTAGTGATCGGAATCCTGCTGGCCGCAGGTGGCCTCGTCACCGTCGGGTTCGGCATCCCCATCAACGCCTTCAGCCTCGGCAACACGCTGATCATCGCGGGCGCCGTCTCCGTGACCGGCGGCCTGATCCTGATCGGACTGGCCGCCGCCGTGCGGCAACTCGGCCGGATCGCGGAGTCGCTCCAGGCCGGCCGGCCGCTGCCGCAGCGGATCGCCAAGCAGGCCGAGGCCGCCGTCGAGGCCGCGCTGGTGCCGCCGCCTCCGGCTGCCCGGATGCCGCAGCCGCCTGCGCCACCTCCCGCGCCCCTTGCGCCGTCGCCGGTGCCCACCCGCGCGGCTGCGCCGCGCCCGCCGGAGACCGGCATGCCGCGTCCGTTCGAGCAGCCGGCCCCGCTGGAGCCGCGCTTCCAGGCCGCAGCGCCGGACGAGCCGCCTGCGCGCGGCCCGCTCGACTGGCTGCGCCCGCGGGCCAAGGGGGCTTCGGCCGAGCCGCCGGTGGTGGAACTGGCCGACGAGGCGCCGCTGTCGCCGCGACCCGCAGTGTCGCCGCTGGCCACGATGGCCGAGCCCGTGCAGGAGCCGCGGGCCTGGGCGCCGCGCGTGGACGAGAGCCATGACGTCAGGCCCGAGCCCAAATTAGAGCCGAAGCTCGAGCCCAAATTCCAATCGCGGTTGGAGCCCCGTCTGGAGTCCCGCTCCGGCGGCCAGCGTCCCGATCAGGTGGCGCGGGTCGCTCCAACGGCCCCCCGGGAGACCCGGCTGTTCGACGTGATGTGGCCGGATGTCCGTCCGAGCCGGACTCCCGAAGTGTCCAAGGCAGGGAAAGCGAAGCCCGCGGCCGCCCGCTTCGCGGAAGCGGAGCCCGCCGAGTCCGCGCAGCCGGAGGTCAGGCCGGCGGAGGCCGTCCGCGCCGAACCCAGAGAGGGGAATGCTCCGGCGGCCGCGCCGGTCGCCCGCGCCGCGGTCCGTCGCGAGCGTGAGCCCGCTGCAAAGCCGGCCCCGGAGCCGGTGCCTGGTCCTGCTTCGGAGCGGCCGGTCGCGATCCTCAAGTCCGGCGTGATCGACAGCATGGCCTATACGCTCTACGCCGACGGCTCCATCGAGGCGGAGTTGCCGGAGGGCAAGGTCCGTTTCGGCTCCGTCGATGCGCTGCGCGCGCATCTTGAAAAGAACGGCTAGCCAGCTCGCGGCTGAGAGACAGGCGCCGGCCGCGTTCGCGTGGCCGGCGTTCTCCGTTGTGCGGCCGGAGGAGCCGGGCTGCGGCCCAAGCGAATTCTTGACGGATGCTTGAAGGCGCTGGGGAATCTCCCGATTTCGTTCTGATTCTATTGCGGAATCGACAGCCTGTTCTTGCAGGCTGCAGTCGCCGATAATATAAACTAAAAGGATTACAGTCCCGATTCGATCGCGGCGGCTTCGGGGAAGGAGCGCGCTTCGATTCGCCGCCGGCCGTGCCGCTGCCGAATCGTGCGAACGTGGGTGCGCCGGCGGATGGGCGTCCGTCGGAATGGGAAATGGCGGGGTCCAAGGCGGGGTCTATGAGCGACAATGCGGGGAATGGCGGATTTATCGGGCTGACGGCTAACATCGTCTCGGCCTATGTCAGCAACAATGCGGTGGCGGCGGGCGATATCCCGGCGCTCATCAACCAGGTGCATGCGGCGCTGCTGCGGGTGTCGTCGGGTCAGCGGGACGTGCCGGCCGAACCGCTCAAGCCGGCCGTGGCGGTGAAGAAGTCGATCACGCCCGAGCATCTCGTCTGCCTGGAGGACGGCAAGAAGTTCAAGTCGCTCAAGCGCCACCTGCGCACGCAGTACAACATGACGCCCGAGCAGTACCGCGAGAAATGGAGCCTGCCGCTGGATTATCCGATGGTGGCTCCGAAATATGCGGAGGCGCGGTCCAAACTGGCCAAGGAAATGGGCCTGGGCCAGCAGCGGCGTCGGCGCGGACGATAAGAGAGCCACGCGGACAAAGCCGCCGCCGGCCCCCGCCGGCGGCGGTTTTCTTGGGTCCGTTTATTAGAAATTATTCCTATTGTCGATCCGCCGGCACTTTGTCGGCCCTCAAACCGTTCCGGATTTTATTTGTACAATAGGTACTTGATCGAATTTTGCAAAGTTATCCCCGCGATCCCGGTGTCCGTGATTATCTAGGCGAAAAGTCCTAGAGAGAGGATGCCATGCCCACCCCCTCCGACGTCCCCGGTTTCGCCTCCCTCCCGGTTCGGCCGCTGTGGCCGGGGCCCGGCCTTCCGCCGAGCGCCCGGACCGCGCGCGGGCTCTGCGAGCTTTCGGCCCTGGCCGCGGCCGCCGCCTTCTCGGTCCCGCTGCACGAACTGAATGCGCCGACCCGGCGCAACGCCCGCGCGGCCTTCGCACGCCAGGGCGCGATGTATCTCGCCCATGTCGCGTTCAGCCTGAGCTACACCGAGGTCGGCCGCGGTTTCGGCCGCGACCGGACCACGGTGGCGCACGCCTGCCGTCTGGTGGAGGAGCGGCGCGACGAGCCGGCGGTGGATGCCGTGCTGGGCTCGCTCGAAAGCGCCTGCGCGGACCTGCGGCGGCGGCTTTCGGCCGAGGTGCGGCCGTGAACGCGCGCACGGCGAAATCCGCCGCCCGCGCGGCCGCGGAGCCCGCGCTCGATCCGCAGCGCGCGCGCCATCTCGCCCTGTCGCGGCGGCGGATCGACGGGCCCGACGGCGAGGCCGTCGCCCTGGTCAACGAGGGCGAGAGCCCGCTCGCCTGGCTCGCGCGCCGCAAGGGCCGCGACGGCCGCATGCTGATCGAGCCGCTGCAACTGCTCGCGGGGGAGCGGCTGCGCGCCGATTTCACGCGCGCGCAGATGACGCCGCGCATGACCTCGAACTGGGGCGTCTCGGTGGCCGACGGGCCGCGGGGCGCCGCGCCCATGACCTTCAGCGAGGCCGCCACCGCCGCGCGCCAGCGCGTGCGCCATGCGCTCGATGCAGCGGGTCCGGAGTTTTCCGGACTGCTGCTCGATGTGTGCTGCTTCCTCAAGACGCTGCAGGACGTCGAGCGCGAGCGCGGCTGGCCTTCGCGCTCCGCCAAGGTGGTGCTGCAACTGGGGCTCGACCGGCTGGCGCGACACTACGGGCTGGCGTCGGAGGCGCGGGGCCGGCCGCGCACGGCGGTGCGCACCTGGCTCGCGGACGACGCGGGTTTCGCGCTCGAATGGCCGCCGCGCGATTAGGCGGCGGCGAGCGCACCCTCCGCGTCGCGGCGGATGCGCTCCACCATCGAGCGGAAGCCGTTGGAGCGCTGCGGCGTCAGGTGCTCGCGCAGGCCGAGCCTTTCGAAAAGGGCGACCGCGTCGAGCGACAGGATTTCGCTCGCGGCCTTGCCGGAGTAGAGCGCGAGCAGAACCGCGACCAGGCCGCGCACGATATGGGCGTCGCTGTCGCCGCGGAACGTCAGCACCGGGCCGTCCGCGCCGTCCGGCGCGATCTCGGTGGAAAGCCAGACCTGGCTGGCGCAGCCCTGCACCTTGTTGGCGGCGGTGCGCGCGTCCTCGGGCATGACCGGCAACTCGCGTCCCAGCTCGATCAGATAGCGGTAGCGGTCGTCCCACTCGTCGAGCAGCGCGAAGTTGTCGATGATCTCGTCGATCGGCATGGCGGTTCCGGCACAGGGCTCCTGTTGCCGGTTATATAGGAGTGCAGGCGCGTGGCGTCGAAGGAAAACCGGCCTCGGATCGCGAGGGATCAGGCCGGGCGCCGGTTGTCGCGCCGCGGCCCCGCCTCGCGGCCCGGCTCCGGGTTGCGCCACGCCGGCTGGAGATCGGCCGGGCTGAGCGTGGACTGGCCGGCGGCCGCGGCCCGTCCGGGACGCGGCACCGGGACCGGCAGCACCACCGGCACCAGCCGGCCCTCGGCGTGCGTGGCGCCGGCGGTCCGCGTGTCCGGCAGCGAGCCGGTCTCGCCGGTTGCCACGCGCTCGTTGATGAACTCGTAGACCATCTTCGCGCCGGCCTGCGCGCGCTGGCCGATCACCGCCGCGGTCTGCGCGCCGATCACGCAGGCCTCGGCCTGCCGGTCGCAGAAGCTCGACATGTCGGCCACCGCGGTGCCCGCCGCCACGATGGCGTCCACCGGATCCACCTTCGGACCCTGCGCGGTCTGCTGCGCCTGTCCCGTGGGCAGCAGCACCAGCGCGAGCGTCAGCCAGAACGCCGCACGCAAGAGAAAGAACATGACCCCAAACCCTGTGCCGTCCGCGGCCGTTGTCGTTCGCCGCACCCCACACGCTAACAGAGAGGCTTGAAGGCCCGGTTCGCGTTTTTGCGCAGTTTCAAAGCGAATGCGTCGCGAATTTTCGTAAAATTTGAATCGTTTGATTACGAATTGATTGACGCGGCAACACCGTGGATTTGCTCGCAAAACCGGACTTTCGCGCAGGCCGTGCGGGCCCCTGCGGGGCGGCGGAAACCCGCCGTTCACCATGACCGCCCGCGCCCTTCGCCGCACGGCCTGCGTCCTTAGCGTTCGCTTAAGCGCCCTGTGGAAAGGTCCGCGAACAACAAGGGAGCGCGTCCGCTCAACAGGACGTGCGTTTGTCGAGCGTGGGCCACTTCAAGCCGATCCGCGACTATATCGAGACGCTGGTCCATCCCGCGCATCAGCAGGATGTGCTGGCCGCGGCGCGCCATCGCGCCTTCATCGCGCCGAGGCTGATCGGCAGCGTGGTCGCGCTCGCGCTGTTTCCGCTCTACATCGCGGTGCGCGGCGTGCCGAGCACGCTCGAGGTGCTGGTGTTCGCCTGGCTCGTCGCGCCAATCCTCACCGCTTATTACCTGTCGCGCACCGGGCAGTACGAGAGCGCGCATGTTCTGTCATCGATGGCGCTGACCGGCCTCGCCACGGCGGTCGCCGCCGAGACCGGCGGCATCACCTCGTTCGCCGCGATCTGGCTCGTCATCGTGCCGCTGGAGGCTGCGCTGTCGGCATCGCGCCGCGTGGTGGCGCTGGCCTCGACCTTCGCCATCGGCGCGGCCGGCCTGCTTCTGCTGCTCGGATCGCTGGGGGCGCTGCCGCCGGGACCGGGCGACACCGGCGCATTGGCCGCGCTCGGCGTGATCTCGGCCGCGCTCTACGCCACGGGGCTCGCGCTCGGCGCGGAATCGCTCGCGCGCACCAGCGTCTGGCTGCTTTACGCCGAAGAGGACCGCTATCGCCTCCTGGCGCGCAACATGACCGACGCCATCACCCGGCACGGCCGCAACGGCGCGGTGCTGTTCGCGTCGCCCGCGGCCGAGACCCTGTTCGGCACGCGCGTCAACGAGCTGCTCGGCCATCGCCTGTTCGAGCGCGTCCATGTCGCCGACCGGCCGGCCTATCTGACCGCGCTGGCGGACGCCGCGGCCGCGGGCGACGCCCGCTCGGTCGAATTCCGCGTGCGGCGCGACCCGGAGGAGGGCGCGGCTGCGGCCGTGCAGTTCATCTGGGTGGAGATGCGCTGCCGCCCGCTCGACCGCACCGCAGGCGCGCTGGCGGCCGGCGAGCGCGAGGTGGTCGCGGTGATGCGCGACGTCACCGAGCGCAAGATGCAGGAGCAGGCTCTCGAGGAGATGCGCGCGGAGGCGGACAAGGCCAACGCCGCCAAGAGCCGTTTCCTCGCCACCATGAGCCACGAGCTGCGCACGCCGCTCAACGCCATCATCGGCTTCTCCGAGATGCTGACGCAGGAGGACAAGCTTCGCCTCGACGCCGCGCGCCGCCAGGATTACGCGCAGCTCATCAAGGATTCCGGCATCCACCTGCTGTCGGTGGTCAACGACATCCTCGACATGTCGAAGATGGAGACCGGCGACTTCGCGATCACGCCCGAGCCGTTCGCGCCCGAGGCCGTGATCCGCAGCTCATGCGACCTGCTGGCGCTCAAGGCGCGCGACGGCGGCATCGACCTCGTCACGCGCCTCGACGGCGGCCTGCCCGAGATCGTCGCCGACAAGCGCGCCTTCAAGCAGATCATGCTCAACCTCGTCGCCAACGCGGTGAAGTTCACCGACCGCGGCGGCTGGGTCGCGGTCGGCGCGCGCGCCGACGATGCGGTGATGACCGTGACGGTCGAGGACAACGGCGTCGGCATCGGGCCCGACGACCTGCCCCGGATCGGCAGTCCGTTCTTCCAGGCCCGCTCGGCCTACGACCGCCGCCACGACGGCACCGGTCTCGGCCTGTCGATCGTGAAGGGGCTCGTGATGCTGCACGGCGGCACCGTCGAGATCGCGAGCCGGCTCGGCGAGGGCACCCGCGTCACGGTGCGCCTGCCGGTCGATTGCGAGCCGATGCGGCCTTCGGCCGGCGCATCGACGATCGCGCATCCGTCCTTCGAGCGCGCGGCGGAGGCTCTCAGGAGCACTCCCGAAGACAAGAACACTCCCGAAGAAAAGACGAAGGTGAAGAAAAGTGCGTGAGCGGACGGCAAGGGCAGGGGCGGGACGGCTGGACGACGACGCGGATCGCTCGGTGCCGGCATGGCGGGCGTGGATTCGGGAGCGGCCGAAGGATGCGTTCGCCGCGGCCGTGGCGGCCGCGGCCACGCTGACGATCATGATCAACGCGCTGTTCATGCAGACCGGCCCGCACCCCGCGCCGATCTTCGCCAACAGGCCGCCCGCCCATGCCGTTCCCGTTCCGGCGGAAAGCCTGCTGCTGCCGCGCAACAAGCCCGTAGAGCCGGCGCAGGTCGCGGCCCGTCCCCGCTCGGAGACGATCGCGCAGATCCAGCGCGAACTGGCCCGGCGCGGCTTCTACGACGGCGGCATCGACGGCCTGTACGGGCCCGCGACCGATTCCGCGATCCGCGACTTCGAGGACGCCGCGGGCCTGCGGCCCTCCGCTGAGCCCAACGATGTGCTGCTGGCCACGCTCAGCCGCTCGCAGATCAAGGCCAGGCCGCAGCCGGCGGCGCAGCGCCCCGACCCGATCGCCGAGTTGCTCGCGCCGAGCCGGCGCATCATCGCCGTGCAGCGCGCGCTGACCGATTTCGGTTACGGCCAGATCAAGGCCAGCGGCGTCGAGGGCCCGGAGACGCAGGCTGCGATCCGCCGCTTCGAGACCGAACGCAAGCTGCCCGTCACCGGCCGGATCACCGAGCGGCTGACGCGGGAGCTGACCGCCATGACCGGCCGCCCGATCGACTGACAGCCACCGATCTTTGGTCTTGTCAGCCGCTGCGGAAGCGGGGCATGCAGGGGCATGCGTCTGAAATCCGGCATATGGGTCGCGGCCTATCTGCGCCGCGTCCAGGTGGAGGGAGCCTTCGCCGCGGTGCGGCGCCGCGGCGCGGACGAGGCGGGCGCGGTGTTCATCAAGATCGCGCGCCTCGACGGCACGGCGGATGTGTTCGGCCCCGCGCCGCAGAGCGCGTTCGACGAGGCCCGCCCGGCGGACCGCGCTTTTGCCTTGGCGCTCAAGCAGCAGCCGGCGTCCGAGGCCGACGCCGAGGCCTATCTCGCGCGCCAGATCAAATACGATCCGGATATCTGGATCGTCGAGGTCGAGGACCGTGCCGGCCGCAATTTCCTGGACGTGGTGGTGGCCTGACGCCGGCTCAGGCGCCGTCCGCCTTGTGTCGGGCGTGCTCGTCCCACTGGATGCGCGGACGGTCCATCGGCGGGGGACGCTCCGCCGCCGCCCGCCGCGCGGCGCTCGCACGCGGCATGGTCGCGGGAGCCGGCTTCGGCGCGGTGGCGGCCGGGCGCGTGTCGCCCAAATCCTGGTCCGCATCACGGCCTGCGGCCTGCCAGATCGCGATCATGCGCTGCGCGGATTGCGGGTCGATCTCCTCGTGCAGCGAGGCCAGCTCGTAGACCCGCTGCACCGATTGCCCGATGGCCGGATCGAGGCAGAGCAGGATGCGCTGCAGCACATCCTCCGGCATGTCGAGAGCCGCGGCCAGGATCAGGATCGGCTCGCCGGATTCATCGGCCGCGATCCGCAGCGCCTGGGCGCGCGAAAGAGTGAGCGTGCGCTCCAGCTCCGCGGCGAAGGCCTCCTTGTTGTGCGCGAGCGCCGCGCGCTCCAGCGCGCGCACCGCGTCGGCGGCGGCCTGGGGCGCGAGCGCTGCGGCCGGCGCGATCGGGGAATGATCCAGCGCGAGCAGGATCAGTCGGCGCTCCGCTGCGTCGCCGGAGAAGAACAGCGCCTCCAATTCGCGCGCCGCGATCCGGCGGCCGGCGAAGGCAGTTTCCGCGGTCACGGGCTGGGAGTCTACGGTCGCGGCGCGAGGCTCCGGTTCGGGGAGCGGCGGCGCGGCGCTCTCGCCCGCGAGCCGCGCCAGAACGGCCTTCGGCGCGCCGGGATAGGCTTCGAGCTTGGCGGCCACGATGGCGCGGGTGTTCTCGTCCACGAGATCGATCAGGCGCAGCGCCAGCTCGGTGAACTGCGCTTCCTCGTTCGCGGAGTGGCGCTGCTTGGCGACATAGAGGTCCGTGGTGGCGCGCAGCAGGGCGGGGCGGATGTCGACGCCGGCTTCCCGCCCGGCGTCGGGGACGTGTTCCTTTGCGGGCGGATGCTCCACGGCTGCTCCTTCCGGCGCAAGCCGGGTCACGCATGCAACACCTTCAAACTATGCGCGGGGGCTTTAACAGAGCGTTAACCATGCGCGCCGCTTAATCGACGCGAAGACCGATCCGGTGCCCGGGCAGGAAGCCTCCCGGCGCAGGAGGAGAAAGAGGCATGGGAACCATCGTCAGATTTCCCGAAGGGCGGCGCCCCGCGAGCGGCGGACGTCATGTCGGTGCCGGCGCCGGGCCGGCCCCCGTGATCATCCTTCCGGTGGTGCGGATCGAGCGTGAGCCCGACAAGCCGCTCGACGGACGGGGGAGCGGTTCCGCGGCCTCCTCCGGCCGCCGCAAGCGCCGCCGCGCAACCCGTTCGTGAGCGCGGGGCGGTCCATCGGCAATCCTTCGTGGCGGCCGGGGCGAGGGATCGCCGCCGCCGTGCTTTCATGCGTCCTGCTTGCGGGCTGCGGCAGCCATGGCGACTTCGGACGCCCGCGCTCCTACGCCAATTCCTTCGCCGACAGCACCCACGACTGGCTCGGCCCTGCAGCCACCGGCAGCGTCACGGGCAGCGTCTGGCAGCATCAGCTCACCGACGAGGAGCGCCGGCTGCGCGACCTGGCCTATCCGCTGATCGAGCCGCCCTACGACCGGAACCGCTGGTACAGCGTGATGGCGGAGCGCGGCTTCTGGAACCGGGCATGGCCCTATCCGGACCGCGGCACCTACGCCTCGCGGCTGTTCACCACCTCCTACCGCTCGCAGACCGCCCGCTATTCGCGGCTGATGGAGGACATCCGCAACGACGTGACGCGGCTCGATCCGTTCTTCGCTGTCGCGCGCCACGTCGCCGACATGGACCGCAGGCGCGAGCAGAGCCTGGCCTATGTCACGAACCTCTCGCGCGAGGAGCGCGACAACACGATCGCGCGGATGCGCGAGAACGAGGGCATCATCCGCTGGGTGCAGGCCTCGCTCGGCGAACGCGCCGCCTCGTACCGGATCGCGCTGGAGCGCATGGTGATCGCGGCGCCGTCGCCGATGGCCGTGGACGCCGAGCGCACGCTGACGCTGATGCAGCAGCGGATCGCGGCCTACGGCGCTTGAATCTTCCGCCGTTTCACGGCTGCTGCGGCTCGACCTCGCATCGCGCGGCGGCCGCGGCCGCAAGCGCCAGCGCCATCTGGCCGGCCTCGGGCGCCAGCGTGCGCACCACGATCAGCCCGTCGAGCGTCGGCGATTCCACGATCAGCCGGTCGGCGGCGGTGGTCTCCTCGTCGTCCGGCAGGCGCGCCCGCTGGGCCTTGGTCATCAGCTCCAGCTCGATGACGCGCCGCCCGGCGGAGCGGTCGTTGATCGCGTAATAGGCGATGCCGCGGCGGGTGTAGAAGGTGACTGAGGTATA
The DNA here is from genome assembly GCA_964653225.1 of uncultured Rhodoplanes sp. GTDB lineage: Bacteria > Pseudomonadota > Alphaproteobacteria > Rhizobiales > Xanthobacteraceae > Z2-YC6860. The sequence continues at coordinate 54,503 of CAZZCV010000006.1, read as the reverse complement.
GGCCGCGCTGACCGGCGCGGTGAGCTTGATCGGGCCCGTGCGCAGGTCGTAGCGGCAGGCGGCCGCCGCGAAGGCCGGATCGCTGAACGGCAGCGGCGAGCTTTGCGGCGTGGCCGGCGCGAGCGCCGCGAAGCCGTTGACCGGAACATGCGGAACCAGACGCGAATAGGCGTCGTGGGTGGCGTTCTGCGGCAGCACCAGGATCGTCACCAGATGCACGATGCCGCCGAGCAGCGCGCCGGCCAGGATCCAGAGTAGCCACCTCATCGCGACCGTCCCGTGACATGACGCATCATGGGCAGGCCCTCACGCTGATCGCCGGCATGGGGGCCTCGCGTGCGGCGCGGGTGGCGACGCCGACCGGCGTATCGTAGAGCCGCAGCACGAGGATGTAGCGGTCGAGGCCGCCGGTGGGCAGCCAGTTGCCGGCGCGCGCGCGCGGCGCGACCGCGATTTCGAAGCTGCCGTCGGAGCGGCGCGCGATCTCCTGGCTGGTGAAGCCCTGGCGGTCGAGCGCATTGGCGACGAGCTGGCCCTGCGGGTCGTACAGCGTGAGCGTCCAGAAGCGGGCCTGCGGGGTGACGCCGCTCAGCGCCACGTCGCAGCGTCCGTCGAGCGGCCGGCCTTCGTCGTCGGCCCTGGCGACAAACGCCACGCCGTCTCCCGAGCCGACCGGCAGTTCGCCGCTGCGCGCGAGCGCCGCGCGCGCATAGGGGTCGATGTCGGCGGTGCCGGTGCGTGGCCAGGCGGTCCATGCGCCGAGGTCCACCGCGCCGAACGCGGTGCCGCGGCTCAGCGCCAGGAAGGTGCCGCCGAGGCCGACCGCGGCGGCGACCATGAACATGACGAGGATTCCGAGAAGCAGTCGCACGGTCGGCCCAAATCAAGAGATCGTTCGAGGGTGGGCCGGTTCAGCGGCCGCGCGCTCCGGTCGTGTCGGCGCCGCCCGCCGAGGCGAAAGCGCCGCGTCCTTGCACTTGCACGGGCAGGGCGCTCTGGCGGCCGGCGGGAGCGGCGGGGCCGCCCGCCACGGCGAGCGCGCTGGCGGCTTCGTCCATGAGCCGCTCGATGCGGATCAGCGCGTCGGCGCCGCGGCGCGACAGCACGGTGGGACGCGGGCCGGCCTCCTTGTTGGCGGCGACCGCGACCGCGCCGAGCTGCGGCTTGTCGGTCGGCGGCGGATTGGCCGGCGCGCCGGGAATGTCCTTCAGCTCGATCCCCTGGTGCGCGTAGGTCATGATCGCCTGCCAGGTCATCGCCGGCAGCGCGCCGCCGGTCATGCGCTGCATCGACTGGTAGTCGTCGTTGCCGAACCAGATGCCGGCGACGTAGTTGCCGGTGTAGGCGACGAACCAGGCGTCGCGGTGCGCGTTGGTGGTGCCGGTCTTGCCGGCGATGCGGACGCCGTTGAGCATGGCCCGGCGGCCGGTGCCCATCTCGGCGGCGGAGTGCAGCATCATGTTCATGTCGCGCGCCACCTGGCGCGGGATCACCTGGCGCGGCTTCCTGCCGTCGCGGTCGAAGCGCCAGACCACCTCGCCCCCGCCGGTGCGCACCTCCAGGATCGCGTGCGGCACCACCGCCTTGCCCTCGTTCGGGAACGTCGCGAACGCGACCGTGTGCTCCAGCACGTTGACCTCGGCCGCGCCGATCGGCAGCGACGGCGTGTCGGTCAGCGGCGAACGCAGGCCGAAGTCGCGCGCGGTCTTGACGATCGCGTTGCGGCCGGTGCGGGCGTTGCCCTTGCCGATGGCGAGCGAGAGGCGCACCGGGATGGTGTTGATCGACTTGGTGATGGCGGTCATCAGCGACACCGAGCCCGAGAACGAACGGCCGTAGTTCTGCGGGCACCAGTTGCCGAGGCAGATCGGCGCGTCGACCACGGTGGTCTTCGGGTTGAAGCCGTTCATCAGCGCGGTGGCGTAGACGTAGGGCTTGAACGAGGAGCCGGGCTGGCGCAGCGCGTCGACCGCGCGGTTGAACTGGCTCGCGCCGTAGTCGCGGCCGCCGACCATCGCGCGCACCGCACCCTCGAGGTCCGACACCACCACCGCGGCCTGCCGCGCGTTGTAGTCGCGGCCGTACTGGCGCAGCGAATTCTCCACCGCCGACTCGGCCGCGTTCTGCAGGCCCATGTCGAGCGCGGTGCGCACCAGGAAGGTACGCTCCGTCATCGTCTTCGGCATGGTGCCGACGAGACGCTTCATCTCCTCGAAGGCCCAGTCGAGGTAATAGTTGGGCGAGCGCTCGTCGCGACGGTCCATCGCGGTCGCGGGATTGCGCCGTGCGCCGAACACCTGGCCTTCGGTCATGAAGCCGGCCTCGACCAGGTTGTCGAGCACCACGTTGGCGCGGCCGCGCGCCGCCGGCAGGTTGATGTGCGGCGCGAACTTGGCGGGTGCCTTGAACAGCCCGGCCAGCATCGCGGCCTCCGCGAGCGTCACGTCCTTCGCCGACTTGTTGAAGTAGAACTGCGCGGCCGCGTCCACGCCGAACGCGCCGCCGCCGAGATAGGCGCGGTCGAGGTAGAGCTTGAGGATCTCGTTCTTGGTGAGCCTCGTCTCCAGCCAGATCGCCAGGAACGCCTCCTTCACCTTGCGCTCGATCGAGCGCTCGTTGGTGAGGAACAGGTTCTTGGCGAGCTGCTGCGACAGCGACGAGCCGCCCTGCACCACGCCTCCGGCGCGCGCGTTGACCAGCAGCGCGCGGAACGTGCCGCCCACGTCGATGCCGAAGTGCTCGTAGAAGCGGCGGTCCTCGGTGGCGAGCGTGGCCTTGATCAGGTGGTCGGGGAAGTCCTCGAGCGGGATCGAGTCGTTGTGCTTGATGCCGCGGCTGCCGACCTCGTTGCCGTAGCGGTCGAGGAAGGTGACGGCCAGCTCCGACTTCTTCAGCCAGTCGTCGTCCGCGGTCTCGCGGAATGCGGGGAGCGCGAGTGCCAGCATGACGACCAGGCCGCCGGCGCCCATGGTGGCGCCCTCGGACAGCGGCTCGACCAGCGCCCAGCGCCGCCAGCCCGAGACGTGGAAGCGGTCCATGAACTCCGAGAACCGCTCGAACAGCTCGCGCGCCCAGCGCCCGACGTTGAACAGGGTGGTGTCGATCCAGGAGTCGACGGCCAGAAGCCAGCGGCCGAACCGGGCCTTCCAGACCGCCTTCGGATCGGGATAGAGGTCGCGCAAAGAGGCCTCTCTTGCGACTAAGCCATTCTCTATGCTCGGTTTTCCGCCACCTCGCACGGGCGGACGAAACCCCGGGCCGGCTCCCCCGCGTGCCGGCCAAGCCCGAGTCTTCGTCGATCGGGGATTTCTAGCCGATCCCGCGGCAGGGAGCCATGCCCGGATGAACGCAGGGTGAATGGAAAATGGGGGATACGGGCCCCATTTTCGAGGGGGCCAGGGGCGACGGAGCCTGGATATCCGGATAATTGTGCCCGGATGCGGTTCCAGATGGAGCCACCCCGGCCTGACCGGCTAACACCAGGGCGGCACCTCAGGCGCACCGGAGCCCCGATGACCGAAGACATCCCCTTCTGGCGGCGCAAGGCCATGAAGGACATGACCCGCGAGGAGTGGGAGAGCCTCTGCGACGGCTGCGGCAAGTGCTGCCTGAACAAGCTGCAGGAGGAGGACGACCCGAAGATCACCTACTACACCAGCGTCGGCTGCGTGCTGCTCGACGGCGCGACCGGCCGCTGCTGCGACTACGAGAACCGGCAGGCGCAGGTGAAGGACTGCGTGCAGCTCACCTCGCGCAACGTGCGCCGGCTGCACTGGCTGCCGCCGACCTGCGGCTACCGCCTGGTGGCCGAAGGCAAGGACCTCTACTGGTGGCACCCGCTGGTGTCGGGCGACCCCGAGACCGTGCACGCCGCGGGCATATCGGTGAAGGGCCGGGTCGCGGCGAGCGAGAAGGACGTGCCGGACGACGACCTGGAGAAATACATCGTGGAGTGGCCGCTGCGGTGGCCCAAGGGCGCGCGGCGGAAGCCGCTCGTCCCCGGCGAAGAGAGCGCGCGGCGGAAGCCGCTCGCCCCCGGTGAAGAGAACGCGCGGCGGAAGCCGTTCGCCCCCGGTGAAGGGAGCGCACGGCGCAAGCCGCCGCGCCGCGGCGGGTGAGCCTGATTCGTTCCGCCTTCCGGTTCCTGAAACGGGCCGTTCTTCATGGCTGTCCCGCGGCGGCGGCAGTTGAATTCCGCCTCTCCCGGCGCGAATGTGCCGCGCCGGAGGATGATCGAAACGACCACGCATGAGCGCACCCAGCGGGGCCACGCCTCCCGATCCCGAAAAATCAGATCCGAACGGGCCGGCTCCGGGGAAAGCCCGGGCGGACGGGGCCGGCGCGGACCGCACCGGGCCGCAGCCTGCCGACGGCGCCGACGACGACCGGCATGCGATCGAGGCGCACGCGGCCTCGGCGCCGCCGCCCCCGCCGCGCGCGCTCAGTCACGCCGAGATCCGCACCATCTTCTTCGGGGTGATGCTGGCCACGTTCCTTGCGGCGCTGAACCAGACCATCGTGGCGACCGCCATGCCGACCATCGGCCGGCACTTCTCCGATTTCGAGAGCCTGTCGTGGGTGGTCACGGCCTACCTGCTGACCTCCACGGCGGTCGCGCCGCTCTACGGCAAGCTGTCCGACATCCACGGCCGCCGCGCGATGATGCTGACCGCGATCGGGCTGTTTCTGGCCGGGTCGGTGCTGTGCGCGGTCGCGCCCGACATGACCGTGCTGATCCTTGGGCGCGGCCTGCAGGGCATCGGCGGCGGCGGCATCCTGCCACTCGCGCAGTCGGTGATCGCCGACATGGTGAGCCCGCGCGAGCGCGGTCGCTACCAGGCCTACATGGGCGTGGTGTGGGTCACGTCCGGCGTCGGCGGGCCGGTGCTGGGCGGCGCGCTCGCCGAGCACTTCCACTGGACCGCGATCTTCTGGCTGAACGTGCCGCTGGGATTGCTCGCCGCGTTCCTGACCTGGCGCAACCTGGCGATCATTCCGCGCAACGAGCGCAAGCACCGGCTCGACGTGCTCGGCGCGGTGCTGATGATGGGCTCGGCGGTGCTGATCCTTCTGGCGCTGACCTGGGGCGGCACGCGCCATCCCTGGCTGTCGCCGGAGATCCTGACGCTGGTGGGGGCGAGCCTGCTGCTGTCGCTCCTGTTCTCGTGGCGGCTGGTGCGCGCGCCCGAGCCGTTCCTGCCGCTCACCGTGCTCGGCAATCCGGTGATGCGCATGGGCACGGCCTCGGCATCGTTCGCGATGGGCACCTCGATCGGGCTGACGATCTATGTGCCGCTCTATTTCGAGATCATGCACGACCTCACGGCCACGCAGTCCGGGCTGGCGCTGATTCCGATCGCGCTGACCACGCCGGGCTCGATCCTCTCCGGCCAGGTGATGCTCTATTTCAGGCGATACAAGTGGGCGCCGGTGTCCGGGCTGCTGCTGGCGCTGGTGGCGCAGGCGGTGCTGGCCTTCTGGCCGGCGATGCCGCTGTCCTACGCGATCCCGCTGATGTGCGTGGTCGGGACCGCGATCGGCACGGTCTATCCGGTGACGACGGTGTCGATCCAGAACGCGGTGCCGCACTATCAGGTCGGCATCGCGATGGGTGCGCTCAACTTCTTCCGCTCGCTCGCCTCCGCCTTCGTGGTGGCGGCGATGGGGGCGATCCTGCTCGCGGGCTTCGGCTCGGCCGTCGGCGGCGACGTGGCCACAGGCGACATCTCGGCGCTGGCGCACAGGGTCGGCGGGCTGGGCGAGAAGGTCTCGCAGGTGTTCGGCTGGGTGTTCTTCTCGGCCTGGGTGTTCCTGGCGATCAGCCTCGTGTTCCTGCTGCTGATGGAGGAGCGGCCGCTGCGCAGCGGCAGCACGCGCGAGCCGCCCGCGCCCGGACCGGAGGCTTAGGGGCGGCTCCGTGCCGCAGCCTGAATCTTTCGGTGCATGGCGGGAGCCTGCCGGGAGATTTTCCGCGGGCCCGGTGCTAATCCCCGCCGGCGCAAGAATTCTGGCCGGGGCCCGGTGGCGAAAAGCACGCTCGACAAGGATCTGAAGAAGGTCGTCCGGATCGAGACCGCGACGCAGTCGCTGGCTCAGTCGCTGGCGACTCCGGGCCTGCTGACCGTGTTCCTGCTCGGCACGATCGCGGTCGCGAGCCTGTCGCTGGGCACGGGGCCGCTCAACGTCTTCGTGGTGCTGGCCGCGGTGGTGGCGGCCTATATGGCGCTCAACGTCGGCGCCAACGACGTCGCCAACAACATGGGTCCCGCGGTTGGCAGCCGCGCGCTGACCATGACCGGCGCGCTCGCCATCGCCGCGGTGTGCGAGGCGGCGGGCGCGATCCTGGCCGGCGGCGACGTCACGGCCACGGTGGCGCGCGACATCCTGCATTCGGAGGAGATGAAGACCTGGCCGTTCATCCTGGTGATGATCGCGGCGCTGCTCGCCGCGGCCCTCTGGGTGCATCTCGCCACCATCCTGCATGCGCCGGTCTCCACCACCCATGCGGTGATCGGCGGCGTGGTGGGGGCGGGAGCGGCCGCGGCCGGCGTTTCCGTGGTTGCCTGGCCGATGGTCGGCGTGATCGCCGCGAGCTGGGTGATCTCGCCGCTGCTGGGCGGTCTGATCGCAGCGGCGCTGCTGGGCTTCGTGAAGGCCGCGATCCTGTTCCGCGCCGACCGGGTGGCCGCGGCGCGGCGCTGGGTGCCGTTGCTGGTGGCGTTCATGCTCGGCGTGTTTTCCATGTATCTGGCGACCAAGGGCCTGAGCCGGGTCTGGTCGCCCGGCACGGAGATCGTGCTGCTGATCGGCGCGGCGTTCTTCGCGCTCGGCCTCCTGAGCGCGCGCGTATGGGTGCGCGGTCGCGCGCGCCACATGGAGAACCGCCGCAGGCAGGTCGCGAGCCTGTTCAAGCTGCCGCTGATCTTCGCCGCCGCGCTCCTGTCGTTCGCGCACGGGGCCAACGACGTGTCCAACGCGGTGGGGCCGCTCGCGGCGATCGTCAGCGCGGCGCAGCCGGGCGCGGGGGGCACAGCCGGCGCCGAGCTGCCGTTCTGGGTGCTGGGCATCGGCGCCGCCGGCATCGCGCTCGGGCTTGCGCTGTTCGGCCCGCGGCTGATCCGAACGGTGGGCGAGAGCATCACCAAGATGGACCCGATCCGCGCCTATTGCGTGGCGCTGTCCGCGGGGGTGACCGTGCTGGTGGCGTCCGCGCTCGGCCTGCCGGTGTCCTCGACGCATATCGCCATCGGCGGGGTCTTCGGCGTCGGCTTCCTGCGCGAATACCTGACCAACAAGGGCGTGCCCAACCCGGCGGTGCGGCCGCGCTCGCTGTTCCTGGAGCCGTCGAGTCTCAACCGCACGCCGGAGCAGGCGCTGGCCAATCACCAGAAGCGCGAGCGCCGCAGGCTGGTGCGCCGCCGGCACGTGCTCGGCATCGCGGCCGCCTGGGTGGTCACGGTGCCGGCCGCGGCGCTGCTCGCCGCCGTCATCTATCTGGTGATGGCTGCGGCTTCGGCCTGACGCGGACCGGCCAGCCGCCGCGCCAGGATCGCGGTCGCCTCGACGAGTCCGGGATCGGACAGCAGCCGTCGGGCGTCCGGCAGGATCACCCAATGGCGGTGGCGCTGGCCCTTCTCCGGCCAGTCGTCGAGCTGGCGCACCATCCGCAGTGGATAGAGATCGACCTCGATCACCGAGCGGGTGAGGCCTGAGCGCTTGACCGTGCGGTAGGAGCCGATGGGGCGGGTCTCGACCTCGCCCTCGATGCCGGCCTCCTCGTAGGCCTCGCGGGCCGCGACCTGCCAGGGTTCCAGGCCCTCGATGGGTGCGCCCTTCGGATAGATCCAGCGCCCGGTGCCGCGCGAGGTGACGAGCAGGAACGCAGGCTGGCCCTTCACCATCGTATAGGGGATCGCGCCAGCCTGCCGCGCCGCGGCAGGCTGGCCGCTGCGCAGCGTGCGCCGGTCCGTCCATTGGCGGGTGAGCCTGTGCAGCACCGCATTCCTCCCGATCGTCCGGCCGGCACCATAGACCGGCGCGGTTTCGCAGGGAATGTCGCAGGCGCTTCGCCCGTCCGCTGCGACTTGTTGATGCAGCGGCGCGCTTCCTCCCGTGAAGCCGCCGCCGTCCGCGCGTTCTCCGTGCATTTTGTGCTCCGACACTCTCGCACGTGGCGCGCGGATGCAATAACCTCCGCCCAGGTTCCGGGCCTCCGCGAGGCCCGGTGACATGTGTGCAACCGGGAGGAATGAATGAAGTTCGGAGCCTTGATGCTGGCCGCCGCCGCGGCGCTGACGCTGGCAGGACCGGCGGCTGCGCAGCAGAAGACGGAGACGATCCGGCTCACCATCGGTTCGAGCCATCCGCCGGTGATCCCGTGGGTGCTGGCGATGCGCACCACCGTGGTCCAGCAGACCAACAAGGCGCTGGAGGCCAAGGGCTCCAAGTACCGCATCGAGTGGAACGAAGCCTACGGCGGCGTGCTCTACAACTTCGAAAACACGATCGAGGCGATCGAGCAGGGCATCGCCGACTTCGGCTGGGTCGGCACGCTCTGGGAGCCGGCCAAGATGCCGCTCCAGAACATCATGTTCGCCACCCCCTTCGTCACCGACGATCCCAAGATCGCGGTCAAGGTGATGGACGAGCTGATGGCCAAGAGCGAGCACTTCAAGAAGGAGTGGGAGAGCCAGAACGCCGTCTACTTCTCGGCCACCACCTCCGACTCCTACCAGCTCTTCACCAAGTTCCCGGTCAAGACGCTGGCCGACCTCAAGGGCAAGCGCATCCTCGCCGCCGGCGCGGTCGGCGCATGGATGGAGGGCCTCGGCGCCACGGCGGTGAACGCCGGCATCCCGAACTTCTACAACATGCTGCAGACCGGCGTCGGCGACGGCGTGGTGCTGATCCCCTCGGGCGCGGTGCCGATCAAGATCCACGAGGTCGCGCCCTACGTCACCTACGTCAACATGGGCGCCGTGACCTTCGGCGCCTTCGCCGCCAACAAGAAGAAGTGGGAGAGCCTGCCGCAGGAGGTGCGCGACACCCTGCTGCCGATCGCGCAGAAGTACGCGGCCACCAACATCGAGGTGGTGCAGCAGCGCGAGAAGACGGGGCTGGAGCGCATGAAGAAGGAGGGCGCCCGGATCTCGACCCTGCCCGAGGACGAGCGCAAGCGCTGGGCCGCGGCCATGCCGCATCTCGCCAAGAACTGGGCCGAGGCGGCCGAGAAGCGCGGCGTTCCCGGCAAGCAGATCATGCAGCAGTATATGGACGCCATGCGTGCGGCCGGCGCCAAGCCCGCTCGCGACTGGGACAAGGGTCTCTGATCCCCAGGGCGGCGAATGCCTGATAACCTTCGTCCGGGCGCATCAGCGCCCGGACGTTTCATTGTTTGAAGGGGCGGCCCGCCAAGGGCGGGAAGGGGAGCGCAAGCGCATGGAAGTCTCTTCGAGCGCGCCGGCAGAGCCGCGCGGCTGGGCCAACCGGATCGACGGCGCGTTCAACGTGGTGCTGTCGGTGGTCAGCGCGATCTGGATTTTCGCCATCATGGCGATCGTCTGCGCCGACATCCTGATGCGCAACCTGTTCAACCAGCCGATCTCCGGCGTGGCCGAGTTCATCGCGCTGTCGGTGCCGGCCTGCGTGTTCCTGCAACTGCCGAGCGCGATCGCGCAGCGCCGCCTGGTGCGCGCCGAACTGATCATCGGCGCGCTGGAGCGCAACAGCCCGCGCGCCGGCGCGGTGTTCAACCTCGTCTACATGCTGGTCGGCCTGTTCCTGTTCTGGAAGATCCTGGAGTGGGGCTGGCCGCATTTCATCAAGTCGTGGAGCAGCGGCGAATATTCCGGCGTGCAGGGCGCCTACCAGATCCCGGTCTGGCCGTTCAACCTGGCGCTGATCCTGGGCGCGGCCTTCGGTTTTATCCAGTTCCTGCGGCTCGTGGTGGTCGAGGCGATGGCGGTGGCGGGCCTGCGCGCGCCGGAGGGCGGCGCGTCGCCCAAAGGCGAGGCGAGGGACTGGCTGATCGCGGCCGTGTTCATTGCGGGCATGGCGGGCTTCGTCGCCTTCATGTTCCTCGCCGACCTGCGGCCGATTATGGTCGGCGTCTATTCGCTCGCCGCCATGCTGGTGCTGGTGCTGCTCGGCATGCCGATCCCGCTGGTGCTGATGAGCCTGTCGTATCTGGGCATCTGGGTGATCCGCTCCAGCGAGACGCTGTCGATCAACACGCTCGGGCTCGCGGCCTCCAGCGGCGTCGCCTCCTACGAGTTCGGCGTGATCCCGCTGTTCATCATGATGGGGCTGGTGCTGGAGAAGGCGGACGTGGGCCGCGACGCCTTCCAGGTGGCGGCGGGCCTTCTGCGCAAACTGCGCGGCGGCCTGGGCATCGCGACCGTGGGCGCGAACGCGATCTTCGCCTCGATCGTCGGCTCCTCGATCGCGTCCGCGGCGGTGTTCAGCCGCATCGCGGTGCCCGAGATGGTCAAGAGCGGCTACACCAAGCGGTTCGCGGTCGGCACCGTGGCGGGCTCCTCGGTGCTCGGCATGCTGATCCCGCCGAGCCTCCTGCTGATCGTCTACGGTCTGGTCGCGGAGGCGTCGGTCGGACGGCTGTTCATCGCCGCCATCATCCCCGGTATCATCCTGGCGATCGCCTTCGGCCTGGCGATCTATGCGATGACATATCTGACGCCGCGCTTCGTCGGCAACGTGCGGCCGGCAGCGGACATCGAGCCGGTGTCGTGGGGACAGATTGGCACCAAGCTCGCCCCGATCATGATCCTGGTGCTGGCGGTGATCGGCGGCATCTACGGCGGCCTGTTCACGCCGACCGAGGCTGCGGCCGTGGGCGCGGCCTTCGCCTTCGTGATCGCGTTCTGCAAGCGCCGCATCGGCTGGAGCGAGTTCCGCGTGATCGTGCTGGAAACCTCGTTCGTCTCCGCCGCGATCCTGTTCCTGATCATCGCCGCCAACCTCTACACCAGGCAGGTCGCGGTCTCGGGCATCCCGATGGCGGTGTCGGACTGGGTGACGACCGCGGGCCTCGACATGACCGCGTTCCTGGCGGTCTATTTCATCATCCTGCTGCTGGTCGGCATGGTGCTCGATTCGGTCTCGACGATGCTGATCGTGCTGCCGATCATGCTGCCGATTCTGGAAGCGCTCGACGGCGACAAGATCTGGTTCGGCATCGTCACCACGATCGCCATCGAGATCGGCCTCTTGACGCCGCCGTTCGGCCTGTCGGTCTATGTGGTGAAAGGAGTCCTGCCCAAGGATTTCGTGACGCTGGCCGACATCTTCATCGGCTGCATCCCGTTCGTGCTGGTGATGGTGGTCGTGACCATCCTGCTGATGGCGGTGCCGGAGCTGAGCCTGTTCCTGCTGCGTCTGTAGGCGCCAGTCGCTACCGCGCCGCGGTGATCTGCAAATGCATCGGCCAGACTTCGCCGAGTTCGGCCGCGTGCGCTTTCAGGAGCGGAAGCAGCGCCGCAAGGCGCTTCTCGGATAAACGGATCGACGGCCCCGCGACCGACAGCGTGCCGACGACGTGGCGGTCGCCGGCTTCCGCGGTGGACACCGCGACGGCGATGGCGTTGATGCCGCGGTCGGCCAGTTCCAGGTTCAGCCCGTAGCCGTTGCGCCGCACCTTCGCGAGCTTTGCAAGAAACTCCCTTTCGGCGGGAGCCCGTCCCATGCGGCCGGTCGTGTGGGCCTCCGCCCGGTCGCGATGCTTGCGGAATATCCGGATCGCCTCCGCGTCCGGCAGGCTCGCAAGCCATGCCGTTCCCGAGCCCGTGGTGTGCAGCACGAGCGGGCGGCCAAAGTCGGGGACGTAGCGCAGGGCGTCGGAGGAGCCCTGCGACCAGGCAACCCAGATGAGATCGTCGCCGTCCACCAGCCCGAGCCGCACCAACTCCCCGGACGTGCGGGCCAGCCGGTCGAGGATGGGCTGCACCACGTCGGTCAGGCCGAGGGTGGCGAGCAGCCGGAAGCCGAGCACGGGCAGGCGAAGCGTCAGGCGATAGCGTTCCGAGACCGGATCCTGCGCAACGAAACCCTCCTCGGCGAGGCTGGTCAGCAGTCTGTGCGCGGCGCTCTTGGCGAGGCCGAGCTCGACGCCGATCGCGCTGAGGGCGAGCCCTTCGCGGGCGCGTGCCAGAAGATCGACGATGGCGAAGGCGCGTGCGAGCGGGGTGTACATGGTCTCATGGCCGAAACGGACGTCTTTCCGTCCGGCCTTGCTAGCATCAGGCACCGCCTGCGGCCAGCCTTCTCGGGAGGGCTGGCCACAGTTGCCGCGGTCTACATCGAGCGCGCAAGGCCGGCGGCGCTGATGACCTTGCCCCAACGCTCGGCTTCGGAGGCGACGAAGGCTTCCAACTCTGCCGGCGGCGGCGAGTCGATGACCACCGCGCCAAGGTCGACGATACGCTTGCGGTTTTCCGGCTGCTGGACCGCTGTCTTGAATTCGCGATGCAGCCTCTCGACGATCGGCGTGGGCGTGCCCGAGGGGGCCATGACCAGATACCATATCGCCGCGTCGAAGCCGGGCAGGCCGCTTTCATGGAGAGGCCGAACGTTGGGGAGCGCATCGAGAGGCTCCTTCGAGCTCACGCCGAGGATCCTCACTTTTCCCGAGTGCAGCAGCGCTCCCGCGCTCGCGACTGAGATGAACATCATTGAGACGTGTCCGGCCGCGACGTCGTTCATGGCCGGTGCCGCGCCCTTGTAGGGCACGTGCACGAGATCGACACCCAGCATGTTCTTCATCATCTCGCCGGCCAGGTGCAGCACCGTGCCGGGTCCATTGGACGCGAATTTCAGGCTGCCGGGCTTTTCCTTGGCGATGCGGGCGATGTCCGCGACCGAATGGATCGGCAGGTCTGCGTTGACGACCAGAACCTGCGGCGCCGTGGCGAACAGGGCGATCGGCGTCAGGTCTTTCTTGACGTCGTAGGGGATCGACTTGCGCAGGGTGACGTTGATGGCGAGCCCCGGAGTCGCGCCCATCAGCAGCGTGTGTCCGTCCGGCTCCGCACGGGCCACCTGGCTGGTTCCGATCACGGTGCCGGCGCCGGGCTTGTTCTCCACGATCACCGGCCTGCCGAGGCTCTTCTCGATGCTGTTGGCAAGCATCTGGGCGTAGATGCTGTAGCTTCCGCCCGCCGCGGTCGGAGAGACAATGGTCACGGTGCGTGTCGGATAGGCGGGCTGTGCCCAAGCCGCGCCGGAACTGGCGACCAGCGCGCCTGCGACGGCGACCGCGAACAAATGCGTTTTCATGGCTTTTTCTCCCTTCGGTCGTTTATTCGTGTGGCGAATGCGGATGCTTCAGGCCGGCAGCCACAGCAGCGCGCGCGTCTCGCCCAGTTCGCGCGGCAGCTTGGTCCAGCTTTCGCCGCCGTCCTCGCTGCGGAAGTATTTGCCGAAGCAGGTCGAGACGAAGATCAGCTTGGGGTCCGAGGGGTGGGTGGCGATGCACCACGGTGTGCTCATCATCTCCCCGGGCAGCTCCACGTCCTCCCAGGTGTCGCCATAGTCGCGGCTTCGCATCAGCGCGCCCGTCGAGCCGGGCACGGAATCGCCGATCGTCAGGAACAGCGTGCCGTTCTCATCGGCGCGCGGCGCGATGGCGCGGAGGAACTGCCAAGGCTTGGCGAGCTGGCGAAACGCCCATGTCACGCCGTCGTCCTCGCTGACGTGGAGGCCCTTGTTCGTAGAGAGGTAAAGCACGCGCTTGCCGTTCCGGCGCGTGATCGCGACGCCGTGGCCGTCCTCCGAGATCGCGCCGGTGACATGCTTTTCCCAACTCGTGCCGCCGTCCAGGCTGCGCCAGATGCCGTCGATCTCCACTGTTGCCCAGATCGCGTCGGGATCCTGCGGGTCGATCAGGATCTGCGTGACGCGCGGAATGACGACCTGCGGGCAGGTCTTCGCAAACGGCACACCGAGCGGCCGCCAGGAAAGGCCGCGGTCGTCCGAGCGATAGATTTCGGCGGGCGACGTGCCTGCGAGGATGACGTTCGGATCGTCGGGTCGGCGTGCCAGCGCCCAGATGTGAACCTTGTCGAGAATCGAAGGCAGATGGGTCCATTTGTTGGCGGCGCGGTCGAGCCGGTAGAGGCCGGAATCGGTGCCGGCGAGAATCTCGCCGGGCGCGCCGGGATGCGCGGACAGCGCCCAGACGCGGGACTCGCTGTAAAGGCCGGACGTGCTCCAATGTCGCTGAAGCGTCTCGCCGAGGTCGTTGCTGAACCAGGTCGACATGCCCCCGGTCGCGACATAGAGCTGCGGCTCCGCCATTCACTCCCCCTCAATTCTTCGCTTTGACAAGACTGGAACGATGTTCCATTTTCAGTGGATAGCGCATCGCGAGCCGCGATGCCAGAGTTAAATGGCGCAGCAAAAACCGGACGGAGATGATGGGGACGATCGAGATCGGACGAAGCACTCTCTATTATGAAAGCCACGGCTCCGGCCCGCCGGTGGTGTTCGTGCACGGCATGGGCGGAAATCATGCGAGCTGGTACGCGCAGGTCCGGGTCTTCTCCGCGCGTTACACCGCGATTGCCTTTGATCAGCGCGGCTTCGGGAAATCCACCGACGTCGAGCAACTCGGCCGCGACGCCATGACCGACGATCTTGAGCGGCTGCTCGACGAGCTGAAGCTCGATTCCGTGACGCTGGTGGCGCAGTCGATGGGCGGCGGTCCGTGCATCGGGATCACGTGCCGCAGTCCGGAAAGGGTGCGGTGTCTGGTGCTGGCTGACACGCTGATCGGTCTCGAACTGCCGCCGGAGCACGAGCGGATCATGGCCGGCGTGCGGGCTGCGACCGCAAATCTATCGCAGGTCGAGCGTGTCATCGGCGTGAAGACGCGGGAGCGCGATCCGGACCGGACGTTTCTCTATTCGCAGATCGCGAGCTTCAACACCTCCACCCTGAAGACCCTGAAGGGGACCTTTCCGCTGTATGCCCTGGGGCAGCTTGCGGCGACGGCGGTGCCGATCCTTTTCGTCGTCGGAGAGGACGACGTGCTGGTGCCGCCGGCTGTGCTCCGGGCGGTGCAGGCGCAGATTCCGAATTCGGAACTCTACGAAATCGCGGATGTCGGTCATTCCGCCAACTTCGAGGCTCCTGCGGCCTTCAACGCCCGCGTCCTGGCGTTTCTCGACGAGAGGATGCGGATGTGAGCCGACTGCGGCGGCGGCTTACGACGCGGCCTTGCCGCCGCGTCGGCGGTCGCGGGCGTCGTCGCTGTAGTGCTCGCGCTTGGCCTCCAGCATCCGCATGTCGGCGCGCTTGACGACCGATTCCAGCCGCTCGCCCGGCACCTGGGTGGCCGCGCCGAACGAGAGGCTCAGCTCCAGGTCGGGATAGAACGTGTTGTTGATGTCGACCAGCTTGCGGATCGCCTCGATCATCGCCTCGCCGCCGGCCTCGTCGGTGCCCGGCATCAGCACCGCGAACTCGTCGCCGCCGATGCGCGCGGCGCGGAACGGCTTCTCGACCAGCGAGTTGAGCACCTCGCCGGCGCGCCGCAGCAGCGAGTCGCCGGCCGAATGGCCGAGCGCGTCGTTGGCGGCTTTCAGCCCGTTGAGGTCGGCAATGACGATGGTGACCGGCTGCGAGCGCTTGCGCTCCAGCCGGTTCAGCTCGTCGACGTAGAACGAGCGGTTGAGCAGCTTGGTGAGGACGTCGTGGGTGCCGAGGTATTCGAGATAGGCTTCGGCCTGCTTGCGCGCGGTGATGTCGGTGAGCGCCACCTGCACCAGTGACCAGTCCTTCTCGTGGCCGGGCAGGACGGAGAATTGCAGGAGGACATGGACCTTGGTGCCGTCGAGCGCGTAGTTCACCACCTCGCGGAGCTGGAACAGCTTGCCGTCCCACAAGTCGATGAGCTGCTCGCGGAAGTGCTGCTCCATCTCGTCGCGGAACACATCGGGCAGGTTGTGCAGCAGCGCGGGCTTGTCGGCGGCGCCGAACAGCTCCAGCGTCTGGCGGTTGACGTCGATCACCCGGATCTCGCTTATGCAGCGGCCGACGAACTCCGGATGCACGTCGGTGAAGATGCGCAGGTCGGCGATGCCGCGCGCCCGCACCTCGTCGAGCAGGCGCTTGACGGCGCTGAAGTCCTCGACCCAGAGCGAGACCGGCGAATGCTGGAACAGGCCGCGGGCGTAGTCCTCGCTGGCGGCGACCTTGCGTCGCGCCTGCTCGCGCTCGGTGACGTCCTCGGTGGAGATCAGCACGCGCTCCCAGTCCGTCTCGTGACCGGGCAGGATGCTGCCGCGGAGCTGGATGTCGAGCCGGCGGCCGGCGAGCGTGTAGTTCGCCGTGTGGCTGGCGAATTCGGTCGCGCCCTCCCAGAGCTGGACCAGCTCCTCGATGTGGGTCTTGAGCATGTCGTCGCGGAACACGCGGCCGAGGTTGGCGACCAGGTGTTCGAGGCTGTCGGCCTCGAACTGGGTCAGGGTCTTGCGGTTGACCTTGAGCACGCGGATGCGGGACGAGCACTCCTGAACGCGGGCGGGGTCGCCCGTCAGATGCGTGCGCAGGTCCACGACGCCGCCGCGCCGCCATTCCTCGAACAGGGCGCGGACCCGGGAATAGTCTTCCAGCCACAGCGACACCGGGGCGAGATCGAACATCCAGGCGTCGTCGCTGGATGCCGCTCCACGAGACGTGCTGTCGGTGGGATCGCTCGTCGGGGGCATGGGACGGCCCGGAGTTGGGGGTGCGCTGGCGGCACCCGATCTATAACTGATTCCCGCCACCGAAGCCTGCGAACGGCGGCCCGAGGTCTCTCCGGCAGGACAGGGTCCAGGAAACCCGGTCGGTGCGGAAAAACCTGTCGATTTCCGTGTGTCGCGCGCCGCGGCGGCATGCCGTCGCCTTGTTTGTCGGGCAGGACGATTCGGAACGGATCGCGCGCCCGTGGCGTTGCGCTCCGGTTGAACTGCGACCCGTCGAGAAGCGAGACCGTTTCCCCGCATGAGGCAGAATCTCCGTCCGATCGCATCCCTCCTTCTGGCGGTGGCGCTGCTGCTGATCGGAAACGGACTGCAGTTCACGCTGCTGCCGCTGCGCGGCAGCGCCGAAGGCTTCGGCGCGCTGGCGCTCGGCGTCATCGCCTCGTCCTATTTCGTGGGCTTCGTCGCCGGCTGCTGGCTCGCGCCGCGCATCATCGCCCAGGCCGGCCACATCCGCGCCTTCGCCGCGATGGTGGCGGTGGCCTCCGCGGTGGCGGTGGCCTATGCCCTGGCGCCCGAGCCGGTCGCCTGGACCGTGTTCCGTCTCGTCACCGGCTTCTGCCTCGCGGGCTTCTATCTGGTGGTCGAGAGCTGGCTCAACGACCGCGCCACCAACGAGACCCGCGGGCTGATCATGTCGGCCTACATCGTGGTGAACTTCGCGGCGCTCACCGCCGGCCAGCTCATGGTGATGCTGTATCCGATCGGCGAGGGCGGTGGCTTCATGCTGGCGGCGATGCTGATCTCGCTCGCCATCGTGCCGGTGGCGCTGACGCGCTCGGCGCAGCCCGCGCCGGTCTCGGTCGTGAGCTTCCAGCCCGGCCGGCTTTATGCCGCCGCGCCGGTGGCGCTGGTGGCGAGCTTCATGATCGGCGTGGCGAACGGCGCGTTCTGGGGCCTGGGTGCGCTGTCGGTGTCGGGCCGCGGGCTCGATGTCAGCCAGGTGGCGTGGTTCATGAGCATCGCGGTGCTGGCGGGGGCGCTCGCGCAATGGCCGCTCGGACGGCTGTCCGACCGCGTCGACCGCCGGCTGGTTCTGCTGGCGCTGCTGGCGGCGGCGGCCGCGAGCGGGCTGGCGCTGTGGCTGGTGCCGGCCTCCGGCGGCACCCTGCTGCTACTGGGCTTCCTGTTCGGCGCGCTGGCGCTGCCGACCTATTCGCTGGCCGCGGCGCACGGCTACGACAGGACGCCGGCGAGCGACGTGGTGGGGACCGCGGCGACGATCCTGCTGGTCAACGGGCTCGGTTCGGCGATCGGTCCGTTCGCGGCCTCGGCGGTGATGGCTGCGCTCGGGCCCGGGGCGCTGTTCCTGTTCACCGCGGTCGCGCAGGCTCTTCTTGCGGCCTATGTGTTCTACCGGACCCGCGTGATGGCGCCGCCGCCGGAGAAGACCGGGTTCGATCTCGCCACCACCGCGCCGGTCGGCACCGTGGTCGCGGTCGATCCGCAGGACGTGCCGCCGCCGGACGACGGCCGCAGCCTCGTGGTCGTCGAGGAGAAAGGCTAGACCCTTCGCGCCACCGCCGGAAACGCAAACGGGCCCCGCCACGGCGGGGCCCGTCCGTCCGCCCGCAGCGCGGTGCGGCTTACTTCTTCGCGCCCGACGCCTTCACGATCGGGGCGAACTTCTCGTAGTCGGACTTCATGCGGTTGGTGAACTCGGCGGGCGTGCCGGTGCCCACGATCACGCCCTGGACGTCGAGCTTGTCCTGCAGGTCCTTCTGGGCGGCGGCCTTCGCGAACCGCTCGTTGAGATCCTTCGCCACCGAATCCGGCATCTTGGCGGGGCCGACCAGGCCGAACCAGACGAAGTCGGTGTTGACGTCCGGATAGCCGACCTCGGCCATCGTCGGCGCATCCGGCACCGCCTTCATGCGGGTCCGGGAGGCGACGGCGAGCGCCTTGAGCGTGCCGGCCTCGAAGTGCTGCTTGGTCGGCAGGACGCCGATGAACATCAGGTCGAGGCGGGCGGCGACGAGATCGAGCACGCCCTGCGCCGCGCCCTTGTAGGGCACGTGCACGAGGCTGGCCTTGCTGGCGGAGCCGAACAGTTCGCCGAGCAGGTGGCCGGCGGTGCCGACGCCCTGCGAGCCGTAGGTCAGGCCGCCGCTCTTCTTCTTGGAGAGCGCGACGAAGTCGGCGACCGACTTGGCCTCCAGCTTGGACGGCACCACGAACATCAGCGGGAACGAGAACAGCGTGGTGATCGGCTTGAAGTCCGCGATCGGATCGAGCGGGAAGTTCTGCGCCATCGCGCGGTTGACCGTGAAGGTCGCGTAGTTGGCGAGGAACAGCGTGCGGCCGTCCGGAGCCGCGTCGCGCACCGCCAGCGCCGCGGTAACGCCGCCGCCGCCGGGCCGGTTCTCGATCACGAACTTCGGCCCGCCCATGTCCTCGACCTTGGTCGCGAGCGCGCGCATGCTGATGTCGGAGGTGCCGCCGGCCGCGAATGGCACGACGATGGTGACGTGCTGCTGGGCCGCAGCCGCGCCCGGCAGGGCCAGCACCACGGCGGCGGCGAGCGCGCCGGCTTTCAGGATGGTTCGGGTGGTCATCGGTTTCCTCTCGTGCGTTCGGAAGGTTGTGGTTCCGGAAGATTGCGCCAATCCGTATGGTGGCTTACGGCCATGGCCGCCGGCGATCAACCCCGGCGGGCCTCGTCGAACAGTCCCGGATCGGTCAGGCGCCGCATGTCGAATTCCTCCCCCCGGGGAATCACGCCGTCGTCCTGCATATTGCGAAAGATGTTCCGCAACCCCGGCTCGGAGCATTGGAAGGTCGGATGGAAGATGCCCAGGTTTAGCGCATCGCGCACGGCGCGCAAGACGATCGCGGGCTCGGAGCCGAGCGCCTGCGCGCCGATCCGGGCGGATTCTTCGGCATCGGTGCGCATGAAGGCGAGGCCGCGCAGCAGGCCCCGCAGGGCTGCGACGATCGGCTGCGGGTCGCGGCGGGCGAGGTCCAGATTGACGTTGATGGTGTTGAACTGCCATTCGGGCTCGTGGTCGCCGGCCCAGGCCAGGCAGTTGAAGCCCTCGGCCTCCGCCTCGTAATGCAGCGGCATCGGCTGGAGCGCCGCGTCGATGCGGCCCTCCCGGAGCGCGGTCACGCGGGCCGGCGCGCCGCCGGCCTCGACGATCCGGAAGTCGTCGGGCGTCAGCCCGGCCGAGGAGAGAATTTTCGGGATCAACCGGGAGCTGCCCTCCTTGAGGGAGAGCACGCCGAAGGTCGCGCCTCGCAACTGCTCCAGGGTCGTTATCCCCGGCCGGGCGACCAGAAACAGCGGCGGACGCTCCGCGTTGCCGCCGACGATGCGCAGCGGGCCGCCCTTGAGCGCATCCATCATCATGCCGTTTGCGGTGTCGATGGACAGCCGCACCCGGCCCGCGCGCAGACGGTCGCGGATCTCGTTGCTGTCGCCGATGATCTCGAGCGTGGGTTCGACGCCCTCCTCGCTGAAGAATCCCTTGTGCTCGGCAATCCAGTAGGGCAAGGCGAAGAAGGTGCGCGACGGCGTGGCGAACATGGGCGTGGGGTCCTGATTCAGGTGGGCGTCATCTGCCCGAGGACCGCGCCGGGATCAAACGTTTTGTCGCCGGACGCGGACGATCTGGAACGGCTGGAAAGAGAACAGGAATGCCGAAGAAAATCGTCGTCGGATACGTGTCGCGGACCTTCTTCAACATGCCGCTGTGGATCGCGCAGGAGCAGGGGCTCTTCGCGGCCGAGGGGCTCGACGTCGAAACCACGATGTTCGGCAACACGTCGCAGATTCCGCCGCTGCTCGACGGCCGCTGGCACGTCGTGCTGGGCTCGCCCGAACTGACGGTCCAGAACGCCGCGGACGGCGGCCCGCTGCGGCTGATCGCGGGCAACACCGGCAAGCTGGTGCATTCGCTGATCGCGCGCGCGCCGTTCAAGCGGGTGGAGGACCTTCGCGGCGGCACGATCGGAATCCTGAGCATGAAGGAGGGCACGTTCTTCCACATCCGCACCATGCTGGCGGCGCACGGGCTGCATTACCCGGCCGACTACAAGACCCGCGACACCGGCGGCGTGCCGCCGCGCCACAAGGCGCTGCTGGAGGGCGTGATCGACGCCGGGCTGCAGTCGGTGCCGTGGAATTTCGTGGCCGAGGACGCAGGCATGAACAACCTCGGCAACGTGATCGACCACGTGCCGGACTGGCAGTTCGTCTCGATCAACGCCAACCGCGACTGGGTCGCGGCCGAGCGCGGCACGGTGGTGCGTTTCCTGCGCGCGATGCTGCGCGCGACCGGGTGGTTCTACGCCAATCGCGAGGGCGCGGCGGCGATTGCCGCGCGAGAGCTTCCCGCGCCGCTCGACCACGCGCAACGCGGCTGGGACCATTTCACGGGCACCAATGCCATGACCCGCGACATGGCGGTCAACACGGGGGGGCTGGCCGCCGTGATCGCCACGCTCAAGGAGGCGGGCCTGCTGCCGTCCGGCGCGCCGGACGAGCCGGGCTTCTACGTCGAAGAGAGCTGCCTGCAGGAGGCGAGGGCAGGCTGACCCCTTGCCGCGATGCAGCATGCTGTCCGGCGCATGAAGGGGCGGCGAATCTGACGGGCCCCGCCGGCGGACAGGGACGGCGCAATCTGCTACTGCGCAGGGCCCTGCCTCGTTCCGCCGGACCATGAACCAGACCCCGCCGCCGCAAACCTTCGTCATCCCGGCGCTGATCAAGCGCAACACCGCGCTGTTCGCGCTGTCGCAGTCGTTCACCGGCGCGGGCATGCAGCTCGCCTACGGCATCGGCCCGCTGATGGTGATCGCGCTTACCGGCTCGGCGAGCCTCGCCGGCCTGTTCGTCGGCCTGATCGGGCTGAGCCGGTTCCTGGTGTCGTATCCGGTCGGCAAGGTGATGGACATCTATGGGCGCAAGCCCGGGATCCTGCTCGGCCTCGTGCTGGCGCTGATCGGCTCCGTGGCCATCGGCACGGCGATGCATCTCAAAAGCGTTGTCGGTCTCGGCCTCGGCATGCTGGTGTTCGGCATGGGCATGAACGCGGCCAACCAGATGCGGGTCGCGGCCACCGACATGTTTCCGCCGCGCCACCGCGCGCAGGCGCTGGGCTATGTCGCGCTCGGCTCGATGACCGGCCTGATCCTGAGCCCGGCCGTGATCGCGCTGTCGGAGCATGTCGCGCCCGGCGTAGGTCCCGACCCGATGGCGCTGGCGTGGTTCATGCTGCCGCCGCTGATCGTCATGGGCATGGTGCTGATCCGCTTCGTGCGGCCCGATCCCAAGGAGATCGGGATGCGGCTCGGCGACTACTATCCGGGATACCAGCCGCCGCCGCGGCCGGCCGCGGCGGAGGGCGTCGCGCCGTTCCGGGCGATGGAGCTGCTGCGCGACCGCCGCACGCGGCTCGCCATCGTCTCGAACTGCGCCGGCCAGGGCAACATGTCGATCGTGATGGTGCTGACCTCGCTGGTGCTGGCGCATCACGGCCATTCGCTCACGCACATCGCGTTCTCGCACCTGTTCCACTCGATGGGGATGTTTGCCTTCACCATCCCGCTCGGCAAGCTGGCCGACCGTTACGGCCGCGAGCGGGTGATGATCCCCGGCGTCGCCACCACGCTGGTGGGCGCCGGCCTGGTGGCCTTCACCTCGGGCTATCTGGCGATCACGCTCGGCACGTTCCTGGTCGGCATCGGCTGGGCCGCGGCCAATGTCGCCGCGACCGCGCTGATCGCGGACCACGCGCGAACCGAGGTCCGCGGCCGCGCCATCGGCGTCAACGAGAGCTTCGCGGGCGCGACCGCGGTGTTCGCCGCCGCGGTGACGGGGCCGCTGGTCGAATACAGCGGCCTGCCGGCCACCGGACTGACCGCGGTGCTGCTCGCCGCCGTCCCGCTGGTGATGGTGCTCATGATGCGCAAGGGCCGCTGAGCGGCCCGGCCCGGAGAGACGGCGCGCTCAGATATCCGCGAGCCATCCCTGCGCGGAGGCGTAGCGCACCAGTTCGGCGCGGCTGCGGATGCCGATCTTCTCCAGCCCGCGGGCCTTGTAGGTCTCGACCGACTTCACGCTGACGTCGAGGCTCCGCGCGGTCTCCTTGTTGGTGAAGCCGAGCGAGGCGAACTTGAGAACCTCGGCCTCGCGCTCGGTCAGGTCGGGCATTCCCGGCTTGCCGGCGCGGCCCCGGCTCGCCGTGGTGCGGTCGAACACCCGGTCGATGATGGCGGGGTCCACATAAAGGCCGCCGGTGGCGACCGCGCGGATCGCATGCACCAGGTTCTCCGCTGCCGAGCGCTTGAGAACGTAGCCGCGCACGCCGGCATCCAGCGCCTGCTTGAGATAGGCGCGGTCTTCGTGCAGCGTCAGCACCAGCAGGCGGACCGCCGGCAGGTCCTCGGCGAGCTTGCGCGCGACCAGGATGCCGTTCATCTCCGGCATCGAGATGTCGAGGATGGCGACGTCGGGCACGGTGTCGCGGATCGTGCGCATGGCGGCGGTGCCGTTGGCGGCCTCGCCGACCAGTTCGAAGTCGGTCTCGGCCTCGATCAGTTGCCGCAGGCCCGCGAGCACGATCGGATGATCGTCGCTCAAAGTGATCCGGATTCTGGCCGTCACGCAATCAGCCTTTCCTGTTCGAGCGGCACGCGGGCGAAGATCGTGGTGCCGGCGCCCGGCGAGGATTCCAGCTCAAGCTCGCCGCCGATCAGCGCCAGCCGCTCGCGCATGCCGGCGAGCCCCAGCCCGCCGCGCCGGTCGGGTTCTCCGGACGCCGTGGGAGCGAAGCCCAGGCCGTCGTCCTCGATGGTCAGGCGCAGCACGCCGTCCGAGCGGTCGATCACCACGCTGACCGCGGTGGTGCCCTGCGCGTGCTTGGCGATGTTGGTCAGCGCCTCCTGCACCACGCGATAGAGCGTTGTGCGGACCTCCTCGGGCAGAAGGTCGAGCCGGGTGTCACGGCAGTGGAAGTCCGCCTCCACACCGGCCTGCGCGCCCCAGTCCGCGATGTAGTGGGTGAGCGCGCTGGCGAGGCCCAGCTCGTCGATCGAGGCGGGACGCAGCTCCCAGGCGACGCGGTGCAGGGTCTTTCCCATCTCCTCGAGCTGCTTGCGCAGCAGGCGCAGCCGGTCGCGGCCGTCTCCGGCCACGATCGATTCCACGGCCTTGAGCTGGAGCATGACCGCGGTGAGGCTCTGCCCGGTCTGGTCGTGCAGCTCGCGCGCCAGCCGCAGGCGCTCGTCCTCCTGGGCCTGCATGAGCCGGCGGCGCAGGTCGTCGCGCTCCGCGATGGTCCGCGCCAGCCGTTCGGCCGCCTCCTTGCGCGCTGTGATGTCGGTCATCGTGGCGATCACCATGTTGCCGCCCGGCGTGCTGATCGGGTTGAGCCCGATCTCGAACGGAAACTCGACGCCATCGCTGCGCCTGCCGTACAGATCCTGCCGGGAGCCACTGGGCGACGCGCCCGCCGACCCGGCGCCCGGCACGGAACCAGACTTGGCGTAGCTGCCCAGCAGGCGCTCCGGAAACAGGAATTCCACCGGCTTGCCGATCATGTCCTCGCGCCGGTAGCGAAACATCCGCTCCATCTGCTCGTTGACCAGCGCGATCTTGCCGTCGCTGTCCACGACCACCACGCCGCCCGGCGCGTATTCGAACAGCACCTGGAACTCCTCGCGGGTGGGTTTTCGGTCGATGCCGAGCGCGCCGACCGATTCCGACAGGCGGCCGCCGAGGTGGTAGGCAAGGCCGAGCCCGCCTGCGAGCAGCAGGCTGCCGGCGATGCCGTAGCTGAGGAAAGCCTTCCGCGAGGCGGCGTTCAGCGCGCTCTGGGGCACACCGATGGAGACGAACCAGCCGGCCGCCGCCGACTGGTGACGGAACCAGCTGTAGGCGATGCCGTCGCGGCTCGTGCCCGAACGGATGCTTTCGTCCGCCCGCAGCTCCGGCGTCTCGCGGACGCGGGTGCCCGCGAACTCGTCGTTGCGGGACGAGCGCGCCACGATGACCGTGTTGCGATCGTAGAGCGTGGTGGTCCAGTGAGCGGGAAGCTGCATCTCGGTGAGCAACTCGGCGAAGCGCCGCGCCGGAATGCCGACCGACAGGGCGTAGCGCGGACTGCCGCTTTGCTCGACCGGCACGATCACGGAGGCCACCAGCCGGTCGCTGAACGGGCTCATGAAAAGATTTGAGACCACGGGCCGGCCGCCGGTCATGGCCTCCTGCTCCGCCGCCGCGCGCTCCGGCGGCTGCGGGGACGCCGAAGCCCGTGGGGCTGGCTGGGCGGTGTTGACCAGCGGCGCGGGAACGGCCGGGTCCCGCAGCACGATGTGCATGCCGAGCCGTTTCGTCACGTCCCGGGCCTGCCGGGCGAAGCCGGCGATGTCGTCGCCCTGCAGCGTCGGCGAGCCGGAGAGCGCGATCAGCACGTTGCGGGCGTTGAGAATCTCCCGGTCGAGGGTGTCGACGATCTCGCGCGCCTCCCGCCGCGCCCGCTCCTCCAGCAGGCTGCGTTGCGCGTCGGCGGACACCGAGGCGAGCCAGCCGCCCAGCAGCAGCGCGGGGGCAAGCACGACCGCGATCAGCGCGGTCAGCGCGGTCCGGATCGAGTAGCCGCGGCGTCGCAGCGCAGCGATTCCCCGTTGCAGCTCCAAGCGTCGCCTTTCGGCTCCCGGCATCGGCCTCAAGTCCCCCTGACTCGCCTCGATCCCGCAGCGCGAGCGGAGGATCGAAGGGTGGGCATCGTAGAATGGCGGGCGCGGCGAATGCCAGTCCCGATCGGGGCCGCTGGGCTCGTCGGTCCGGCCGGCGGTTGGCACGCGGTGCATTTCCGCGCCCCATGTGGCCTGCGGGCAACGCCGGCCGGAAGCCAGGTGGCGTCTGCGTTTCCGGGCAAGCTCCCCGGTCGGGTGTCGTCAGGAGCGGGCCTTTGCCGGTCCTTTTTGCGCTCGCGCCTGCGGTCGACTCAGATAATCAGCGCGCCGTCGGCGGGGGCCGGAGCGAACGGGGACGGGGGCAGCGGTGTCGGACGCGACGATCGGATCGAACGCGGGACCGGCTGCGGAGCGGTCGGGCATCCGGACGGCTCTGCGAGCGTGGCTACACCGCCGCCGGGCTTACCGCGCCAGGCTCGCCTATGCCGAATGGGACCTGCACGAGCGTTATGGAGACGCCGCCCATGCCATCGCCCGCAGCTCCGCGCAGCAGGCGGTGGGGAGCGAATCCCGCCGGTTCTGGAATGGCGTGGCCGCGCGCCTGCGCCGCCGGGCGGCGGCCGGAATCTGAAGCCCGCTCGGAGCCGCTAGACCGCCTGTCGCACCAGCGGCCGCCGGCGCGGCTCTTCGGTCTTGGCGTCGGCGCAGGACCAGACATGGTCCGCGACGCAGTACGGGCAGAAGATGCGGCCGCCGCTCACCATCGGCGAGCGCGCGGTGTCGATCCCGGTGAAGACATAGTGTCCGGTGTACTGGCACCGGATCACGACCCTGGCCATGGCGGCCTCCTACGGCTTTTGCTCTGCCGGGAAAACGGCGCCGGTGCGGAATTGGTTCCGCGTCGAGCGACTGCAGCCGCGCAAACGCCCGCGCTCCGGGGAGGCGCGGGCGTTGCAAGCGCCATTGCGGCGGGCGTCAGCCGGCGGCCTTCAGGTTGACCTTCTTCTCCGCGATCGAGGTCAGCTTCCGGTCTGCCTTCTTCTCCTCTTCGAGCGTGGTCCCGAGCACCTTCGCGACTTCGGCGTGACCCAGCTCCTCGGCCCATGCGATCAGCGTGCCGTAGCGCGTGATCTCGTAATGCTCCACCGCCTGCGCCGCGGCGATCAGCGCTGCGTCGAGCACCTTCTTCTCCGCGACCTCGCCCGCGACCTCGTCGGCCTCGTCGATGATGCCGTCGATGGCGGGACAGCGCGTGCCCAGCGGCTCCTGCCCGAGCATTCCGAACGCGCGCACCAGCCGCTCGATCTGCATCTCGGTTTCGGCATGATGCGCCTTCAGGGCCGCGGTCAGCTCGCGGTTGGTCGCCTTCTCGATCATGTCGGGCAGCGCCCGGTGGATCTTGTGCTCGGCGTAATAGATGTCCTGCATCAGATGCGTGAACAGGTCGTCCATCGTTTTGATGTCTTTCGAGAACAGTCCCATGGTCTGCGTTCCTCCGGTGATGGCTCGTGATGGCCCGGTGACGGGCGCGGCGCGCGGCGTCCATGAGGCCAACGTGAGCGTTGCGGCGATGTTCCGCGTCGCGCGAGCGTTGGAACGGACCGTTCCCGCGCGCGTTGTTGCGCTGCAATCACCCGAGGAACCGAAGCCCAGGAGCTGATATGGCGCTCGAATGCGTGACCGTGGTCGTGCCGACCGATCCGGACACCGGCGACGTTGATCCGAGCGCGCCGGCGCTGTTTTATTCCGAAGAGGGCTATTTCATCGGCAGCCGGGAGCTGGCTCACGCCGAGATCGTGATGCTGGCGGGGCGCCGGATGGCGGCGCTTCCGCTTGCATTGCCAGCGGACGACACGGCGCTCGCTGCGACGGGCGGGACCCGGACCAGAAGCGCCTGAAGGGCACCTTTGACGCGCTCTGGAAAATAATCTTAGATTAGGAAATTAATCATTGACAGCGTAACGCTGCCCGGTTAGGGTTCAGGCACGCTCACGATTTGCGCCCCCGGCGGACGGCGGCCACATCCTCCGCCACGCTCTCGCGCCCGAACAAATCACGCACCGAACCAATCGACGTACAGCACGGCCGTACCCTCGCGGCCCGGGAGGAACGACCATGACCGATGCGCGCGCCAGGCCCGCGACCGGAACCGGCGCGAAGGGCGCCCGCCAGCCGCGACTGAAAGCGCCCGCGGCCGAAACCACTCCGCAGGCCGAGCCGAAGTCGCCGCGGCGCAGGCGCGCGCCCACTGGCAAGCGCGCGACCATCGTGCGCCGCATGTGGCGCACCGCCGAGGCGCAGGTGCGCGACATCGAGGAGCGGCTGCTGCACGACGCACAGGAGCCCGGCGAGCGCGAACGCGATGCCCGCATGCTCGCGGTGCTGTCGCGCACGCTTCGCGAACTGATCGCAGTCGACGAGGCGCAACGCAACAGCGCAACCCCATCGGATCGATCGTGCAGGCATGACGGGTTCCGGGATTCAGAGACAGGAGACTCCATGCCTAGAGACATGGACGAATTTCGCCGCTCGCTTTCGCGCAAGCTGGAGGCGCTTGTCGCCGAGCAACAGGATCCGGTTTCTGGAGAGCCTTGATGCCGGCCACGCGGATGCGCTGGACAAAAGCTGGGACCTGTTCGCAGGCACGCACCAGCAGCCTCCGGCTGGCGATTGGACCACGTGGCTGTTTCTCGGCGGCCGCGGGGCAGGGAAGACCCGCGCTGGGGCGCAATGGGTAAAGGAGCTTGCGCTCCGCGACCGCGAGGCGCGCATCGCGCTGATCGGCGAGACCGAGCACGACGTCCGCGAGGTGATGATCGAGGGCGTGTCCGGGCTGCTCGCCGTCCATGCCGCGTTCGAGAGGCCGCGCTGGATTCCCTCGCGCCGCCGCCTGGAATGGCAGAATGGCGCGGTGGCGCAGACGTTTTCCGCCGAAGATCCCGAAAGCCTGCGCGGCCCGCAATTCTCGGCCGCCTGGTGCGACGAACTCGCCAAGTGGCGCCACGCCGACTCCGCCTTCGACATGCTGCAGTTCGGGCTGCGCCTTGGCGAGCGGCCGCGGCAGGTCGTCACGACCACGCCGCGGCCGATCGCGCTTCTCAAGCGGCTGATTGCCGATCCGACGACCGCGATCACGCGCGCCTCGACGCGGGACAATGCACGGAACCTGGC
Source organism: uncultured Rhodoplanes sp. (assembly GCA_964653225.1). GTDB lineage: Bacteria > Pseudomonadota > Alphaproteobacteria > Rhizobiales > Xanthobacteraceae > Z2-YC6860. Next base: position 25,932 of record CAZZCV010000006.1, on the reverse strand, counting down.
GGTGGCGTTCTTCGACGCGGTGGTCGGCCGCTACGGCGGCACGCTGCTCGGCCGCCAGGAGCTGGATGGCGAGATCGTCGAGGAGCGCAGCGACGCGCTGTGGACGCGCGCGGGAATCGAAGCCTGCCGGGTGACGCAGGCTCCGGCGCTGTCGCGGATCGTGGTGGCGGTCGATCCTCCGGCAGCCTGCAGCGCTAGCGTCCTTCACCGTTTCATGGAAACGGTGAAGGACGCGGGGGCTCCTCTCTGTCGCGTTTTCTTCGCGCGAACCGGTTCCCGCTTCGCTCGAAAACGCTCCGGCGCCGCTGGCGCGAGCGGCCCGCATTTCGACGACGATTCTCTCTCTCTCTCAGGATTCCGGCTCTGCGCGCAGGGCCGGATCGACAACCCGTGGACATGCCATGCCCATCGCACGCGACCAGATCGTCGCCGAGGCCCGCTCGTGGATCGGCACGCCGTACCGGCACCAGGCTTCGCTCAGGGGCGTGGGGTGCGACTGTCTCGGCCTCGTGCGCGGCGTGTGGCGCGCGACGCTCGGCGCGGAGCCGGAGGCCGCACCGCCCTATGCGCGGGACTGGGCAGAGGCCGCGGGCGAGGAGGCGTTCGCGCGCGCCGCGCGGCGGCATCTCGTCGAGATCGCGCGCGACGAATTCATGCCCGGCGACGTGCTGCTGTTCCGTTACGCCATGCGCTATCCCGCCAAGCACGCGGCGATCGCGAGCGCGCCCGACCGCATGATCCATGCCCACGACGGCGCGGCCGTGGCCGAGGTCGCCATCGCCGCATGGTGGCGCCGGCGGCTCGCCTATGCGTTCCGCTTTCCGGGAGTGACCGGCTGATGGCAGCTCTTCTTCTTTCCACCGTGGGTGCGGCCGCCGGCGGCGCGCTGTTCGGTCCCGTGGGCGCGATCGCGGGCCGGCTGATCGGCGCGATCGGCGGCAACATGCTCGACCGCGCCATGTTCGGTGGCGCGGGCACCGTCTCGCGCTCGCATGAAGGCCCGCGCCTCTCAGACCTCGGCCTGATGGCCTCGACCGAGGGCGCGCCAATCCCGCGCGCCTACGGCCGGGTGCGCATCGCGGGCGAGGTGATCTGGGCGACGCAGCTTGAGGAGGTCGTCAACACCCGCACCGAGACCACCGGCGGCGGTGGTGGTGGCGGAGGCAAGGGCGGCGGTGGGGGCGGTGGAGGCGGCGGCTCGCCCGCCGTCACCACGACGATCACGACCTACAGCTATTTCGCCAACCTGGCGGTGGGCCTTTGCGAAGGGCCGATCGGCCGGGTCGCGCGCATCTGGGCGGACGGCAAACCGCTCGACACCGCAGGGCTCAACATCCGCGTCCATGTCGGAGCCGGCGAGCAGACGCCCGATCCGCTGATCGTGGCCAAGGAGGGCGCGTCCAGCGCGCCGGCCTATCGTGACGTGGCTTACGTCGTATTCGAGCGGCTGCCGCTTGCGGCGTTCGGCAACCGCATCCCGCAGCTTTCGTTCGAGGTGGTGCGGCCGGTCGGCCGGCTGGAGCAGATGGCACGTGCGGTCACGCTGATTCCGGGCTCGACCGAATTCGGCTATGAGCCCGCGACTGTGGTGCAGGTGGTGGGGCCGGGCCAGTCGGCGCCGGAGAACCGTCACGTTTCGCATGCGCCCTCCGACGTGGTGGCCGCGCTCGACGACCTGCAGGCGGTGTGCCCGAACCTGGAGAGCGTCGCGGTCGTGGTGGCGTGGTTCGGCTCGGACCTGCGCGCGGGCGCGTGCGCGATCCGGCCGGCGGTGGACAATGCGGAAAAATCGACGCACGGCGCGACCTGGTCGGTGGCGGGGCTGACGCGCGCCACCGCGCCGCTGGTGTCCACGGTCGAGGGCCGGCCGTCCTACGGCGGCACGCCCTCCGACGGCAGCGTCGTCAGCCTGATCGCGGAGCTGAAGGCGCGCGGTCTCAAGGTCACGCTCTATCCGTTCGTGATGATGGACGTGCCGCCGGGCAACGCGCTGCCCGATCCCTACAGCGGCGGCCCGTCGCAGCCGGCCTATCCCTGGCGCGGCGACATCACCTGTGATCCCGCGCCGGGCCGGCCCGGCTCGCCGGACGGCACGCCTGTCGCGGCGGAGCAGGTGAACGCCTTCTTCGGCGGCTCCGGCGGCTGGCGCTATCGCCGGATGGTGCGGCACTACGCGCAACTCGCCGCGAGCGCGGGCGGCGTGGACGCCTTCCTGATCGGCTCGGAACTGAAGGGCCTGACGCGCGTGCGCTCCGCGTCCGGCGTCTATCCTGCGGTGAGCCAGCTCGTGGCGCTCGCCGGCGAGGTGAAGTCGATCCTCGGCACCGATACCAGGGTCAGTTATGGCGCGGACTGGACCGAGTACGGCGCGCATGTGGCGGATGCGGAGGCGGGCGAGGTGCGCTTTCCGCTCGATCCGCTGTGGGCGAGCGAGCACATCGACGCCGTCGGCATCGATTATTACGCGCCGCTGTCGGACTGGCGCGACGGTGCGGGCCACCTCGACCGAGCGGTCGCGGACACGATTCACGACCGCGACTATCTCACCGCCAATCTCGGCGGCGGCGAAGCCTTCGACTGGTATTACGCCGACGACGCGGGCCGGGTGGCGCAGGCGCGGCTGCCGATCACAGACGGGCTCGGCAAGCCGTGGATCCATCGCCGGAAGGACATCTGGAGCTTCTGGGCGAGCGCGCACCGCGAGCGCGTGGCCGGCGTCGAACTCGAGACGCCCACCGCCTGGGTGCCGCAGAGCAAGCCGGTGTGGCTCACCGAGGTCGGCTGCCCGGCAGTGAACAAGGGCTCCAACCAGCCGAACGTATTTCCCGATCCGAAATCGTCGTCCGGTGGCCTGCCGCATTTCTCCAGCGGCCGGCGCGACGACCTGATCCAGCGTCGCTATCTGGAATGCGTGATCGCGGCCTTCGATCCCGACTGGGGCGGCGGCCTCAACCTGGAATCGCCGCTCTACGACGGCGGCATGATCGACCGCTCCCGTCTCTATCTGTGGACCTGGGACGCGCGGCCCTATCCGGCGTTTCCGGCAGCGGCCGACGTCTGGAGCGACGGGCCGAACTGGGAGACGGGGCATTGGCTCAACGGCCGGTTCGGCACCACGCCGCTGGAGGGGCTGGTTTCGGCCGTGCTCGCCGACAGCGGTGCGGACGGTTTCGACGCTGCGGCGCTGGGGGAGGGGCCGGAGGGCTATGTGATCGACCGGCCGATGACGCCGCGCGCGGCCATCGAGCCGCTGGCGCAGGCCTATGCGTTCGATGCAGCGGAGCCCGCCGGCCGGCTCGAATTCCGGCCGCGTGGCGGCCTTCCGGTCGCCGAGCTGAGCGAGGACGATCTGGTGCTGCCGGAAGACGGCGCGCCGTTCCGCCTGGTGCGCGCGCAGGAGACCGAGCTGCCGCGCGAGGTCTCGCTCGGCTTCACGGACGGCGGCGCGGACTACCGGCGCTCGATCGCGCTGTCGCGCCGCCTGGTCGGCGGCTCGTCGCGCGTGTCGCACGCCGATCTCGCGATCGTCGCCGACGACACCGCGGCCGAGCGGCGCGCGGACATCTGGCTGCAGGACCTGTGGGCCGGCCGCGAGAGCGCGACCTTCGCGCTGCCGCCGAGCCGGCTGGCGCTGGCGCCGGGCGACGTGGTCGCGCTCACCGCGGGCGGGCGGCGGAGGCTGATGGAGATCCGCGAGATCGTGGACACGGGCCTGCGCAGCGTGCGGGCGCGCGCGATCGATCCCGAGGTGTTCGAGCAGCCTTTGACGCCGCCGCTGCGGCGCGCCCCTGCCGCGCCGCCCGCGCTCGGCCCCGTGCAGGCATTCGTCCTCGACCTGCCGGCGCTGTCGGCCGATGACCCGGTCGCGCTCGCGCATCTGGCGGTTGCGGCCGATCCCTGGCCCGGCACGGTCGCGGTGTGGCGCTCGGGCGACGGCCAGTCCTTCGCGCGCGCTGCCGCGCTGCCGGCGCCGTCGCTGATCGGCGAGACGCTCGACGATCTGCCGAAGGGGCCGGCTGCGTGTTTCCATCGTGCGTCCGTGCGGGTGCGCCTCGTGGCCGGTGCGCTCGCTTCGGTGTCGGATGCGGTGCTGCTCGGCGGCGCCAACGTGGCCGCGGTGCGACGGCCGGACGGGGCGTGGGAGGTGCTGCAGTTCGGCACCGCGGAGCTGGTCGGCGAGCGGACCTATGCGCTGACGCGGCTCCTGCGCGGCCAGGCGGGAAGCGAATGGGCAATGGGCGATCCGCTGCCCGCGGGCGCGCCCTTCGTGCTGCTCGATCCGCATGTGATCCCGATCGCGCACGGCCTCGATGCGCTGGAGCGCACGATGCAGCTTCGGATCGTGGCCGGCAGCCGCGATCACGGCGATCCCGCGACCACGGCGCTGCTGGCCACGCCGCGGGCGACGGCGCTGATGCCGCTTGCGCCGGTGCATCTCGGAGCGCGGCGCGGGGACGATGGCGTCGTGCTGTCCTGGGTCCGCCGCACGCGGCAGGACGGCGACACCTGGGCTGTGGAGGTGCCCCTCGGCGAGCGCACCGAAGCCTATGCGGTGGAGATCCTGTCGGGCGACTCGGTGGTGCGGACACTGGAGAGCGCCGGACCCTCCGCGCTCTATGGCGCGGCCGATGAAATTGCCGACTTCGGTTCGCCGCAGGCGGCGCTTGCGGTCGCCGTCCACCAGCTGTCGGCCACGGTCGGCCGGGGCCACGCGGCGCGTGCCGTCCTGCGTCCCTGACGGATCGCCTCCCTTTTCTTTGCAGCGGACGTTTGCCCATGGCCGCATGGAACTACGAAGCCTGTCATGCCCGGACGCTTGGCTACGAGGGCGGCTGGTCCCACCATCCCGCGGACCCCGGAGGGGCCACGCTCGAAGGCGTCACCCAGTCGGTCTACGACGGCTATCGCAAGACAAAGGGCCTTCCCCGGAAGGCCCTTTCCGCTTCCATGCGGACCACGCCGGCCTGGATCGCGGAGCGGCGCGAAATCTATCGCACGCTCTATTGGGACAAGGTGCGCGGCGACGACCTGCCGGCCGGCGTCGACCTCGCGGTCTACGACTTCGGCGTCAACTCCAGCGTGGCGCGCGCCAACCGCTATTTCGGGGCGCTCGGCCCGGGCGCGCCGGCGGAACTGGTGAAGCGCCTGTGCGCGCGGCGTCTGTCCTTCGTGCAGCAGATTCGCACCTTCGCCGTGTTCGGCAAGGGCTGGACGCGGCGCATCGCCGACGTGGAGGCGACCGGCGTGCGCATGGCGCTCTCGGCCGCGGGCCGGCCGGCGGCCGAGGCGGCCGCCGAGTTGCGGCAGCAGCAGACGGCGGCGAAGCGGCAGGCGAATGGCCATGCCGGCGCGGGAGCGGGTGCCGTCGCGGCGCCGGCCTCGACGCAAATTCCGGACGCTCCGCACGCGATCGCGGCGTCTGCGGTCGAGCCCTTCATGTTCGGCCTTTTCTGCGGACTCGCGATCTGCGCCGGGGCCTGGTTCGCCTGGCGCTGGTTCGTGAACCGCGAGCGCGCCCGCGCCTATGACCTGGCTGCAACGGAGCTGACGACATGAAATGGAACGATCTGGCGACCAAGGTGATCGGGCTCGGCGCGCCGGTTCTCGGCGGCGCGCTCGGCGGCCCGGCCGGAGCCATGGCCGGCAAGGTGCTGGCCGACATGCTCGGCGTTCCGCCGACACCGGACGCGGTGGGGGCTGCGATCGACGCTGACCCGGCTGCGGCCGTCGCGGTCTCCGACGCGGAGGCGGAATGGGCGCGCACGCAGGCGATCATCGGCGCGGCGCAGGTGCGCGAGGTCGCGCTCACCCAGCGCGCGGAGATGGAGAGCGGCGATGTGCTGCAGCGCTGGTGGCGCCCTGTTTACGCGCTGGAACTCTCCCTCGTGGAAAGTCCGCTGTTTCTGGCCACCCTCATGCACGCGCTGTGGACCGGCCACGAAACCGGTATCAACGGCTTTGCCAATCTCTCGGGCCTTCTGATGACGTACTTCGGCGCGCGCTTCGGGGTCCTGGGCGTCTATGTCAGCGGGCGGACGCGGGAGAAGCAGACCTGCACGACCGGCGAGGCTGCGCCGGGCTGGGTTGGGGAGCTGGCCAAGGCGCTGCGCAAGCGATGAACGAATTCGCCGCGGCTGCGGGGTGCGGGGCTTGCGCGTCCCGCGTCGCCCCTCCATGTGCAAGCGGGCACAGCTTTTCACCAAAGCGTGATAGACTGTTCATCCGAGGTTCACGGGCTGATTCCTACACCTGACCCATGCTGAGATATCTTGCGTCCGCAGCCGTCCTCACGGCGCTTTCCGCGCCGGCCGCCGTCGCGGCCAACGAGCCGCGCCTGAGCTGCCTGAGCCGGGCCGAGCAGCGGGCGGCGATCGCGAGCGGGCAGGCCGTGCGCCTCGCCACCGCGATCCGCGCGGTGCGGGGCACGCTGCGCGGCCGTGGTCCGCGCGAGGTTGTCCAGGCGAGGCTCTGCCGGGGCCCGAACGGGCTCGTCTACATGCTGACAGTGTTGGCGCGCGATGGCAAAGTAACCCGGGCGACTGTCGATGCCGGCAACGGCCGGCTGGTCGAGGCCCGCTGAACGGAGGACTTTGCCTTGCGTCTCCTCGTGATCGAGGACGATCCCGACCTCAACCGCCAACTGGCCACCGCGCTCACCGACGCGGGCTATGTGGTGGACCGCGCCTTCGACGGCGAGGAGGGACATTACCTCGGCGAGACCGAGCCTTACGACGCGGTGGTGCTCGACATCGGCCTGCCCAAGATGGACGGCATCTCGGTGCTGGAATCCTGGCGGCGCGCCGGCCGCTCCATGCCGGTGCTGATGCTGACCGCCCGCGACCGCTGGAGCGACAAGGTGCAAGGCTTCGACGCCGGCGCCGACGACTACGTTCCCAAGCCCTTCCATCTCGAGGAGGTGCTGGCGCGGCTGCGCGCGCTGCTGCGCCGCTCCGCGGGCCATGCCAAGAGCGAGCTGAACTGCGGACCGGTGCGTCTCGACACCCGAACCGGCCGCGTCACCATCGACGGCAATCCGGTCAAGCTCACCAGCCACGAATACCGGCTCCTGTCCTACCTCATGCACCACGCCGGCCGCGTGGTCTCGCGCACCGAGCTGGTCGAGCATCTCTACGACCAGGACTTCGACCGCGACTCCAACACCATCGAGGTGTTCGTCGGCCGCATCCGCAAGAAGCTCGACGTGGACATCATCCAGACCGTGCGCGGGCTGGGCTATCTGCTGACCCCGCCGAACGCATGATCCGGACGCGGGGAAACCGGACGCCGTCCGCCGCAGCCCTTCGCCGCGATGCGCGCTAATTCGCTCGCGCTGCGCCTGTTCCTTTCGGCCACGGCCTGGACCGGGGTGATCCTCCTCATCACCGGATTCGTGCTCTCGGGCGTCTACCGGCAGGCGGTGGAGCGCGCCTTCGACCGCCGGCTCGGCGTCTATCTCAAGACCCTGATCGCGGACGTGGCCTCGCCCGAGGTGCCCAACGACAGGGCGGGCCAGTCGCTCGGCGAGCCGTTGTTCGAATTGCCGCTGTCCGGCTGGTACTGGCAGGTGGTGCGGATGGACGGCAACAGGATCGAGGCGCATTCCTCGCGCTCGCTGTGGGACAGCATCCTGCCGCGCCTGCAGGAGCGCGGCGTGCCGACCGCCGCCGACGGCACCCGCAAGGCCTATGCGCCGGGTCCGGAGGACCAGCGCCTGCGCATGGTCGAGCGCGAGATCGATCTCGGCGACGACGGCCACTACATGGTTTCGGTCGGTGGCGACGCCACCGAGATCGACGACGAGATCACCGCCTTCGACCTCGCGCTCATCATCACCTTTGCGCTGCTGGCGGCCGTGCTGCTGCTCACCACGCTGTTCCAGGTCCGCTTCGGGCTCGCGCCGCTCAAGCGCATCTCCGAGAGTCTGGCGGCGATCCGCTCCGGCTCCGCCGAGCGCCTCGAAGGCCGCTTCCCCGACGAGATCGCGCCGCTGGCGCGCGAGACCAACGCGCTGCTGGACGCCAACCGCGAGATCGTCGAGCGCGCCCGCACCCATGTCGGCAATCTCGCGCATGCGCTCAAGACGCCGATCTCGGTGATGGTCAACGAGGCGTCCGCGCGCGGCGGCGATCCCCTGGCGGCCAAGGTCGCCGAGCAGACTGCGATCATGCGCGACCAGGTGTCGCGTCATCTGGAGCGCGCGCGGCTTGCGGCCCGCCTCACCGTGGTCGGCACCATCACGGACGTGGTGCCGGTGGTGCAGTCGCTCGTGCGCGCGATGGAGAAGGTGCATCACGGCCGGGCGCTGGCCGTGCATCTCGACCTGCCGCCGCAGGCGCGCTTTCGCGGCGAGCGCCAGGATCTGGAGGAGATGGCCGGCAACCTGGTGGACAACGCCTTCAAGTGGGCGGGCTCGCGGGTCGCGGTCGAGGTCGGCCTCGAGCGGCCGGAGCCCGGCCGCGAGACGCTCCGCATCGTGGTGGACGACGACGGACCGGGGCTCACGCCGGCGGAGCGCGAGCAGGTGGCGCGGCGCGGCCGAAGGCTGGACGAGACCAAGCCGGGCTCGGGACTGGGGCTCTCGATCGTGGTCGAGCTGGCTTCGCTCTACGGCGGCTCGCTGACGCTGAGCACCGCTCCGATCGGCGGGCTGCGGGCGGAGCTGGTGCTGCCCGCGGGATAGGGCCTCGACCGAAGCCCGACTTCCGCCCCAATCCTTGCCTCATCCTTAAGCTGTCGGGTTCCGGCCTCTGGCCGCGCCGGGCTGGCTTTGCTAAGCACGCGCGGCAACGACCGAGGTCGCGATCGAAGGCGAGGGGATTTCCATGATGTTCAGAATGACGGCGGTGGCGCTCGCGGGCGCGCTGGTGGCCGCCTGCGCCGGCAACCCGGAGACCGGGACCGGACCGAAGGAAAACACCGGCACGCTGGTCGGCGCGCTGGCGGGCGCGGCCATCGGCTCGCAGATCGGCGGCGGGCCGGGCGAGAGGGTCGCGGCGGCGGTCGCCGGCGGCCTGATCGGCGGGCTGATCGGCAACCGCATCGGCAACGCGATGGACGACGAGGACAAGCAGCGCGCCTACGCCGCGCAGGTGGAGGCGCTGGAGCGCGGTCCTTCGGGCGCGCCGGTGGCCTGGCGCAATCCGGACTCCGGCCGCTACGGCTCGATCGTTCCGGGCCCGGCCTATCAGCAGCAGGGCCGCAACTGCCGGCAGTACACCCACACGATCTACATCGACGGCCGGCCGCAGACCGCGCGCGGCGCGGCCTGCCGCGCCCCGGACGGCACTTGGCAGCCGATCGGCTGAGCCCCTCAGGTTCCGCACTGTGACTCACGGGCGGTGATGAGCCGCCCGTGTTCGTTCTGGCCGCCGGTCGTGCCACATTGTGGCGGCCATGCCGCAGGGTGCCGACCATCCTCCCCGAAAGCGGTGTTCGTTCGCGGCCGCGCTCGGCCTCTATGCGGCGGGCTTCGCCGTGCTGGCCTGGCCGTGGCTCTCGGGCGGCCTTACCATCCCCTGGGACGCGAAATCGCAGTTCTTCCCCCAGCTCTCTTTCCTTGCGCGCTCGTTCGCCGAAGGGCAGTCGCCGTTCTGGACGCCGCACGTCCAGGCCGGCTGGCCGCAGATCGCCGATCCGCAGTCGCTGATCTTCTCTCCGCTGCACGTCCTGCTCGCGCTGTTCGACGGCGCGCCCTCGTTCCGCGCCGCCGACGCCGTCGTGTTCGCACATCTGTTCATCGGCGGCCTGGGCGTTCTCCTGATCTTCCGTGACCGCGGCTGGCACGTGGCTGGCGCGACGGTCGCGGCGCTCGCCTTCGCATTCGGCGGGTCGAACGCCTCGCGGCTCCAGCACATCGGCCAGATCGAGAGCGTGTGCTGGCTGATGCCGGCGCTGTGGTGCCTGATGCGGGCGCTGGATCGCGGTTCCTGGCGCTTCGGCGCGGCCGCCGGCCTGTTCGCGGGGCTGGTCGCGCTCGGCCGCGATCAGGTGGCGCTGCTCGGCCTCTATCTTCTCGCGGGCTTCGTGCTCTGGCGCTGGCTCGCGGGAGCGGGCGTCGCGTCACGCATGCGGGCGAGCGCGAAGCCGCTCGCGGCGGGCGCATTGGTCGGTGCGCTTGTCGCGGCGATGCCGGTGCTGATGACCGCGCTGCTCGCGCTCGATTCCAACCGCCCGGAGGTGGGCTACGAGATCGCCGCGCGCGGCTCGCTGCATCCGGCCAACCTGCTGACGCTGGTGTTCGCCGACCTGTTCGGCGCCTCCGACCCGAAGGTCGATTTCTGGGGCGCGCCGAGCTTTGCCTGGCACGAGACACTCGGCGCGACCGACCTGTTCCACGCGCAGAACATCGGCCAGCTTTACGCAGGCGCGCTCGTCGTCATCGTGGTGCTGGGATTGGGTGCGGTGCGCGGCTGGCTGTGGGCGCGTGACGTCCGTTTCTTCACAATGGCGCTCGGGCTGATGCTGATCTATGCGCTCGGCCGCTACACGCCCGCCTTTCATGCGTTCTATGAACTGCTTCCCGGCGTCTCTCTCTATCGCCGCCCGGCGGATGCGACCTTCCTCTTCGGCGCGCTGCTCGCCATCGTGTCGGGTTATCTGATCCACCGCTGGCTGACCGAAGCGCCCGTCGCCGCGAAGCGCTGGCAGGGCATCGCGCAGGCCGCGCTCGCGGTGGCGCTGATCGCCGCGGCCTTCGGCCTCGCCGTTCCGGTCGGCCGGGTGAGCGAGGCGGTGACGCCCGCGCTTACCGCCGTGGTCTTCGCCGGCTTCGGCATCGGTGCGCTGGTGCTGGCGCGAAGGATCGATCCGCGCAGCCCGCTCGCGGCGGCGGCGCTGCTCGCGGCGTTCTGCACGGCGGACCTCGGATGGAACAACCGGCCGGACGAATCCAACGGCCTGCCGCCGCAGACCTACGACGCGCTGCGCACGGACACCAGGAACGAAACGCTCGGCCTCCTGCGCTGGCGTCTCGCGGCCACGGCGGCGCCGGACCGGCGCGACCGCGTCGAGCTGATCGGCATCGGCTACCACTGGCCCAACATCGGGCAGGTCCACCGGTTCGATCACCTGTTCGCGCACAACCCGCTGCGGCTGCGCGACTTCGCGCGCGCCACCCATGCCGCCGACACGGTGGCGCTGCCCGGACAGCGCGTCTTCTCCCCGCTGCTTCCCTCCTATCGCTCTCCTCTCGAAGACCTGTTCGGCGTGCGCTTCGTCGCGACCGGCGTGCCGGTCGAGCAGATCGACGGGCGCCTCGCGCCCGGCGATCTCAACGCCATCGCCCGCACCAAGGACGCCAATGTCTACGAGAACCCGCGCGCGCTGCCGCGCGTCATGATGCTGGGCGACTGGCAGGTCGCGTCCTTCGAGGAGGTTCTGTCGGGCGGCATCTGGCCCGACGCCGATCCCGCGCGCACCGTGCTGCTGGACCGCGCGCCGGAGGGGCTTGAAGCCGGCTTCGGGCGCGGCCGGGCCAGCATCGTGCGCTACCGCAACACGGCGGTCGAGGTGGTGGTGGATTCGCCCTCGGGTGGCGTTCTGGTGCTGAACGACGTCTGGCATCCGTGGTGGCGCGCCACGCTCGACGGCGAGCCGGTCGGAATTCTCAAGGCCAACGTGCTGTTCCGCGGCGTCATCGTTCCGCCCGGCCAGCACGTCGTGCGCTTCCGCTTCCGGCCGTTCGCCGGTGCGCTGGCGGAGCTTCGCGAGCGGATCAGCGGCCGGCTGCGCTGAAGTTCCGCAACACCATGTCCGGCGCGCTGGTGTTGTGGCGCGAGGGTGCGGTGCGCCCGGCCCAGAGTTCGGCGGCGCTGGCGCGTTTGAAGTCCATGACGGGAGCCTGCATCCAGCGTTCGCCGTCCTTGTCGCGCCAGCCGACCTGAGCCACGTCGTTGTTGGTGTCGGCGACGTACATCGAGCGCAGCGCCGCGAAGGGAGCGTTTGCGACGGGCTGCGAGAGTTTCACGTCGAGCACGATGCGGTCCTGGTCGAGCCTGTCGAGCCGCAGCGCGGCCGAGCCGCCGCGCGCGAAGTTGAGCGTGAAGGTCCGCGTCCCCGGATCGAAGGCGACGTCCTTGATATCCACCAGCGGCCGGCCCTGCTCCTCGACCGGACCGATCAGGAACGAGGTGCCGTAGGCGCTCCAGCGCAGGTTCTGCGGCGGCAGCGGCCGTGCCCGCCAGTAGCCGTCGGCGGGATAGAGCACCAGCACCTCCTCGGCGCGCTCCTGGTGTCGCGTCCACAGTTGCAGAAGGTGGAATCCGGTCTCGGTGCGCGTGCCGACGCGCACCGGCACCCGGTTCGGCCGCCAGAACGTGGGATAGGTGATGCCCACAAGCTGCCATTCCTCTGTCTCGAAGATCGTGAGCCTGCGGCGCTCGAACTTGTAGACCGGGTCCTTGGACATGTCGCAGGCCGTGAAGTCGGGCGCCCAGCGGTCCACCACGAGGGAGCCGATATAGGCGGGATGCACCGCCTCGACCTGGAAGCGGAGCGCCTGGTTCGATTGCAGCTTCAGAGAGACGTTGTCTTTCTCCGCGCAGCGCGTGGGGACGCTTTCGTTGACCACCTCCACCGCAAGCTCGTCTTTCGCCTGTGCCGGAAGCGCCGCCAGGGCGAGCGCGGCAAGCGCGGGCAGGATCGCGTTACGCCAGTCGCGCATAGATGTCTCCCGAATTGGCCTCGTGCGGCAGGCCTTGCAGCCAGCGCGTGATCTCGGCGGCGCTGCGCCACTCTCCCAACCGCTGGCTTTCGCCGAGCGCGGCGTTGAAGCGCGCATAACCTAATGAAATGCAGCGGTCGAGACACGCAAGAGCCACGTCGCGCTGGATGGTGGTGAACTCGAAGGACAGCGCGGGGACGGGCCGTGACAGCCCGGCCAGCGCTTCGGCCTCGTACCCTTCCACGTCGATCTTGATGAAAGACGGCATGCCGTGCGCTCCGACCAGCGCGTCGAGCGTGATGACGGGCACCGCGACGGCCTTGTCCCAGCGCTGGTCCTCCCAGCCCGGAGCGTTCCGGCTGGCCGCGATGAAATCGCCGGAGGCGGTGGAGACCGTCGGGTTGTCCACGTTGACCATCAGCCGCAACGTGCCCGGCGCGCGGCCGATGGCCGAGGGCACCAGCGCCACAGCGCGGTCGCGGCCGTAGAGCAGGCGCAGCGTGCGGTGCAGCGCCGGCTGCGGCTCGGCCGCCACCACGCGTGCGCCGAGGCGGCGGAACGCGGCGATCCGGTCGCCGACATGCGCGCCGATGTCGAACACGAGGTCGCCGCGTTTCACGAACTGCGCGTGGAGTGCATCCATCGCGCTCGCGCGCCTGCGGTGGCCGTAATAGATGCGGAGCGATCGCAACACGCCGCGCGCGGTCCGCAGGCCGTCCAGCATGGCTCAGCCCGAACGCGCGGCGAGCGCCGGCAGCGCGAGCCGTCGCAGTGCTTCGGGCGGCGCGGTCTCCTCCGGCAGGCGGCCGATGCCGATGCGCGTCAGGGCGAGACCGAGCCGGGGCTGCGAGGAGACGACGCAGAGCGGGATCGACAGCAGCGGGCCTCCGGCGATCAGCAGCGCGAAGGGGATCGCGGCGGGATGGGTCGCGGCGAGCAGGCCGACACAGGCCCCGCCGAGCAGCGTGTGCGGCCAGAGCTCTCGCACCGCCACGTTCCACGCAATGGCGTGGTCGTCGCGCAACTGGCCGATCCAGCCGATCGCCCTGCCGAACGGCAGGCCGGCGAGGAACAGCGTGTGGCAGACCCACATGATCGGCGAGAGGAGAATGAAGAACACGGTCTCCGTCGCCACGCTCGCAAGGAAGCGCACGCCGCCGCCGAAGGCGCGGCGCAGCGCGGGCCGCGTCAGCACGTCGAGCACGGTCGCGATCTTGGGCGCGAACCACATCACCAGAATGACGACCAGCAGCGCCCATCCGTAGTCCGCCCGGATGAAGTCGCCGGGCGAGGGCGCGCGCGCCGCGGCCAGCGTGCCGACGATCAGCAGCCCGATCCACGCCGGCGAGCTGAGGAACATCAGCATGGCGAAGGCGAGCTGGAAGCGGCCGACCGGCTTCAGGCCCGGAAGGCCCAGGAAGAACGCATATTGCAGCGTGCCCTGGCACCAGCGCCGGTCGCGCCGGATGAACTCGATCAGCGTCGGCGGATTCTCCTCCCAGCCGAGGTCTTCCTCGGGCAGCACGCGGACGTCGTAGCCGGCGCGGCGCATCAGCGCGGCCTCGATCTGGTCGTGACTCAGCACGGGTCCACGCAATATGCCGTCGCCGGGCAGATCCGGGAGACGGCAATGCCGCCGGAACGGCGCGATCCGGATCGCGGCGTTGTGGCCCCAGTAGGGACCGCAATCGGCCTGCCACCACGCGCTGCCGATGGTCCACGAGCGCATGCCGAGCCGCATGCCGAACTGGAACACGCGGGCGAAGGCCGAGGTCGAGGGCATGCCGACCACGAGGCCCTGCAGGATGCCGAGCTTCGGATCGGCCTGCACCACACGCACCATGCGCAGGATCGCGGCCGCGGTCATGAAGCTGTCGGTGTCGAGCGTCACCATCAGTTCGTGGCCGTCGCCCCACCGGTCGAGGAAGTCGCGGATGTTGCCGGCCTTGAACCCGGTGTTGAGGTCGCGGCGGCGGTAAGTGAGGGGGATGCGGCCGCTCCGGCGTTCGGCGAGCGCGCCGAACGCCTGCTCCTCCACCGCGGCCACGTCGGCAAGGCCGGTGTCGCTCAGCACATAGACGTGGAAGCGGTCCGCGAAGCCGCTGGCTTCGATGTCGGCCATCATGACGTCGAGGTTGCGGATCGCGCGGTCCGGCGGCTCGTTGCGCACGCATATCAGCAGCGCGGTCGAAACGCGGATCGGATCGTCGGGGCGCACCCGCGCGGCCGGCGGCAGAACGGCCGCGACCGGATCGCGCGCGAAGCGCATGATGAGAAAGCCGATGGCCGCGTTCCAGAACCCGATCACCGACCACGGCGCGGTCAGGCCGAACAGCGCCAGCAGCGCGACATCGAAGCCGTCGAGCCCGCCGGTCGACAGCGCGGCCGCGGCCAGCGCCATGAGCGCGGCGATCGTCGCGCCCGTCAGGGCCACGAACAGCACGCGGCGTCCGAACACGCCGGAGACGGCCTCGCGTTCGACCGTCTCATCGGGGGATGTACGCTCAAGCACGCCGCACCATATCCTTACGGGCCGGACCCGCGCAGGATATAGCGGGCGACGGGACCCGAAGTCTAACTGCGACAGGGACTTTATCGTGGCAGGCAGCGAGGAGGCGCGGGCGCTCTGGTACGTGAGTGTGGACCGGGCCGAAATCCGCGCGGAGACGCTGGGCGCGCCGGCTCGGGGCTCGGTGCGGGTGCGCGCGCTGCACGGCGCGGTCAGCCGCGGCACCGAGGCGCTGGTGGCGGGCGGGCGGGTGCCCGAAAGCGAGTTCCAGCGGATGCGCGCCCCGTTCATGGCCGGCCGCTTTCCGTTTCCGGTGAAATACGGCTACGCCACGGTCGGCCGCGTCGAGGCCGGGCCGGGCGAGCTGACCGGCCGCGCGGTCTTCACGCTGCATCCGCATCAGACGCTGTTCGACGTTCCGGCGGAGGCCGCAGTGCCGCTTCCCGACACGGTGCCGCCGGCGCGCGGCATTCTGGCCGCCAACATGGAGACCGCGCTGAACGCGGTGTGGGATGCGGGGCCCGGACCGTTCGCCAGCGTCGCGGTGGTCGGCGCGGGCGTGGTCGGCGCGCTGACGGGGCTGCTGTGCCGGCGGCTCGCCAGCGCCGACGTGACGCTGGTGGACGTCAATCCGGCGCGGGCCGCAGTGGCGCATGCCTTCGGCCTGCATTTCGCCTTGCCGGCCCACGCGCCCACCGAATGCGATCTGGTGGTCCACGCCAGCGCGACCGCATCGGGTCTCGTGACCGCGCTCGGGCTCGCAGCCGACGAGGCGACCGTGCTGGAGCTGAGCTGGTACGGCACGCGGGACGTGGCGGTGCCGCTCGGCGGCGCCTTTCACAGTCGGCGGCTGCGGCTCGTCTCCAGCCAGGTCGGCAAGGTCGCGCCCTCGCGCCGCGACGAGTTCACCCACCGGCAGAGGCTGGAGCACGCGATCGGCCTGCTCGCCGACGAGCGGCTCGACGTGCTGCTCTCGGAGCCGGTGGCCTTCGACGACCTGCCGGCGCGGCTGCCGCAGATTTTTGCGCCGCAAAGCGGCGTCCTGTGCCAACGTATCGACTATCCGTAACGCCGGGAGACGCCCGTGTTCGCCGTCGAGGTCCGCGACCACATCATGATCGCCCATTCGTTCCGCGGCGCGGTGTTCGGCCCGGCGCAGGCGCTGCATGGCGCGACCTTCGTGGTGGACGCGGCCTTCATCGCGGACTCCCTCGACGAAAACGGCATTGTGGTGGACATCGGCTGCGCGCTCGATGTGCTCAAGTCGGTGCTGGGCCCGCTCAACTACAAGAATCTCGACGAGGTGCCGGAGTTCAAGGGTCAGAACACCACCACCGAATTCCTCACCCGGTATGTCCACGGCCGGCTCGCCGTCGCGGCGCGCGAGGGCAAGCTCGGCCGCAGCGGTCGCGAGCTGAAGGCGATCCGCATCACGATCTCGGAATCGCACGTCGCGAGGGCATGGTACGAGGCCGCCCTGTGGTGAGGCGTTTCGCCTTCGCGATCCCCGGCGATCTCGCGGCGCCGACCGGCGGCTACGGCTATGCGCGACGCATGATCGCGGAGCTGCGCGAACGGGGTTGGGAGGCCCACGTGGTGGCGCTGGGCGACGGATTTCCGAAGCCCGCGCCGGAGCAGAAACGGTTCGCTCAGGCGCGGCTCGCGGCGGTGCCCGCGGACAGGCCGCTGGTGATCGACGGACTTGCGTTCGGCGTGCTGCCCGAGGCGGCCGAGGCGCTTTCGGCGGTGCGGCCGCTGGTGGCGCTGGTGCATCATCCGCTGGCCTGGGAGACCGGCGTGACCGCGGACGAGGCCCGCGCGCTGCATGCGAGCGAGACCGCGGCGCTGGCCCGCACCCGTGCCGTGATCGTGAGCAGCCCTGCGACCGCGCGGCTGCTGGCGTCCGGGTTCGAGGTGCCGGCCGTGCGCATCACGGTGGCGGTGCCGGGCACCGACCGCGCGCCGTTCGCATGCGGTGGCGACGGCGCGGCTGTGCGGCTGGTGTCGGTCGGAGCGGTCGTGCCGCGCAAGGGCTTCGACCTGCTGGTCGAGGCGCTGGCGCGGCTCAGGGAGTTGCCCTGGCATCTCACCATCGCGGGCGACCGCACCCGCGACCCGGATGCCGCGGCGCGGCTCGACGCGCTGATTGCGCAGCACGGCTTGCAGGATCGCGTCGCGATGGCCGGTGCGGTGTCTGCGGAGCGGATTTCCGCGTTGCTCTCGGGCGCGGACCTGTTCGTGCTGGCCTCGCACTACGAGGGCTACGGCATGGCCTATGCCGAGGCCATCGCGCACGGCCTGCCGGTGATCGGCACCACCGCCGGCGCGGTCCCGGAGACGGTGCCGGGCGGCGCGGGCATCCTGGTTCCCCCCGGCGACGTCGAGGCGCTGGCGCCCGCGCTGCGCTGGCTGATCGAGGATCGCGACGAGCGCGCGCGGCTCGCGGCCGGCGCGCGCGCGGCTGCGCAGACGCTTCCGACCTGGCGCGATTCCGCCAGACTGTTCGCCGGCGTCCTGGAGAATGCCGCATGAGCTTTCCCGCCGACTGGCTGGCCCTGCGCGAGCCGTTTGACCGGCGCGCGCGCAACGAAACGATTCTGAAGGCCGTTGCGGCGGCGCTATCGCACCAGCCCTCGGTCAACGTCTCGGACATCGCCTGCGGCACCGGAGCGACCTATCGCGCGGTGTCGCCGCATCTGGCCGCGCGGCAAAGCTGGCGGCTGTTCGACAACGATCTCAGCCTGCTCGCGCGCGTGCCGGCCGCGCCCAACGTCAAGGTCGTGCCGCTCGACCTTAACCGCGACCTCGAGGCTGCGCTCGACGGGCCGGTCGATCTGGTCGCGACCTCGGCGCTGCTCGATCTGGTGTCGGGCGAATGGATGGAGCGGCTCGCGGTCGAGGCCGCGGCGCGGCGCATTCCGGTCTATGCCGCGTTGAGCTACGACGGGCGCGCCGAGCTGGACCCGTTCGATCCGCTGGACGCCAGCGTGGTCGCGGCGGTGAATGCGCACCAGCGGCGCGACAAGGGCTTCGGCCCGGCGCTCGGCCCGGTGGCCGCGAGCGTGGCGGTCGAGCGTTTCCGGAAGGTCGGCTACGCGGTGGAGCAGGGCGAATCCGACTGGGTGTTCGGCCCCGCCGACCGCGAGATCCAGACCGAGACGCTGTCGGGCTGGGCGACCGCGGCGCGCGAGATGGGCGCGATCCCGCTCGACGAGGTGATGGGCTGGCTGACGCGCCGCCGCGAGGCGGTGGCGGCCGGGCGGTCGTCCATTCGCGTCGGTCACGTCGACCTGTTCGCGCGGCCCGCCTCCGCCCGGTGAGCGGCGAGATCGCAGTCGAACAGAACCTCGGCGCCGAGCCGGTGAATGTGGACCGGCATGCGCATCGCCTGGTCGGCGCGCAGGACCGGCGGCAGCGACAGGCCCGAGGGGCCCGCGCCGAGGATCATCGGCGCGACCACGACGTGCAGCCGGTCGAGGCAGCCGGCGGCGAGCAACCGCGATACGGTGTTGGCACCGCCTTCGACCAGCACGCGCCGGAGCCCGCGCGCGGCGAGCGCCGCGAGCATGGCGGCTGGCTGCAACGCGCCGTCTGTTACCGGCAGCGCGACCACCTCGATTCCGGGAGACAGGGCAGGAACCGTGCCCTGCGCGGTCAGGACGATGCGGCGGATGCCGTCATCGGCGAACACCCGCGCGCTTGCCGGAATGCGGCCGTGCGGGTCGATCACCACCCGTGCGGGGTTCGGGCCCTCGACGCGCCGCACCGTGAGTTGCGGATCGTCGGTCTGAACCGTGCCTGCGCCGACCACGACGGCATCGACCAGCGCGCGCAGGCGGTGCAGATGCGCGAGCCCGGCCTCGCCGTTGATGTAATGCGAGTGGCCGGCGGGGGTCGCGATGCGGCCGTCCAGCGACTGGCCGATCTGGCCCACGGCCACCGTTTCGGCGTCGGCACTCCCGCGCAGAGGCCCGAACATCTCCTCCCAGGGCGCGGCGAGCTTCTCCCCCGCGCGAAACCGTTCGGGAATGCCATGCCACGGTTCGGCATCGGGGACGCTGGACTGCAAGGCGGTGGTTCCGGTGGCGGGCTGAACGGGCGGAGTAGCCCGATACTATCGGGACCGTGGCGCGGCGGGCGATCCCGTCTCGTCCTCACAATACATATTTAAATTCACATCGGAGCGCGATCCAAAGCCGATGTGGTGCGTTGGAGATCAATGTGCCCGGACGGGAATGTCCGGATCGGGTGCGGGGTTTTTAGACGAACGCTGCGGATGTGCTGCGGCCCAGACATGGATATGTCCCGAATGCGCAATGGCGGCGGCTCCGTGGCGTCTGCATCGAAGTCCGTCTTGTTCGGCAGGAGCGAGGACGTGGGCGTCGGCAGGGGGCTGGCCGAGTTCCGGGCCGGCCGGCCGGTGCTGGTCACGGGCCGCGGCGGGCCGCTGCTCGCGCTTCCGGTGGAGGGGCTCGACGGCGAGCGGCTCGCGGCCTTCCGCGCGCTGTGCGCGCCGATCCGGCCCCGTCTCGTGATTACCGCCAGCCGCGCCCGCTCGCTGGGCCTCGAAGCCGCCGAGCCGCTCGCGCTGGAGCTGGCGGCGGATGCCGATGCCGCCACGATCCTGACGATGGTGGCCGACGCCGAGGCCCGTCACGATTTCGTTCCCGAGCCCGCGGGCGCGGCCGCGATCGCGGCCATCGATCTGGTCAAGCTGGCGCAGATCCTGCCGGCCGTTCTGGTGGCGGACACGCGGGCCGACAGGCTCGCGGGTCTTGCGCCGGCCGTCGTGACTCTGGAGGCGTCGGCGGTGGGCCGCTTCCGCTCGGCCGCGAGCCAGTCGCTCGCCATCGCGGGCGAGGCGCATGTGCCGCTCGACGGCGGCGTGCGCGCCCGCTTCGTGGTGTTCCGCGACGCGCTCGGCGACGATCCGGTGGCGGTGATCGTGGGCACGCCCGACCTGTCGAAGCCGGTGCCGGTGCGGATTCACTCCGCGTGCATGACCGGCGACGTGTTCGGCTCGCGGCGCTGCGACTGCGGCGACCAGCTCCGGCTCGCACTGGCGCGGCTGCAGGAGGCTGGCGGCGGCATCATCCTTTATCTGGCGCAGGAGGGCCGCGGGCTTGGCCTCGCCAACAAGATGCGGGCCTACCAGCTCCAGGACGCCGGCCTCGACACGGTGGACGCCAACATCGCGCTCGGCTTCGACGACGACGAGCGCGACTACGGCGTCGCGGTGCGCATGCTCCAGATGCTGGGCTGCAGCCGGGTGATCCTGCTCACCAACAATCCGGCCAAGCTCGACGGCCTCGCCAGGGCCGGGATCGAGATCGCCGGCCGGATGCCGCTCGAAACGCCGATCAACGCCGACAACCGCCGCTACATGGCGGCCAAGGCGGCGCGCGCCGGCCACCAGCTCGGTCACATCCTGTCCGCGCTCAACGAGCCCGCCGGGAGCGACGGGAAAGCGCCGCGTCTGGTTCCTTAAGTCTGCTATCCTCGGGCGAGGAGGGGCCCATGTCCGACTCCAAGTCCGACGTCACGTCCGGCTACACCGCGGTCGCGCGCGCGCTGCACTGGCTCACCGCCGCGCTGGTGCTGGCGATGATCCCGATCGGCGTGGCGATGGCCAACGCCGACTTCGGCTCCGCACAGGATACGCTTTACCACCTGCACCGCTCGACCGGCGCGATTCTGCTGCCGCTGATGCTGGTGCGGCTGGCCTATCGCGTCGCGCATCCGCCGCCGCCGCTGCCGGCGGATATTCCCGCCGCCCAGCAGTTCGCCGCCCATGCCACGCACTGGGCGCTGTACGGCCTGCTGATCGCGCAGGCGGTCGTGGGCTGGATCGCGACCTCCGCCTATCGCGCGCCGATCCTCGTGTTCTGGCTGTTCGAGTTGCCGCCGGTCTGGCCGCAGGACCGGCCGTTCTCGGAGGCGATGTTCGCCGTACACCGCGGCCTGGGCATCGCCGTCGTGCTCCTGCTCGGCGCGCATATCGGCGCCGCGCTGTTCCACCATTTCGTTCGCAGGGACCGCGTGCTGATGCGCATGGTGCGCGGCTGAAGCCATGACCGCACGCACGATCGGCGACCTGACCTTCGAGGAGGCTTCGCGGCTGCGCGAGACCTCGATCCTGCTGCTGCCGCTCGGCTCGATGGAGCAGCACGGCCCGCACCTGCCGCTCGACACCGACGCGGTGCTCGCGGACGCGCTGGCGCAGGCCATCGTCGAGCGGCACGGCGAGGCGTTCGATCTCTGGCAACTGCCGACGCTGCCGTTCGGCCTGTCGCGCGAGCACGGCTGGGCCTCCGGCACGATGTCGCTGTCGGTCGCGGGCATGGCGATGCTGCTGCGGGAGCTGGCGGGCGAGATCGTGCGGTCGCTGCCGGCGCGCAGCCTGATGGTCGTCAACGGCCACGGCGGCAACCGCGGCATCCTCGAAGCGGCGATCCACGAATGGCAGGACCTCGGACTGAACGTCTGCGCCCTGCACGCCGGCGCGCTGATGAGCCCGGTTCCCGACGCGGGCCTGCCGGAAATCCACGGCGGCTGTGACGAGACCTCGCTGATGCTGGCGCTGGCGCCGCACCGGGTGCGCCGCGACCGCATCGCGGGCCTGACATGTCCGCCGGAGGCCGCGGCGGTGCGCGCGGCGATCCTCGATCCCGGCGTGACCTGGCCGTGGAGCAGCGGCGACCCGCGGATCGCCGACCGCGGCGTGATCGGCGATGCCGCGGCTGCCTCGGCGGAGCGGGGGCACGCCATCCGCGAGCGCATCGTCCAGGCGGCCGGCCTGGCGCTGCAACGCCTCTCCGAAGAGTTCGTTCGTAAAAACAAGAAGATATAGTGGCTTCAGCGTTACCCCGGTGGACGCTCGCCCGCTCCTCCCGGCGCTCCGGTCAACCCATTCTTAAGCCCGATCCGCTATGGATTTGGCTTGGGTTTTCGCGTCGTGGGGCTTGAATGGCTGGCGTGGGACAGCCCGCCGTCGAACGGTTGCGGGCGTTTCTCCGTGAATTGAATCCGGGATCGCGGGCTCTGCTGATCGCGGAGCTCGAACGCAACATCCTGCGCGGCGAGGACATCAACGGCTCCGAGCTGATCCTGACCGAACTGCGCCGCAGCTTTCGCGACAACGATCCCAAGGCGCAGCGCGTCGGCGAGGCCGCGCGGCTGTTCTTCCAGCCGCTCGAGCCGTTCCTGATCAGCGAAAGCGCCGAACGCCTGGCTCCGGGCCGGATCGCCCGCGCCACGCTGGAGCCGATCTGGACCTGGATCTGCAATCAGGTCGTGCCGGCGGAGGCGGCGATCTTCAGCGAGCAGGTGGGGCAGGCGCTGGCGGCGCACGACGAGGCGAGGGTCGGAGAACTCACCCGCACGTTCCAGGATCATGCCGTCAGGCAGATGCAGGGCATGATCGCGGCCGTGGCGAACGACGAGAAGTCGGCGCGCCGGCTCGGCGCGCAGACCGGCACGCCGCGCGGTCTGGAGGACGTCCGGCCCGTGGTCGGCGTGCTCGACCTGCGCGATGCGCTTGCGGCGCTGGCCGGCAAGCTGCCGGGCCACATCAAGATGCTGTCCGGTCCCCAGCTCGAGAGCGTCAAGGCGCTGCTCGACGCCCATGTCGGCGTCAAGAACGGCCTGTTCCGCTACAGCCTGGTGATGCTGATGGACCGGCTCGCCGCGCCCTGGCAGCTGATCCGGCTGGCCACCCGTGCCGCCGGCAGCGACACGGCCGCGCGGATCGCGGAGACACCCTATTCGCAGACGGTCAACATCGTGCTGGCGGAAATCGAGCGCATGGTGCGGGAACTCGAAGCCGACCTCAAGACCGGCCGCGGCATCGCCGTGACGGCGCTGCTCAAGGACGTGCACGACGCCGTGCGCGGCCTGCGCACGGAGCTGGACATCGCCAGCGACAGCGCGTGGGGCCGCCAGCTCGCGTCGATCCGCGCCACCATCTCGCGCGTGCTGAGCGCGGAGGTCGAGACGATGCCGGGGCGCGTGCGCCGGCTGATGCGTCCGCGCCCGGCCAAGGAGATCGCGCCCGGCATGACGCTCGACGCCGACGAGGTGACGGAGGCGGAATCGCTGATCGGCTTCGTGATGGCCTGCCGCACCTACGCCAGCGAGCTGGCGGTCAACGAGGTGACGCAGCGCACCTTCAACGACCTGCAGCAGAACCTCGACACCGGCACCCGCACGCTGCTCGACGCGCTGCGCGCCACCGGCGAGAAGGAGCGGCCGTTCCGCCAGTCGCAGGTCGACGCCGCCGTGCGCTTCTGCGCCAAGGTGTTCGGCCAGGAGTATGCGGCGCTGCTGACCAAGGCGGCCGCCGTCTCCGGGGGCGGCAGCGAGCCGAAGGCGGCGCGGGCCTGAAACCGGCCGCGATCCGGCCTTGCGGGGCCGGTTGCGGCGGCCGCTCCGGCATGATGTAACCGTTCCAATATGACTCTCTGGTTCGTATTGGCGCTGATGACCGCGGCGGCGAGCTTCGCCGTGTTGTGGCCGCTGGGACGCCGCACGCCGCTGCGGGCGGGCAGCGATGTGGCGGTCTATCGCGATCAACTCGACGAGATCGAGCGCGATCGCGCGGCCGGCCTGATCGCCGGACGCGAGGCGGAGGCGGCGCGGATCGAGGTGTCGCGGCGACTGATCGCCGCGGCCGACGCCGAGACGGCGGCGCCCGCGGCGCGGGGCGGCCGCGGCCGTCGCGCGGTGGCAGTTGCTGCGCTCGCGGCGCTGCCGCTCGGAGCGGCCGGGCTGTATCTCGTCACCGGCTCGCCGCATCTGGCGGAGCGCCCGCAGGCCGCGCGGATGGAAACCCCCGCCGCACAGTCGTCGGTGCCGGAGCTGGTGGCCCGTGTCGAGGCGCATCTTGCGAACCATCCCGAGGACGGACGCGGCTGGGAGGTTCTCGCCCCCGTCTACATGCGGATGAATCGCTACGAGGACGCCGCGCGCGCGCGCCGCAACGTGGTGCGGCTTCTCGGTTCCACGGCGCCGCGCGAGGCCGATCTGGGCGAGGCGCTGACCGGCGAGGCCGGCGGGGTCGTCACCGCCGAGGCCAAGGCGGCGTTCGAGCGCGCGCTCGCGCTGGACCCCGCCGAGTCCAAGGCGCGCTTCTTCCTGGGGCTTGCAGCCGAGCAGGATGGCCGGCCCGGCGACGCGGCCCGGGCATGGCGCGAATTGCTCGCGGGGGCGCCGGCGGATGCGCCCTGGACCGCCTTCGTGCGCGAATCGCTTCAGCGGGTCGAGCCCGGCGCGCCGTCTCCCGACGCTCCCCGGCCCGGCGCGCCGGCCGCGCGCGGTCCCTCGGCCGAGGACATGGCGGCGGCTGCCGCACTTTCGCCCGAGCAGCGCGCGCAGATGGTGCGCGGCATGGTCGAGCGGCTGGCCGAGCGGCTCAAGGGCGAGCGCGGCGACGTGGACGGATGGCTGCGCCTGCTGCGCGCCTATATGGTGCTGGGCGAACGCGACAAGGCGCTGGCCACCGCTGCCGAAGCGCGCGCGGCGCTCGCGGACGACGCCGGAAAGTTGCGGCAGGTCAATGACGTCCTCAAGGAATTGGGGCTGGAAGGCTAGGATGACGCGCAGGCAGCGGCGACTGGTGCTGATCGGAACGAGCCTCGGCGTGCTGGCGCTGGCGGCCGCTCTGGTCCTGACCGCGTTGCGCGACTCCGTGGTGTTCTTCAACTCGCCGACCGACGTGGTGGAGAAGAAGGTCCAGCCCGGCTCGCGCATCCGGCTCGGCGGCCTGGTGAAGCCCGGCTCGATCGAGCGCGGCGAGAACCTCGCGGTGCGCTTCGAGGTCACAGACGGCAACCGCGCGATCGCGGTGGCCTACACCGGAATCCTGCCGGACCTGTTCCGCGAAGGGCAGGGCGTCGTGACCGAAGGCGTGCTCGACACCGGCGGCGTGTTCCGCGCCAACGCGGTGCTGGCCAAGCACGACGAGACCTACATGCCCAAGGAGGTCGCCGACGCGCTCAAGCGGCAGGGCCACTGGAAAGAGGGCGAGGCCAAGCAGCCGTGATCGCGGAAGTCGGCCATTTCGCGCTGATCCTGGCGCTCGGCCTGGCGCTGATCCAGGCCGTGGTTCCGCTCGCGGGCGCGCACCGGCGCGACGAGCGGCTGATGGCGGTGGCCGGGCCGACGGCGTTCGCGCAGCTTGCGTTCGTCGCGCTTTCGTTCGCGGCGCTGACTTGGTGTTACGTCGTGTCCGATTTCTCGGTGGTCAACGTCTACGAGAATTCGCACTCCGCCAAGCCGCTGCTCTACAAGATCACCGGCGTGTGGGGAAACCACGAGGGCTCGATGGTCCTGTGGGCGCTGATCCTCGCGCTGTTCGGCGCGCTGGTCGCGCTGTTCGGCGGCAACCTGCCGGCCACGCTCAAGGCCAACGTGCTGGCGATGCAGGCCTGGATCGCGGCGGCGTTCCTCGCCTTCATCGTCGGAACGTCGAATCCCTTTCTGCGGATCGCGCAGCCGGCGCTGGAGGGCCGCGACCTCAATCCGGTCCTGCAGGACATCGGGCTCGCGCTGCATCCGCCGCTGCTCTATCTCGGCTATGTCGGCTTCTCGATCTCGTTCTCGTTCGCGGTGGCGGCCCTGATCGAAGGCCGGATCGACGCGGCCTGGGCGCGCTGGGTTCGGCCGTGGACGCTGGCCGCGTGGATGGCGCTCACCGCCGGCATCTCGATGGGCTCGTACTGGGCCTATTACGAGCTGGGCTGGGGCGGCTGGTGGTTCTGGGACC